>JBLMZA010000046.1:0-78160 GCA_050258555.1 Acidobacteriota bacterium | reverse complement strand
TATCGCCGAATATCCCACGGTCATCACGCCGCAGGGAAGGCGCAAGCCCGATGCGCGTCAGGCGATCATCGATCAGGTCAACCGCGGCACGCTCCTGTTGAATTTCACGGGCCATGGCAATTACACGGTCTGGGCGCACGAGAGCATCCTATCGCTTGAAGATACGAAAATGCCGTTTTCAAACGATGACAAACTGCCGTTCGTGATCGCTGCCACATGCGACTGGGGGCGGTTCGATATGACGGAATATCAAAGTTCGGCCGAAGAGATGATGAAGAACCAGAACGGCGGCGCGATCGGCGTGCTGAGCGCGACGCGTGCGGTCATCTCAGCCGATAATGCAAGCATGAACCAGACATTCTACAGATATCTCCTTTCGGAGAATCCGTTTTCTCCGACGCCCCGGCTGGGTGATGCCGTGATGCAGACCAAGAACGATCCCGGATCCGGGCAAAGAGACAACACCGCGAAGTATCACCTTCTGTGCGATCCGACGCTCAGGCTCGCACGTCCGGGTTTGACGATGACGATCGATTCGGTCAACGGCGCAGCCGTGAGCGATCTGAAGCCGGCGTTGGTCGGCGCGCTGCAGAAAGTGAACGTGACGGCGGGCGTGCGCGCGCAGGACAAGACCATCGACCGCACATTCAACGGCACCGCGATTGTGACCGTCTTCGATGCCGGAACGGACGCCCCGCTTCCGAATTTTTCCATGACCTATAAAAAGCAGGGAGCCATTCTCTACAAAGGAGAAAATTCCGTTGTCGACGGCAGACTCAGTGCCTCATTCATCGTTCCCAAGGATATCTCCTACGACAGCAGCAACGGACGGATCTCCGTCTACTTCTCCTCTTCGTCGGCGGACGGACACGGATATACATCCAACATCATAATTGCCGGCACGGCGGGAGCGCTGACCGACGACCGGCAGGGACCCAATGTCTCGGTGTGCTTCGACGCGCCGTCCTTCCGTTCGGGGGATGTCGTCGGTCCGGAGCCGACGCTGATCGTCGCGCTGTCCGATTCGAGCGGCATCAATTCCACCGGCACCGGCATCGGCCACCGGATCGAGGCGTGGATCGACGGGAACCCGAGAAGCATCGACCTGACGCCGTACTACAGGAGCAGGCGTGACAGTTATCAGGAAGGCACGGTCGAATACCGGCTTCCGAAGATGGAGGAGGGAATGCACAATATTGCGGTGAAGGCATGGGACGTGTATAACAATCCTTCAACGGCCGAAGCGTCGTTCACCGTGGCACCAGGCGGAGGGCTCTCGATCGTGAACCTGTTCAATTTTCCGAATCCCGCGATGCGCCAGACCACGTTCACATTCCAGCATCAGCAATTGGCGCCTGTCGATGTGCAGATACGGATTTTTACCGTCGCCGGCAGGCTCGTCGCCCGGCTCGAACGGTTTGCCATCAGCAGCCGGTTCGTGCAGATACCCTGGGACTGCCGCGACAACGACGGAGACATGCTCGGCAACGGCGTGTATTTTTACCAGGTGCGCATCAAGACCGCCGACGGAAGCCAGTCGGCCGAGGCGCTGGGCAGGCTTGCGATCATGAGGTAGGCGTCCGGAACGTCATCCTCTCTCGGAATTATCGCCACGGTGTTGCTGTTGCAGACAGAAGAAAATCGGACGACAGACCACGATGGGAACCAGCCGGCGGAGCCGAGACAGACGGGGGAGCGTGCGCCATGGATTTCGAACTGAGCGAGGATCACAGACTACTGCAATCGAGCGTGCGCGACTTTGCGGAAAAGGAAATCAGGCCGCTGGCTGCGCAGATCGATGAAACGCATCGCATACCGCCCGAGCTCATCGGGAAGATGAGCGAGATGGGCCTTCTGGGAATATTTCTGCCGGAGGCCTACGGCGGAGCGGGCATGGATATCCTTTCCTATGCCATCGTCATCGAGGAAGTCTCGCGGGCGTGCGCCTCCTGCGGCATCCTGATTTCGGCCCACTCATCGCTTGCATGCGATCTGATTCTCCACTTCGGCACCGAAGAGCAGAAACAGCGGTTCCTTCCTTCGCTTGCAACCGGCGCAAAAATCGGCTGTCTGCTTCTGACCGAACCCCAGGCGGGCAGCGACGTCTCGGGCATCGCCACCACATGCCGGAAAGAGGGAGACGAGTACATCCTTCACGGCAGCAAGATCTTCGTCACCAACGGCGGCTTCCGCGGCACGGGCATTGTCTGCGCCACGCTCGATCGGTCGCAGCGGCATGCCGGCCTCACCGCATTCATTCTCGATCTCGAATCCCCCGGCGTTGAAATTCTGAAGCATGAGCAGAAGCTCGGCATACGCGGAACCTACACGACCGCGTTTGCGCTCGATCACGTCCGTGTGCCGGCATCGAATCTTCTCGGCGCCGAAGGACAGGGATTCCGCATCGCCATGGAAGGACTCAATGGCGGACGCATCGGCGTGGCGTCGCAGGCGCTCGGCATCGCTTCCGGCGCCTTCGAGCGTGCGCGTACGTATGCGCGCGAACGCAAGCAGTTCGGCAAGCCGATCGGAGAACTGCAGGCCATACAGTTCAAGCTCGCCGATATGTTCACGCGCATCGAGACGAGCCGTCTGCTCACATACCGCGCCGCATGGCTCAAACAGCGCAGGCAGCATTTCGCCATGGAGTCGGCCATGTGCAAACTTCATGCGTCCGAAACGGCGGCGTTCGTGACCGATGAAGCGCTGCAGATACACGGCGGGTACGGATACATCACCGATTATGAAATCGAGCGCATGTACCGCGATGCGCGCATCACACGAATCTACGAAGGCACGAGCGAGATACAGCGGCTCATCATTGCCAAGACGCTGCTTGGCTGACACAGGAGACGACGGGCCCGACCTATGGATGCAACGCGCGAGATTTATTGGAATATCGGCATCGGCGATATTATTCCGATGTACATCATCACGACCCTACTGGCTGCCGTCTTCACTTACGGCATCGTGCGGCGCATACGGCTCTACAGGCGCGGAAGACCGGTTTCGCGCGCCGATCGTCCGCTTCGGCGTCTTCTCCATATGCTCGTCAACGCATTCGCGCAGCGGAGGGTGATGCGCGTTCCTTTTCCCGGCATCACGCATGCCGTGCTCTTCTGGGGCATGCTGCTGCTGTTCATCGGCACGCTCCTGATCATGGTGCAGGTCGATTTTCTGGAGCCGCTCTTTGGCATCACGTTTCTGAAAGGAGCGTTCTACAAGGCGTATTCGTTCACGCTCGATTGGGCGGGCGTGGCGGCGATCCTCACGCTGGCCGTCTTCGCCGTGCGCCGCGCGCTGCTGCGGCCGAAGGGACTGCAGACCGGTCTTGACGACTATCTCACATACATCTTCCTGATTGCGATTCTCACGACCGGGTATGTGATCGAAGGCGCGCGCATGGCCGCCACCGAAATGAAGACCGATCAGGCGCTGACCGCCTTTTCGCCCGTCGGCAGGCTTGTGGCGCTTTCGCTCTCCGGCATGGATGAAGCCGCGCTCAGAAGCCTGCATCGGGGTGTGTGGTGGATTCATTTTCTGTTGGTGACTGGATGGATCGCCATCATCCCGTTCACGAAACTGCGGCACATGTTTGCCACGCCCGCCGGTTCGCTTCTGACGGATACGCGCATCAAAGGCGCCTCGGCCACGCCCGATCTTGAAGCCGAAGGAGCGGTGCGCTTCGGTGCGGCGCAGATATCCGATCTCGCATGGAAGGATCTGTTCGATTCCGATGCATGCATGAGCTGCAAGCGCTGCCAGGACCGCTGTCCCGCATGGGCCACCGGCAAGCCTCTCACACCGATGGGAGTGGTGCAGAAGGTGGGGGAAGCCTTGTCCGCTCCTCAGGACGGCGTCGATCTGATCGAACTCATGACGCGCGATGTCCTGTGGGCCTGCACCACATGCCGGGCCTGCGTGGACATCTGTCCGGCCGAGATCGATCATGTGAACAAGATCATCGAGATGCGCCGCGATCTCGTGCTCATGCGCGGCGAATTTCCGGGACCGGAAGTCGCATCGGCGATGGCGAATCTCGAAATGAACTACAATCCCTTCGGACTGCCGTTTGCATCGCGAGGCAATTGGGCCGAAGGACTTCCTGTCGTGAATATGGCGGAAGGGGAACAGGCCGACATCCTGTACTTTGTCGGCTGCTACGCGTCGTTCGATCGGAGGAATCAGCAGGTTGCCAGAAGCTTCGTGAAGATCTGCGACGCGGCCGGCATCCGCGTGGGGATTCTCGGGAAGGAGGAGCGCTGCTGCGGCGAACCTCCGCGGAAATTGGGCAACGAATATCTCTATCGGCAGCTCGCCGCAGCCAACATCGCGCGCATCCGTGAAACGGGCGTGGTGCGTATCGTGACCGCCTGTCCGCATTGCTTCAGCACGCTCGGCGGCGATTACCGCGACCTGGGATTCGAGATGGAAGTCGAGCATGCGACGGTCTTCGTCGAGCGGCTCATCCGCGAAGGAGCCATCCGTCTGGATGGGAAACCGTTTGAAGCGACCTATCACGACTCATGCCATCTTGCGCGCTATCGCGACATCATCGACGAGCCGCGCAGCATACTGCGCAGTGCGGGCGGACGTATCACGGAAATGAAGAAATCGAAACGAGAGACATTCTGCTGCGGCGCCGGCGGCGGACGCATTCTTGCCGAAGAGCGGATCGGAACGCGGATCAATGCCGCCCGGGTCGGGATGGCGGAAGCCACGGGCGCTCCGATGCTGGTCTCGAGCTGTCCCTTCTGCCTGACCATGTTCGAAGACGGCATCAGAAGCGGCGGAAGGGAAGACCGATTGCAGGCGCGGGACCTCATCGAGCTTGTGGCCGAGCGTCTCCATCACGATGAATCACCACACGAGGAATTTTGACCGATGACACTCTACAGCATCGAGGGTAATGCGTACCGCCTTGACGGCGGCGCCATGTTCGGAAACGCGCCGAAGGCGCTCTGGGAACAGTGGCTGCCGGCAGACAGCCGCAACCGCGTTCGCCTCGCCACGCGGCCCCTGCTTGCGCGCACCGCACACCATCTCGTACTGATCGATGCCGGCACCGGCGCCTATATGGAGCCGAAATACCGCGACCGCTTCGGCGTGGAAGATTCCGGGCATACGCTTCTCAGCTCGCTTGCCGCCCTCGGCATCGCGCACACCGACGTGACGCATGTGATCCTCTCGCATCTTCATTTCGATCATGCAGGCGGACTGCTGAGCGCATGGCGTGAAGGCGAAGAGCCTGAGCTCCTTTTCCCCAATGCGGAATATTTCGTCAGCCGCGACGCATGGGAGCGCGCCTTGCATCCGCATGTGCGCGACCGGGCCTCGTTCATCCCTCTGCTCAACAGCAGGCTTGAAGCAAGCGGCAGGCTCAGGACGATCACGCGCGATGCGCAGCTTGCCATCGACGAACTGCATGCGGGATTCTTTCAGAGCGACGGGCACACGCCGGGACTCCTGTGCGTCGATCTGCGCTGGGAGGGGAAGCGCGCCGTCTTCGCATCGGATCTCGTGCCCGGACGCGCGTGGGTGCATTTGCCCATCACGATGGGATACGACCGCTATCCCGAGCTTCTGATCACCGAGAAGCAGCAGCTTCTCACATCGATCGCCGAAGACGATGCATGGCTCTGTTATGTGCACGATCCCGAGATGGCCGCATCGAAAGTGAAGATCGACGAGGAGCACAAGACGTTTTCCGCATACGAACCAGCGAAGGAGTGCCGCTTATGAAGATCCTTGTCTGCGTGAAACAGGTGCCCGATATGGAAGCGGCGCTGAAGCCCGATCAGGACGGCGCGTGGATCGACGAGCGCGACGTCGCCTTCCGCATGAATGAATACGACGAGTATGCCGTCGAGCAGGCCGAGCGGACGAAAGAGCAGCTCGGCGCCGGAACCGAGATCACGGTGTGTTCCATCGGTCCTGCGCGCGTGACCGAAGCGGTCAGGAAAGCGCTCGCCATGGGCGCCGACCGCGGCGTGCACATCAGGGATGATGCGAGTCCGAAGAAAGATCCGTGGCAGATCGCATCGGTCATCGCCGCCTTTGCGCGCGAGCAGGGATTCGATCTCATCTTCACCGGCATGCAGTCGCAGGACCGTGGTTCGGCGCAGGTCGGCGCGCTTGTCGCAGCCGAATTGGGATATGCCTGTGCGACAACGGCCGTCTCCTTTTCGATCGAAGGAAACCGCGTCGCCGTGGGCCGCGAACTTGAAGGGGGAGTGAAGATGATCGTGAAGCTTCAGCTGCCGGCCGTTGTGACATGCCAGCTCGGATTGAATGTGCCGCGCTATCCGACACTTCCCAATATCATGAAGGCAAAGCAGAAGGAACTGCGCGTGCTCGATGTGTCCGGGCTTCCGTCCGAACCGGCCAGAACGGTGACCGAGGCATTCTATCGTCCGGAAAAAAAGAGCGGCACGCTCGTGCTTGAAGGCGATATCGGCACCATGGCCGATCAATTGGCGGCGATGCTGAAAGAAAAAATACTGCGATCATAAAAGACGGAGCGAACCATCATGACCATGCTGCTTGTGTGCGAGTATCGCCAGGGTCTCCTACCTGACACCGCCTCCGAACTCGCGGCTTTTGCCGCGCATCTCCATGCATCGGCCTCGTGGTGTGCGCCGGGCGGAGGCGGTGAGCTTTTGCAATTCGGCGGCACGGTCTATGTGCCGGATGCCGATGGCGCCAGTGAGTACGATCCCGATGGACATGGGCGTCTGATCGCGGAGGCGGCGAGAAGGGCGGGCGCCGATACGATCGTTTTTTCTCACAGCGCATACGGGTGGGATATGGCGCCGCGCGTTGCCGCATCGCTCAAATGGGCGCTCATTACCGACATCGTCGCCGCCGCCGACGGCGCCTATGAGGTGCCGTGCTTCAATGCAAAGATGCGGCGCAGAGTGCGCCCGACAACGGAAGGAGCGGTGCTGACCATACAGGCCGGAGCCTTTACCGGCGCAGCCGTACAGGGCGCGCCGACCATCGAACGCCTTGCGCTGCCTGAGGCGCCGATAGAAAAATCGGCGGAGGAATTTGCCGGATACGAAGCCGGGCAGGCGAAGGATCTCGACCTTGCACGGGCCGATGTGATCGTAAGCGTCGGGCGCGGCATTGGAAAGAAGGAAAATATTTCCGTTATTGAAGCGCTGGCAGGGGCCCTCGGCGGAAAGCTCGGCGCCACGCGTCCCATCGTCGATGCGGGATGGCTCCCCTACAGCCACCAGGTCGGTTCAACCGGACAGATCGTGAGTCCGAAGCTCTATGTCGCCTGCGGCATCTCGGGCGCCATACAGCATCTGGCAGGCATGAAGCGCTCGAACTTCATCGCCGCCATCAACAAGGACAAGGATGCGCCCATCGGCGACGTGGCCGATGTGTTCGTGGTGGCCGACGTCATGGAGTTCGTGCC
Source organism: Acidobacteriota bacterium (assembly GCA_050258555.1). Lineage (GTDB taxonomy): Bacteria > Bacteroidota > Ignavibacteria > UBA10030 > UBA8401 > CAISDA01. Next base: position 70,734 of record JBLMZA010000046.1, on the reverse strand, counting down.
CGCGCTCACGGCGCGATTGCGGAAATAACGGGGAAAGGAGGACGTTATGACGCGAGACGGAATGCTCACGATCGTTCAATTGAACGATAGTCATGCATACATCGATCTTCACCAGGAACTGTTCTGGGAAGGCGGCCGGGCGGTCTATCGGAAAGCGGGGGGCTATGCTCGGATCGCCGCGGTGGTCGGACAGATCCGGAAGGAACAGCCGGACCGCGTGGTATTCTGCGATTGCGGCGACACGCTGCACGGCACGTATGCCGCCGTGAAAACGAAGGGAGCCGCCCTTGTGCCGATTCTCAATGCGCTTCAGTTCGATGCGATGAGCGCACATTGGGAGTTCGGCTTTGGTCCCGCGGTGCTGCAACAACGGACGCATGAATTATCCTATCCGATGCTCGCATCGAATGTATATGAAAAGGCGACCGGCAAACCCGTCTTCCCGTCGTATATCGTGAAAGACATCGGAGGCCTTCGAATCGGCATCACCGGCATCGCGTCGAATATCGTCGACAAAACGATGCCGCCGTCCTACAGTGAAGGCATGTATTTTACGCTGGGCCGGGACGAACTGCCGCCGGTCGTCGATGCGCTGCGCACGCGCGAAAAAGCCGATCTTATCCTCCTGATCTCGCATCTGGGACTTCCGCAGGACGTGAAGCTCCTGTCGGAAGTGGAGGGCGTCGACGTCTGCCTGAGCGGACACACACATCACCGGTTGGAACGTCCAATGCTGGCCGGCAAAACAATTCTCATACAGTCGGGATGCCACGGATCGTTCCTCGGCCGGCTCGATCTCAAGATGGAACAAGGAAGGATTGCCGGCTGCCGGCATGCGCTGATCGAAGTGGAAGAGGCGATAGCGCCGGACCCGGACATCGCCGCCATGGCGCGCGAGGCGCTTGCGCCGTACAGAGATGAGCTTTCGGAGATCGTCGGCGAGACGGCAACCGCTCTCAACCGCGGAACGATGCTCGAGGCGACGATGGACAATCTGCTGCTCGAGTCGATCAGGGAGATAACGCATGCCCAGGCGGCATTCTCGAACGGATGGCGCTATGGAGCGCCGGTGATTCCGGGACCCGTTACGGTGAACGATCTGTACAACATGATCCCGATGGATCCGGTGATCTCCACGGTGGAACTGACCGGCGAAGAGATACGGGCGATGCTTGAGGAAAATCTTGAGCGCACGTTCTCCTGCGATGCCTACCGGCAGATGGGAGGGTATGTCAAGCGATGTCTCGGTCTCCGGGTTTTCTTCAAGATTGAAAATCCATCGGGCATGCGCATACAGAAAATTTTCATCGGAGACAAAGAGTTGAATCCGTCCGGCATCTATGACGCGGCCTATGTGACGGTGCAGGGTGTTCCGTCGAACTATGGCAGGAATCGTTCCGATCATTCCGAGCATATCGTGGGCGCGATCAGGAAGTATTTGAACAACCGGGTGCCGGTGCATGCGGAGCTCAAGGGAACGTTCACTGCCATATAGAGCGGCGGCCTGAAAGACAGAACATCAATGGTGCATTGAAGGCCCACGTCATCATTCATAAGGATTCGTCATGAAATATCGGACATTTGCAGCAACCGGCATACAGCTGCCGGCCATCGGCCTGGGATGCATGGGAATGAGCCATGCATACGGCGAGCCCAACGATGAAGAATCGATCGCCACGCTGGAAAAGGCGATCGAGATCGGCATGACGTTCTGGGATACGGCCGATGTGTATGGCAACGGGAAAAACGAAGAACTCATCTCGACCGTCCTCACGTCGCACCGCGACAAACTATTCATCGCCACGAAATTCGGTTTTCATCCCGCGGCTGACGGACGGGGAATGGACTTCGACGGATCGCCGGCCTACCTGCAGGCTGCCGTCGAACGCAGCCTGAAGCGTCTGAAGACCGATGTCATCGATCTGTATTATGCCCATCGCATCGATCCGAAAATTCCGGTCGAGGAAATGGTGGGAGCGATGGCCCGGCTGGTTGAGCAGGGGAAGGTGCGCTATCTCGGATTATCCGAAGCATCCGTCAATTCGATCCGGAAAGCCCACGCGGTCCATCCGATCAGCGCCCTGCAGAGCGAATACTCGCTTCTCACGCGCGATCCGGAAAATGATATCATCCCCGAGTGCAGGGATCTGGGCATCACGTTCGTTCCGTTCAGTCCGCTGGCACGGGGACTCATGACGAACACGCTCGATGTGAGCACGATCAAGGAGAATGATTTCCGGAAAACGCTGCCCCGCTATCAGCAGGAGCATGCCGAGAACAACCGGAAGCTGACCGAGGGCTTTGCAGAGATCGCCGCCAAGAAGTCGTGCACGCCGTCGCAGCTTGCCCTTGCCTGGGTGCTGTCGCAGGGCGATCATGTCATTCCGATTCCCGGCACGAAGCGGAGGAAGTATCTTCTGGAAAATGCCGCGGCGGTCGAGATCACGGTCACCAAGGCGGACAAGGCGGAGATCGATGCGCTTCTGGCGCGCTATCCGGATACCGGCGACCGCTACAACGAAGGCAATTACAGGTTTGTCGACCGCAACTGAAGCCGGTCATCGCGTGTCCGGCGGCTACAGCAGATTGCTTGCGAGCTCGGCGAGCTTCGAGCGTTCGCCCTTTTCAAGCGTGATGTGGGCGTAGAGCGACTGGCCCTTCATCTTCTCGATGAGATAGCTCATGCCGTTCGATGAGCTGTCAAGATACGGATGATCGATCTGGAAAATGTCGCCGGTGAACACGACCTTCGTTCCTTCGCCTGCGCGCGTGATGATCGTCTTCACTTCATGGGGCGTCAGGTTCTGCGCCTCGTCCACGATAAAGAACACCTTCACAAGGCTTCGGCCGCGGATGTATGTGAGCGGCTCGACCACCAGCTTTTCCTCCTCGATGAATTTATTCACCGTCGGCGCCTTCGCATCGATCTCTGTGTACTGATGCTGTATCACGCCCAGATTGTCGAAGAGCGGCTGCATGTACGGGTTGAGCTTCGACTGGACGTCGCCGGGCAGATAGCCGATATCCTTGTTGCTCAGGGGAACGATCGGCCGGGCCACGAAGATCTGCCGGAAGAACTTCCGCCGCTCCAGTCCCGCCGCCAGCGCAAGGAGCGTCTTGCCCGTTCCGGCCTTTCCGGAAATGCTGATGAGCTGGATGTCGTTGTTCATCAGCGCGTGCAGGGCGAAGATCTGCTCGGCGTTTCGGGGCGCGATGCCGTAGGCCGTCGGCTTTTCGACGCGGACGATCTTTTTCCGCGCCGCATTGAATGCGGCAAGCACGGACTGCTGCCGGTTGCGCAGGATGAAATACTGATTTGCCAGGAGAGGAGCATCGGACGCAAGGAGGGAGGGATCGATTTCAAACGGCGCATGATGGATGCGGTCGATGACGGCCGGCGGCACGTCTTCGATGATCGAATGTCCGGTGTAGAGCGACGTGATGTCCTTCACCTGATCGCTCCGGTAATCCTGCGCCGTCAGGCCGACGGACTTCGCCTTCATGCGTAAATTGACGTCCTTCGACACGAGGATGACCTGCTTCGACTTCTGTTCCTTGCAGATCCGGTAGGCGATGTTGAGGATATGATGATCGGGTTTGTCGGGGGAGAAGTTGAGCCTGAGATCGGCGTGAAATTCGCTTTCAAGCCTGATGCTGATCTTGCCGAGTCCCGCGCCGATCTGTATGCCTGCCGTGAAGAGGGAGTCGCCAGTGAGCAGATCGAGCGCGCGCGTGAATTCCCTCGCGTGATAGTTGCGCTCCTCTTTGCCTTTTTTGAAGTGATCGAGCTCTTCCAGCACGGTGACGGGTATGACGATGTCGTTCTCTTCGAACTGATAGATGCAGGAACTGTCGTGCAGAATGACGTTGGTGTCGAGGACGAAGATTTTCTTTCGCTTGCTTTTCATCACGGATGCTCTCCGATGTGAATGAATGCCTTCCTCATCTCTCTGGCAATATATATTCCCGGCAGCCGAAAAGCAAAGCACGGCCGCCGAGAGTATATACAGAACGTTACATCCGATATCCTAACGAGCGGATATATTGAAGTTTCATTTCGAAGAAAATGTTGTTGAAGAATGAAGAGCCGAAGACGCCCACTCCGCCGGTGACATTGGTATATGTCGATTCATCGACGCGTATGGAATAAGCGTCCAGATATCCGTGCGAGGATGCGTAGAAATTCGAAAGATTGGTGTCGTATTCGATGAGCTGGAAATACAGCCACCCGATTTTATAATGGCTCTTGACCGTATCCACCTCGGCGATTGACTCGATCGCCGTTGCCATCGCCGAAAAGTCGTATGTGACCGATAAATCGCGTGTGAAAGATGGATACACCGGCACTTTTTTGCCGTCCTTTTCAACATAGGTGAGGGGAATTTCCAATTTTTTATCCACGGTAGATTCAGGCGTGATGACCTGGTACTGCAACAACAGCTTCGGAAAATACAGATGATCGTTTCTCTGTTCATCATTCCAGTCGAATGTCCAATGCGGATTGGTTGTTATCGGCGTCACGCCCGCGGGGAACTGATAGCTTGTTCCAATCATCCGGCGCGGCGGCACCGTTGTTGTCGCCCGTAGCTGCTCTCCCTTTCCGGTCGTGACGGAAAGCGTATACACACCATACATATGGAAAAGGCCATGGTCCTGAAACCGGAATTCCTTTGTCGTGTAGCGGCCTGCATCGGCGCGCGGCAGCTTGAACAGTCTCAGCTGGTCATTCACGTTGCCCACCGTGACACTCACCACTGCAGCCGTATCAAACGGATCGGTCGTGTTGGCCATCGGGTCAAGCCCGGCAACGTCGTACGTTCGTGCCACTGTCGCGCTCACCGGCATGAGGTAGACGCCGTTATGCTCAGTGGCGGAAATAATGCATATGACAACCGGGCGGGGCACAAATGGCGCTTTCGGCGTGAAGGGCTCTTCACACGACAATACCAGCAGGGCGAGGATCGCTGCCAGCCCGGACACGAAGAGGCGTGATCTCATAATTCAGCCTTTATAAAGACCGATGGAGTGAACGGAAGCATATAGACGCTCTGCCCGTTATCGCGGTTGAAATAGAAAATATTTTTTTTGTCGTAGACGTTCAGGATGCTTCCGCCGACCGTGATGTCGGTCAAGGGCGTGCTGATGCTCTTTGAAACACTGCAGTCGAGCCGATGATAGATCGGCAGCCGCGCGGTATTCGCCTTGTCCCACAGCGGAAGGGCTTGATAGGTCGACGGCGCAAACGGATTGAGCGAAATCTGATCGTAGAATCCCAGAAGGGGGGCAAATGGGAGCCCCGTCCGGAAGGACCAGTTGAGGCTGGCCTGCCAGCCGGCGCCGATGTCGCAGCTGACAAGCGCGCCGAGCGTGTGGCGGGCGTCATAACGGGGTGTGTACAACATTCCGTATTTTTCCTTGAACGACCAGGAGAGCGAGTACGAGACCTGGAAGAAGAACGACGAGGGCTGATATTTGTACAGCGTCTCGAGGCCGTAGGCATGGCCGCGCACATTGATGAAATCGTTGTCGCGATCCGAGGCTTTTTTATCGTTGATGTCGATTGTATTGGTCATGGTTTTGTAGTACGTGACCAACTCGAGCGACATGTGTTCGTTCATATCGAGCTCGATGCCGGCCATGTAATTGGCGGCCTGGGGAGATGCCAGATACGCCGGTGTGATGACCCATGGTTCGAAGATCGAGATGACTTCCTTTTCGTTCGAGAGGCTGGTGATCTCCTGGGAGTACCAGCCGACCGACGCCTTGAGTGCGGCGAACGGATACGGCCTGTATGTCATTCCGACGCGCGGCTCAAGAAGGAACGGCCTTCCTCGCGAAAGACCGCTCAGCTTCGCCCTCATGCCGAGATTGATCCTGAAGGCGTCCCACCGCTTGTATTGGTACTCCATGTACGTATTCAGATCCCAGCCGCGCTCGTCGAACGAGATTCTGCTGCCATACGGATTCTGCACCTGAAGCGATGTGCGAAGAAACTTATTCTGAATGCCGAATGCGATCTCGTCGCGGCTGTCGTAGACGTATGCGAAGTCCATGTTGACGGATATGTCGTTGACGGCATTGGAGCGGGGATGCGATGTCGTCAGATTTGGACGCGCCTCGGCGCGCGATCCTGAATATGAGAATGAAAAAGTGGAATAGAGAGGACTCGCCCAGACTTTCTGCCATGTCATGCCCGCGATCATATTGCGGACCGAATAATCTTCCTGCAGCGGATCGTGATTGTTCACCTGGTCGCCGCTCAGGAAGCTGTGCACGGTAAATTTGCCGAGCGATTCATTTTCCGGATCGGCATAATGAGACTTGAATGTCACGTCCCAGAAGTCGAACGGCGAATCTCTCCCGTTCAGAAAATGTTTGAAAATGCTTCCGTAGTAACTCTTCCTTCCAGTCAGCAGAAATGAGCCGTTCGGGAACGGGCCTTCAAAGGACGTTTTGCCCGAGACGAAGCTTGCATTGGCTGAACCGTGATAGCGGTTGGTGTTGCCGTTCTTTGTCACGATGTTCATGACGGATGACAGCCTGCCGCCGTATTCGGCCGGGAAGCCGCCCTTATAAAACTCCGTCGCCGAGATCACTTCCGGATCGATCGCGGAGAGGATGCCGAGCGCATGAAACGGGTTGTAGACGGTGGCGCCGTTCAGGAGCACGAGATTCTGATCGCCCGTGCCGCCGCGCACATAATAGCGCGCCGTCACATCGCCTGTGGAACTTACGCCTGTTGAAAATTGCATGGCCCGGAAGAGGTCGGCTTCGATGCCCTGCGGGATGATGGCAAGTTCGCGTGCGGTCATCGTCTGAAGACCGAGGTTCGTTTCATTCAGTCGGACCTGCTTATCGCCGATCACGGTCATTTCTTCAAGCTGCACCGATGCGGGAGCCAGGCGGACGTTGCACATGGCCGTTTCATTCTCCCTCACCGAGACAAGAATGGTCTTTGTCCTGTATCCGATGATCGAGATGGAAATCGCGTGCGGCCCCGAGGGCACGGCGGGAAGGAAATAATACCCTTTGGTATTTGTCGTCGTGCCGACCGACGTGCTCCTGATGACGATATTCGCATAGATGAGTGCTTCGCCGCTTGCCGAATCGGTGACGAAACCGCGGACCGATCCCGTGCCGAAAGCGGAGGAGACGAACAATGCGAGGGAGAAGGTGATGGCGAGTGGAGAAAATACAGAACCGGGGAGGATGTGCCGAGTCGATCGGAGGTGCATGGCTGCCTTTCGGGTGGAACCGTGTGCAACGTGCAGAGCAGAGGACTGAGTGTGCCGAAAGGGGGACTCGAACCCCCATGCCTCGCGGCGCCAGCTCCTAAGGCTGGTGTGTCTGCCAATTCCACCATTTCGGCCAAGAAAATCGTGAAGACTCTAATATACGAAAAACGGGCGGATTTGCAAAAAGACGCTTCCTCAGTGCGACAGGAGCTCGAGCGTGCCGTCGGCCTGGGCGATGATCTGTTCGATGCGCTTCCTGTTCTTCCCGCTGGCGCGCAGTTTCAGCGTCACCACTTCATCGTCATACGTCTTGCCTGAAATTTCGGCAAGCTCGTGAAGCGCCGACAGCGCCTTGTATGCCGATGCGGGCAGCGTCACCTGGAATTCGGTCCCCGTGCTTGTCGTCATCTTCACAAGCGCGTCCTTCAATCCCGAGAGATTGATGCCGCGCTGTGCCGAAATGAAAACGGCAGGAGAATACTTTTCCTGAAGATCGTGCATCATGCTCCGGTCTTCGAGCATGTCCACTTTGTTGAAGACGTGGAGCATGGGCTTCTGCGCCGCGCCGAGCTCGGCAAGCGTCTCATTGACCACACGGATCTGCTCTTCGGCCGTGGGATGCGAGGCGTCGATGACGTGCAGCAGCACGTCGGCTTCGACGATCTCCTCGAGCGTGCTCTTGAAGCTAGCGACCAGATGATGGGGCAGCTTGCGGATGAAGCCGACCGTATCGGTCAGAAGCACGTTCGTCGAGGGCGCAAGCTCGACGACGCGCGTCGTCGCATCGAGCGTCGCAAACAATCGGTTCTCGACGAAGACCTCCGATGAGGACAATGCGTTCAGCAGCGTCGACTTGCCGACGTTCGTGTAGCCCACGAGCGCGAGACTGATGAAGTCCTTCCGGCCCTGCCGCTGCGTCTTGCGCTGCGAGCTGATCTTGGCGAGCTTCGATTTCAGATGCGCAATGCGCGTACGGATCATGCGGCGGTCCGTCTCGATCTGTGTTTCGCCCGGCCCCTTGGTGCCGATGCCGCCGAACTGCTTCGACAAGTGCGTCCACTGGCGCGTGAGGCGGGGCAGCAGATACTGCAGCTGCGCAAGTTCGACCTGCGTGCGCGCTTCATTCGTGCGGGCGCGCGTCGCGAAGATATCGAGAATGAGCCCGCTGCGGTCGAGCACCTTCACTTTCGTCATGCGCTCGAGATTCCGCAGCTGCACAGGGGAGAGGTCGTCGTCGAAAATGATGAGGTTGATCTTTTCATCTTCCACCAGCTGTGCCAGCTGCTCGACCTTTCCCTTGCCGATGTAATAGGCGGGCTCGATGCCGTCGCGTTCCTGCAGGACTTTATGGATCACATCGGCTCCGGCCGTATCGGCCAGGAGCGCGAGCTCGTCGAGATAATCCTCGGCCTGCTGTCTGCGAACAAACCGCGTGACAAGTCCCACTGCAACGGCGCGTTCACGTGTCGTGTTTGCCAGATCGATCATATACGTATCAATTCAGATTCATGTGAATGGAGGAGAGGCGGGGACCGAAGGACGGAGCCCTCATGCCTGCACCTCGTGCGTTTCGCGGGCAACGAGCATTTCGATGACCGCAATCAATAATGCAACGATAAGAAAATATTTCCACAGTTCCACGCCGAAGCGGCTTTCCAGCACGGTCCGGTCGATCGCGGTGCCGGGCGTGAGGACCGCGGGTGTGCCGCCGTATTCGGCGATCACGGATCGGATTTCATCGGCGGTGATCGGCCGTCCATCCGATTCCGCATTGTCGATATTCATGCCCGCCACCGTCACCGTGTCCCGTCCCTGCGTGACGGCATAGAAGCCCGTCTGGCGGGCGTTTTCCGCAAGTGATGCGGCCAGGGCAAGCGCGCCTTTGGCATCGGGCGCGGTCGCCGCGATTTTTGTTTCTTCCCCCTGGGGACCGAAGAGCTCGAGCGGCACACTTCCGGCTGCATGCCGCGCCGAACGCGGAATCAGCAGCATATGCGGATCGACCTCGCGGCCGATCACGCCCGGCTGAACGCCCGCGTTGACCGACGAACCGATGTAGAGCAGCGTCTGCGACAGCAGGGGAATGAAGATCGGCTTGAGGACGAAGTCGGACCATTCCGTGGTCGGCGCCACGCTGAATCCGGCGATTGTGCCCCGTCCGAATTTCTTTTCCCAGAGGAAATACGTGCCGGTGCCCGTGGTGATGACCGGCCGCAGCGACTGCTGCGACTGGAACCGGGCCTGGCGGAAGATCTGCGGCGATTCGATCTGCGGCTGCTTCTTTCCCTGAACGGGTTCGAAGATGCCCTTCATGATGGCATGATCGAAATCGATCCGGTCGAACGATGTCTGTCCCGCGCTTGCGCCGGCAGCGGGCGGCGCAGGAAGCTGGATGGGAGGAAGGTCGAGCGCGGGAAAGAATTCCGCATTCATCCGGCTTTCATTCGCATGCGAACCCGGAAAGAACAGCAGTCCCGTGCCGCCCTGCATCGCCATTGCGATCATCTGAGCGTCGGTCCGTCCGAATTCCCGCACGCCGCACCCAAGCACGAGATCGGCGTCGTTGAGCGCCGAGGACGAGAGCCTGCCCGGCTGCGTGGTGCTGATATTCAGGAATGTCCCGCCTTCGGAGCCGCCCGACGCCGCAATGGCATCGAGCGCCGCGCCGATGAACGGCGTCTGCGTTTCATCGTCCGCGATAAGCGTGACATGAATCTGTCCGGGCACATAGAGCGTGAAGTAATACCGGTTATCGGCTTCCAGCACGTCGTCTTCGAGCTCGACCGAGCAGCGCTGGAATCCGGCGCGCGCCGGCGTGAATGAAAACTCGACCGGCACGCTCGCGCCCGGCGCGATGGAGACCGTCTTCTGCATCACGCGGCTGCCGTTCACGATCAGGCTGGCGATGCGGTTCGAGACGGCCGATGTGCCGAAATTTCTGACCAGAACCTCCACCGAAGCGGGCTTGCCCGGCTGGAGCAGCAATGATTGGCGGCTGATGCCCGTGATGCCGCAGTTCTCGAACGGCCTGTCGCTGAAGGGAAGCACGAAGAATTTCGTCCGCGCATCGAACAGCTTCTCCCTGCCCGCTTCGGTCCCGGTGGATGCCATATTGACGAACGTCGAGCGCTGGGCATCGGTGAAGATGTAGACTTCCTTGTTGAAATTCTTCGATTGGGCAAGAAGGCGTGCGGCAAGACGCATGGCGTCTTCGATCGTGCGGTGTTTCGGACTGACGGTGAGTTCCTGAAGCAGTGTGCGCATGCGCGCCGGATCGCGGGCGGGTTCGGCCGAACTCTGCGGCACATCCGATACTTTGATCAGGACGGCATCGTCGCCGTCCTTCATCATGTCGAGCACGCGGAGCGCCGCATCGCGCGCCTGCCGGATGTATGCGCCCTGCTGGTTTTCCAGCGACATGCTGTAGGAGTCGTCCACGATGAGAACCATCGAGGTTTTTGCGCGCGAGCCGAAACCGCCGAATGAACCCTGCAGCACGGGGCGGGAAAATGCCAGCACCACAAGGATGATCAGGAGCGTGCGGAGAAGAAGGAGCAGCCACTGGCGGAGCGTGATCCGGCGCATCGTGGTTTTCTGCAGTTCTTTCAGGAAGGAAAGGGAACTGAATTCCACCGTCCGAAGCTTCCGCTTGTTCAGGAGATGGAGCAGAATCGGTATTGCCGCCGCTGCCAGGCCGAAAAGGACGAAGGGATTCAGAAACGTCATATGGCCGCCCCGATAAAATGCAAAAAGCCGAGTAGAAGCTCGGCTTTTTGTACATGACTCTGCGTTGAGTGCCGCATTGCTGCCCCGTCAGGGGTCGAACCTGAACTCTTCTGATCCAGAGTCAGACGTGTTGCCAGTTACACCACGGGGCAGTATAGGGTATTTCAGAACCGCTGTATCAAAAACTATATAAAAAGATAGCGCTTTTTTGACGCAAAGTCAACCGCAGAATCTCCGATTTTTCAAAAAATTTCCTGCGTACGGGTCTCGTTTTTGCGCCGTCGGCTGGAATCACGCAGGTGCGGATGGGGTTCTATGAGATATATAGGCGAAAATGACCGCCGAGGACATTATGACGAAGAGACTGACTCCGGAAGAAAAGGAATACAATCACAGCAAGTACAAGCGCGGCCAGCGCATCAAAGCCATCGCCTTGAAGGTGGGGAAGATCGAGGATTCGCTGAAAAATTTTCAGAAACTCTTCAAGGCGAAGAGGAAATTCCGGTATTCCGAGAACCTCGTCAGCGGAATGACGAAGGTGTTGAACTCTCTATCGATGGACATGGAGTATCTTGCGCGGTTCAACGAGAATTGCACGGACGAATTGATCATGCTCTACAAGGCGGAACGGAAGCACAAATCATTCGATCTTGAAGAAAGAAATCTTGAAATCCTGCTTAACTACATCTGCCACCTCCACAACCGGCAGCTGAAGATGTACAGAAAGATCAAGGGCATTCTTCACCGGCTGCAGAACAAGCACATCGTGGATAATTACGACCTGAAGGAATCGAAGACGATACAGACGGAGCTTGCGCGCCTGATGGTGAAGCCGAAGAGCCTGTTCCGGAACTGAGCTCAGGGTTCAGGCGGCGCGGCGTGGGCCGATGGCGGCAGCGAAACCGAGGCGCCTGGAGCAAGGGGAAAGAAGAGCGTGAACGTCGTTCCCATGCCCGGTTCGCTCTGCACGTCGATGAATCCCCGATGATGTTTCATGATGCCGTGCACCATCGCCAGTCCGAGTCCGGTGCCTTTGCCCTTCGGCTTGGTCGAGAAAAAGGGATCGAAGATCTTTTTCATCACGCTCTCGCTCATGCCTTCGCCCGTATCGGCCACACTCAGCGCGGCGTAGAACGGCTCACGCACCGGATCGAACGCCTCGGGCAGCTCGCTGGCTTCGACAACGCGGAGCACAATGGTGAGCCGACCGCTGTTCGACATGGCATCGGCCGCGTTGAGCACGAGATTCAGCAGCGCCTGATGAATCTGTCCGGTGTCTCCGAGCACCTGGAACTCGCCGGTTTCGATATGCATTTCGATCTCAATCGATTTGGGAAGGAAATGCGTCAGCATCGGGCCGAACTCGGCAAGGATGTGCTGGAGCGAGGCCGGCTTGAACTGGCTCTGGTCGGGGCGCGAGAAGATCAGGAGCTGGCGCGAGATCGATGCGCCGCGCTCCGAGGCTTCGACGATGCGGTCGACATATTTCTTCAGCTGCGGATAGGCGGCCGCATGGATGCGCAGAAGTTCGGCCGAGCCCAGAATCATCGCCAGCAGATTGTTGAAGTCATGGGCGATGCCTCCTGCGAGCGTGCCGAGGCTCTCGAGCTTCTGCGCCTGCTGCAGCGCCGCCTCGGACTGCTGCCGCACTTTCACCTCCCGCTTCAGCTGCGCGGTCCGCTCGTTCACCCGTTCTTCAAGCTTCTGATTGTTCGATTCGAGTTCGACATAGGCCGAGTGCAGCCGGTCAAGCATCGTGTTGAAGGCGCCGGCGAGATGCCCCACTTCGTCTTCCGATTCCACCGGTGCGCGCGACGAGAAGTCGCCTGCGCTGATCGATTCGGCGGTCCGAACCATCGATGCCAGCGGCTTGGTGACCAGCGAACTGATGGCGACGACGAGCACGACGCCGATGATAAAAAACGCCAGAGAGGCAAGCGCCACCGTCAGTCGCGCCGCGTCGCTGTCGGCATGCATCTGCTTCAGCGACATCCCGATGAAGAGCTCGCCCACCCGCTGCTTCTGCACGCGAACATCGGAATACCCGATATAATAGCGGCCGTCCGATGAAATCCCGTTCCTCGTTGAAGGCTGCCGGAATTGGGCGCGTTCGGCCTCATCGAGTCCCTCGGAGGCGGCGATGCGCCCGTCGGCCGTAATGAAGACAACGAAGGCGATGGCGGGATCCTGGCGCAGGCTTTCGATGGTTTCGTTGAAGTTCGTTGTGTCGTCGAATGTGAATGCCGGAGCGATGCCGAAGGATGTGATCGACACGATGCTCGTGCATTTCTCGCTCAGCGCGCGAAGCATCTGCTTCTCGTAGGCCGAAGGCAGATAGAGGTAAATGAAGACCGAAATCGCCGCGATCGATATGGAAAAGGGAATTGCGAGCTTGTTGGCAAGCGTCAGGCGGCGGAGGAACGCGCAGCGCACCGCTGCACGATGCAGAAAATCGATGCGCTTTTTCATTGGACGATCCTCACGAGTTTCAGAAAATGAGAGTTGAAGTCGGCCCCTTCCGCCTTTGCCGAAGAAAGATTGATGAGGATCTGGGGATGCTCGTTCATCATGCCGATGGCAACCGAGACGCCCTGATCGGAGTACGTGCTCACGCCGGTGAGCGTCAGGATTTTCCCTTTTCTCGATGCTTCCAGAATCGCCGAGAGATCGTATGCGCGCAGCGGCGCGACATAGGCAAGCCCGATGCCATGATCGCGCAATTCGGAGGCGACGTCGGCGGCATCATCGAGCTCGATCGGGACGATGCGGAAGGGAATGCCGCCAATCGTCGAGACCGATGAGGAAAGGGCCTTCATGATATCGTCCTTGGCGACCGATGAACCCTTGAACGAGCGTTGGTAGAGAATGCCGATGGCGAGACGCGTTCCCGAGCGCAGGGACAGATTGCGCTCGTATGCGAGGAGCTTCGAAAAGAGACGGACCTGTATATCTGCCGGTACGTCCATTGTCTGCGCGCGGAGCAGTCCCGGCACGCTGCACTGAAGCATCGCGCACACAAGGATCAACGCAATTTGGCGTCTCAGGTCTGTCATCATTCATGCTTAATAATTGAAGACCGCCGTCATCACGAGTTCGCGGCCGGACTGCGGTATTGTCGGCTGAAGGTGTTCATATCCGCCCGGGACGGCGGTGCGCGCGTCGAAGAGATTGCGCACACCGAGCGAGAGCGCAACCGGTCTCCCGATCGGAGCGAACGTCACTTTCGCATGCATCAGCGCGAAGCCCGGCGCTGTCGTGCCGTATACGGTAATGCGTTCGCTGTCATAGCTTCCTTCTGCGGCGGCTTCGATCCACTCGTTCACGCGGAACGCCGCGCCGGTTTTGACGAGCCACGCGGGTGAATTCGTCAGCCGTTGATGCGAGACTCCGTCTTTCGTTGTCTGCACGGCGAACGATCCGTAGCAATGGAGAGCGGAAGAGGGCTGATAATCAATTTCGCATTCGATGCCGCGGGCGTGCGTCCGGCTGAGGTTCAGGAAACTGAAGAGCGAATCCGAAGGATCGATCGCCTGATCGATCAGGTGATTCATGCGGTACAGGTATGCCGAGAGCGATGCCTGAAGGTGTTCGGCCAGGCGCTGTTCGACGGCGATTTCCCATGTCGTGATGAGCTCGTGAGAAAGCCGCGGATTGTCTTTGAATCCCGTCGAAGGATCAGCATAGTGCAATTCATAGAAATTCGGCGAACGGAAGGCTGTGCCGGCCATGAACTTGACGACTCCGCCCTCGAGCAGATTCCAGTTCACCGAAAGCCTCGGTGAGAATGTGCCGCCCGTCGGGGAATGATAGTCATATCGCATGCCGCCGGTGACGGCCAGATTCTCGAACCATTGGAATTCGTCCTGTGCGAAGATCGAATAGACGCGGAACGGCGTATTGAGATCGAAGATCTTGGTGCTTCCATACATCGATTGGTAATCGGAACGGAGATTGTCCTGGAACTCTGCTCCCATCACAAGACGGTTGCTTGCTGCGGCATCCCATTGGAACCGGAGTTCGGAACCCCACCACACGCCGGTGCTCTGATCGTTGTTCATCATGTCTTCATAGGCGTAGGCGCCGGCATAGTGATAACGGTCGCCGTAGAGGCGCACGGAAATCTCCGAGGCGCTGCCGACCGGATGTGTATAGAGCGCCTCGATGAATCCGCGCGCATCCAGCGTCTGCGATCGCGAATCGTTGAAGACGACTCCGTAGGCTCCGGTGGGGATGCCTTTCTTGCGCTCGGAAAACGCGGAGCGCACCGTCAGGCGATGGAATGAAAGTTTCGCCGTGGCGCCGGAATAACTGTCCCAGTCGAGGTCCGATGCAATACCGTGCGATGCGGCATCGCCGGCATATTCCGGGAAATACAGATCTGTTCCATTGCTGTGCCCGAGATGCGCCGATATGAAGAGGCCGGTTGCATAGTCGAATTCGCGCCCGTATGTCAGCGAGGCCTTGCGATAGCCGAAACTACCGAGACTGCCCGCGGCGCCGATACCTGTGGAGGAGGTAAAGTCTTTTGTGATGACGTTCACGACGCCGAACATCGCGCCCGTCCCGTAGAGCGCAGAGCCGGGACCGCGGACGAACTCGATGCGTTCAATGGCCTCGAGCGGAAGGGCGAATTCACTGCCGAGCTGTGCCGATCCGTACACATTTTCATTGTACGTATGACCGTCCACGAGCAGCAGGATGCGGTTGTTGTAATCGGTCGGCCGGCTGAATCCGCGGATGCCCACATAGGAATAGTTGCGGTCGTTGCTCGTATAGACGCCGCAGATGCGGTTGAGAATTTCGGCAAGCGTCGTATACTGCCATCGCGCGATGTCCGATGCCGTGATCACCGTGATCGACGCGGGCGCTTCAAGCGTGGTCTGCTTGTATTTTGATGCCGTGCTCACTGAAACGGAGAGCAGCGAATCGAGTCCCGGATCGACCGGAGCCGCGTCCTGGGCATACACCCCGGCTGCAAGGACGATGAAAAGCATGAATATCGGGAATGAACGATGCATGATGGCGGCTGATAATCTGTGAATGAACGTGCCTGGTGAAAGGCACAATGCCATCTCTATCATCGGAACAGATCGGGGTTACTTGAGGCAATTCGCTGAAAATCGGCGAAAGAAGTGGATTTTCTTCTGTGAAAGCGCTGTGCAGTCGGTTAGACTGCACAGCGGAGATACTGGCTGCAGATCTTGCGCATGGCGGAGTTCGCCGTATTGAATGCCCAGATGATCGATCCGCCCTGCACGCCGGCGCTCAAGTCGCCGATCAGAAACATGCCGGGAATGTTCGTCTCGAATCCGTCGGCAATGTGCGGCCCGTCGCCGATGAACTCGATGCCGATCGTCTTCAGGAAATTCTTCGGCGTCGTTCCGCCGAGCGCATAGACGATCCAGTCGAACGTGCGCGGAGCGGAGCGCTCTTCCTGATATCGGACTTCGGGCCTGCCGCCCGCATCGGTGACCGACACGATATTCGATTCATACTGGATCTCGACGAGGCCGCGGTTGGCGAGGGCAAGCAGACTTTCGGCGTTGATCCGGTTCATGCGCGTGAATTCGCTGCGGCGGTAGCTGAGCGTGACGCGGTTGCCCTGCTGCACAAGGTACTGGCAGTATTCCGATGCAGAGTCGCCGCCTCCCACCACGAGCACATCCGAATTGATCACGGGCGCGGTGGTCATATCGAAGAGGATCCTCGATTTCAGGGAAAGAGGAAGGCGGTAGTCGGGTTTGTTTGGCTTTCCCAGAATGCCGATGGCGATGATGACGAAGCGCGAATGATACACGCCTTTATCCGATGTGACGACGAAATGCGTGTCGTCCGAACGGCGCCGTATCGATTCGACCGTCTCGGAATACTGCACGCGGATCGCATGGTCGGTGATGGCTTTGTCGAGATAGGAGACCGTGTCGCGCTTCGACAAGTCGGGGATGCACATCACGCCGGTGCATTCGGCATCCACGCCTTTATAGCGCGCGGTGACGAGCTTGTTTTCCGGATAATATTTCCTGATCGAAAAAGAATGTTCGTGCGCCTTTTCAATGATGAGGATGTTGGCCGGATCGATGCCCGCCTGACGGGCTTCAACCGCCATGCTGATGCCGGCGGGACCGGCGCCGATAATAAGGATGTCGTACATAGATTGAGGATGACCGGGAAAATAATTGATGTTGGCAGCGTACTGCGTGTGCAGTTCTAACAATGGGATGCGTCAAAAAGTTGCGGGGATTCAAAAAAAACGTGCACGGGGGAAAAATTATTTTCAGCGGAGAAGAGAAAGCGTGTCGGAGCCTGCATGCTGCGCAGGCGCCGGAGCGGAGGAAGCAGGGGGGACGGAACTCGACGACTGGCTGCCGAAGAGCTTGAACAGCAGGATCATGATGATAATGGCGATCAGAATGCCGAAGCGGAGATCGTAAAACCGTGATGAATGTTTTTCCATCGCATTCATAATAACATCATTGGACTAGAATGAGGGAAGACTGAATATGCGAAAATGTGTAGAAAATTAAGGACAAACACAAGAGAGGAATGCGTACGTATTTGTTTTTTCGATCTTTTTTTCTATTTTTTACCTATGAGGTGCATATGAAAAAACTCCTGTTTGCAGCGCTCCTGTTCAGCGCATCAGTGTGTTCGGCCGGCGTGTCGATCGGCAAGTACGCCGGCGAATTCATGGCCATCGGCGTGGGCGGCCGCGCCCTCGGCATGGGCAGCGCCTATGCCGCACTTGCCGGCGACGTGACTGCGGGATATTGGAATCCGGCGGGACTCGCGCGCATCATGTATCCGGAGATCGCACTGATGCACGACGAGCGCTACGGCAATCTTGTCAATTACGATTATGCGGCCGTGGCGCTTCCGTTCGGAGCCAACACCGTGAATGCGGAAACCGGCATCGTCGACTATCGCGCCTCATCCATCGGCATCAGTCTGGTGCGCCTCGGCATCGACGGCATCGCCGACACGCGGCGCGCCTGGAACGACATCAACGGCAACGGCATTTTCGATGACGGCGCGGGCACGCGTCCCGACTACAGCAAGATTTCATTCTTCAATGCGGCCGACTACGCGCTGTACCTGACCTACGCCAAGCAATTTTCCGAACAACTGTACTACGGCGTGAACCTGAAACTCATCCGCCGCAATATCGGCGAGTTTCACGGCACGGGCGTCGGCTTCGATGCCGGCGTGATGTATCTTCCCACAGAGCGCCTGCTGCTCGGCGCCAACGTGCAGGACGTGACCACGACGCTTGTGGCATGGTCGACCGGCACGAACGAGCTCATCTCGCCGACGGTGAAGCTCGGCGCGGCATACCGGCTCGATGCGCTGGGCGGCACGTTCACTCCGGCCTTCGGAGCGGATGTGCGGTTCGAGAACCGGCGCTTCTCGTCGCGCGTCAATCTCGGTCCCGTGAGCTTCGATCCCGTTTTCGGTCTCGAATATGAATACAAGAACGTGTTCGCGCTGCGCGGCGGATACAACGACGTCGGCAGCGTCACCGTCGGTGCAGGCATCCACCTCCGGAAGCTCGACATCGATTATTCGTTCGCGAAGTTCGATGCGAACGATCAGCTCGGCAACACGCACCGCATTTCGCTCCGCATCACGCTGCAGGAAGACAAATTCCACCGCTGACGCGCCAGGACACAGCGGCGCAGAGATCATTATTTCGACTGAAGGGAATGGACGCCCGTCCATTCCTCGGGCGGAGCTTCCATCAGATACCGCTCGGTGCGCTTGATGTAGATATTGGCCGGACCGTCGTTCGGAGCGATATCGAGGACATTCCTGAATGAAACCAGCGCATCGGCGAAGTGCCGGCTCCGGTAGAGCTCGAGTCCGCGCGCATGATGTTCGAGCGCGGCAAAGAAGGGAGAGGCGGAAACCATTCCGATTTCTCCGAGCGGCTCATACACCCTGATCGGCTTCGAGCGGCCCACCACCATCAGATCATCCAGTTCCCTGCACAGGAGTTCATGCGCGACGAAGGAAGCGGTGCGTCCGCTGATCATGATCGTCGTGCCGTAGGCCTTGTTCGCGCCTTCAAGACGCGAGGCGATGTTGACGGAGTCGCCGATGACCGTGTAGTCGAATCTCGCGGCGCTTCCCATATTGCCCACGATCATCTCGCCGGTGTTGATGCCGATGCGGATCGAGAACTCCGGCTTTCCTTCGGCGCGCCATCGGGCGCGTATCTCTTCCACCTTCTTCTGCATGGCCAGCGCGGCGCGGCACGCATCGAGCGGCGCGTTCTCGAGTTCGAGCGGCGCTCCCCAGAACGCCATGATTGCATCGCCCTCGTACTTGTCCAGCGTGCCGTTGTGGGCAAGAATGATGTCGCTCATCGCGCCCAGATATTCATTGAGCAGGCCGATGATCGTTTCGGGCTCGACGCGCTCGGACAGGCTCGTGAATCCGCCGACATCGGCGAACATCACGGTCAGCTCCTTGCGTTCTCCGCCAAGACGGAGCTTTTCAGGATGCGCAATGAGCTCATCGACGATGCGGGGACTGAGGTAATGCGTGAACATTTTCTGGATCATCGCCTTCTGCCTGCGCTCGCCGAGATAGTGATAGACCGAAATGACGATGTAGGCGGTGATGACCGATGAAGCCAGTGAAACCACGGGGATGACGGTATTGAACGCGCTGAAGCAGTAGGAAGCCCCGGCCAATATGGCATAGATGAGCATGCCGGAAAAGGAACCGGCAAGCAGTTCATTGATGCGCGCGGAGCGCGTGGCCTGCTGCTTGATCAGAGTGATGACGGGCATGAGCATGAAGACCAGCAGCGCACAGAGAGCCGATGCAGCAAGCGGCGGCACCGTGCGCAGATAATTTTCATCCAGCAGCATCTGCAGCACGTTCGCATGAAGCTCCACGCCGTACATCAGGTTGTGCGACGGAGCGTCGGCCGGCGCCATGGGAACGGGAACGAGATCCTTCGACTCGGCGAAAGACGGACCGATAAGAACGATCTTTCCCCTGAGCGATCCGTCGGAGAGAATGCCGTAGGCGGGGTCATCGAACGTGTTGATCGATTCATGCAGTTCGCGCTCTTCGTTCGTCTCGAACGAGGCGTCGTCGATGATGTCGGCAAAGTCCAGCTCGCGGAATGTCTTCCCAGCGACTCCGTAATAATTGATGAGCATCGACGCATCGTCGGCGCCGGGAATGCGCCGTCCCTGATAGTCGAAGCCTCCCGGTGCGGATGCAATAACGGTCATCGAAGGGAGGCCGCGGTATTTATTGAGCACGCTGAAGGCGAATGAGGGGATGAGCGCGCCGCTGCCCGGCGATGCAGCGCAGGGCATGTAGCGCCGGTAAATGCCGTCTTCGTCGTTGGGTACATAGACGCTGCCGGCGCTGCTGTCGGCAGTGAAAAATATCGAATGATAGTTCTCGTCGGCGCGCGTGACGGACACGTCATCGGACCGGATGTCTGTGCGGGCGGCAACGACGACGTTGCGCGCCTCGCGTATCGCCGCAAAGAGCTCCGCGTCATGGCTGCTTCCGTGGGCATCGGGCTGCTCGAAGATGAGATCGATGCCGATCGCGCGCGCGCCGGCTCTGTTCAGGTTCCGGATGGCGCGGGCATAGTAGCTGCGCGGAAAGGGAAAATGCTCGGGAAGCGACTGCTCCGTCCGGTCGGAGATCTTCACGATGACGACGTCGAGCGAATCGGCCGGGCGTCCCGCCGGCCCGCGGCGCCTGAACATCGTATCGACCGCCGAGAGCGAGATGCGGTCGAAGAAATGGAACACGCCGAATACGTCCTGCACAAAGAGGATCACGAATGCCGAAGCGGCGGCTGCCAAAAGCAGATGCGGCATCAGTTCTGATTTTTTCGGGCGCGTGCCGGCCATAGGAGTATCAGAAGTTCATGCGGTATGAGATCGTAAAGGCCGAATCGTCCGTCCTGGGCATGAGAGGCGTCGGCTGAAGCGATGAATTGACGATGTACCGGTACTGCGCCGCGATCGTGTGGCGGGCAAAGAGCGCATATTGAACTCCCGCTTCCATCTGCGTGCGCCTGTAGTTGCCGAATGTGGGCGCAAGCGAAACGGTCGCCTTCATTCTGTCTTCGAGGAAGCGATAGCCTGCGCCGAGCGTCAGCGTGGAATAGTTCATCGTCGTGGATGCCGGCGAAACGGCGCCGGTATCGTTTGCAGGAAGCGTGTTCAGGCTTGTCGTCAGTCCGATGGTGCTTTCCAGCGCCTTCGTATGCTCGGTCGTGACGAAGAGCATGCCGTTGAATCCGGTGATATCCTGATTGCGCACGCTTTTATCGTCGGCGCCGGAATAATCGACGCTCAGCAGCGCCAGATGCTGTCCCATCCATGCGAAGGAGTAGGTGGACTGGAGAAAGACGCGCGTCGTGGCATAATCGATCTGCGGCAGGAGCGCGGAGCGCAGCGAGTCGACGGGAAGATTGTCGTTCGAAATGCCCGACGAGGAGATGCCGAGCGTGATGTCGGGAATGCGTCCGGCGGCGAAATACGAAACCGACGCCGTCGCCGTGGTCCATGTGGTGGTCACCGGATCGTATTTCGTGACGTTGTTGCCGAGCTGTTCGAAGCTGCCGGTGACGAAGAGCGAATTGCCCAGAAGGCGAAGCCGGTCCGTGATGTTGTAGCCCTGCACGTCGCGCCGGAAGGACGCGGTGCCGAACGACATATACTCGCTGCCGTGATAGAGGTACGAGCCGCGGAGGTAGTTGTTGAAGTAATTCAATGAGAGCGCCGTCTCGAAGGCGAGCGACGAGAGTCCGGTCGGATTGAGAGGCGTGATGTTCTCGTTGAACGTGATGAATTTCGACGCAAGCGGAAGAAGCTTTTTGAGATCGTCGCCCTCGCTCGAGCTGAGCGTGCCGCGCGCCACGGCCGCATCGATGCTGTCGCGCGTGAATTCGGGAGACGAGATGTCGAGATTGTTGATGCTCATCGATGCCTGCGTCTTCCATTCGATGCGGCGGTCGTCGAGCGCCACAAGCAGGTCGGTGCCGGCAACGACGTTTTCCTGCGGCTTCTTCGAAGAGCCTGCATTCCATCCATCCTTCGAATGAAGGTAGGTGAAGCCCCACTGGAACCGGTCGCCCTTGCCGAAGCTGGGACGCACCACCGTCAGCGTGCGGCGGTTCGAGAGCGTCTGGCCGCCGTAGTCGACGCCCCGAACGATCTCGCCGCTTGCGGCGGCCAGGCGGAGGATGCCGTACGAGGCTTCGGCCGAGACGCCGCGCACCCTGCGGCCGTCCATGAGCGCCGTGGGAAACTGCGGATAGGTGTCGCCGAAACCGAGCTTCAGATATTTCGCGTCGAATCCGACATAGTAGCGGTTCTGCGGCTGATTTTCCGGCTTCTCTTCGCTGGTGAGCTGGAGGTTCGCCGTCGTTTTCAGGATGCCGTACTGCGCATTGGCGCGCACATCGAAGCGGTTGTATGTCTTCGATGCGCCCTTGATGCTTTCAGAGCGCGATTCGGTCTGTCCGCTGCCGTTGAAGAGGAATTCCGGCCCGGACTCTGCCATCGCGGCTCCTGCGACGGTGATCGTGCGGTTGATGGTGCGGATGAGCGCGCCTTTGGCGTCATAGAGCTCGATGCGGAGCCGCTTCGATCCGCCCGACTTCATCTGGTCCGGGATCGCTTCGGGCGACACAAGCAGAAGATCGCCCGCGGCGACGGCGTTCGGCGACAGGTCGACGGAGTTGAGAAAGATTTTCGTTTTTTCGATCGCGATCTCGCTGCCGGCATAGACGAACGACAGAGAGATGTAAAGTTCATCCGGCGCAACGGGTGCATCCGTCTCGGGACTCAGGATGAGCACATCCGATGTCTGAGCGGAGCGGGGAAGGATCGTCACGCGCGCCGGCGTCGTCTGCGGAGAGGAAAGCGGGTACGTCTCGCGCACGCCGGTCTGCGTTTCGGCAACGAGATAGAATTCGACGAAGGGAGGTGCGATCTCCGACGCCGGGATTTCTGCGGAGGCCGAGTCGCGCGCGATCTGCATCTCGGCGCTGCGGAAGTCGCTTGCGCCCAGCTGCCGGTAAAAGAGCATCACGCGGCTGAGCGATGATGTCTGCGCCAGCGAAACGGAAATCGTCAGCGGCTCGCCTTCGGATGCCGACTGCGGCTTCACCGATTGAATGTATGTTCCAGGCTGCGCCAGAGCGGCTGCCGTGTTCAGTGCGATCAGAAGAACACCGGCAAAGAGAGCGGGGGTACTGATTCTGGAAAGAGTCAACGTCGTGCCGTTATTCGGGTTTGATGATCATGGTTTTATGATTGCCGCTCGGGTCGGTGACCTGTATGCGGATCTCCTCGTTCTGCTGCGATCCCTGCTGCTGTCCCTGGCCGGTGCCGGCGCCGCCCGGCGTTCCATTGGCTCCGGTCGAATCGGTTCCGCCTCCGCCTGTGCCGTTCGTTCCGCCGAGCTGCTGCACGCGGTGCATGCGGTTGATGTCGTCGGATGACGACGGACGGACATCGATCTGGCCGTTCGACCGGGAATGCCCGGTCTGGCCGCCGTTGACCGTGACGGACTGATTCGAAAAATTGTTCGTGAAGAGCACCGATCCGGACTGCAGCACAAGCAGGTCGGTGCTGTCCGATCCCGACATGAGCGCGCCTTCGGTGCCGCGGATCGATGCCACCGATGTGGGGGTGGAGAATTCAAACTTTTCATTCGGGCGCTTCTTCACATTGAAGCCCACCGTGCCCGTGCGCAGATGCACGTTCTTCGAGAATTCCTTGTCGTCGGTCTTTGTGCCGCGGATTTCCACCTCCGACTTTTCCTGAACGCGTATGATGGAGTTTTCGAGAAACTTGACGATGGCAAACGAGTTCTCCTGCGTCCGCACGATATTGCCCGAGTAGAGAGGCATTGCGGGAACGGCTTTCTTCCATGTTCCGTCGATGCTGCAGTCGACAGTGCCGACTGGTTTGTGCATGGCGGCAACGGGGCCGTTCCCCGCCGCATGCAGAAGAGAGCCGCTGCAGGCGATGCATGCAGTGACGATGAGAGATCGAAGCATGATGGTTGGTTCCGCGTTAATCGATGATCTGTATGGTGTAGTGTTTTCCGTTGTTGCGGCTGAGATACTCCTGAAGTTCCTGCAGCGTCATCGCGCGGCCGTTCAGCGAAATGCCGTTCTGATTGATCTGGAAATCATTCATGTCGATGCTGCCGCTCTGCAGCGCCTCCTGCAGCGCGGGAAGGGAGTTGATGACCCGGCGGAATTCTTCCTGCTGCGCGAGCGATGCCGGATCGTCGATCGAGAACGAGCGGATCGTGCGATGCGGCTCGATCTCGGCGGCGATGGTCGAGACCAGCCCTTCGAATTCGACGACATAGGTCTTGCCTCGTTCGAGCGGGCGCGGGCCGCGGACGATCTCGATGCCCGGCGCCGACGAGGAACTCTGGGGGTACGTGAATTGCGCCGTGCCGCCGGATGCGCGGCGGTCGATCACCACTTCAAGGAACGGATCGGATGCCTGGACGGCATCTTCATTCGACTGATGCTCGGGCCGCTTTTCATAGACCGAAAGCCGGACCCGGCGCATGTCGGTGACCCACTGGAACTGGGGGAATGTCGAGGCGTAGCGGTGTCCGTCGGCAAAAGGAAGATTCAATGTCGCGTTCGAGGGATTGGTGACGACGACCGGCGGAACATGCACCGGAATATCGAGCATGACCGTTTCGCTGCCGATTTTGACCACGGTCAGCGTGACGGCAACTTCGTACGTTCCCGAGGGAACGCGGCCGCCGCCGGCCGGGTCGGTCACCTTATCCTTCACGCGGTTGAACGAGGCGTCGTTCTTCACCGACATGAACTGCATGTCGCCGCTGTTGTCGTCCCAGCTGTCGCTTGCGAGAAACGTGCGGCCTTCCGGCGGGATGAGAAAGGGCGTTCTGGTGTCGGAAGTGAAAATCTGCAGCCGCTCATGATCCTCATCGAGCGTGACCCAGGCTTCGATATGCATCCGGGCCCAGACAGGCTGACGATCGGGTGTGGTATTCTGAAAATCGACGCTGAATGTGGAACGGTCGAGAGGCTTGATCCGGTCCGCCATGATGTCGAAGAGCGGGCCGGCATTGATGATCTCGGCCTCGGTCATTGTGACATTGACCCGAAGGGGAAGCGTCTGAGCGCGAAGCGTCGTGAAGACAAGGGCGGAAGCCGCGAGTGCCAGCCGGAAGACAACCGATAATTTGTTCGACATGAGAAGAACGCTCCACAGTAAAAGTTAATCTGGAAATGTTCCGCGCTGCATGCCCCCCGCCGCTTATCTGAAAATATCGTTGAACAGCACGAATGCCATCAGGCCCATGAGCAGCACGACGCCGATCTGCTGTATCACCATCTGCACTTTCGTCGGCACCGGTCGGCGGAAGATCCCTTCGATCGCAAGCAGAAGAAAATGTCCGCCGTCGAGCGCCGGCAGCGGAAGAATATTCAGCACGGCAAGGCTCACGCTCAGCAGTCCCATGAATCCGAGGAAGTTCAACAATCCCACTTCGGCGCTGCGATTGGCCATCTGCGCGATCTTGACCGGACCGCCGACCGATTTCGAGAACGACTGTTTCCCGGTGAGCAGCTGATAGAAGAACTGCACATGCAGCACCACCATGCGGCCGGTTTCCTTCATTCCCTTGGGGAATGATTCGAGGAATCCGTATTTCACGTGGAGCCACGGACCGTTATAGCGCGCTCCGATGCCGATGCCGATCAGGCCTTCATCCGACGGCGTCACCGAAAGCGGGAGCGTCGAATCCGCGCTGCGCTTCACCTGCATGGCGACAGTCTTCGATGCGTTCGCTTTGATGATGCGGATCACCTGCTGCTCGTTGAAGACGCGTTCGCCGTTGAGCGCAAGAATGACGTCGCCTTTCTGCAGTCCGGCTTTCTCGGCCGGCTTTCCCTTCATGACTTCCGAGACGACCGCTTCGGTCTGCGTGGGGATGATGCCGAACGAGGCATCCTGGATGTCGGGAAGAGACTCGCGCGGTACGACAAGCTCCGAGGTGCGGCCCGCGCGTTCGATATCGAACGTGAGATCCTTGCCCAGATTATCGAGGTACATCGACTGCAGGATGGCTTCCCAATGGTCCACGTTTTTGCCGTTGACGGCGAGGACCTTGTCGCCCTGTTCGAGTCCGGCCTTGGCCGCAGCGCTGTTCGGAACAACATACCCGATCTCGGTCGTCTGCATGAGCCGATCGCCCTGTATATAGGCTATCGACCAAAAAATGAATCCCGCGAGCACGACATTCATTATAACGCCGGCGCATATGACAATCATTCGCTGCCAGACAGGTTTGGCGCGGAACTCCCAGGGCTGAGGTTCTTTGTTTACAAACTCGGTATCCATGCTTTCATCGACCATGCCCGAGATCTTCACATAGCCGCCGATGGGGAATGCGGCGACGCGATAGTCGGTATGATTGCCCAGATCGATCGTTTCGTCGAGCTTCCAGAACGAAAAGCCGTTGACGCGGTTCCAGCCGAAGAGCCTGTAGCCCATGCCGATGGCGAAGACTTCGGCGCGCATGCCCGATGCCTTCGCGGCGATGAAATGACCGAACTCGTGGATGAAGACGAGCACGCCGATGACGATGACAAAATAGAAGACCGATGAGAGAAATTCCATTAATTATCCTTTCACATGTACGAGTTCGGCGGCGAAGCGCCGCGCCCATGCATCCGCTTCCCGAATATCGTCGAGCGTCGGATGAAGCGTGTTGGTATGATGAGCCATGGTATCGGCAATGATTTCGGGAATCTGGACGAACGGGATGCCTCCGGCAAGAAACAACGCGACGGCGATTTCATTGGCGGCGTTCATGGCGGCGGGCATCGTGCCGGCTGCCTCGAGCGCCCGATACGCCAGCCCGAGCGCGGGGAAGATCTCCGTGTCGGGTTCGAAGAACGTCATTGTGCCGAGCGCCGGAAACCGCACGCGTCCGAATGCGGAAGGCGAGCGCCGCGGATAGGTGAGCGCATATTGGATCGGTATCTTCATGTCGGGAACGCCTAGCTGCGCCTTGACCGAACCGTCGACGAATTCCACCATCGAATGGATGATCGACTGCGGATGAACGACCACTTCGATTTTTTCGGCCGGAACATCGAACAGCCACCGGGCTTCGATCACTTCGAGACCCTTGTTCATCATCGAGGCCGAGTCGATCGTGATCTTGCTGCCCATCTTCCAATTCGGATGATTGAGCGCGTGTTCGACGCTCACATGCCGAAGCTCGTCGGCGGTCTTCGTGCGGAAGGGTCCGCCCGATGCGGTGAGGATGATCTTCTGCACCTGGCTGCGCGATTCGCCGACAAGGCACTGAAAGATCGCCGAATGCTCGCTGTCCACCGGAAGCAATTCGACGCCGTGGCGCCGCACAAGATCCATCATGATCTCGCCGGCCACAACGAGCGTTTCCTTGTTCGCCAGAGCGATTTTTTTTCCGGCCTCGATCGCCCTGACCGTCGGCTTGAGTCCTGCAAAGCCGACCAGCGAACTGATGACCGTATCGACGTCGTCGCGCTGGACGATCTCGCACAGGCCTTCCTCGCCGCAGAGCACTTCCGTGGTGCCGTTGAGCTCGCGGCGGACGCGTTCGGCCGCCAGGCGGTCCAGCACAACGACGCCCCGGGGCCGGAAGCGCCGGACCTGCCCGAGCAGGGCCTCGACGTTCGTATTGGCCGTGAGATAGGTGACGCGGAATTCCTCGGGAAAATTCTCAATGACATCGAGACTGCTCGTTCCGATCGAGCCGGTAGAGCCGAGAATAGCGATATGTTGAAGCCGTGGTGTCGTCATCTGAAGTGGGAAACGAAAAATATATTGTACATTATCAAAAGTTAGCGAAATCTTGAGAGGAAAGCAAGGAAGCCGATGGCGCTCCCGATGTTGCAGCATCAGCGAAGTCTTCCTATATTAAAGAATGATGAAAACGATCGTTCTCGTGCTCATTGCCGGATGCTTCGCCCTTGCGCAGGCGCAGACAACCGACGAGCAGAATATTTTCCGGCTTGCGCAAAGTTACGAACAGGGCGGCGACCTCGAGCGTGCCGGGCAGCTCTACGAGCAGCTGAACCGGAGCAATCCCGGCAATTTCGTGTACTTCGACGCCCTTCGGCGGAACTACACGCAGCGCAAGAAATACGACGAAGCCATCGCGCTCTGTCTGGCCCGCTTCGCATCGCAGCCGGGTGACATCAATGTCAAGACGGCGCTGGCCGGAATTTATGCCATGTCCGGCCGCAGCATGCAGGCCGATTCGATGTGGAACGCGGTGCTGCAGAGCGCTCCGAAGAACGCGGGCGTCTACCGGCTTGTCGCCACGGAACAGGCGCAGCTGCGCATGCTCGACAAGGCGGTGCAGACCTTAAAGCGCGGACGCACAGAGCTCGGAGACAAGTATGCCTTCGCCAACGATCTTGCCTCGCTCTTTACGACGATGATGAACTTCCGGGGCGCGGCGGACGAATACCTGCTCATGCTCGAACAGAATGAATTCCAGCTCGATTACGTCGAATCGCGGCTCTCCACGCTGACCGGCAGGCCCGAAGGACTCCAGGCGGCCATCGATGCGGCGCGCGCGTATGCCGAAGACCGGAAGGAAAGCGTCGTATTTCTGCGCGTGCTCGCCTGGCTGTGGATGGAAGCGAAGCAGTACGACGAGGCATTCGGCGTGACGGAAACGATCGAGAACCGCATCAACTCCGGCGGAACGGAGCTCTTCGTGTTCGCCGAGCGCGTCTTCCGCGAGAACGCCTATGGTCCCGCGGCCAAAGCCTATCGGAAGGCGCTCGATGCCGGATCGGAATCGTCGTTTGCGCCTCAGGCGAAACTCGGCTACGCGCGCTGCATGGAGGAACTGAGTGCGCAGGCCGACTCAGCCGGCGGCCGCGAGGGCTCGGTGCGGACCGTGCTGGCGCTCTATGAATCACTCACGCGCGAGTACCCGATGTCTGAAATCCATGCGCAGGCGCTCTATCGGATCGGCACCATCCGCGCATCACGGCTGGGCGACCTGAACGGCGCCCTTGCAGCGTACGATTCCATCACCGTTATTGCACCGGCCAGCCCGATGCTGTCGGTCGTGCGCGCGGCCATGGGGGATGTGTATCTGCGGCAGGGAAAGACAGACGATGCGCGTGTGCAATACGATGCCGTTGCAGGGTCGCCCCAGTCATCGGATCAGCAGCGCTCCGATGCGCGCTATCGCATGGCCGAGCTGCTGTTCTATCAGGCGAAGTTCGACTCGGCGCTCACAATGCTCACCGGACTGACGGCGAACGTGCAGTCGGATGAAGCCAACGATGCGCTCATTCTGCAGGCGTTCATACTCGAGAACAAGGACGCGTTCGAAAGCGCCCTCGAGTCGTACGCCCGCGCGGAATTTCTGGCGCGGCAGGGGAAACTGAGCGAGGCGATCGCAGTGCTCAACGACGTGATCCTGCAGTCGGGTGAAGCGCCGCTGTGCGATGATGCGATGCTGAAGAAGGCGGAATACGAGACGAAGATCAAGCGTCCGGTCGATGCGCTCCGGACGCTGCAGGGACTCTTGAGCGCGTTTCCGAAAAGCACGGAGCGCGACAAGGCGCAGTTCCGCATCGGCGAAATTTACCAGTACTCGATGCAGGACAAGGGGAATGCCATCGCGGCCTACAGCGCAATTCTGGCGGAGTATCCGAATTCATTGTTCATCGATGAGGCACGAAGAAGGATACGGGCGTTGCGCGGAGATTCGTAATATCAATTCCAAAATTCCCACGACACGCCGAACCGGAATCCCCGGTCGTACATCGGATAATACGGCGCGAGCATATATCCGGTATTCGTCACATTCTCCATGATCACGTGAATCTGCGCATCGCCGATATGCGCGATGAGAAACAGATCGAGCACGCCGGCATTCCCGATCGTGCGCCTGAGCGTGGGATTCGGCACGCCGTCGGGGAAGCGTTCCTGCATGCCGTGGAACGCCGACCAGAAGCGTCCCGACATGCCCGCCTTCAGATCGAGATTCCCCTTCGCAAGCGTTCCCCGGAAATACACCGAGCCTGCTCCGCGCCATTCAGGGAACAGCCGCACGGCATACGAGCCGTAGAAGCCGGCCTCCATCGTATGCGGCACCGAAGGGTCGCCGCGCAGCAGTTCGGACTGATGAGTGTACTCAGCCGATGCGTCGATATGAATGCTCCCGAAGTGCGTCTGCACGGCCGCCGTCAGTACATCGAACGTGATGTTCTGTCCCTGATGGGGAATGATGAGAGCATTGTCGATGAAATGATCGATCATCCTGCGCGAGGCGGTCAGGTCGAGGGCGAATTGCGCATGCGGCGTGAAGCGCAGCGACGCCTCGGCGACATGATGGACTTCATCTTCGAGCGGCGCATGTGCGGAGGTCCAGGGCACGATGTCGGATCCTTTCAGCATCTTGGCGACCGTCGTATCGGCGATGCCGCCGGCAAGCGCGCGTTCGGCACGGGTGGGCCGGCGATGCGACTGCGATGCGCCGGCGCTGGCCGTGAGCACATCGGAAATCCGCAGCCTGACATCGGCGCCGAAATTTTCGAGCATCTGCTTCTGGCCGTTCTCGATCCGGATGTATCCGGCCAGTGTGACGGCGCGGAAGGGCGAGAGTTCGTCTTTCAGGCTCACGAACTGCCGATTTTCCTGCTCGCCCCGGCCGAAGAGCGAGCGCACTTCATCTGTCCGGTGCGCCTCGGCAATCGCCGTGAATGCGTTTCCGCGCCATGCCCAGTCGGCCTGCGCGCGCGCTCCGAGCACGCCCGACTCGAAATTTTCGTGGACGAAGATTTCATTGCCTGCTCCGTACCGGTTCTGCTCATCGCGGTACTCGCGCAGACGGTGAGCGCCGAAGAGCGTGAGTGTGCCCGAGAGCGTCGAATCGCCCGTCGGCCGGTAGACCGCGCTGAGCGCTGCATGATGATTCGAGAATTTTTCGTACGCCTCGAGGTTCACGACCGATGCCTCGTTCTCATTATACCAGTCGGCGGCGGGCGTCTTCGAGACATCGACGCCTCCGTTGAGTTCCGTCTCGCCCTGATGATAGAAATGCGTGAAGACGAGATTGAGCGTCGATGAGACATCGTAGCGGAGCTTCGTTCTGAATGTGTAGGCGCCGCTTGCAGCGTTGGCGTACCGGCCCCGATAGAAGTTCGAGAGATTGTCGTATCCGTATCCGAGATAGGAGAGGCCGAACATGAGATTGAACCGGCTCACGATGTTCTGGCTGAAGAGCGCGTCGGTCTGCGTGTAGCCGTCCATTCCCTGGCTGTAGCGGATGCGCGTGTAGGGCTTATTGTTGGAAAAGCTTTTCGTCACGACGTTCACTGCGCCGCCGGCCGAATTGTCCCCGTAAAGGAACGCGCGCGCGCCGGTGACGACTTCCAGCTGCTCGACGGCCTCGACGGGGAAAAGGGAAAAGTTATAGGTGCCGGTGAAGGGATCATTCAGACTGATGCCGTCGACGAGCACCACTGTGGCCGCATCTCCGGCGCCGGTGAAGGAAACCCGCTCGGGTTGTCCGGGACTCGATTTTGCCGAGACGAAGACGCCGGGAATCGAGGAGACCAGATCGGACAGCGTGCGGTACTCGTTCCACAGGATGGAGGCTGCATCGGCCGATGTGTAGCGGTCGAGCGTCACAGAGAGGGATCCCACACGGGTGAAGGGCGTAATGCGTACGAGCGTGTCGCGCGGTGCGGCGATCGCCGCTCGCGTTGTGTCGCTCTGCGCTGCCGCATGCTCTGCTGCGGCGGTACAGGCAATGATGATGATCGCAATCAAGAATGCGCGCTTCAGCCGTTTCGTCATAATGCCGGAATAAAATTCGGTTCAGTGAGCGACGTGAACATCCGCTCCGAAAAAATTTTGTGTGCCCGATGCGCATCGTTCTCGTTGTCGAAGAGTCCGAACACGGACGAGCCGCTTCCCGACATCAGCGCGTATGATGCGCCCGAAGCGAGAAGCTCCTCCTTCAGCGCCCGGACGGCAGGAAATGCCGGAAAGACGACATCCTCGAAATCGTTTTTGAGCGCGTCATCGAGCGATGCCATCGCATGCGTTGCCGCCGAAAAAAGCGTGCCGCGCCGAACGGCGAGTCCCGATGCAAGCCGCTTCGAAAATTCCCCGTACGCCCACGGAGTGGACACGTGAATGCCGGGATTGACCAGCACGATCCAGTAGGGAAGCCGCAGCGTAAACGGCGTGAGCAGTTCGCCGCGGCCTTCGGCATATGCGCTCGAATCCTGGAGGAAAAACGGAACATCGGAACCGAGCGAGGCGCCCAGTGCGAGCAGACGGTCGTCATCGATGCGCTTGCCCCAGAGCCGCGGAAGATGTCGCAGGATAACGGCGGCGTCGCTCGAGCCTCCGCCGAGGCCCGCGCCCATCGGAATGCGTTTTCGGATGTGCATGGAAACGCCGAACTCGCTGCCGCATTCCTTCTGAAGGCAGGCGGCAGCCTTCCAGCAGAGGTTCGTTTCGTCGGCAGGAAGCGATGGATCGGAACACGTCAGAGCGATGCCCGAAGCCGCCGACGAGAGCGTGATCTCATCCGAGAGCGCGATGCGGTGAAAGATTGTTTCAATGGCGTGAAAGCCGTCCGGCCTCCGCTCGATGATGCGAAGGCCGAGATTGATTTTTGCAAATGCCTGTAGAATCATACTGAGACGACGGACTGAACCGGAATGACACAAGAAGCCGCGCGCACCGAGGCGTGCGGAAGAATTGAACGGCGAGCGGCAGCTCTCAGGGTGTAATCGAGATGTCCCGCAGCTTCATGATCTCTTTCTCGATCGTGCGGTTCTGCTTGTTCAGATTTTCCATGAGCACGCGGTCATGCGGCGCGCTGACGCTGCGCGAGATGATTTCGGAGCTGATCTTGATCGCGGCAAGCGGATTGTTGAATTCATGGCAGACGGTGATCACCAGTTCCTTGATCGCTTCGGCACGCTTGCGGACCAGGGCCGCCTGCTTGCGCTCTGCGGCGATCCTGGACTTCAGCGCCGAACGCTGAAGCGAGTTGATGATCGTGCTGGGAAGGATGGAGGTGGCGATCTCATCCTTGACGAGATAATCTTCGACCCCGAGCTGGATGCCTTCGACCGCAAGCTCGAAGTCTTTGTTCCATGTGACGAACACGATGGGCGTTTCAATGCCGAGCGAGCGGATCTCCTTGGCCACGTCCAGTCCGTTCGTGCCGCCGAGAAAATAGTCGAGCAGGACGATATCGATGCTCCCGTCGGCCTTGAGCGCCGCTATGCCGTCCGCGCCGGTGTGTGCGGCGGTCACGGTGAACTGGTCGGCAGCGAACGAGGTGAGCGTCTGCTGCACGATTTTCGTATACGAGACATCATCGTCTACAATGAGGACATGGATCATCGATTCGATCATAATCAAGTGCGCTTGGACTCCGAATGAAGCGCCTGCGGCATTCATGCCGTGAGCGCGGGTGAAAGTTCATTAAACGTACGATTTGTTTGCCACGATTGCAAGTGCCGGCTCGGCCGGAGTGCCCACGGATCCGGGAAAAAGTTGATGTTCCGGAAAAAACATATTGATTCTTACGCGATGTTTGCCTATACTTTAGAGCCATGACACCTGGCTGTCCCCAGCTATCTACACACTTCACACGAGGAAACTGAATGGCACAAAATTTCACTGTCCTGGTTGTCGACGACGAGGATGCGCTGCGAAGCGTCCTGAGCACTGAATTGCTGAGCGAAGGGTACACAGTCGATACCGCGGCCGATGGAGACGACGCAATTGCTGTGTTGCAGCAGAAATCCTTCGATCTGGTGCTGCTCGACATCAAGATGCCGCGCGTCGACGGTTTCGAGGTCCTGCGCTTCATCAAACAGCGCTATCCGAGCACGAAGGTGATCATGCTGACGGGATTTGCCGATTTGAAGAATGCCATTGAGTCGAAAAAGCTCGGTGCCGAAGACTTTGTCAGCAAGCCGTACGATCTGGTCGATTTACTGACGACGATCGAACGAGTTCTTTCCGCAGAATAGCGCCCGCCTCACATTGTCGCACCGAAGAGGATCGGGACGTACACATCATGACGCAGCACTGCAATATTCTCATTGTTGATGATGAACCAAGCATCGGGTTCCTTCTGAAGGAGGATCTTTCGGAAGGGACTGCCTACGCCGTCGCCTCTGTAACCGACGGCGCTCAGGCGCTGAACGCCCTGCAGACCAAGCCCTATGACGTGGTGCTTCTCGATGTAAAGATGCCGCGCATGAGCGGCATGGAAGTCCTGAAGCACATCAGCGAACACTATCCCGCCACCTGCGTTATCATGCTCTCGAACTATGCCGATGTCAAGACGGCGATCGAAGCCACAAAGCTCGGCGCGTACGATTTCGTGGGCAAACCCTACAACCGCGATGAGCTGCTCGCCACCGTCGCCCGCGCTTTGGAACACCGGCGGCTTCTTCTGGACAACGAGGCGATGAAATACGAGCTTTCGCGTCACTCGAGCGTGCGCGAGATCATCGCGCAGAGCGCGGCGATGAAGGCGGTGCTCGATACGGTGGCCAAAGTGGGCGAAAGCGATGCGATCGTTCACATCTTCGGACCCAGCGGATCGGGCAAGGAACTCATCGCGCATCAGGTGCATATTACAAGCTTCCGCCGCGATCGTCCCTTCGTTGTTCTCAACTGCGCATCGATTCCCGACAGCCTGCTCGAGAGCGAGCTCTTCGGGCACGAGAAGGGTTCGTTCACCAGCGCCTATGCGACAAAGCAGGGACTGGTCGAAGTCGCGGGCGGCGGCACGCTCTTTCTTGATGAAGTGGGCGACATCAGTCCCGCCATACAGCCGAAGCTCCTGCGCTTTCTCGAGACCGGAGAGTTCCGCCGCGTGGGGGGCACGGTCAACATGAAGGCCGATGTCCGCATCGTCTCGGCCACGAACAAGGATCTGCAGCAGGAAGTGGCGGCGGGGAAGTTCCGCGAGGATCTGCTCTACCGGCTGAACGTCGTCACGCTCCGCATACCGCCGCTGAAGGAGCGCAAGGAGGATATTCCGGCGCTGGTCGATTATTTCCTGAAGAAGAAGGTCAAGACGCGCGCGCCGAAGACGATCAGCCACGAGGCGCTGCAGATGCTGATGGAGTACGACTGGCCGGGCAACATCCGCGAGCTCGAGCATGCCATCCAGGGCGCCGCGCTTTTGTCGCCGGCCGATGCGATCACATCGAAGGATTTTGCGCTGCACGCATTCACGCTCCGGCGCACATCGCGTGAGTCCGGCGATGAAAGCGGAGAGCTGATGACGCTCGACGACATGGAAAAAATTCACATCGAACATGCGCTGCAGCGCTTCCATTACAACCGCACGCGCGCTGCGCACGCGCTCGGCATCACCGCCAAGACGCTCTACCTCAAGATCAGGAAATACGGCATCGCCGTTCCGCAGGAATAGCCGGAATTCATTCCCCGAATTGTTTTTCCCTCTCCAAGAGTCGTTGATTTTAAGCCGCGTTTTTGGTATACTGTGAGCATACCAAATTTTTCACAACCGACAATCGAGCTGTGATGAAACGACGAAAGAGTCACTGAAGGATGCCCCGAGCATCCTTTCGTGTTTTCTTGCCGGAAGTGCGATGCAGAGAGAGGGACGGCCGGTTGTTGCAATGCAGAGAGACGGACTCATGAAAAACATGAAAATCATCGGCGAAGCCATCACATACGACGATGTGCTGCTTGTGCCCGGAAAATCCTCAGTACTCCCGCGCGATGTCGACATCCGCACGAAACTCACCAAGTCCATCACGCTCAATATTCCGCTGCTCTCGGCTGCCATGGATACGGTCACCGAATCGGAAATGGCGGTGGCCATCGCCCGCGAGGGCGGCATCGGCATTCTGCACAAGAACATGTCCATATCCCGCCAGGCCGAAGAGGCGGACAAGGTGAAGCGTTCGGAAAGCGGCATGATCCTCAATCCGATCACGCTCACGGCCGACCGCACGGTGGGAGACGTGCTCGATGTGATGGCCAAGTACAGCATTTCGGGCATCCCGATCGTCGAGCAGGAAAAGCTCGTCGGCATCCTCACCAATCGCGATCTGCGCTTCCAGCCCAACCGGCATCTGAAGATCGCCGAAGTCATGACCTCGAACAACCTGATCACCGCGCCCGTCGGCACCACGCTTGAAGAGGCGGAGGTCATCCTTCAGAAACACAAGATCGAAAAGCTTCCCGTCGTCGACCGCAGCGGCAAGCTGCGCGGCCTGATCACCGTCAAGGACATTCAGAAGAAAAAGCGCTATCCCAACGCGTGCAAGGACAAGCACGGGCGTCTGAGAGTCGGCGCCGCGGTCGGCGTCACGGCCGATACGCTCGAGCGCGTGAGCGCGCTCTTGTCGGCGGGCGTCGATGTGCTCGTGATCGATACGGCGCACGGCCATTCGCGCGGCGTGCTCGAGATGATCGCGCGCGTGAAGAAGGAGTTCCCGCAGGCCGAAGTGATCGCCGGCAACATTGCGACGAAAGAGGCGGCGCTCGATCTGATCAAGGCCGGCGCCGATGCGATCAAAGTCGGCATCGGTCCCGGATCGATCTGCACGACGCGCGTGGTGGCGGGCGTGGGCGTTCCGCAGGTGACGGCGATCATGGAGTGCGCCCAGGCGGCGCGCCGTTTCAAGATTCCGGTGATCGCCGACGGCGGCATCAAGCAGACCGGCGACATCGCCAAGGCGGTCGCGGCCGGCGCCGATTGCATCATGATCGGCGGTCTCTTCGCGGGACTGCAGGAGAGTCCCGGCGAAAAAGTGCTGTATGAAGGAAGAACATACAAGATCTACCGCGGCATGGGATCGCTCGATGCGATGAAGGAAGGAAGCAAGGACCGCTACTTCCAGGATGCGGAAGATGACATTCAGAAGCTCGTGCCCGAAGGCATTGAAGGACGCGTTCCGTTCAAGGGCGAACTGAGCGCGACGGTCTATCAGATGGTGGGCGGCCTCCGCGCGGCCATGGGATATGTGGGCGCCGAGACGATTGCCACGATGCAGAGCAGAGCGAAATTCGTGCGCATGAGCGACGCGGGGCTGCGCGAAAGTCATCCGCATGATATTCTCATCACGAAGGAAGCGCCGAACTATCACGGATAACATGGAACTCCATACCGGCCGCATCGGGCGCCTACGCGCGCTGCTGCGCGAGGCGCAGGCCGATGCATTCATCAGCGCCTTCGGTCCGCACCTGCGCTACTTCGCGGGCTTTTCCGGCTCGAACGGCATGATCGTCATCACGCAGCGCTCGGCGCTGTTCTTTACGGATTTCCGGTACAAGGAGCAAAGCGCGAGCGAGGTGCCTGCATTCCGCCGCACGGTCGTGCGCGGCAGCCTCATCGAGGCGGCGGCCAAAGGCGGCGCGTTCAAGGGGCTGGGCACGATCGTTTTCAACGAGGAAGTGTGTTCGTATAAATTCATCGACGAACTGCGCGCCCAGGCGCGCGAAGCATCCATACGGCCCGGATCGCTCATCGCCGAGCGGTGCATGACATGCAAGGATGAAGGGGAGATAGCGGATCTTGCCGCCGCAGCCGCCATATCGGACCGCGTTTTCACCGATCTTCTCACGCTTATCCGCCCCGGCATCACCGAACTCGACATTGCCGCCGAAATCGTATCCCGCCATCGCCGATACGGCGCCGAAAAAGACGCCTTCGACGTGATCGCGGCGTCGGGTCCGAATTCGTCGCTTCCGCATGCCCGGCCCACGGCGCGGGCGGTCGCATCCGGCGATTTCATCACGCTCGATTTCGGATGCGTCTTCCGCGGCTATCATTCGGATATGACGCGCACCATCGCCGTCGGGCGCGCCTCGGCCGCAATGAAAAAGGTGTATGCCGCCGTGCTCGAGGCGCAGAAGACCGGCGTCCGTGCCGCGCGTCCCGGCATCACCGGCAGGCAGCTGGATGCCTCTGCGCGGCGCGTGATTGCGCGGCATGGATACGGAAAATATTTTCTTCACGGGCTCGGCCATGGCATCGGACTTCAGATCCATGAGGAGCCCAGAGTCTCGAAGACCAACAACCAGCCGCTCCCCGAAGGAGCGGTCATCACGATCGAACCGGGCATCTACCTGTCCGGACAGTTCGGCGTGCGCATCGAGGATGATGTCGTGCTCCGAAACGGCGGATGCGAAGTGATCACCGCATCTCCTAAAGAACTGATCATTCTGTAAGCCTCCGACAATGAGAAAAGTGTTAGTCATCGCATATTACTTCCCGCCGCTCGGACTGAGCGGCGTGCAGCGTACAGTGAAGTTCGTCAAGTACCTCGAACAGTACGGCTGGCAGCCCACCGTGCTGACCGTGTCGCACACCGGCTATTACGCCAAGGACGAGTCGATGCTGCGCGAGCTCGAAGCAAGAAACATCCGCATCGTGCGCGCCGATTCGCTCGATCCGAACCGGCTGCTGCGCCGGAAAAGCGTCGTGAAGATGCCCTCCGAGCGCATGCGGAAATTCCTGAGCCGTATCTCCGACACGTTCTTCATTCCCGACAACAAGATCGGATGGAAGCATGCGGCAGTGAAGGCCGCCTCCGCGCTCCTGAAGGAAGAGCCCCATCAGCTCATCTTCGCCACCGCTCCTCCGCAGACCGCGTTTCTGATCGGCAAGGCGCTCAAGGAAAAGTTCAAGATCCCCCTGGTCATCGACTACCGCGACGCGTGGGTCGATTATCCGTTCAAGTTTTATCCCACGCCCATCCATAAGTTCTACAACTACCGGCTCGAGCGCGGCGTGCTGCGCTCGGCCGATGCCATCGTGACGGCGAGCCGGCGCGTGAAAGAGATGATCCTGCGACGCTACAAGTTCCTGACATACAACGATATCACCATCATCTCGCAGGGATTCGATCCGGAGGATATGCAGATCACCGACGGCATCCCGCTGCCGGCCACCGAGAAGATGCGCATCACCTATTCGGGCACGTTCTACGAGGACAGGAACCCGAATTATTTTCTCGAGGCGCTCGCTCAGGTCTTCAAGCGGCATCCCGACTGGCACGACAAGATCGAAGCGTGCTTCGTCGGCACCTTCTCGGCCGAGTACGGCCGGACCGTCAACCGTCTCGGATTGACCGAAGCGGTGAATGCGCTCGGGTATCTCGATCACCGGCAATGCGTGAAATACCTTCTCGCCTCCGACGTGCTGTGGGTGAAGATGATCGACGACAAAAGCTCTCCCGGCAAGATCTATGAATATATCGGAACGGGCAAGAAGATTCTCGGCTGCGTGCCCGAAGGCTTCATGCGCCAGACGATCGAAGAGGCGAACGGCATCTGCGTCGATCCGAAAGACATCCCCGCGATCGCCGAAGCGATCGAGACGCTCTACACCGATTACAGAAACAAAACCCTTCGCGGCGCCGACGATGCCGTGATACACAAATACAACCGCGCGGCGCTCACCGGAGACCTCGCAAAAATCTTCATCAATCTTGTGGACTGAGAATCATGAATGTGCTGGTGATCGGCGCAGGCGGCCGCGAACATGCCCTTGTCTGGAAACTGAAACAAAGTCCCCGCATCAACAGGCTCTACTGTGCGCCCGGCAATCCCGGCATCGCGCAATTGGCTGAATGCGTCCCCATCGCTGCCGACGATCTCGATCAGCTCTATCAGTTCGCCCGGACGCAGAAGATCGATCTTACGGTCGTGGGTCCCGAAGTGCCGCTGGTGAAGGGCATCGTCGACCTCTTTGAGGCCGGCGGACTCGCCATCTTCGGGCCGTCGAAAGCCGCTTCGGCGCTGGAAGGGAGCAAGGTGTTTGCAAAGCACTTCATGAAGCGTCACGGCATTCCCACTGCCGCCTACGAGACCTTCGATCGTGCGCATGAAGAGGATGCGAAGCGCTACATCGTGTCGCAGACGATGCCCATCGTGCTGAAGGCCGACGGACTCGCCGCAGGAAAGGGCGCCGTCGTCTGCCGCACCGCCGGCGAGGCGCTCCAGGTGATCGAGGAATTCTTCGGGGGCAATGTGCTGGGCGAGGCCGGAAGCAGCATCGTCGTCGAGGAATTCATGACGGGCGAAGAGGCCTCGGTCTTCGTCTTCACAGACGGCACGCAATATGCGCTGCTGGAGCCGGCGCAGGACCACAAGCAGATCTTCGACGGCGATCGGGGAAAGAACACGGGCGGCATGGGAGCCTTTGCGCCGGCGCGCGTGGCATCGCCCGATGTCATCGAGCGGGTGAAGCGGGAAATCATCGAACCGGTGCTCGAAGGAATGCGCAAGGAAGGCAGGCCCTACCGCGGCTGTCTCTACGTCGGCATCATGATCACCGCCGCAGGGCCGAAAGTCGTCGAATTCAACTGCCGTCTCGGAGATCCCGAAGCCCAGGTCGTCCTTCCGCTTATCGACGGCGATCTGGCCGAGATCATGGCCGCATGCGCCACGCGAAGCGCCCATGCGCTTTCCATCCGCTCGCATAACGCCGCTGCCGTCTGCGTCGTGCTCGCCTCGGGCGGCTATCCGGATGCCTACGAAAAGGGCAAAGAGATCCGCGGCCTCGAGAGCATCAATGCCGAGGACGGCGTGATCGCGTTTCATGCGGGCACAAAGAACGATGCCGGCCGCATCGTGACATGGGGAGGCCGCGTGCTCGGCGTGACGGCCATCGGCTACGGACACGAGCTTGCGGAAACGATCGCCTCGGCGTACTCGGCCGTGAAGAAAATCGCGTTCGACGGCGCGTACTACCGGAGCGATATCGGCCGGAAGGGCCTGGCTCATCACTGACAATCACCGTTGTTCCATCAACCATCAATCATTCTCATACGACTATGAACATACTCGTCACAGGCGGAGCCGGATTCATCGCATCGAACATTTCCGATGCATTCATCGCGGAAGGACACAACGTCGTTATCGTGGACAATCTCTCGAGCGGACGCCGGGAGAACATCAATCCCAAGGCGGTCTTTTATGAGATGGACATTCAGTCGCCCGAGCTCGAAACGATCTTCCAACATCACGCGATCGATGTGATCTGCCATCACGCCGCGCAGATGGATGTGCGCAAGAGCGTCGCCGATCCGAAATTCGACGCCTCGGTGAACATCCTCGGCATGCTGAATATGATGGAGTTCGCCGTGAAATACAAGGTGAAGAAAGTGATCTTCGCATCGACCGGCGGCGCCATCTACGGCGAACAGGATTACTTCCCGGCCGATGAGCAGCATGCGACGCAGCCGCTGTCTCCCTACGGCATCACGAAACTCTGCACGGAGAAGTACCTGTTCTTCTATAAGGCCGTGCACGGAATCGATTATGTCATCCTGCGCTATGCGAACATCTACGGCCCGCGCCAGAATCCGCACGGCGAAGCGGGCGTGGTCGCCATCTTCGCCAGCAGGATGCTCAAGGGCGAACAGCCGGTGATCAACGGCGACGGAAAGCAGACGCGCGATTACGTGTTCGTGGGCGATGTGGTGCGGGCCAACGTGCTTGCGCTCACCTATCCGAAATCGGACATCTTCAACATCGGTACGGCCGTCGAGACGGATGTGAACCAGCTCTTTCACTACATCCGCGTGCTGATCGGATCGAACGCCGAAGAGGTCCATGCGCCCGCCAAAGCCGGAGAGCAGATGCGCAGCGTGATCACTGCGCGCAAAGCGAAAGAGGTCCTGGGATGGGAGCCGACCATTTTGATCGAAGAGGGGCTGCGGCGGACCGTTGAATTCTTCAAAACCAAACATTCATGAAAAAGAATATTTCACTCGACCTATTACTGAAAGGCGACAGACGCTCCATTGCGCGGGCGATCACGCTCGTCGAAAACGACGATGAGCTCGCCCCCGAAATACTTTCCACCATCTACAAGCACACCGGCAGCGCATACCGCATCGGCATCACCGGTCCTCCGGGTGCGGGCAAGAGCACGCTGACGAACAAGCTTGCCGCCCATTTCCGGACGCAGAATCTGCGCGTCGGCATCATCGCCATCGACCCGACGAGCCCGTTCACCGGCGGCGCGCTGCTGGGCGACCGCGTACGGATGACCGATGTGGAGATGGACGACGGCGTCTTCATCCGCAGCATGGCCTCGCGCGGCAGCCTGGGCGGGCTCTCGAAGAAAACGCGCGAATGCGCCGACATTCTCGATGCGAGCGGCACGGACATCATTCTCTATGAAACCGTCGGCGTCGGTCAATCGGAGCTCGATATCGCCGCTGCGGCCGATACGACCGTCGTCGTGCTCGTGCCCGAATCGGGCGACGGCATCCAGGCGATGAAGGCGGGACTGATGGAGATCGCCGACTTCTTCGTGCTGAACAAAGCGGACCGTCCCGGCGCAAACCAGGCAGTCATCACCATCAAGATGACGCTCGGCATGCGTCCGCACGATGAGACGTCGTGGCTGCCCGACATTCTTCAGGCGGTGGCGAGCGAGGGGCAGGGCATTGCCGAGATCGCCGCAATGATTGCAAAGCACCGCGAGCATATGGAACGCCACGGCACGTTCGCCGAACGCCGCCGGCTGAAGATGAAGACGCGCGTCGAGGAAATTGTGCGCAATCAGCTGCATGTCAACTTCTGGAATCCGGAACGCACATCGATGCTCGATTCGGAACTCGCTCCCGTGATGGCGCTCGAGCAGACGCCGTACGAACTGGCCGATATGCTGCTCAAACATTTCACGAGCTGACGTGTGAGCGCCATGCCGGCACCGGCTGCGCGCGGAGTGCACCGATCATACGGCTGCAGCAGGACCAGTGTCTGCTGCAGCCTGTTTTTTTCCGCAATCCTCCTGCTGCTCGTTCCCGCAGGAAGCCTGGGGGCGGCGCCTCCGACACATCCGCGCTCCGACTCCTGCCGCGCGTCCGATCTTTCCGTTTCCGGACTTCTCTACGACAGCGATGGCGATGCGTTCATCGATCCGGCAAGCCTGCTTCCTCCGCTTGTGCGCGATCAGATCAGTCTCAAGCGCTATCTCAGGGATCCGCGCTTCCGCGCTCTGCGGCGCCTGTGCAACGACACCATTGCCGCCG
This sequence comes from Acidobacteriota bacterium, assembly GCA_050258555.1. Lineage (GTDB taxonomy): Bacteria > Bacteroidota > Ignavibacteria > UBA10030 > UBA8401 > CAISDA01. Next base: position 27,693 of record JBLMZA010000046.1, on the reverse strand, counting down.
ATGCCATCTTCATGAAGGCCATGGAAATCGCCGACGGCGATATCCGGCACGCGCTTCTGGTTGCGATGTTCGGCGCGATGGATCATTTCCGCCTCGGACTGCGCATTCCATTCTTCGGTGTGCTGAACCTTCCGCTGACCACCGAATCGGATTCCACGTTCCGTGTGCGGCATGAGAATCTGCCGGGGCACATTCTTCAGGACAGCATCGGGCGCGCCGGCACGGACCGCGACAAGCTGCAGCATTTCTTCGGATCGGCGTTCGTCCGGTATTTCACCAATTCATCGGCGATCGCGACGCTTCTGGGCGACTTCGTGGAGGAGGGAGAAGCGGCGTTCGTGGCCGGGGGAGCGAACGACGAACGCGATCAGATGGCGAACCGGCTCGGCAGGGAATTCGGCCGGCGCCTGCTCGAAGGAGAGGATGTGATGCCGTCCGATGTGCTCTGGAAAAAAAGATAGCATTTTCTTCATTACAATGAAAAGCCCCCGGCGCTCACGCAACGAGCGGAGACCGGGGGCTTTGTTTTATCGACTATCTGAGCGCGTTACAATCTGCCGCCCATCATCGTAACGAGGCTCTTCATCGCTTCAAAGGAAATGGTCGGCAATGGAGCGTTCGGTGCGAACTTCGCGAGAGGCGCCGGAATGCCGGGCGCCTTCGACACGTCGTAGTACCCGACATTCATGCCGAACGACGCATTCATCACGCGGATGAATTCGTTGGCCACGATCGCGGCGCCTTTCGACGAAGGATGCACGCCATCCAGGCTGAAGAGTCCGCCCGAGACGTACGCCGTCGAATATTTCTCTCCGGCGAACGTGATGCCGTTCATGCGAATGTCGTTGAAGAAAGCGTTGATGTCCACCACCGCCGCATTGTTCGCCGCGGCGGCAGCCTTGATCGCCGCATTGAATTCCGCCACGGCCGTTCCCGCCGTCAGCTGTTCCGATTCATCGAGCACGAGCGCATTCGGCCAGGGGTTCTGCGGATGGAATCCGAAGGGCTTCGTCGTATCGATGCCGGCCGGCAGCGCAGGATATTTTTTATCTTTGTACCACTGTCCCGTCGGCTTTCCGAGCAATCCGGCATAGGCCATGCCGGTGAGCGTGATCATCACATCGTTCGGCTGATTGAGGTTCGTCAGTCCCGATGCCACGCCGGTTTCCGTGTGCTTCTGGTAGAAGAGTCCCTGGATCGTCGGATTGAGCGCCTTGGCGGCGGCGATGCCGGCGGCCATCTTCGGTCCCACGGTCGAGAAGAAGGGAATGGCGCGGACATCGGGAATCGTGGCCACCATGATCTTCGCCTGGGGAAGCGTCGCGCGGAGCTTCGCCAGCGCGTCGTTGTAGAGCGCCGTGAATGTGGCTGTCGCCGTCGGCGCGGCCGGAGAAGCACCGCCGCTCGTTGCAAAGCCGAGCACGTCGTTGTTGCCGAGCCAGAACGTCACGAGATCGGGCTTGGTCGCCGGGTTGGCGGCAAGCGCCTGCACGTGCCCGTAAATGCTTTTCGGGAAACCGCCCGCGCTGCGAAGCACGAGATCGACGAGCGGATTCTTCGTGAAGTTCGTCTCATCGGTGAAGCTCGCGATGACGATGCCCGGAATGCCGAGGTTGTCGTACGGACGGGCGAGCGTGGCATTGAGCGGGGAGCCGGGGGCGAGTCCCTTCGGACCGATCACCGGACCCGAAAGGCTGATGATCTCATAGCGCGCGGCCTTGCCGGTGGCCGGATCGGGCGTGCCGGGATCGGAATACAGCGGCTGTTCGAACGAGCCGAGCGGCGCGCCGGCTTCCTTCAACTGCGAGGCGATGAGATTCGGATAGCTGTATGCCTGCGCCGAAGCGTAGAGGGCATTGGATTGATAACCGGCGGTGAGGCTGTTGCCGATCGCGACGTATTTCGTCACCGTCGCGCCGCCGAGGCTCTTGTCGGGGCCGCTCGGAGCGGATTCCGAACAGCCGCCGAGCACGGCAACGGCAAAGACCACGGCCGCATAGAACGCAAGTGTCGTTGATTTCATGTTGATCTCCAAATTGATATTAGAAATTATATCCGATATTCAGGCCGAGAAGATTCACGTACGAGTGATACGTGCCGTTGAAATTCGTCTCAGTGTTTTCCGCTTTGCGTTCCATTCCTTTGATGAAGAGATAGGAAATATCGGCGCGGAGATTGTTCGTGATCTGATATCCCGCACCGATGTTGAATCCGTGACGGTCCGAATCGGGCAGCAGCGGCTCGAGGTATTTGGTCGGCACCGGCGTATGGTCGAAATAATAGCCGGCGCGGAACTGCCAGTCGTTCCAGGTGTATTCGCCACCGAAGCGCAGAATATACGTGTCGTTGTAGAGCTTGGGCTGGGCGCTGCGTGCGGCGGGATTGGCCGCAAAGTCGATTGCCAGCGTGTCGTAGGACGACCATCCGATGTACTGGTAGTCGGCTTCCAGCTCGAGATTTTTGGCGACGCGGTACGAAATGCCGGCGAAGCCCGTGGCGGGAAGCGCGAGGGATGCCGATGCATCACCGCCCGGAAGCCCGAGCGGAGCATAGTTCGGCGAGAAGGCTGCCGTGCCTTTGGCATCGATTTTCACTTCGCTGCGGTAGGAAGCGCCGATGGAGATGTCGTTCGTAAGGCGATAGCGCGCGCCCACGTTCCATCCGTATCCGTTCTTCGCCGTCATATCGATCGAGACGACGGGCGATTCGGGGACATTGACCGATGTGATGCTGACTGCGCGCTTGATGAGCACGCTGCCGAACACATAGTTGAAGCCTGCGCCAACGGCGAGCCGGTCGGTGATGCGATAGGCGACCGTCGGCGTGATGAAGAATGTCTTCAGATCGATTTTCTGCGTGATGAAACGTCCGACCCAGTCGGAAGGCCATTCGGTGCCGAGTCCATAGGCATTGTTCAATCCGACGCCGGCATGCAGATTGTCCGTGATCTGGAATTTCGCATACAGATTCAGCGGTGTGAAGACCTGGTTGTTGAGCTTCGATTCGTTCTTGATGGCGGGATCGTTCGCATCGCGCACGGGGCCGTAAAACGTCACAGCAGGCGCGATGACGGTCGAGCCGAGCAGGATGGAATGACCGGGCTGGAATGCAAGTCCGGCGGGATTGAAATAAATGGCCGAGGCATCCGTAGCGCGGGCAGCGAACGCATCGGCCTGCGCCATTGCGCGGGCGCCGGCTTCATTCAGTTGGAATCCGCCTGCAAAGAGCGATCCGGCGGACACAAGCAGAAGCAGCGCCATGCCTCCCAACATCGTACGTTTCTTGTTCAAAGTAACCTCCATGATATGTTCAGGTGTTGAGTGTTTTTTGTTACTGTAATTTCTGCAGCAGCTCTCTGGCTTCGCGCTTGAGCGCGTCGTCATCCTCATCCTCCTTCGGAAGCGAGGCGGCCTTGACAAGCTCGGCCTTCGCTTTCTCTTCGTCGCCGTTCTCGATGTAGTTCTTTGCCGCATCGACCCTGTACATGATGAACGACGGACGCAGCGCGATCGCCTTCTCGTAGAGGGCGGAGGCTTCATCGCGGTTTGCCCAGCCGAGCCCGAGCGGCCAGCGCACGATCTTCGATTTCTCGCAGAGCTTCGCATGCGTCCGCGCAAGGATGTAGTAGGCGCTCGCATTCTTCGCATCGAGCGCGATGGCCTTCTCGCAGTCGGCTTTCACCTGCTTCACGAGGTCCATCGCCGTCCAGATGCCTTTGAACAGCGCCACGCGTCCGTTGGCGATCGCCCGTCGCAGATAGCCCATCGATCCGTTCGGATTGGCCTTGATGGCTTCGTCGGCCGACTGGAGGGCTTTCTGATAGTATTCGAGCTGCACCGCTTTCTCCTGATCGGTCGATCCCGGCTTGTGCTCGCCGATATCGACATACGAGCGGCTGATGCGCCAGAGAATTTCGTAATTATGCGGAGCGATCTTGTCGGCCTGAAGATATTTGTCCAACGCCTTCTGATTTTCGAATGTGACGGTGGAATAATGGTCGCCTTCATCGATGAGCTTGTCTTTCGACTGCGCCTGCAGAAGCGATGGGGCGGAAAGGATGAGTGCCGCAAGGAGAGCAAGAGTCGTAGAGCGTTTCATATGGCGTCCGATCTGTTCCGGCTAAAGTGAATTACAAAAAAGAATTGTTCATTTTACGAAGAAATTTTTCCTGATGCAACCGGCGCGTTCCGAAAAAATTGTCGAACGGAAGGGCTGTCATTCTTCATTCGTGCTTCGTATATTGAAGGACGGGTTCCACTGTGAGAGCCCGTTTTTTTTGTCCGTTTCCTTTCCCGGCACCTGTCCCAGAAAACGAACGCTGCACGAGGAAAGATTGTTCAACAAAGTAACCCTCCGTCCCGAAAAAAATGAAAGATGGTCATGAAATTATTCTCTCTTGCGATAATGCTGGCGGCGGTGACAGCCTGTGCCACGGCGCAGAATTACGGATTCGATATTTATCTGCGCGGCGGGGCTGGATTTCCCGATGCCCCGGAACTCTACGCCAACAACTGGAAGAGCGGGCCGCACATCGGCACGGGATTTGAATTTACGCTCTCGCAGCGCATCAGCGTCGGCGCAGGACTGGAATATGCGCGCAATCCCCTGAAGAAGAACCACCTCATCGACGGCACGGTCCTTGCCGATACGCGCCTGTCGGGCGGCGTGCTCGACATGTTTTCCTTTGCCGTGTTCCTGAACTACCGCATGCTCGGGCGCGTGGTCTCGACATTTCCCTATATCACGATGGATGCCGGCGCGACACATACGCGCATCAACGACCAGACCGTCTCCTCGTCCGACAGAAACAATATCGTAACCGGATCCTCTGAAACGGCATTCAGGGCCGCCTGGGGGCTGGGTCTCGACGTTCCGCTCTCATCGACGGTCGCATTCTCGGTCGGTGCAAAGTACATCTTAGTCTTCGCCGAGGAAGAACGCCGTGGATACGTGCCTGTCGACGCGGGCTTCAAGTTCGTGTTCTGAAAATATTTTCTGAAGATTTTCCTTGCTTTGTGGCCTGCCTTCTGAGTATTATAACTCCCGCATATGCGAACGAATCTGATCCTGGCCTGTGCGGCGGCGTGCTGGTGCGGCGCCATCATTGCGGCCCCGGCTGCCGCCGGCTCTTCCAATGCGGTTCTCCGTACGGGCGCCGCCGTGATGTACGCGGTCTCTTCAACGGTCTGCCATCAATGGGATTCACATTCGTTTCATCTGTTCGGACTGAAGCTGCCGGTCTGCATCCGGTGCAGCGCGATTTACTTTTCCTTCCTTGCCGGCGTCCTCCTGTCTCCATCGGCAGGGAGAATGCTCACGGAAAAGTTCAGCGCGCGGACGCTGTGGGCTGCGGCCGCCGGCGGGATGATCCTTGATGTCGCACTCTCGGCGGCGGGAATCGCGCCGAGTACGACGGCGTCGCGCCTCGTCACCGGCGGCATGTTCGGACTGCTGAGCGCATTTATCCTTGCACCCATGCTTCAGGACTGCATCGCGCGGATCCTGTCACATCTTCTCCACACACACTATGGAACCAAAACCCGATAAACTGATGCCGGCCCTGTATGGCGGACTGGTCATCGCCGCGTTCTGGGCCGTGCCCGGCCTGAACCTGATCAACTGTTTCTGCTGCGCGGGAGTGATCTTCGGAGGCATGCTGGCCGTCTTCCTGTATGCGCGCTCGATCCGTCCGGAGATGCCTCCATTGACGATGAACGACTGTCTGCGCGTCGGACTTCTGGCGGGCGTCATTGCCTCGGTTGCCGCTGTCGCCATCAACGTGGCGGTCTCGCTTGTCTTCGGAAACGTGGCGATCGAAATGATGGAGCGCATCATCATGAAGATGCGCGTGGAAATGCCTGCGGAGTTTCAGCAGATGGTCGAGGAGGCGAAGCAGCAGCGGATCAGTCCGGTCGGCGCCTTCTTCTCGATCTTCGTGTATCTGATACCGAATGCGCTCTTCTCCGCGCTCGGAGGGCTGATCGGATGGTCGCTCTTCAGGCCGAAACTGCCTTCGGAGGAATAAGCGGAATGCGCGTGCTGCGCGGCCTATCCGCGCAGCGTGATGCGGAATGTCGTGCCGACGCCGGGTTTGCTGTCCTTGAGCACGATCTTGCCGTTGTGGTACGATTCGATGATGCGCTTCGAGAGGCTGAGGCCCAGGCCCCAGCCGCGCCGCTTCGTGCTGAAGCCGGGCCGGAAAATGTCCTTGCGGATGTTCGAGTCGATGCCTTTCCCCGTATCGATCACGTCGACGAACGTTGTTTCGATCACGCGCCAGACGCGGAGCGTGATCATGCCTTTGCCGTCTTCCATCGCATCGAGCGCGTTCTTCACGAGATTCTCGATCACCCATTCGAACAGCTCGCGGTTGATCAGCGCAGTGACCGCTTCATCGCTCTCGAGCGTGATCTTGACGCGCTTGCCCATGTGCGGAATGCGCCGCTCGAAATATGCGATCACCGAACGGAGCACCGCGGGAATATTCTCTTCCTTCAGATCGGGCTTCGATCCGATCTTTGAAAAGCGCTCGGCGACCTTGTTGAGCCGCTTCACATCGCTTTCCATGTCGTTCACGGTCTCGTACATCTTCGGATGCGATTCCGAATACATTCTCAGCACTTCGATCCATCCCGCCAGGCTCGAGAGCGGCGTGCCGAGCTGATGCGCCGTTTCGCGCGCCATGCCCACCCAGATGTTGCTCTGTTCGCTGCGCTTGATGTAGCTGAAGCCGATGTATCCCACGAGAACGAAGAGCGTGGCAATGCCGAACTCGACGTACGGCAGCCAACGCAGCTGCACGATGAGCGGCGACTCGCCGTAGTGCATGTAGTTGAGAATGATCGTGTCCTGATAGGCCACGACGATGGGCTTGTTGGTGCGGTCCATCTCGGCGATGATGCCGCGGATGGTCCTGTTGATTTCCTCCTTCGAGGCTGTGGAATCGATCTGGAGATTGCGCAGTCCGACGGCAACCGTGTCCGATGCGTCCGTGAGCACGATGGGGAAGTCGATCGACGGGATGACCTGTTCGAGGATGAAGCTGTAATCGACGCCGGCAGGGGCGGGGGCCGCGACGTACTCAAGGCCTTTGGCGTACATGCGGGCCACCCGGTGTTCCTTCTCCTGAAGCTTGCCGACGAGATTGTTCGTGTAGAGCAGCGTGGCGATGGCGATGCAGACAGCCGTGACGAGCAGCGCGATTTTGATCGCGCCCGATTTCGGGCTTCGCGCGTTCAGCAGCACTGTCGTCATGGCAGCCTACCGCACAATCGTCTGATCGCGCCGGGGTCCGACCGACACGAGTGAGATCTTCGTTCCCGTGAGCTTCTCGATCGCTTCCACATATTTGATCGTATTCTTCGGGAGCTGCCTGAACTTCTTGGCGCCGGAAATCGGCGCTTTCCATCCTTTGAAGGTCTTGTAGACCGGCGTCACCGCATCGAGCGTGGCCACATCGGCCGAGAACGATTTGAGCGGCTTGCCGTTGACCGTATAGCCGGTGCACACATGGATTTCGTCGAACTCGTCGAGCACATCGAGCTTCGTCATCGCGATCTCGCTGATGCCGTTGACCTGGATCGAGTATTTGAGGCTCACGATGTCGAGCCACCCGCAGCGCCGGGGCCGGCCTGTGGTCGCGCCATACTCGCCGCCGATCGAACGCAGGCGCTCGCCCGTCGCATCGTTCAGCTCGGTGGGGAAGGGACCGTTGCCCACGCGCGTCGAATACGCCTTCACGATGCCGATGATGTTTTTGACCGCCGTGGGCGGGATGCCAAGACCCGTGCAGGCGCCGCCGCTTGTCGGGTTCGAGGAGGTCACGAACGGATAGGTGCCGTGGTCCACATCGAGCAGGGCTCCCTGCGCGCCTTCGGCAAGGATGCGCTTCTTCCTCTTCAGCGCTCCGTTCAGATAGGCGGATGTATCGGTGACGAACGGATCGATCTGCGTGTCGAATTTCTCGTATTCGGCGATGATCTTGTCCACGTCGATCTCGACCGAGCCGTAGATTTTGCTCAGCAGCTGGTTCTTCTCTTCGATGTTGGCCTTGAGCTTGTCGGCGAGCGTCTTCCGGTTGAGCAGATCGACGACGCGGATGCCCGTGCGCATATACTTGTCGATGTAGGCCGGGCCGATGCCGCGGCCGGTCGTTCCGATCTTCTGAGCGCCCTGCTCGCGGATGGCATCGAGCATTTTGTGATAGGGCATGATCAGATGCGCGTTGTGGCTGATGAAGAGCCGACCGTCGATTTTGATGCCGAACGATTTGATCATCGCGATTTCGTCCATGAGCGCCACGGGATCGATCACGACGCCGTTGCCGATCACGCACTGTACATGCTTGTGGAAAATGCCCGAGGGGATGAGGTGCAGCACGTATTCCTTGTCGCCGATAACGACGGTGTGCCCGGCGTTGGCGCCGCCCTGATAGCGAGCGACGATGTCGATTTCCTCGCTGAGCATGTCCACGATCTTTCCCTTGCCCTCGTCGCCCCACTGGGCCCCGACTATGATTGTTGCCGGCATAATTCTGTACGCTTCGCTTTCTGTTGTGAGTGAATTATAATTGGCGCGCTTTCTTCTTTGCGCGGTTGACGTATTCGCTGGTCGGATAGGTCTTCACCAGCTTCCGGTATTCGGCTTTCGCCTGTTTCTTCTCGCCCATCTTCTCGTAGCACTGGGCAATCATCATCTGTGCGTCGTCCTTCTTCGTCGAATACTTGAACGAAAACACTTCGTTGAACTGCTCGAGCGCCGCTTTATAGTTTCTGAGCCCGTAATAGGCGAGCCCGAGCCAGTGCCGGCAGTTCGGCGCGTAGTCTTCTTTGACCGCGCCGTTCAAAAGTTCTTCGAACTTCGGAATGGCCTCCTGGAATTTGTCCTGCTTCACCAGCGCGACGGCCGCTTCGTACGTGCGAAGGGCTTCGGGCGATGTCACGCCTTCGTAAGACCTCTTTGCGGGCGCTTTCGGCTCGGCGCGCAGCGCCTGTTCTCGCGCGGCGATCGAGGCTTCGAGGTCCGATGCCTTCGAAAGAAGTTCGCGTTTGGTTTTTTCGGCCTCGGTTAACTGCGCTTTCAGCTGTATATTTTCCGTCTTGAGGGCATCCAGTTCCTGCTGCAGTTCGTCGCGCGAAGGACCCGGCTGACTGACAGCCACAGTGTCTTTCGCCGGCACTGCCTGCTCTTCTTCGGTCAGATCGCCGGCGGCTGTGCATCCTGCCGCCAGCAGGGCCGCAGCGAAGGGAACAAGGACCGAAAGAACAGCAGAAATGCGTAAGTTCATAGTATCTCCTTCATCGATTTTCGGAATGGATCATGCAAAGAATGTGCGATGGAATGTATCAAAGGCATGAGTGAAAGTCAAGCATGACCCGACTCGAGCCAATGTTTTGCTGCGCGGGCGCATGCGCGCTGTATGACGGCGATGATGCCGTCCGGCACGCCGTCGACGTGCTGCGACTGTGCGCGCATGTCGCAGATCTCGTTCACGTAATCGACCGTCACGAACCGGCCGTCGCGCGTGACGGCGATCTCGGTTGAAAAGAAATCGAGGCCGCAGACCATGTGTATGGTTGTGGCGATCTCATGCAGCTTTCGGAGTCCGAAGAGATATTCTTCGTGCTCGGTGACGGCGCGATAGATGTGTGTGACGGTGTCCCACCAGCACAGCAGCGTCTCGCCGAATGCGTAAAAGACGCGGAACCATCCCGTGTTTGCCTGCAGCGTCGCCGGCACCACCGTTTCCTGCAGCAGGTACTTGTCGCCCTTGTGATGCTGCCGCGATTCGATGACCTCCTTCAGCGTCTCTGCGCCCATGATCACGCCGATGCCGCCGCCGGTGGTGTTGGCGGGCTTGATGATGAACGGCCTGCCCAGCTGCGCCAGTTCGGACAGGCTGAGCTCGATTTCCTTCTTCTTCGAATAGGGCGAGATGATGATCGTATAGGGAACGTTGATGCCGGCCGTCATCAGTTCCAGATGCATCGTCGCTTTGTCCTTCGCCCGCTCGATGGCCTCGTACGGATTGAACATATGCGTCTCGGAGCGCGTCAGGAACCGCTCGAGCGGCAGGAAAAATTCCTCTCCGTCCGATGCGCGGTCCAGAAACGTGCGGAAGGCCAGTTTCCCGGAGCGCATCAGGCGGAGCGATTCGGACAGATTGTGCGGCTCGATGCGGTACGTAGTCAGTCCCGTTCGCCGGCATTCCGCTTCAAGACCGAAGATGAATGCCTGGTCGAATTCCCAGTTCCATGCGAGACCGAGATCATACTGCTGCACCATAGACGAAATCCCCGTCGTTGTGAGCGTTACGCCAGCAGCCGTTCGGGATCGAGATTTGCCGACTCGATGTCCTTGAAATAACGGACGGTTCCGACTTTGAGCTCATCCGTTGCTTCATCATCGCACACGATGATGCCCTTCGGATGCAATTGCAGCGCGCTGACGGTCCACATATGGTTCACGCCGTCTTCCACCACATGCGAAAGAGCGCGGGCCTTCTTATGTCCGTTAATGATGATCAGGACTTCCTTCGCATCGAGGATCGTCGCCACGCCGACCGTGAGCGCTGTCTTCGGGACCTTCGTCACATCGTTGTCGAAGAAGCGGGAATTGGCAAGGATCGTGTCGTAGGTCAGCGTCTTGACGCGCGTGCGCGAGGAGAGCGACGAGCCGGGTTCGTTGAAGGCGATGTGGCCGTCGGGGCCGATGCCGCCGAGGAAGAGCTGTATGCCGCCGGCCTTCCTGATCTTCGCTTCATACTGGGCGCATTCCTTCTCGACGTCCTTCGCGTTGCCGTTCAGGATGTTGACGTTTTCCTTCCTGATGTCGATGTGTCGGAAGAAATTATTCCACATGAACGAATGGTAGCTCTCGGGATGCTTCTCGGGCAGTCCGACGTATTCATCCATGTTGAATGTGATCACGTTTTTGAAGGACACGACGCCCTTCTTGTGCAGCCGGATGAGCTCCTGGTATGTGCCGAGCGGGGAGGAGCCTGTGGGCAGACCGAGCACGTAGGGCTTGCGCGGCGTCGGCTTGAAATCGTTGATCGACCGTACCACGTGGGCCGCGGTCCATTTGCTCACAAGTTCATAATTCGGTTGTATGATGACGCGCATAGTGTCTCCGTTATGTTCGTGGGGAAGTAGATGAGAATGTTCGAACGGATAAAATATACAAAAAAATCACCGCAACTTTGAAGATATTTTTTATATATTACAGCGCGGTTCACATTCCGTCTCACCAGACAGAGCATTTTCATGAAACGAAAAAAGACCATTGCGGTCGTCTTCGGAACACGTCCCGATGCGATCAAAAGCGCGCCCGTCCTGAAAGCGCTCGCCCGCGAGCGCAATGCCTTTTCGGTCGTTCCCATCGCGACGGCGCAGCATCGTGAAATGCTCGACCAGGTGCTGAAGAGCTTCGGCATACGTCCCCGCTATGATCTGAACATCATGCGCACGCGCCAGTCGCTCGCCCAGATCACCGCGCGGGCGCTTCGTCCGCTCGATGCGCTTCTGAGCGCCGTGGAGCCGGATATGGTGCTGGTGCAGGGCGACACGACGACGACGTTCACCGCGGCACTGGCGGCCTTCTATCGGCGCATTCCGGTCGGACACATCGAAGCCGGGCTGCGCACCGACGATGTAGGGAATCCGTTTCCGGAAGAGATGAACCGGCGCCTAACCTCCTCGATTGCGGCGCTGCATTTTGCGCCCACACAGACGGCGCGCACGGCGCTCGTGCGCGAAGGCGTCGATGCGAAGAAGATCTTCATCACCGGCAATACGGTCATCGATGCGCTCAGGGCGACGGTCCGTCCGGCCTACCGGTTCAGCGAGCCGAGGCTCCGGCCGCTCGTCCGCTCCGGAAAAAAGATCATCCTGGCGACCATGCACCGCCGGGAAAACTGGGGAGCGCCCATGCGTGCCGCCGCCTGCGCGCTGCGGCGGCTTGCGCTCGAATCTCCCGAAACGGCATTCGTGCTGCCCATGCATCGAAATCCGGAAGTCCGTTCGCTGCTGCGACTTGAGCTGAACGGCGTCAAGAATATTCTGCTGTGTGAACCGCTCGCCTATGCCGACTTTGTGAACCTGATGGCAGCGTCGTTCTTCATCATCACGGATTCGGGCGGCATCCAGGAAGAAGCCCCGTCGCTCGGCAAGCCGGTGCTCGTGCTGCGCACGGTGACCGAGCGTCCCGAAGCGGTCGCCGCCGGATGCGTGAGACTCGTCGGCCTCGATGAAGCGGCGATCGTCTCGGCGGCCCGCGAACTGCTCGATAGCGGCGACGCCTACCGCGCCATGTCAACAGGCGTGAATCCGTACGGCGACGGATGCGCATCGGCGCGCATCGTCCAGATCATCCTTCACTACTTCGGACTCTCCGAATCGCTTCCTGCCGAGTTCGCCGCATCCTGATCCCGTCCATTCCTTCCTGGCATTAGAACATTCTAATCATGGATTAGAACATTCTAACTTTCATCATGAAGCCTCTTTTGTGATATTTCCCCACAAGGAAACAGGGAAAACATATTCACAGGGAGAGGGTGACACCGTGCGGGGAGAATCACATCAATCTGGAGCGTTCATTCATGGAGAGATCAATGAAACTTGCCACTGCAGCAATCGCCGTGCTGTGCTTCGCGCTGCTTCCGCACGCGGCGCATGCCGATGCATTTTACACGAAGGCATCGGGAAGCGCAGTTTCTCTTTCGGTCTGGAGAGCGGTACATGCCGGCACCATCACGATCACACAGGGATCGGCCCTCGTCACGGGGACGGGCACTGAATTCACGAAGCTCTTTCTGCCCGCGCCGGGGTATGCCAATATCACGAGCGATGACGGCCTGACGGTGCTGGGGGCGATTGCTTCGGTGCTCAATGATACGGAACTCTTGCTGGCTGCTCCGGCGGCCGACACATATACGGATCTCGCCTTCACGACGGAAAGCCTTCCGACGCTGGCAGACGATATCACGATCAATGCGGGGCACGTCATTTCCGCGCTTGTCGGACCAGGGCAGTCATTCGGCATCCACAACATCGTCATCGACGGGACGCTGAACGTGGATGCGGAATTTTTCAATATCGCCGGCGACCTGACCGTCAATGCCGGCGCGACGCTTGCGACGACACCGACCACGCGCATCGTCTTCGACGGCATTTCGACCATCGGAGGCACGGCATCGCCGATCGCGCTGGATTATTTCCGGTTGAAGTCTACGGCCGTCATCACGCTGGCGCAGTCGCTCGTCGTCAACATTCTCGAGATGGAAGGCGGGACGATTCTGACAGGCGGCAACACGCTGACGGTGGGGACCTCCGCCGCATCTCCGGGAGCGTTTCGGGTGACGGGCGTTGCCTCGACGCCCCCGGGCCTTGTGATCGGGACATTGACGAGATGGATCGGGGCCGATCCGGTTTCGATCGGCGACCTTGCGGGATATTTTCCGATGGGAGCGGCGGCGGGGCCGCTGCCGGGAGGCGTGCGGATGCCCCGGAAAGTATGGATCGCCAAATCGCATGCGGGATCGGGAACGATCACGATGACGCATGCCGATGGCTCCGGGACCACGGTGTTTGCCTCTCCATTTACCGAGAATGCGCTCAGCTACACTCAGCGGCATGCCATGAATTGGACGATCACTCCCGGATCCGGGTATGCCGGGCTGACCGATCTGCGCATACAGGCATCGGGGCTGGACGCGGCGGCTTTTCCGCCGGCCAATCTTACGCTCGGCCTCGAGGCGGGCGCGGCTCCTGGAACGCCCGCACCCTTTGCCGTAGTCGGCAGCGATACGGTGCTGAACCGTTCGGAACTCAGCGAAACGGATCTTGCGCAGACGTTCTACATCGCCATGGCGCCTGCTGATCCGCTTCCTGTCGAGCTTGTTTCGTTTTCCGCCGCATCCGCCAACGGCACGATCGTGCTTCGCTGGAAGACGGCATCGGAAAAGAACAATTACGGTTTCGAGATCGAACGAAGTTCAGTCGGAAAGGGGACTACGCGGCAATGGCACAAAATCGGGTTTGTGCCGGGCGCCGGCACCACGAATGCACCGCAGTCGTATGTGTATGCCGATCGCGGCGCGGCCGGAATCACGGCGTATCGTCTGAAGCAAATCGACAGGGATGGACGCATCGAATACAGCGGGGAAGTCGAAGCGGCCGGTCTCGCATTCTCGGCGTATGAACTGACGCAGAATTATCCCAATCCCTTCAATCCCTCGACGACGATCCGATTCGCCGTGGCGAAGACGGGCCGGGCGGTGCTCGATGTCTACAACACGCTCGGACAGAACGTGCGGACGCTCTTCGACGGCGTCGCCGAAGCGGGCATGATGCATTCGGTGGTCTTCGATGCGAAGGATATTCCCTCGGGATTGTACTTCTATGCGCTCAGGTCCGGAGGCAGAACGGAGGTAAAGCGGATGCAGTTTGTCAAGTAGGGGAACTCGTCGGAAGGGAAATCAGTTTTAGAGGGCGGTAAAGCAGTGGAAGGGCGGAGGAGCCGGAGGGCTTTTCCGCCCTTTTTCGTTTAAAAACAAATATTTTGGGATTGTAACCTGTGTCACAACATCAGAACAATAATGTTACCTATATTTGTAAGTAAAACTGAAAAAGATGTTGATTCCCGAAGAACGGAATCGTATTTTTGCACTTGGTGTACTGGGTGTATTTACAATTAATTCGCGGCCTTCTGGCAGAAGTTCCTTTTATGTATACAGATAACGTCTGACTACAGCATGCCTTAAAACTGAAAGCCCCCCAATCATTACATCATCGATGCTTGCCTCCTGGTGAGAGAATCCTCAACGTGCGGGTGAAGTGTAAGCACATCGAGTAGGTGATCCCGATGCACCGGTGAACTGCGTCCGTCCGAGATCCATCGCAACAAGAGTATCGGCACAAGTTGAAAAAATATTAGCGATAAACTGAAAAAAAAATATTCACTGACTAATGACATGACACAACCACTCATCAGGAGGATATCGTGAACAACAAATCACCATGACAAGCGGAGACCGCTTTCGATGCGGCAATAGAAGTTTGAAGCAGAAACACGAATGAACAAACAATCACTCACACCACCCAACACAACAAATTCAAAACAGGAGTTACAGATGAAACGCAGGAATTTGTTCTCCACCATCATCATCCCGGCGGTTACCGGTATGATGATGCTGATGATTGCGGGCAATGCCGCGTATGCGATCGGTACGCCGGCTGGGACCACAATCACGACCGTCGCCAAGGTCGATTATAAAGCGGCGTCCACATCGGATACACGGTCGATCTCGTCGGATCCCGTGGTCATCACGGTGGCCTATAAGGTCGCGATCGACATCACCTCCGCGCTGGCCGCCTCGGCGACAACAGACGGCACGACGATCGAAATTCCCTTCACCGTGACGAACCAGGGCAACGCGACGGATGACTTTGCATTGTCGGTCACGGGCGGTACGCGTCCCACCGGCGGAACACTCGGCTGGAGTGTTGCCTTCGTGAAAGCCTCGGACGGCAGTGCTGCCTCGACCGTGAACCTTGCCAGCGGAAGCAGCATCAGCCTGAAGGCCCGCGTCACGATCCCGTTCGACGTCGACAATACGACGACCGTGGACGGAACATCGTACACGATTCTCGTAAAGGCGACATCCCAGATGAACGATGCGGATGTCCCTTATAATATCGTGAATGAACATGGTGCATCCGATGCATTCACAGCCACAGTTCCCATTTCAAAGCCGTTGATCTCGGTGAACGTGACATCGACGCCCGCCGATCCTTCGAGCATGAAGCCCGGCGATGCGCTCACGTATTCGATCGTCGTGAACAACACGGGAAGCGCCGCCGCGACGTCGCTGAACGTCGACTGGGCGTATGTCAGTTCGCTGTTCTCATCCGTCACGCCCGCAGCCGATGCGGGACTCGCCAAGTTCTCGATCGCATCGATTGCCGCCGGAGGGAGCTCGACACTGACGTTCACAACGACGATCAGCCCGACACTTGCAGCGGGAACATACACGGTCGGCGATGCAGCGTCGAAAGTCGTCTACAGCGACGGCAACGGCTCACGCACATGGACGTATGACGCGCCGAAATCGTTTACGGTCATTACCGTGAAGGGATTCTCGATCGCGGTCGATCCGGCGACGACCGATTACACGGTCGAACCGGGTGCATCGAAATCATACACGCTGAAAGTGAAAAACTGGGGCAACGTGGCAGACGGCTTTACCATCGCCAATGCCGACGGCACCGGCGACAATCTGACCGGCGCAACGTATTCGTTTGACGAAAATGACGTCGCCACCGTGGAACCGGGAGCCGTGAAGGATATCGTGTTCACAGTCACCGCTCCTGAAGGGGCGATCGACAAAAAAGTCAGCGTGCAGACGATCACCGTGACGCGCAAGTCGACCGGCGGCGCAACGCCGGTAGGCAGTCCTTCACCCGTACTGAGCAATCTGACTACCACCGTCAGCGGCGCGCTCCTGAGCATCACGCTCGTGGGCACGAACCTCGATGACGGCGCCAAGCTTGCCAATCCTGATCCGGGCCAGAGAATCCAATACGAAGTGACGATTACGAACAACGGCTCGAGACCCGCCCTGTCCGTGTCATCGCAGAATACTTCTCCTTTCCCGGTCGGCGACATACAGATGGGCAAGGTGGATATCGATGCCGACGGCAACGGCACCTATGAGATCACCGATCAGGCGGACGGCGCGACATTTGGCGCCGGCGGCGCCGGCTCGGTTGTCAACTCTAGCGGAACGGTGAAAGTGACATTCCCGCCGATTCCGAAAGACGGCATTGTGAGATACAAATACGTGATCACGCTGACGAAGTAGCGCGATCATCGGGCCAGGAGGGAGTGATACCCTCCCGGCCTGCAAGATGCATCAATGACTATCCATTCACTAAAAGGATCCAATCAAAATGAAACGATTTACTACATGGTCGGGGCTCCGATTGAGTGCGGTACTCGCGGCGCTTCTCTGGTGTTCAGCCGGACCGTCTCTGTATGCCAATGGAACGACGGCCGGAACCGCCATCACAAACAAGGCGACCGTGAATTTCAATGCGGGATCGAATCCGCGCACGGCGACGTCCGCTACGGTCACGCTGCACATCGGCCACAAGGTCACGGCGTCCTTCAGTCCTTCTTCAGGCTCCAGCAACGGCGTCGATGACAAAACAATCTATGTGCCGCTCACATTCACGCAGAACGGCAACCGCTGGGACCAGTTCGCCATCGCGGTCTCGAAGTCCGGAAGCAATACGGCCAAGTATACCGTCGATGTGATGAACGATGCCAATGGAAACGGCAGCTTTGATGCCGGCGAGGTTGTCATCACGAACACAGGCGGCATGGCCGCCGATGCGGCGCGGAAGATGCTCCTTCGCATACAGGTCGCATCCGAAACACCGGATAACGACGCCTGCGGCATCACGGTCACGATGACCTCGCAGGCGGCCGATGCCGGAACGGATACGGTGGTGGTGAACAAGAACGCCGCGTTCACATACACATACACATACACCGTCAAGAAGCCGGTCATCGCTTTCAGCGTGACGCAGGTGACGAACACGACGGCCAACGCGGCGCGCATTCCGGGAAAGCAGATCACATACCGTGTGAGCGCCCAAAACACCGGAAGCGTTGCACCCACGGCCGCCTCCCAGGTGTATTGGCAGTACAATTCTTCGCTGATGACGTATGCATCGACGACCGGCAGCGCCGCGGCGGATTCATCGGGATGGAAGGTCTTCACGCTGACCGCCGCACAGCTTCCGGCATCGATGGCCTCTCCCGTGACGTTCGATGTGACATATACCATCGATCAGACGCAGAATTCCAACACCGGCGTGACCGAGGGCACCTCGATCTACATGAACGATCCGGCCAACAGCGCGCGCGTATATCTCAAATATCTCCAGGAAGCATCGAACACGAAATGGTATAACGCCGCCGGCGGAACGCTGAATTTCACCGTCGGCAAAGCCTCGGGTCTGACCTGGACGGCAACCCCTGTGAACAATTCGGGAAATCCAGGAGATGTGGTGGAGTATAAATTCACGATCAAAAACACGGGCAACCATCAGGATACCTATTCGCTTGCGGATGCCCGGAATCTCGGTGACCTCGATGTCGCCCATGTCTTCGCCATGACGGCCGCCGGAACAGCCGTGACGGTGACGACAGCGGTCAATGCCGGCGCAACGCAGGATCTGTTCGTGCGCCTCACGGTGCCGGCTTCGGCAACCGACGGACAGAAGATCCAGCGCAACATCACGGTCACGACCGCCACAGCCACACCTGATGCTCCTGTCGGAGGATCGACATCAGCCGCATATACCGCGCCGCTGGTGACGACGGTGAAGGCACCCGTCCTGAATGTCTCGCTGGCAAACACGATTGCAAGCGGCGTCGGCACGCCGGCGAATCCGGCTCCCGGCGACGTGGTCCAGTGGACGGTGACGATTCAGAATGCGGGCACGGGCAATGCGACATCCATCAGTTCGTCGAATCTGGGATTTGCGCATACAGGTTCGAACACATTTGTCGCTTCGAGCATCGA
The DNA here is from genome assembly GCA_050258555.1 of Acidobacteriota bacterium. GTDB lineage: Bacteria > Bacteroidota > Ignavibacteria > UBA10030 > UBA8401 > CAISDA01. The sequence goes on along the minus strand of JBLMZA010000046.1, from coordinate 9,101 downwards.
TGTCGATCCCGCGGGCGACAACAGCTGGACGGTAACAGGCAAGGATAACGGCGGCTCGTTCACCGGCGGCACGATCACCGTCAGCAGCGGCATTGTCACGGTGACGTTCACATCGATCCCTTCGGGCAGCACGGTGAAGTACCGCTACAAAACGCTCGTGCAGTAACAGAGAAGCACCTGAAGTAAAAAAAATCACGGAACGTGACTGAATGTCCGCAGCAACGAAAAAATATGTAACGCTGGTACTTGGAGGGCTGATGGTGCTCTGTCAGTTCGCCGGTGCGCAGGTGCGCATCAGCGAGCCGAGGGAGAACTTTGTCAGCCACTTCAAGTACCAGTTTGTTGCGGGCACGGCGCCGGCCGGTTCTCCGGTGAAGCTGTATGTGAACGGCATGCCGTCCGACTCGGGCAACGTCCGGCCGGACGGCGTGTTCGAATTCCTCGGCGTGGAGACCCCTGAAGGTCCGGTCACATACCGCGTTGTCGTCACGCTCGGCAGCCGGCAGTATTCCGCCGAACGGTCCATGCACCGGTTCGGCGCGCCCGAGTCCATCGCGGTGACCGTTCCGCAGGATCTGCAGTCTGCCGACGGCAAGTCGATCGTCCCCGTGAAGGCGGTGGTCTTCGACAAGTGGGGCAGGATCATTCCCGACGGATATATGGTCACGCTTGCCGTGGACAGCCTGCAGGTCGGCGGTGCGGATGCCGATCCGCTCACGCCGGGATACCAGAGGAAACTGCAGGACGGGAGCGTCACATTCGATCTGAAATCGCCGCGCGCTGCCGGAACCTACGGCCTTTCGGTGACGGCGAACAGCATCGAGCGGAAATCGTCGCTCGAATTTTCAACGCCGGTCGAGCCGCTCATGCTCGTCGGTTCGGCTGACGGCTCGGCGACGAGCCTCGAAACATCGGGCGATCTTTCGGCGCTCAGGGACGAGCATCTGCTCAACAAGGGCATCCATACCGACGGACGCCTCGCGTTCTACGGACGCGGCACCATCTGGAGCAATTATCTTCTTACGGCATCGTACGACAATACGCGGCATCAGGATCGGCTTTTCAAAGAGGTCGATCCCGACGTCTTGTATTCGATCTACGGCGACAACAGCACGGTCGATTACACGGCGCAGTCCAACAACCCGTTCTTCGTGAAGATCGAACGCAACCGTTCGTATGCGCTCTTCGGCGACTTCAACACGGCGCTTACGCAGAACGAACTGGCGCGCTACGACCGCACGTTCAACGGCTTCCGGACGCACCTCGAATCGAAGACGCAGTCGGCAGACGCCTTCGTGACATTGACCGACCGCCGCGTGATGCAGGACGAGATCCGCGGCCAGGGCATCTCGGGCTATTACTTCCTCGGCAAGAGCAATATCGTCGTCGGTACGGAAAAGGTGCGCATCGAGACGCGCGACAAGCTCCATAACGAAGTCATCCTCTCGCGCATCGAGAAGAGCCGCTTCGGCGACTATGAGATCGATTACCAGCAGGGGACACTTTTCTTCAAGCAGCCCGTTGCCGGCATCGACGCCTCAGGAAATCCGGTCTACATCGTCGTGTCGTACGAAGCCGCGACGTCCGTCGCCTCCGAATACAGCTATGTGGCCGGCGGACAAGTCGAACAGCAGATCATGAAGGGATGGCGCATCGGCGGCACCGCCGTGCATGACCGCTCGAATAACGACTTCACGCTGCTCGGCGCGAACACCGCGATGGACTTCAGCGGACGCGTGATGCTGGGCGGCGAATACGCCTACGGCTACGACAAGCTGAATGCCGGCGGCAACGCGTGGAAGGTGGATCTCGGCATCTCGCCCGTCGACAAGCTCCAGATGAAGTCCTACTACCGCCGCATCGAATCGGGCTTCATGAACCAGACCATGGGCGCCGGCGGACTGGGCAGCGAATCCGGCTCCACGAAATACGGCGCGGGCATTTCCTATACGGGGCTGGCCGGTACGAAGATCGCCTCCGAGTTCTATAAATCGGAGCAGCGCGCCAACAACATTCCGGTCATCATCAATTCCGTGACCGGAAGCGCGGAGCACGCCTTCGGCAGCGTCGCCACGCTCGGCGCGAAGGTGGAAAATATTTCGTACGAATCGCCCGGCGACACATCGGCCACGTCGGGCGAACGCCGCTCGACGATCGTCGGCGTCAAGGGAACCGTGAAGCCGTTTGAGCGCCTCAACATCATCGGCGAGTACGAGCACAGCATCAGCTCGGACGAACGGAACGCGGTGAAGCCGTCCGTTGGAACGATCGGCGCCGAATACCGCATCTTCGATCCGGTCACGATCTCGGTTTCGGAAAAGCTCTATGAAGGCGGCGGAAGCGCATCGCTCTTCGGCATCAGCTCGAATCTCGGATACGGAACCTCCGCGCAGGCGCGCTACCAGATCGGAGGCGGCATCAGCGGCGAGCGCAACCAGATGAGCATCGGCCTCAAGAATGTGCTTCATGTGACCGAAGATCTGACAACGAACATCTCCTATGAACGCACGCGCGGTCTCGACCGGAATATCGTGGAGGCCCGCACGCAGGACAACGACGCATTCTCGCTGGGCCTCGAATATCTGCCGAAGGGACCGTTCAAGAGCACGATCAAAGGCGAACTCTCGAAGAACGCCCAGGGCATCCGCCGCGTCGCGACATACGGCGGAGATCTCCGCATCGCCGACGATTTCACGCTGATCGACAAGTTCACGTACTATGAGGAAGCGCGCACGCAGTCCGTCGGCGGCTCTTCAGCGCAGCAGGGAACGACGCCGCTTGCGCAAAATCCGACGTTCGCCTCCGGTACGCTCTCCGGCCAGCAGATCGGTTCCGCGCTCGGCGCCGGACTCATGAAGAAAATTGACAACATCGCCGGACTGGCCTACCGGCCGGTTTCGGCGGATTGGCTCAACGCCGTCGGCAAGTATGAAAAGAAGATCGAGTTCAACGGTGTCGTGGCGCCGCAGACGTCCTTCGATGTCGATATCGCCTCCCTGCATCTCTTCCTCGAGCCGTGGTCCGGATTCGGAATCGGCACGAAATACGCCCTGAAGCAGGCGAAGGAAGAAGCCTTCGGACTCACGGCGTCGACACTGACGAACTTCTGGCTCGTGCGCGCCGAATGCGACATCGTCTGGGGCTTCGACATCGCCGGTGAATTCCGCCGCCTCGATTCGCGCATCAGGGGACAGGAGCATTCGCTCTCCGTCAATAACGGCTATAGCGCCGAGCTCGGCTATGTGGTGATGAAAAATATCCGCCTAGGTGCGGGATATAATTTTACAGGAACGGAAGATCGCGATCTGGTGAGCCGTGAATATTGGTCGGCCGGACCCTATATCAGCATCCGTGCGAAATTCACGGAAAAGATCTTCGAGATGTTCAACAGCAAGTAATCGGAACAAACCGTACGACGATGAAACAGCGTTACAGCAAACATGCAATGACACGTGTACAGACCAGACGGATTGCCATCCTGATGGCCGTTCTGGCCGTGTGCCTGGGCTCTTCAGCCCTTGCGCAGAATATCGGGAACTATGCGGCGACACGAAATCCGGGCATCGTCTACAGTTCAATCGAATTTACGGGCAGCTCCATGCCTGCCTGGCGCAATGACACGCCGAACAATTCGAACGAAGACGACAACAGAAGCTATGCGGTTCCCATCGGATTCGATTTCTGGTACAACGGCGTCCGCTATACGAATTTCAGCGTCTCGACAAACGGCTTTATCGATTTCTCCACCGCAACATACGACGGCGGTCCCGGCACGGGCACGAGACAGTACTGGCCGTACGGTCCGTACGATGCCGACCTTTCATCGAATGCCCGCACAAACGGCCTGGGCGGAACAGCGCTCGCGATTGCGCCGATCTATTATGACATCACGACGCAGGGAGAAATCGATCCGCTCGGAGAAAGCATCAAGTACCAGGTGGACGGCCTCGCTCCGAACCGCGTGCTGACCGTCGAATGGATCCGCATGGCCGTCTGGCAGAACACATCTCCCAACCTGAACTATCAGGTGAAGCTCTACGAAGGCTCAGGCGTCATCGAGATGATTTACGGGACGATGAATGCGGGAACGGGAGTGGCATGGTCGTATTCCTGCGGGTTGAGCGGGGCCAATGCCGGAACGACGCATCTGATACAGACCGCGGCGAACACGAATTCGTTTTCGACCGCGAGCACGCAGAACAATCTGACTGCGATTCCCGCGTCGAACTCGATGATCGCATTCACTCCGCCCTCCATCGCCGCGCCGGGCAGTCTGACTTTTACCAATGTCACGCAGACATCGATGCAGCTGAACTGGACCGATATCGCCAATGAAGTCGGCTACGTGATTTACCGCTCGGATGACGGCGGAGCGACATACAACTTCATCACGCAAACGGCGCCGAACACGACATCGTATTTGATGACGGATCTGCTTGCCGGCATGACATACTATTATAAGGTCTACGCGGTCAACGAGGGACGCCTGAGTTCGCCTCTGCTTGGAAACACGATGACGGTCGTGCCGGCGACATTCATCTCCATCAAGTCGGGCAGCTGGAACGATCCGCTTACATGGAACAATCCCGCCAACGGCCTGCCGGACATCACCTCGGCGGTCACCATTTCGGACGGACATACCGTGACCATCGACGGTCCAGCCTTGGCAAGCACCATCACTGTGGGGCGGGGAACAAGCGGCATTCTCTACATCGGCAACTCCGACAATACCGCGCGGACGTTATCCGTGACCGGCAACATCACCGTTAACAACGGCGCCCGGTTCGGAGTCAATCCCGTTTCCGTCCAGACGGGACACTCGATCACGACCACAGGCAACTTCATCAATTCGGGCACGATCGATCTGGCTCCAACGTCATCGAGCCGCTGTATCGTGAACTTCACCAAGAGCGGCACGCAGACCATCAGCGGATACGGTCCGACGACGAACTTCGGCGTCATGAACCTGAATATGGGTTCGTCGAGCGCGAACATTCTCGACGTCTTCGCGACGAATTTCGCCGACGCCGTGCCGAACTTCCTCACGATCACGAACGGCACATTCAAGCTTTCTGCCGCATCGACGGTGACTCCGTTCACGGGCGATGCGGGAGTGCCTGTGACCGGCGGATTGTGGCTGAATCATCCCGGCGCCGTCGTCACGACGACCGGAGGCAGCCTGACGGTGACGGGTTTCCTGCGCGTGACGAACGGAACGCTCACGGTCGGCAATCTCGCCGATCACCGTCTCATATCGAACGGCGGCACGTTCACATTCGAGCAGGGAACGGTCAACATCGCGGGCCGATTCGAGCCGCTGAACAATTTCACGCTGACGAATTTCATCATGTCCGGCGGAACGATCATTACGCCGACCGTGGGTTCGACGAGCACGGTGAATGCGCCGTTTACGATCAACGTGCCGGGTTCGAATTTCGAGATGACCGGCGGTACGATCATCATCCGGAAACCGGGCGGAAGCAATACGGGATACATCAACACATCGACATCGACGTCGAATGTGCTGGGCGGCACGCTGCAGATGGGCGACAGCCAGACGCCGGCATCGCAGCTGATGCAGATCAAAACCGATGTGCCGCTTTTCAATCTGTCCGTGAATGGAAATGGAACCACCGCACAGATCGTCACGAATGCGGTGACGGTCAAGAACAATGTGTCCGTGGCATCGACAGGGATATTGGATCCGAGCAATCTGACGCTTACGGTCGGCGGCAACTGGACCGATAACGGCACATTCGTCCGCGGGAAAGGAACGGTGGTCCTCTACAGCACATCGACGCAGACGATACAGAATCCGCTCGGCGAAACGTTCAAGAACCTCACGATCGACAAGGATGGGGGAAGCGTCACCCTCAACGGCAGCGTCACCGTCGATTCGGTCTTTACACTGGCGCAGGGAGCGCTCTCGATCGGCTCTTCGACGCTGACGTTCAATTATACGGCGCAGTCCGCGGGCACGGTCACGATGTCGAGAACCGCGCCTTTCGGAACCGTGGCATACAACCAGCCTTCGGCCGGACAGGCGATCCTGCCATTGAACTATGGAAACCTCACGCTCAATGCATACAGCAAAACGTTCCCAAGCGCCGGTTCCATCGGCATTGCCGGCACGCTGACCGTTCCGAATCCCGCCACGGCGCATGTGACCGCCGGCAGCACGATCGACTACAACGGCGCATCGCAGCCGGTGGCCGCAACGACAACCAACTTCGTCTATCAGAATCTTTCGCTGAGCGGCAGCGGAACCAAAACCGCCGCAGGTGCGGCGACGGTGAATGGAGGAATGACCATCGCATCCGGCGTCTCGTTCGCCGATGCCGGCGCGACGATCACCGTCAAGGGGAATATCGAGAATAACGGCACGCATACGGGGACGGGAAAGATCCAGGTCAACGGCGGCAGCGCCGCGCATACGCTTTCCGGTTCGGGAAGTTATACGAACTTCACGATGAACGACGCACTCGGCGCCGCGCTCTCCGGATCGATGACGGTCAATGGCACGCTGACATTCACCGGCGGCGTCATCACTACGGGCGCCGATACGGTCTATGCGAACGGCCCGGTCACACGGACCTCGGGGCATGTCTATGGCTGGCTGAGAAGAACCTTCACCACGGCGAATTCGAATCAGCCGGTCACATTCGATCTCGGCGATGCCGCTCCGGCCAATTACACGCCGGCGGTATTCACATTCCCGACGATTACGGCGGGGGGCACCGTGACGGCGGCGGCGGCCGCTGACCAGCATCCGCAGATCGGATCGTCCTATATCGATCCGACGGACGACGTCGCCCGGTACTGGACGCTCAAGCCGGCGAACGGATTCGGTTTTACGCCGCCCTATACGGCGAAGTTCACATTCCTTGCGTCCGATCTCGCGCAGACGACGAATGTGCTTCGCTATAAGATCAACTGCTATTCCGGAGGATGGGATTCGGCCGGTGTGACAACCGCGACGGCAACCACAAACCAGGGCGGAGGGCTCACGAAGCTCGGCAGCTATGCGATCGGTCTGCAGGGAGCGAATAACATGTATCGTTCGATCGCATCGGGAAACTGGACCACGCCGGGCATCTGGCAGCGCTTCAACGGTGCGACGGGCCAGTGGGTGGCCGCCACAGACTATCCAAGACGTTCAACGGCAACATCGGTATCGGTGCAATCTCCGAATATCATTACTGTCAATTCCGATCTTTCGGGAACACAGCGCGGGCAGGACCAGGTGGTGATCGACGCGGGGGCAACGGTGCGCATTGTGGCCGGAGGCACGTTCGAGATCCGCAACGGCACCGGAACCGATCTGAGCGTCTATGGAACGCTCGAAGTGGCGGGCGGAACGTTCACCACCAACAATTCGCCGGCAATCTCCTTCGAAGCGGGCGGCACGTATCTCCACGCAGTCAACGGCGGAACGATTCCTGGGGCGACGTGGGATCCCTCTTCCAATTGCGTGATCACCGGCGCTGCCGGCACCGCTCCGGGAGGATTGAACCAGACGTTCGGCAACTTCCACTGGAATTGCACCGGGCAGAACGCGGCGCTGCTGCTCGGAGGAAATCCCGCTACCGTGACGGGCGAGTTCAGAATTACATCGACAGGTTCTAGTTCATTGACATTGAACAACACCAATACCGCCTCAAAGACAATCGGCGGCAATTTCGTCGTGGCAGGCGGAACGGTGATCATGAAAAATACCGGCGCCACGCCGTATACAGTCAACGTCAGCGGCGGCTTTTCGCTGACAGGCGGCGCCGTGCTGACCTTGACGCAGAGCAGCAACACGGGCGGTGATGTGACGGTCAACGTCGCCGGCAATGTCTCCGTCGGCACGACGGGACAACTTCTGTTCACCACCGGAACGACCAACGGAATCATCAACGCGGCGAGGGATTTCGCGCATACGAGCGGCACGATGACAGAAACCAGCACGGGTACGGGCCTGATCGTCTTCAACGGGAACAGAGTGCAGAATTATATTTCGGGCGGCACAGTCACGAACATCATCAATTATACCGTCAACAGCGGCACGACGCTGCAATTGGGAACGAACGTCATCACCGGCGGCGGCAGCTTCACGCTTTCGAACGGCGCGACGATCGCGCTCGGTTCTCCGGCCGGCATCTCGACGGCGGCCGGAACAGGCAACGTCCAGGTCACCGGCGCAAAATCGTTCGGGACCGGCGCCAATTATATCTATAATGGAACCACCGGCGCCCAGTCGACAGGCAATGCGCTGCCGGCAACGGTGAACAAACTCACCATCGGCAACGGCTCCGGCGTCACATTGACATCGTCGGTGACGGTCTCCGATACGCTGCTTCTGCAGGACGGCATGTTCTCGATCGGCTCAACGACGCTCACGCTCAACAACGCTGTCGTGCCGGCCGGCGGCACGTTGAGCGCTCCCAGCGGAACGGTCCACTATTATCAGGCCTCCGACGGCCAGAATGTGCTTGCCGCGAATTACGGAAATCTCCGCTTCTCGAACTATGCCAAGCTGTTGCCGCCGTCGGCGGTCATCGGCGTGGCCGGAACGTTTGTGCCCGGCACTTCGACCGGGCATGTGATGTCGAACAGCACATTCAATTATAACGGCGCGGGCAGCCAGTCCGTAGTCGGATTCAATTATTACAATCTGACCACAAGCGGCGGCGGCACGAAGACGCTGACCGGCAATGCCGTGGTCGACGGCATGCTGACGCTCGGCGCATCGGCGTTTGCCGACGGCGGCTATCAGCTGACGGTGAAAGGCAATATCTACAACACGACGGCGCATACCGGCAGCGGCCGCATCTATCTCAACGGCAGCTCATCGACGCATCAGCTGACCGGAGGCGGTTCGTACACCAATTTGGAAATCAACGATGAAAACGGCGCGGTGATCGTCGGCAATACGACATGCAAGGGCACATTGACGCTGACGCGCGGCATTATCACGACATCCGATACGCTCTTCATCGATGCCGGCGGCTTCGTCGCCCGGCCGACGACCGGACTTCCGCGGCACATCAATGGATTCCTGAAGAAGAGCATTCCGGCGATGATCGGCGTGTCGCAGACGATCATTTTCGAGATCGGCA
>JBLMZA010000045.1:0-6588 GCA_050258555.1 Acidobacteriota bacterium | reverse complement strand
TGAATACCTATGCGGGTAAATACCGGACGAACAAGGACAACGCGAAGATCGCGATCGATCCGAATACGTCGCTCAGACCGTGGCAGAGAGTGGACTGGAACGCCATCAACGCGTATGAAAGCGAAGGCTGGGCGCTCGGCTTCTCGCACAAGCTGCCGCGCTACGGCGAACAGCAGTATTATGAATTGATCGGAAAATACGATCAATTTAAATATGGGTGGGATACGTATCCGGTCGACGCCGCCGGGCTGCCCGCGAACGACACGGCCTACGATCAGGACATTCCGCAGCAGCTGAAGGATTATGCCGCCGAGCGCGGCAAGGCGAACGATTTCTACTCGGCCTCGCGCACGGCGGTCGGACTCGTGGTACTGAACCATTTCATCAGCGCCGTGGACGGATATCTTGCGGCCCGGCATTACAACGCGAGCCTCGCATCGCACGTGCAGATGGAACGGATGGGCGAGCGGATGATCCCGGTGCCGACCGTGAGCCTGGCGATCGGTTTGTAAAGAATGATGTGGGGCGAAGCGTTATGTGGGGCGAAGCCGGAAATGATACGCGCGTAAAGCGCGTATGTGGGTTGCTTCGCCCAAATGCTTCATCTTTTTTATTTTTCAGCGCGGATGATGTTGACGACGCCCGCCGCGGCAAACAGAATGTTGGCGAGCCAGGCAGTCAGAAGAGGATGAAGATCGCCGTTATAGCCGAAGACCTGGCTGATCTTCATGAATGCAAGATAGACGAAACAGACGGCCAGCGAGATGCCGAACTGCAGTGCGAGGCCGCTCCGGCGCTTGCCGAATGAAAACGGCACGCCGAAGAGCACCACGATCACACTGGCAAAAGGAAACGACACCTTCGAATAAAAATCTACCATCCAGCGCGACACATCGTTGCCGCTCCGCTGCTGCTGTTCGATGAAATGGCGCAGCTCAAAATAATTCATTTCATCGGGCCTGTCGGTCTTTTCGACGAGGTCCGGGGGCGTAAAGTGCAGGCCGGCCATCGGGAATTCCGTGAAATTCCGGACGCGCTGCGCGGAGCCCGTCAATATCCGTTCGACGCCGTACCGGAGTTTCCAGACATTGTGTGTCGTATCCCAGACGATCTGCTGCGCATCGTAGCGCCGCGAGATGCTGATGAGGCTCGTATCGCTGAATTCCTGTATCGAAACGCGCGAGCCCGTGCGCGAGACGCCGTCGTAGACGTTCAGATAGACGATGCGCTTCGGACCGTCCTGCAGATACATATTCAGACGCGCCGCAGCTTCGTGCCCGCGATGCAGGTAACTTCGCTCGATCGCGAATTTATACTGGTTGGCATAGGGAACGATCCATCCGTTGAAGTAGACCGAGGCGGCGCTGATGAGGAAGGCAACGATCACGAGCGGCGCCATATACCGATACATGCTCATGCCGCCCGACTTCATGGCGGTGAGTTCGTTCTGGCTTGCAAGCTTGCCGGTGGTGAAGAGGCACGAAAGCAGAACGCCGACCGGCATCATGAGCTTGATGATCTCCGGCATGAAGGCGATGTAATACTGGACGATGACGACCGTGCGCACATTGTTGTCGAGAAAGTCGCCGAGACTTTCCATCAGATCGATGATGACGAACAGCGACACGAACGACACGAGTCCGAAGAGCGTTCCGAGCAGAAATTCTTTCAGTATGTAGCGGTCGAGAATTTTCATCCGTGCAGTCTCTTTTTCACCGCCGCAACGAGGCGCGCGGGCACCAGGCGCATCAGCCAGTCGAATGAGAGTTCGACGTTTTCCTTGGCGATGCGGTATGTGAGGAAGAGTCCCAATGCGCCGATGGCGATGTTGGCCATCCACATGCCGAACCAAGGAGAGATGATCTCGCGGTCGGCGAGCTTTTCGCCGCCGATCAGTGACGCCCAGTAGAGCAGGAAGAAGCCGAGGCTGAGCGAGGCGGCGATGCCGAATCCGCCGCGGCGGGCCATGACGCCGAGCGGGGCGCCCACGAGCACAAAGATGAAGCAGGCGATCGGGATCGAATATTTTTTCTGTATCTCGGTCTGATACTCGCGGATCTGCTTCGAGCGGTAATCGATGTTGGCATATTCGGCATCGAGCAGCGTGCGCGTGAACATCAGCTGGCTTCCGATGGTCGTGTACTGCTCGACGGGCTGCCAGAGGATGTAATCGGATGTGTGTATGTCGACCGATCCGTCAAGCAGCTTATCCGTGAGCGACGTGCTGAAGATCCGGACGTGCTCGCGGCTACGCGTGACTTCGCGCGTCAGGCTGTCGGTCATGTAACGCATTTCACCGACGCTCATCTCCCGGTCGCCGCGCGAAAAGGCGTTGTTCGACGAACGTTCGAAATCGAATCCTTCGGCCGCCGTCGTCAGGCGCTGGCGCTCGAACGTGACGGCGCGGTATGTGTGGAAGTTGGTGTTGTCGAGCTCGTGAATTTCTCCGTCGAAGAGATCCATGATGAGCCGCTTGTAGTCGGACGTGAACGAGATGATGCCGCGCTTGGCGGTGATGACGGTGTTTTTCTGCGGATTCGAATGATTGTAGATGATGACGCCTTCAAGCTCGTTCGATGTTTCGAACGTCTTGCGCACGAGGATCGAAAGACCCGGCATATCCTGTGAAAAGAGGCCGGGAACGAGCGTGAGCGTCGGCTTCTTCTTGCGGATATCCATCATGAGCGTCTTCGAACGATGATTGGCTTCGGGAAGGATGCGGTTGTTGAAGACGACCATGAAATATGCAAGGGCGGCGGCAAGGATGAGCACCGGCGCGACCATCTTATAGAGCGAGATGCCGCTGGCTTTCATGGCGGTGATTTCGCTCGAAGAGGAGAGTCCGCCGAACGCCATGAGCGTGGCGATGAGCACCGCCATCGGCACGGCCAGCACGACCATCCAGGCGAGGTTCATGAGCATGAGTTCGATGATGACCGCGCCGCTCAGGCCCTTGCCGATGAGCTGGTCCATGAACTTCATGACGAACTGAAGCACGAAGAGCGCCATCAGGACGAAGAATGACCCGAAAAAGGGCGCAATATGGGCTTTCAGAATGTGTTTGTAAATAAGCATGATAAAATATACAAACTAAATATTACAACTTGAAATTCTTTTCGTTTTTTTCTAATTTTTAAGAGTACTTCAGTATCCATCCACGCGAGGAGAACGGTCAATCGAACGTTTGCTACGAAGAAACATTACAGTGCAGTTCAACAGCAAACTCCGGCTACAGGCGAAAGCGTTGTCGGCAGGTTGATTGTTAAGCGCTTTCATTCACGACTGTTCTCCCAACTCTCATGAACCTTACTTTGTTGCCAACAGCGATCCGTCAATTCATTGCTCGACATCAGACGGCAGCGATCACTACGGTCTTCGGCGCGCTTGCGATGCTCTGGGGCTTCATGCTGTGGGGCGCTCCTCAGCGCGAGGTGCAGGCTGCACCGTACCATCCCATGCCGGGCGACAGCACGCTCCCAGCGCTGAGCGATTCGCTGCGGAACGATTCGCTCCATGTGCTGCCCGATTCGCTGCGGAATGATTCGCTCCATACGCTGACGCATGCCGATTCGGTGCGCATCGATTCGATCAAACGCGTGCCGAGGGATTCCACTGCCCGCATCGAGCAGTTCCATTACAAGCGGCCGGAATCGGTGACAGCGCTGCCCGTGCAGCCGCGCGGCTATTCGATGTTCCTGAAGCAGCCGACGCTTGTGCAGACCGAAGCGTCGCTCGATTCGACCGGACGTTTTGTCATTATCCGCCAGACGGTGGGAGGGAAGGATGTGCGCGTGCCGGTGCGCATGCCTCTGGATGAATACATCGCGCAGCGTTTCAAGGCCGGCATCACGCAGAACTTCGAAGAGTTGGTGCTGAAGAACGAGGAAGCGAAAAAACGCGACGACCTGGGCGAGCTCCTCACGTCGTTCACGAATATCGATATTCCGATCCCGGCCAACCCCGTCTTCAGCATCTTCGGTCCGCCGCGCATCAATCTGCACATCTCGGGTGCGGTCGATATCCGCGCCGCATTCCGCAACACGACCACCGATCAGGTCACGACCTCCGCGCTCGGCAACTCGCGCAACGAACCCGATTTCGCGCAGGAAGTGCAGATCAATGTGAGCGGCACGATCGGTGACAAGCTGAACATCAACGCCGACTGGAACACGCAGCGGCAGTTCGAGTATGAAAACCAGCTGAAGATCAAGTACACGGGCTACGAGGACGAGATCGTCCAGAGCGTGGAAGCCGGCAACGTGTCGCTTCCCACGAATTCGAAGTTCATCTCGAGCAGCTCGGCGCTCTTCGGCATCAAGGCCCAGTTCCAGTTGGGGCCTTTGAAACTGACCGCGGTCGCGTCGCAGAAGAAGGGTCAGGTGCAGGAAAAGACCGTGACCGGCGGAAGCTCCGAAGTGCCGTTCGAAAAGAAGGCGTACGATTATTCGAAGGACCACTTCTTCATCGATACGCTCTACCGGTATATTTATGAATGGCAGTTCGAACAGATTCCCCGCACGGACGCGAGAATGATGATCACGGACTACGAAGTCTGGATCACGAACCAGAGTTCCGATCAGACACTGGCGCGCAAGGCCAATGCGTACATCCATCTTGATTCAACAAACGGCGATCCGAGCGCGTACGATGCGCAGCGAAAGCCTGTCGGTGTAGCGACTCCGGGCGAGGTGGAAGAAGGACAGTGGATCAAGCTCGAGGACGAGAAAGACTACCGGATCGACAGGGCTTACGGCACGATCACGATGAACCGCTCGACCGAGGGTCTTGCCGTCGCCATCGCCTACCGCGTGGGAGACGTCGCAGCCGGCACAGATCGTTTTTACGGTACGATGACGAGCCGCGAAAAGAACAGCACGAACGACACCAGCGCGACGCTCGTCCTGAAGCTCATCAAGCCGAAGAGCCTGCTGCCGCAGTTCAAGGCGGCCTGGCGGGGACAGATGAAGAACATTTATCCGCTCGGCGGACGCAACATCAAGAAGGAAGGCTTCTCGCTCGATATCGTCTACCGCCAGAACCAGGGCGAGCCAACGCCGAAAATCGAGGGGACGAATATCCTCCAGATCTTGGGTCTCGACAAATATTCGGAAGGCGGCGGCACCACGCCCGACGGCAAATTCGATTATTCGCCGGGTATCACCATCGACGAGGAACGGGGCGAGATCATCTTTCCGTCGCTCGAGCCGTTCAACGAGGGGCTGAAACAGGGTTTCCAGCGCTACAGCGTTCCGGTTTCGCCCGATTCGTTCATTTATAAGCAGGTCTACGATACGACGGTTTTTGCGGCGCAGAACTACCAGATCCGCGACCGGTTTTTGATCACGGGCAAGACGACCGCGGGCATGTCCAATACGATCAACCTCGGCTTCAACATCGTCGAGGGAAGCGTCCAGGTGCTCCTGAATAATCAGGCGCTGACGCCGAACGTCGACTACACGGTCGATTACATCATCGGGCAGGTGATCATCAAGAACCAGGCTGCGCTCGTTCCGGGTGCGAACCTTTCGGTGAAGTTCGAGCAGAACGACCTCTTCCAGCTTGCCTCGAAGACGCTGCTGGGACTGCGCGGCGATCTGAATTTATCCGACCGGACGCAGTTGGGATTCACGATGATGAGCCTCGACCAGCAGACGCTCTCCGACAAGGTGCGCCTGGGTGAAGAGCCGATGAAGAATGCGATTTACGGCATCGACGGCAAAACCGGAGCGGACCTCGATTTGCTCACGAAGGCGATCGATGCGCTGCCCTTCATCAGCACGAAGGAGAAATCGGACATCAGCGTGTTCGGCGAAGCGGCCTATATGAGTCCGGATCCGAACACGAAGAAGAGTCCCATCCCGATCGATAACGGGCAGAGCATCGCCTACGTCGACGATTTTGAAGGCGCAAAACGCACGATTCCGCTCGGCGTCACATACGGCTTGTGGCACGATGCGAGCCCGCCGGCATACAATCCGTATGTCGACACCGACATCAAAACGCCCGTTGCCGATGAGCTCAAGATTTTCCAGAAGGGCCGGATGTATTGGTATAACATGCCAACCAGTGTGAGGATTTCCGACATCTATGGAGATAAAAAGACTGTTGCGAAAGGCCAGGAATGGTTGACCGTCATGACGCTGCATTACGACCCGCGCAACCGCGGCGCCTATAACTATTCGGACCATCTGGCGAACAATTTCGGCAGTGCGGCGTCTCCCGATTCGGTGAAGCGGAACTGGGCCGGCATACAGCGCGTTTTGTCGTCCTCGGCGCTCGATCTCGTGCGCGAGAACATCAACTTCATCGAACTCTGGGTGAAGGTCGATTCCGGACGCGTCGATACGACGCGCAAGATCTTCATCGATCTCGGGGCGATCAACGAGGACGTGCTGGTGAACCGGAAGCTGGATACCGAAGACAAGGATGCGTTGAAAAACGGCATCCTGGCAGAGGATGAAGATACGGGCATCGACCAATTGACCGATGAGCAGGAGCGCGCGAAATATGCCGACTTCATCAACCGGAACTCACTCTTCCCCGAACTGAGCGGAGATCCATCGGGGGACAACTGGTACTATAACACCG
>JBLMZA010000044.1:0-2707 GCA_050258555.1 Acidobacteriota bacterium | reverse complement strand
TTCAGGCTTCAGCGCGGCCTCGGGCATGTATTTCTACCGGATTGAATCGAACGGCAGACTGCTCTGCCGCAAAATGCTGCTCGTGAAATAACCATGATCCTGAAATATCGATAGGATCCTCCTCATCCACTACCCGAAAGGCCATCATGAAACGAACGCTGTTGTGTGCGGTCATCATTTCGATCATGTCTCTGCAGGCGCTTCATGCGCAGGTCACTACGATTACCGGCAAACTTCTCGATGCCGATGGCAAGCCGTCGAAAAATGCGCTCGTCGGCTGTGCCGTTGCGCCGAACGGAAATGGCAAAATATTTGTCCAGTGTAAGGACAATGGTACATATTCTTTGCAGGCAACCAATCGGGGATGGAGTTATCTGATTTTTTCCATTCCAAGCCATGAAGCTGTACGAATCCCGATTCGGAACACGAAAAATCGGACGCTCACCATCGACGTACAACTTGCCGCTTATCAGTATAAGGACAGCCTTGAGGCTCCCGGAATATACGGATCGTTCAACAACTATAACCGGCGGGCTATGGAGCGAATGACCAAACAGGAGAATGGCACGTACACGTATGAGGTGAAAACCGATCAGAATGAAGTGCGGTATCAATTGCTGGAAATCGAGAAGAACGGGAGGACGGTCAACGGTACCGATGGGACGGCATTTTTCCCGGATTCATCGGGCGATTATCATTCCGTCGTCACGGTGACGAACGGGAAGGCGGTGATCGTCTTCGATCCGGCCAAGCTCTACCGACGCTCTTCCGAGAGAAAGGTCGCCTTCAAAAACAGCCGACAGGATGAAAAGATCTTTGAAGTGTATGCGGTGCATGAGAAGACCGAGCGGAACGCCGGGAAGGCTCTGTCCGAGTATGCGAAAGTGAACAAAGATCTGAGAGGTTTCCACATCGACGGAGGAAAATTTCTGCAGGATCTGCCCAAAAACATCGACGCGGAAAAGGATCGTGATGTAAAGGACGCGCTCAAGCTTGCCTATCTTTCATTCGGGCGCTTCAGGCCCCTCGGCTACGATAACGGGAAGGCGAAAACGTACTTCGAATCGCTCGCGCCGTCAAATCCGATGTGGGATCTGCTTCCGGGAGGATTTTCCATCCTCCAGACGGTCGTGCCGCAATTTCAATGGGACGAAGTACAGGATAAATTTCTTGCTGAATGCCCGAGCATGCAAATCAGGACGATCATCATTGCGAACAAACTTTCGAGTGCGAAGTTTGCGGGAAATGAATCGGAGCTGAAACGGTGGCATGCCATCATCGCAACCGAGTATAAGGACGTTCCGGACATGCAGCGCCTGGCGAAGATGTTCCCTGCAGAGACGAAGATCAAGGCCGGCGTGGAGATCCCGGATTACGAATTGGCTTCGATGAATCCTTCGGAAGAGTCATACTCGAAAAAGAAGATGCTGGGAAAAATCTACCTCATCGATTTCTGGGCGACGTGGTGCGGCCCGTGTGTCGGAGAAATGGAGCGTCTTCATGCGGCATACGAGAAATTCAAGGACAAGGGATTCGACATCATCAGCATTTCGATGGATGCGAAATTGGAGGATGTGCAGCGATTCCGGACAGACAAGTGGAAGATGCCATGGAAGCACAGCTTTATCGGAACCAATCGCGAATCGAAGATCATCGGGGACTTCGAGGTGATCGGCATTCCCAAACCCGTTCTGGTCAGTGCCGAAGGGAAAGTGCTTGCGCTTGAATCCGATGTGAGGGGAGAGAGTTTGGAAAAGACGCTCGAAAAATACTTCAAATGAGAATAAGGCGGGCCCGGATCCATCAGGATCCGGGCCCATGCCTCTTGCGTACTATTGATATTGAATGTAAATCGGCTGCGGTTTCAGCTTCACGAGCTCCGGCGGCGTGAGCATGCGATGGGGCGGTTTCTTCAGATCGTTCTTGTAGAACAGTTTGAATCCGGTGAACTGCACCGGCTGCCGATAGATATAATCTTTATAGGTGCTGTATTTCAGAATCGGTTCGCCCCAGCCGTCCATGTTCATCACGACCTGTACTTCGGGATGCGTGGTGATGTTCTTGTAGTTGGTCACCATGCCCTGCGTGAACCGGTGCACGATGAGAATCTTCGGAGGCAGATGGTTTTCATTCACCAGCTTTGTCAGGTAGGATGAGCAGAAATTGATATCCGCCGCATCCAATGTGCCGATCTTTCTGCCGGGGATTTTGCCTTCCTGCATGGCGAACTCCGGGTCGATGGCCAGATGGACATGCGGCATTTTCAGGTATTTTTCCAGCTTGGGCACTTCGGCCTGCAGCGTGCTCTGCGCAACCTGCACGTCCAGAAACATGATCGCGTTTCCCATTTTGGCGATCGATAACGCCGAATCGATCTGCGCCGCAGGCATGCGCATGCAGTATTTTCCGTCCTTCATCGGACTGCCCTGCGCCACAACGGCAATGTAATGGATGGCCGGCTGCACCGGTGTGGAAGGATCCACGCGTTCCCACGTCTTCACTTCCGCATTCAAGCGTTTCCAGACTTCCTGCGGGGGATACTCGCCGAGGATTCCCATTTTCTTTGAATACAGATTTCCGTAATACGCGACGATCCGCTTGAAGGGCAGAATCGCGCCCTGCAGCGGATACGAACGGATCGGAGCAGGCCACAAGCCGGTCGTATCGCCGTTGGCCAGCGCGTGAACTTTGCGGCGATAGGCTGCCG
>JBLMZA010000043.1:0-77793 GCA_050258555.1 Acidobacteriota bacterium | reverse complement strand
CTGTGATTCTTCAGAGCTTGAATGATGCAAGGTTATCCTCAGAACTTGCGGAAATATTGGATGCGGCGGTTGAAACCGCTACAGGTTCAGTATCTTCAATGGGAATATCGAGGTCAGGGTTGATGTCAGGATTGATATCAACTGTTCCAAGAATTTCCTGCCATGATGTGTGATGGTTCTGCTCAAGGACAGACAGCAAATTTACAAAGCTGGTAATTGTGTTCCTTGGCGTACGGAAATACGCATCACCGATTTTCTTGGAGCAATGGTCCATGAATGCCTTCAATCCCTCATCAGGAACCAAGTAATTATTGGAATTGCCATAAGCGAATACATGCCGGATTTTTCCCAACAGGATATAAAAATCTTCGGGACTTAGATTGCTAAGGCGAAGGACAGGACCAGTATAATCAACAAGACCTTTTACTGCAAAGGTATTTTCCGCAAGACGTGACTGCAGAGCAGAGTAGCTATACAAACCCCGACGAGTATCCATCAGGAAGTCAGGTGTCCCCCCCATAATTACACCAAGGCCAACCGCAGTTCCTTGCAGTGAATCGTTCAGAATGCGGAGTATCTGTTCGTAGTTGGAATTCCGGGCTTGGACGTTCGATAGTTTATAGAGATTAACCAATTCATCAAGGCAAACAAGAATCCCTTCAAAACCAGCGAGTCTCATAAATCGAGCCATAAGTTTCAGATGGTCATAGAATGTCTCATCATCAATGATAGTGCGTACACCCAGAGCATTACGGGCATCGGTTTTCGTCGTGAATTCAGCACGAAGCCAACGAATAGCGTCTGCTTTTAACTGTTCATTACCAGTGTCATGTCCCTTCCAATATCCAGCGATAACATGGGCGAAATCATACCCCCCGACCATTTCAGAAAGGATGTCCAACTTTTCGTGAATAACAGTTTCCGGATTTTTAGTGGAAGCCTTTGCTTCTTTAAGTGCTTCAGTCACAAATCTTTCCACGATGCTTTGCATGGCTCCGCCATCAGGTTTAGAGCGGGTGGAAATGCTACGCATCAATTCGGCATAAAGCGACCTTGCCTGCCCACCTGTTGCCTGCAACCGTCTATCGGGGTTTAGGTCAGCATGGGCGGTGACAATTCTTTTTTCGAGGGCAATAGCTCTGATCAGATTCAAGAAGAAAGTTTTACCGGATCCATATTCACCAATTACAAAACGGATAGCGGAACCATTGTCGACTATGCGTTCAATATCCTTGATGAGTGCAGCAATTTCGTTGACTCTGCCTACCTGAATCAGGTGCTGGCCAGTGCGAGGAACAACACCGGCTCTTAATGATTGGATTACTGCATCCCTGTCTCTCTGGCGGATTGGTGTTGTCATGAAATCTCCTTGGCATATTCAGCGTTAATTTCAATTGGATCATCACCCTCATAGAATGGACCACCAAAATAATCGAATGAGGCGTCATTAATGGTATCAAGAGTACCATCAAGCATCAGACTGTGTTCTGAGGCAAGCCGTTCAAGCTCCTCCCGCGTCCATACAAGTTTGGAGGAGAGAATCTGCATGAAGCGGAAGGAATCAGAATCCAATCCTCCAATTGTGGCTTCCGTTGATGATTGTGCTGAAGCTACAGGCGGTACGGATGTTTGCTCATCCTCAGTAAAAATATTGTTGAGAATTGCAGAAACAGCTACAGTCTCTGCCAGCTTCGCTTCGACACGGCTCATATCAATAGAAATACCAATAGCAGGCTTGGGCGGAGGTATTGGGATAGCATAGCCTTGCGGTTTTATAAAATCGGCTGTCTGTACCGTTACAGGCTCTACTGCAGCCTTGTGAACATGGCTGAATAGGCTTTGGGCATCCAACCCAAGCATCTCATATATCTTTGTAAGAATTTTCATTTCGGTGGGATCTATATACCCATCAGCTTGCGCAATCCCCACAAGGAAACGCCCCAATGATTCACGGTGGTTTTGCTCCAGAACTTCAATTCGTTTTTTTGTTCCGTTTATCCCAGGAAAAGATGTGAGCAGCCATTGGGTGTGCGCTCTCAGTCTGGCTTTTTCATCAACTCCCAATTGAAACCATGACTCTAAATGTTCCTCAAGGCGCCGTTCTTCACTCTCATCAACTGTACCATCGGCTACGGCCACCGCAGAGGCTAGATGAAGCACAATGGTAGCAGCAGAGTACTCGGTTGATGGCGAACTCGGGGCGGCATCACTTATCTTGAAAAGCACTACATTCTGCTCTGGTTTTGGGACATAATTACAGAAGCGCGGGTCAGGCTCGATACCCACATTTATTTTACCAAGCAGACTAGCAACGGTGGTAGCATCTTTCTTGCCAAAACCTTCTTCCTTAATTGACGAAAACTGCTGCAATACCGAGGCCATTGGCATGGTTACAGGTACATCTGAAATAATTTTTCCCTCCAGCCAACTGGACATTTTCTGAAACTCGCTCCCGGCAAGTTTCTTCATAAGCGGTTGCGGCAGATATGCTGTAGCTTCAATGGAATTTTTATTTTCAGGGTTGCGTCCCACATAGCGGCTATACCCTTCGAGTTCATCCGTACAGGCATTAATGATTTCGATAATTTTCGATGAAGGGCCAGATATCGCAGTGATATCTGGTAGGTCAGCGACAGAAATATCTACAGTACCACCCAAAGAGGGACTGGCTGCATGATAATAGGTGCTGATCTTTGTCTTGTTGGCTTTCAGTTTCAACCCATCGCCATATTTCTCAGTATAGCGAATCTTAAACAACTCCCTGAATTCTTTCACACATCGTTGGACCGGGGTTCTGTGAGGCATTTGTGGGTCATTCTCTGCCCAAGCCAATGCCCATTCAGCCGAGAGAGGAACGCCATCCCTTGCCATCTGTCCCAGGGCAATCTTTAGGCTCATGGGAATTTCCCATGAACATGATTGAATCTGCGGATATGAGCGATAGAGAATGTTGTTCGACTGAGAAGCCTGGATTGCATCAAGAAACTTATTTGCGTAGCCGCGGAATGAGTTATTCTCTCCATAGATGGACACGAGCCTTTTTACTTCCGTCACAATCGCAGGAATTTCATCACGTGCAGTGGCTGAATCTTTTGCATCCGCCAAAGCTCGTCTTTCTAGACCATAGAAGTAAATAAATACATATCCGATGTTTACATGTGAGTCTTCTTTACCATTAGCAAGCCATTCCAGGAACGCTGCACGAGATGTCGGGTGAATCTGAGAATAGGATGGCCAATACCCCATGTAGAGACCTTCACGATCAGGGTTTAATTTGTCCACAGGGAGGCTACAGTCAATCATTGATGGCTCTTCGCTCCATCTCTGAACTGACTTTAACCCCTTTCCGAAGTAGACAAGTCCACCAGATATCGTGTACCCTGCATGCTGGAAAATTCTGTCGCAGGGAATCCACAATTCGTCTGGTGAAATCGATTTTAACTGGCCTGCACTGGCTCGAATGATAGTTACATCATCACGGCATAACTGAGAAACGGGCGACGTTGTTACCGATAGTGATATAGTTGGTGTAGATGGTTCTGGAAGTAATCTCTGTGTGGGTGTTCTTTGTGGTGTAGATGGTTCTGGAAGTAATCCCTGTGTGGGTGTTCTTTGTGGTGTAGATACTGTGTTGCTCTGGGCCCGTGATGTTGATTGATTTTTAATCAGTTTAATAAGCACCCAGAAAGCAAGCACAATACCGCCAATTGTAAACAAGGCTTGCCAGAGTAATTGATAGTCATCTTGATCCGTCATGGAGACAGACTCATAATTTTTTTTTGATCGATATTTTGATCCGTCAACAGTATCTTCGGTAGAAGCCGCGCATTCCCCTTTTTCAAAGATGTGCCAATATACAGTTCAAAAGAGCCAGAATCAAGTATTCTCGATCAATTCGCCCTAAAACAAGTATTACTCTTGGCTGACCCGCGGAAACAGGTGGTAAAAAAAAGTCCCGCCTTGTTGAGGGGCGGGACTTTTGTAGTACTGAACCATCGGCCTTCGATTTAGAGCGCTTCGGAAGCGGCCTGCTTCTCCTCGGGCGTCGGAGGCGTGGGAACCGCATCCTTCAGCGTGATGGGAGGAAGCTTGTGCTTCGACACGTAGTCGTCGACCACGGTCTGCTCTTTGCCGCGGAGGTATTCCACGACCGAAAGCACGATCTTCTTGCTTTCACCGTCGAACTCGATCACGGTCATCGGAAGCACATCGTCCACATGGAACGCTTCGGCGATGTTCTTGACCGGCGTGAGCGACAGCTGCGACAGCGGAACGAAACCGTCCACGTTCATCGGCAGTTCGACAATGACGCCCTTCTCGATGATGCGGACGACCTTGCCTTCGACTTCCGTGCCGACCTTGTAGGCGTAGCTGAACGTGTTCCACGGATTGTCCGTGAGCTGCTTGTGGCCGAGCGAAATGCGGCGCTGCTCGACGTCGACGCCGAGGATCACCACATCGATCGGATCGCCCTTCTTCACGACTTCCCCAGGATGGCGGATCTTCTTTGTCCATGAGAGGTCGGAGATGTGGATCAGACCGTCGATGCCCTGCTCGAGTTCCACGAACACGCCGAAGTTCGTCAGGTTGCGGACGATGCCGGTGTGGTGCGAACCCACGGGATACTTCACCAGGAGCGAGGACCACGGATCGGGTTCAAGCTGCTTGATGCCGAGCGAAATTTTCTTTGCGTCCTTGTCCAGCGACAGGATCACCGCATCGATCATCTGGCCCATCGAAACGACCTGCGACGGATGCTTGATGTGCTGTGTCCAGCTCATTTCCGAGATGTGGATCAGGCCTTCGATGCCCTTCTCGATCTCGATGAAGGCGCCGTAATCGGTGAGCGACACGACCTTGCCGGTGACCTTCGTGCCCACGGGATATTTCGTCTCGATATTTTCCCACGGGTGCGGCTGGAGCTGCTTGTAGCCGAGTGAGATGCGTTTCTTTTCCTGATCGAAGTCGAGCACCACCACGTTGATCGTCTGGTCGAGTTTGACGATTTCCGAAGGGTGATTGACGCGGCCCCAGGAGAGATCCGTGATGTGCACAAGACCGTCCACGCCGCCGAGATCGACGAACACGCCGAAGTCGGAGATTGCCTTGACCGATCCTTCGAGGATCTGGCCTTTTTCGAGGCTGGCGAGAATTGCCTTGCGCTGATCCGCCATCGATTCCTCGACGAGGATCTTGTGGCTGACGACCACGTTTTCCGACGGGTGATTGATCTTCACCACGCGGAAGTCCATTTCCTTGCCGATCAGCGCATCGAAATCGCGCACCGGGCGGACGTCGATCTGCGATCCGGGAAGGAACGCATCGATGCCTGCAAGGTCCACGACGATGCCGCCTTTGATGCGGCGGATACATTTGCCTCTGATGATCTCGCCTGTTTCGAACGCCTTGGTGACGCGTTCCCACATGCGCATGAAGTCTGCGCGTTTGCGCGAGAGGACGAGCTGGCCGTCTTTGTCTTCGATGCTCTCGAGATAGACCTCAACCTCGTCGCCGATCTTGAGGTTCTCGATATCCGGGAACTCGTTGCGCGAGAGGATGCCGTCCGATTTGAAACCGATGTCCAACGCGACGTCGTTGTCGCCGATGTGCACGATCTTGCCTTTGACGATTTCGCCCTGCGTGATCTTGCCGAGCGTGCCTTCGTACATCGACGCTAACTGCTGGTATTCCTCAGTGGAATATCGCTGGTCGTCGGCGTTGTTTGCAAATAAATTTGCCATACATCTCCTTGGTGTCTCCGCATGGGGTGCGAAGACGATGAGTTACCGATGCGCGCATCATGGACGGCCGCCGGGGTCCATTCTGCCGTCGCCCGATAACTCTGTACCTTTTAAGTGAGCTGCTTCAGTTTGTTTGTGGCGGCGTGTACAACAAAAAATCTTTATGACAATTTTTCAATGGCCGATTTCACCCGCTCCATGAGCCACTGCGGCGTCGATGTCGCTCCGCTGATGCCGGCGCTTTCCGCGCCGACGAACCATTCCGGCCGGAGCTCCTCTTCGCTTTCGATGAAGTAGGTGCGGGGATTTTCCGATTTCGCGATCTCATACAGCACTTTCCCGTTCGAGCTCATCTTGCCGGCGACGAAAATCATCACATCGTTGCTCCGGGAGAATTCCCTCAGGCGCGCCTCGCGTCCCGACACCTGGCCGCAGATCGTTTCCTTCGCATGGAAATCGACGGCCATCTCTTCGAACGAGCCGATCTCGAATTCCGCGCGGATGCGTCGCGCAATCTCATCACGGATCTTGTAGAACGTGCCCTTGTCCATCGTGGTCTGGGAAAAGAGCACCGTGTTTTTCGTCAGATCGAGCGTGTCGACCTCCTCGATGCTCTTGATCACGACAGCCGTGCCGTCCGTATGCCCCACCAGGCCGATCACTTCGGCATGATCCTTCTTCCCGAAGATCACGACCTGATATCCCTTGTCGAAAAACTTTCGTATGCGTTCCTGCACTTTGGTCACGACCGGACACGTCGCATCGATCAGTTCGATGCCGAGTTCCTTTGCCCGGCGGAACGTTTCGGGAGGCTCGCCGTGTGCGCGGATGAGCACCTTCGCGTCCCTGATGCCTTCCAGGTCGGCATGCCGGATCGTTTCGAGTCCCTGCGCGCGCAGGCGCTCGATCTCGACGGGATTATGGATAATCTCGCCGAGCGAATACAATTTCTTTGATGCCGCCAATTCCTCTTCGGCGATATCCACCGTGCGCACCACGCCCCAGCAGAATCCCGAAAACTTGTCCACACTGACTTTCACGCGGAATATTCCTTCGCTCTGCAGACGATGAACGCCGTCTGTTCCTCGATCGTCAGATTCGTCGTATCGAGCACGATCGCATCGTCCGCTTTTTTTAACGGACTGTGGGTGCGCGACGAATCGTACCGGTCGCGTTCCCGTATTTCTTTTTCCAACAACTCAACGTCCGCGTGAATTCCCTTTTCTTCGAGCTCCTTCGCGCGCCGCTGTGCGCGCTCGTGAGGGTCGGCGATCATGAAAATCTTGAGATCCGCGTGCGGAAAAACGACCGTTCCGATGTCGCGCCCGTCCAGCACAATGCCGCCTAAGGCTCCCATCGCACGCTGCTCTTTCACCATCAGTTCTCTCACTGCGGGAATCGCGCTGACTTCGCTTACGCTCCGAGTGACTTCGGGCATTCGTATGGCCTCGGTCACATCCTCGCCGTCGAGCATCACGCGCAGCTGTTCCCTGTCCGCCGGCTCCAGCCCCACGGAGGTCGTCTTCGTCATCGCTTCAATCGATCCGGTATCGCCCGGTGCGATGCCCAGACGGAGGGCTTTCAGCGCCACCGCTCTGTACATCGCCCCCGTATCGGCGTGTATGTATCCCAATGCCTGCGCAACGCGTTTTGCCGTGCTGCTCTTTCCCGATGCCGCCGGGCCGTCTATTGCAATAATGATCTTTTTCAACGATTCCGGATGATAATAAATGAATTACAATATACCGCTTTTCCCGTTCGAAAACAACTGGCGCGGGGCGGCTCGATGGGCTTTAATTTCTGCCGATTTCTTCGTATGTTGACGAAATGAAAAAACTCACGCACGACGAAATCGCACAGCATCGCACGCCGCTCGAATCCATTCCCACCGCGCCCCGGCATCCCATTTACGCCATGGCGGATAACATCCGCAGCCTCTACAATGTCGGATCGATTTTCCGGAGCTCGGACGGAGCCATGATTGAAAAGCTGTACCTGACGGGATATACGCCCCATCCCCCGCGGAAGGAGATCGACAAGACGGCCCTCGGGGCCACGCACACCGTGCCCTGGGAATACTGCAAGGATCCCATGGAGGCGGTTGCGGCGGTGAAGGCGATGGGCGTGAAGCTCTGCGTGCTCGAACTGACCACGAAGAGCCGGCCGTATTACAGCCTCACGCCCGACGATTTTCCGCTGTGCGTGGTGGTCGGGAACGAAATTACGGGGGTATCCAGGGACATCATCGACGCGGCCGATATGGCAATCGACATTCCCATGTTCGGGCACAAGCAGTCGCTGAATGTCGCCGTGGCATACGGCATTGTGCTCTATGACTTCCTGCGGGTATTGAAGAAATAAGAGGGGGCGAAGCAACGCTTCGCCCCACATAAAGAAACCGCATTTCATTGTGGGGCGAAGCCGGAAATGATCCGCGCGTTAAGCGCGGATGCGGGTTGCTTCGCCCAGGCGCTCAGCGGTGTGAAGAGCGCCGGGACTGGTGCGGATGCTGCACGCGGTGCGCCTGACGCAGATGTTCTTCGGGTGTATCGGCGGATGCGAGCGTGAAGAAATCGCTCTTTTCGATGGTGTGTATGCGGATCACCCCGGCGCGCACAAGCGTCGTCAGGATGCGCGAGGCGCGGCGGCGCGACACATTGATGGCGTCGGCGTATTCATCGACCGTCACTCGCTCATGCTTTTCGAGATAATCGAACAGTCTCCGCTCGTTCTCGCCGATGGTCAGCGTCAAGGGAGGCCGGTCGGCCCGTTCGTCTCTCAGCACCTTGATCACTTCCTTGCTTGCCGGAACGGTCTTGTCGTTCACGCGGATGAAAATTTTCTCCTCATCGGTCTCGTCGTTCACGAGCGCATGCGGCTTGTTGTCGCTTTCGGCGACGATGGCGATGATCACATCGCGGTGGCGGTACGGAACGATTTCGATTTCGGGAATCACCGGCGGTTCGCAATAATACTCGCCCGCATGGTAGATCAAATCGAGCTCCTCCTTCTCGCTTTCCACGCCGATGAGCGTTCCGTCGTCGTCCACGCCGAAGAGCATGATGCCCCCGCGCGTGTTGGCGAAAGCGATGAGCGTCCGCGCGATCTTCTGCGGCGAGGAGACCTTGCGCTTGAACTCCAGCTCGAAGCCTTCGCCTTCCTCGATCATTATTTTCACATCATGGATCGTCACAACCGCATCAATCCTTATTCACTAAAATTGATAATGTAAAATATCCATAATCGCGGAGAAGAGCAACCGAACCGGGGATGTCACTCTGCTGCCGACTTCAGCGCTTCGAGTTCGCTCCAGCGGTCATAGAGCTCCTGCACGCGTCGCTTGGCCTCATCGAGCTCCTGCGTGAGTTCCGCCGTCCGGTCCCCGTGCTTCGCATAAAAATCGTCCGCCGAAAATATTCCTTCGATCCGCGACACTTCCTCTTCCGCGCGCATGATGTCGCTCTCGATCGTCTCGAGCTCTCGCGCTTCCTTCCATTTCAGCTTCTTTGCCGCCGGCTTCACGCGCGTGTCCTGCTTCTTCACCGCCGAGACGGCGGCTGCGGCTTCCGCCGTGCGCGCCGCGCGCTTCTCGAGATAGTAATCGTAATCTCCCTCGCTGAAATGCACCGCCCCGTCCCCCTCGAACGCAAGAATGCCGTTGCAGACGCGGTTCAGGAAATAACGGTCATGGCTCACGGCAATGACGCAGCCTTCGAATTCCACGAGCGCCTCTTCGAGCACGCGCAGCGTCGCCAGATCGAGATCGTTCGTCGGTTCGTCGAGAATGAGGAAGTTGCCTCCGTTCTTCAAAATCTTCGCCAGAAGCAGGCGGCTGCGCTCGCCTCCCGAGAGCTTTTCGACCTTCGTGTTCATCCGGTCGTCGGTAAAGAGGAAGCGCTTCAGGTACTTCCATACCGTGATTTTCTCGTCGCCGAACATGAACCACTCGCGTCCCTCGCCGATTTCCTGGATGACGGTGTTCTGGTCGTCGAGCGCGATGCGCGACTGATCGATGTAGTTGAATTCGGTCCGGTCGCCTGTTTCGACGCGGCCTTCGGCTGGCTCGAGTTCGCCCAGAATGAGCTTCAGCAGCGTTGTCTTTCCCAGACCGTTGCGGCCGATGATGCCGAGCTTGCGCTTGCGGTCGAAGTTCAGATCGAGCCCGCTGAAGAGCCGCTTCCCGCCAAGTTCCATTCCCAGATTCTTGAGATTGAGGATCTTCGATCCGAGGCCTCCGGCCGGCGGGATCACGAGTTCGACGTCCTTCTCCGCTTCAAAGGCCTGCTTGTCGGCGGTCTCGAAATATTTCTTCAGCCTGCTCTTCGATTTTGTGCCGCGTGCGCGCGGCCCTTTCCTCACCCATTCGAGCTCGCGGCGCAGAAAGCTTTTGCGCTTCGATTCCTCGGTCTCCATCTGGGCTTCACGCTCCGCCTTGTCGATGAGGAAATCCGTGTAGTTGCCCTCATGCGGATAACAGACGCCGTCGGCGAGTTCGACGATGCGGTTGGCAATGGAATCGAGAAAATACCGGTCGTGCGTCACGAAGAGACATGCGCCCGAATAGTTTTCCAGGAACTCCTGCGTCCACTCGATGGACTGCGTGTCCAGATGGTTCGTGGGCTCGTCGAGAATGAGCAGGTCGGGCCGAGAAATGATCGCGCGGCAGAGCGCCACGCGGCGCTTTTCGCCTCCCGAGAGCGTCGCGATGTCGCGCGTGCGCTCGGGCACGTTCAGCGAATGCATCGCCGCTTCGATCCGGTTTTCGAGGTTCCATCCGTCCAGATGGCGGATCTGCTCCTCGAGCGCGTGCCGCCGCTCGGAGGTATAGGGAAGGCTCTCGTATTCCTGAAGAATGCCGGACACATCATGCGCACCTTCGAGAATATTTTCGTACACGTTCTTTGCCGGATCGAGGCGGAAATCCTGCGACAGATAGCCCACAATCGCGTCGCGCCGCTTCGACACCGTTCCGGAATCGGGCTCGAGCAGGCCCGCGATGATCTTGAGCAGCGTCGACTTGCCCGATCCGTTGCGGCCGATGAGCCCGATCCGGTCGGTCTGGTGAATGTTCAATTCGGCATTGTTCAACACGGTCTGTTCGCCGAAGCGTATGCTGATATCCCGAGCTGAAATAATGACCGGGCTGATCGATTTTGACATCTCTTCTCACTCTGCTGAAAAATAAAATTGTGTGTTGTCGCGGACCATTTCCCGACCGCGTCTGTTGCACGTCCGGTTCGCTCGTGCTGCGTGCGCATTTATTCGCTGTCGACGCCGGCGGCTTTCATGATCGCTTCGGGCACCCGGGGCTCGTCTCTGAAGAAATCACCTTTCTTCCCCGCCGTCAGCGCCCACCGGTCGATCCAGGAAATTCCGCCTTTCCGATAGAATGTATCGGCTGCGCGATAAGCCGGATCTTGAAGCGCTTCGGCCAACGAAACGAATGCATATCCGTTGGCCTCGAACATTCGCGCCAGGCTGTCGAACCAGTCCGCGTTGAGCCGGCTCGCATGGATGAGAAGCGTCTGTTTCATCTCATAGCCGAAGAGACGCTGGGACTGCCGTTCATAATAACGCACCTTCTGTTCCATGTAGCCGATATACGCAGAGCCGATCGACTTCATCTGCGCCGTATCGTGCGCGCTCCACGCCTTGTAATAGGCCGATGCAAAAATCCAGTCTCCGTTATCGATCGTCACCGGCGCCTCAACATATCCGCGTTCCTTGAGAAATGCGGCAAGCGAATCGGCCTTCTCTTTCGAGTTGCCGCGATGAAGGAACGGCTGCCGGAAATACCGCAATTCTTTTCCCCGCTCTTTCAGCAGCCGTGAGACCGTCCTTTCGCCCTTGAGCACATCTTCCGCCATTTCTGTGAACGTGACCGCGTTGTAATCCTTATGGGCAAAGGTATGATTGCCGAGCTCCATACCGTGCGCGAGCCATCGTGAAAGCAGATCCGCTTTGCGCGCGTCGATGGTGCCGCTCGTGAGCAGTTTGCTTTCATTCACGAATCCGATGGCGGGCACATGATGCCGGGCGAGCGCCCGCATCAGATCGTCTGTCACGGAGCGCTGAAACGCGATATCGTTCGGATCGCCGCCGGCTACCGGAAGATCGTCGATGGTGACCGCAACCTGTTTCGATTGACCGAACACTGTGAATGAGAGGATACAGAGGAAGAACGCGAGCATTCGTTTCATGGGGCTCCGAAGAAATAAAAAATGGCCGGACGACAGCGTCCGGCCTCGATGATACAGTCCGCACAGATTTGCCATGCACCAATATAAAAATATTTCCTGAAGAGTGCACGCAGCCCGTCAGTGCCGGACGGAAACCGATGCCTGTTTATTCTCCAGCGCGCGGCGCACGATTGTTATCAGAAATCCTCCCACGAGCGCAAAGGTCCCGATCCAGACGAGATTGATCAGGGGCTTCACCGTCGCTTCGACGATGAACGTATCCGGCTTCTTCGGCGCCGAGGGGTCAATCGGCGTCTGCACGCCGAGCGTCATCGTCGAGCGCGAGGCATCCTGCCGGTTCGGCGTCATGCTCTTGATCACCAGCGACATGTTCGTGCCGGGAATGGAAGCCGGCACATATTCGACTTCACCGCGGCGGTTTTGCATCACGGGCCGGATGCGGAGGATCTTTCCGTCCTTGAGCACGTCGATATTGGCGGCGACGCGGTTGCCCTGGTCCGACTGGCTGAATTCGTATCCCCGGTAGATGATGCGGATTCCGTGCGCGTCGGCCGGTTCATTCGTCTTCATCGTCACTTCCTGTTCGTTCACCTCGGGAGGTGTCTCGAACGAAAGCGGCGCCAGATAAAAATCCTTCGTGATCAGATTGATGATATCGGGATTGCGCATGAGCCCGCCCATTTCCTGCGATTCGAACATGACCGGCTCGACGGTGAACTTCCTTCCGTTGCGCTCGACTTCGACGGTGAAGGCGTAGCGTCCGCGCTCGAGCGGATGATACCCCACGTATTTCATCGTGTATCCCATCGATGAGACCGTCCGGCCCTGTTCGAGCGAGACGGTCTGCTTCTCGTCGTATTTCGCGGAGGAGACAAAACCGAGGAACATGAGCGCGATGCCGATATGCGCGAGCGATCCGCCGGCAAGCTTCGGATTCCCCTTCATGATCTTCCAGCCGATCGCGGCATTGGCAAAGAGCGCGAACGAGGACACGAGGATGAACACGATCATCGAAACATGGTGCGCGCCGATGGCGATGGCGGCGACCGTGAGAAGCGAGGCCAGCACGAACGGAAGCAGCAGATTGTCGAGCAGGTCTTTCGGCGTGGTCCGCTTCCACCACAGCATCTGACCGATGCCGGCCAGAAGCGCCACGGCGATGCCCAGCGGCAGCGTGGTGGTCACATAAAACGAGGGATCGACAGCCGAGGGCTTGCCTTCGAGCAGTCCCGTAATGAGCGGCGCCGATGTGCCGACGGCGATGAAGGCCGAAGCGCAGACCAGGGCCGATGCGCCGAGAAAGAGCGCGAACTCCCGCGAGAAGAATGAATGCTCGACCGGCACCGCCGGCATTTCCTTCCACCGCGCGGCAAAGAGACCGAATCCGGCCGCAGCCGCAACGACGATGACCGCCAGCAGCATCCAGTACACCCACATGCCGGCGTCGACAAACGAGTGCACCGAGGTGTCGCCCAAAACGCCGCTTCTGGTGAGGAACGTCGAATACAGCACCATCACGAAGCAGAGCATGCTCAGGACGAAATTCGTCTTGATGAATGCGCCGCTTCTGCGCTGCGACAGCATCGTGTGGATCGATGCCACGCATACAAGCCACGGAACAAGAGAGGAATTTTCGACCGGATCCCATCCCCAGAAACCGCCCCAGCCCAATGTCTCGTAGGCCCAGTAGCCGCCCATGATGATGCCCGTGCCGAGCACCATCGCGCCGAAGATCGTCCACGGCGCCGCAACGCGCACCCAGCTCACGTAATCGCGCTTGAGCATGCCGGCCACGGCGTAGGCATACGGCACCGACATCGCGGTGAAGCCGATGAAGAGCACCTGTGGATGGATGACCATCCAGTAGTTCTGCAATAACGGATTCAGGCCCTTGCCTTCGACCGGCACCTGCGCCCAGAGGCCTTTGGCGCGGTCAAGCCACTGAAAATTCAGATTGGGAGGCACGATGCCCGTGTGTATCAGTTCGTTCGGAAAGACGTCCCAGATCATCGCGAACGGATCCTTGACGATGAGCATCAGCAGAAGAAAGGAGAAGATCGATCCGAAGACGATCATGAGTTCCGCTTCATAGTGCTTGCGGAGCGCGTAGCGCGAGAGGAAGAATCCGAGAATGCCCGTGTAGAACGCCCAGAGCAGGAAGCTTCCCTCCTGCCCGGCATACGACGTCGACACCAAGAGCGGAAGCGGCAGATCGGTCGAGCTGTGATTCCACACGTAGTAGTACTGGAACTGATGCGTGACGATATTGTAGACATGCACGCCCGCAGCGGCGATGATGCCCGCCGCCGCCGCCGCATAGAACATTCTTCCGTACGAGGCAAGCCGTGCGGCGGAGTTCCGGAATGAGAAGAAGTAACAAAGAACGGAGAAAACGGATGATGCAAACGCAAGCCTGATGATGAACGCTCCCGCCATACAGATTCCTCACTCGGATGGTGGCCGTATGTGCACGCCGGCTCGGCGGCCGCGCGCCCGCTACAATGATTTTTTGACGGCGGTCGAATCGCCGTTATACTTCGAAGGACATTTCGTCAGAATCTCGGAGGCGTGGAACTCCCCGCCCTGGAAGCGTCCCTTCGCAACGATGCTGGTCGCGATGTCGAAGTTGTTCGGCTTTGCGCCGTCAAGCACCACCCTCACTTCCTTGTCGTTGTCATCCTTCATGAAAAACGTATACTGCCCCTGCGCCGCATCGAAGGCCGCCGGTTTTTCCTTCACCCATGTGCCCTTGACCTGCACCTTTTTCTTCACGACTTCGGCGCGCGCAAAATCGGTGTATTCGACGTTGCTTTCAACGAACGACATCGCACCGAAGATGAGGGCTCCGACAATGACGACCGCAGCGATGATGATCTTGATATTCATTCCCTTGTTCCTGTTCAGCGTTGTGTTTTTTCGAGTTTTGTGATTTTAGAGTCGAGGCGGAAGAGATAAAAGAGAATTCCGACCCAGTTGATGAGCACGACCAGCATCGCGATGTAGAGCTGGTTCTTTTCCAGAAAATCCATCAGCATAATATCCTCGTTCGTCTAGTATTCCGTTATTGAGCCGACATGTGTTGTTTGTGTTCGAGCACGAGAGACCGCACTTTCAGATCATACATCCAGAAAAAGAACATCGTGAAGCCGAAGATTGATGCGAGAAAGAGCACGAGCATATTGGGCGGCATGTGGAGCTGCGCCACGGGGGCGGACCCCATTTCATCGCCTTTCGACCCGGGATGGAGTCCCGACATGATGCGCGGCATGACGAAGATGAAAAACGGCACTGTGACACCTGCAATAATGGCATAAACAGACGAGAGTGTTGCGCGTTTTTCCTCGTTATCGATCGCCGAGCGCAACGCGAAGTATGCACTATAGATTAACAGCAAAATGAAGATTGAAGTTTCACGGGGATCCCAGTTCCAGAACGAACCCCAGTTGAATTTCGCCCACAGCGAGCCGGTGGCCGTCGCCAGGATGCAGAACATCGTTCCCAGTCCCGCCGCCGCCACGGCCCTGATTTCCTCCATGTAATGCTTCGTTTTCAGATAGCGGATGCTGAAAATGACCGAGACGACGAACGCCACCACGGTCGTCCAGGCCATCGGCACATGGAAGATGATATTGCGCGATTTTTCCTCGAGCCCGGGAATCAGCGGAAGTTCGTACCAGTGCTGAGGCTCCGGAACCATAGGCATG
Organism: Acidobacteriota bacterium; assembly: GCA_050258555.1. Classification (GTDB taxonomy): domain Bacteria; phylum Bacteroidota; class Ignavibacteria; order UBA10030; family UBA8401; genus CAISDA01. The sequence goes on along the minus strand of JBLMZA010000043.1, from coordinate 62,148 downwards.
GCAAATCCGAACACGATCACCGCTGTAATCCACAGCGAGAGGAATATTTTGCCCGGCCGCATTGACATGACGTGAGATCCTTTCTGATGTTAGTCTTTCCAAACGTATTCAAAGAGTACAAGCGAGACCGTGATCACGACGACGGAAAACGAAAGCAGGATCTGGAATTCCTGCAGCGCCTCGATGAACGACGCGCCGTCGGCGGAGAGTTTTGTTGCGTTGATCGCGGTCAGAAGCAGCGGTAACAAAATTGGAAATGCCAGGACGGGGAAAAGAGTTCCCTTCGTGTTGGCTTTCGCGATAATGGCCGCAAGGATGGTCGATGCGCTCGCCAGTCCGATGCTTCCCATGACGATCGCGAGCCAGAAGATGGACTGTGTTCTGATCATGAAATCGGGCACGACCGCCTGGTAGGCCAGCCCGATGAAGAGATCGAGCGCCAGGGCCAGTATGATATTATACACGAGCTTTCCGGCGAAGACCGCCGACGGGTGCGTCAGCAGCTGAAGCGTCATGACCGTGCCGCGCTCCTCTTCGGCCACGAACGAACGGGACAGGCCCGACATGGCGCTGAAGAAAATGACGATCCACAGCAGTCCGCAGAGCACGTCGCTCGACACCGTTTCGCCTCCGAGCGAGAAGAGGATGATCGAGAGCGTCGTGATGACGAACATCATGAGCGCATTGAGCGCATAGCGTGTCCTGAATTCGGACAGGATTTCTTTTTCCACGAGCACGTAGGCGCTTTTCAGAAACGTGTTCATGCGCGGCCTCCTTCCGGCGGGACCGCCGCCGCGCCCGCCCTCTCGACCGTCACGATCGAGTCGGCATAGGCAAGATCATCCCGGTCGTTGGTGGCGATGATCAGGATGCCGGACTCCTTCTGGCGCGTCATCACCGTGCGCACCACGCGTATGCCTTCCTCGTCAAGATTCGCGCACGGCTCGTCCAGCACCAGCAGCGCAGGCGCATGCAGAAGGGCCGCGCAGTATTTGAGGCGCTGCTTCATGCCGGAAGAATACGTGCGGAGCTCGTCATGCCGTTTTTCGTACAGGCTGAACTGCTTCAGCAGCATCTCGCTGCGGTCCCCGCCCTCAACTCCGATGCCGCGCATCCGCGCGCAAAGCCGAAGGTTCTCGTATCCCGTGAACTCGTCGTAGAGATTGATGTAGGGCGCCACAAATCCGAGATGCGGATACATGGCCGAAGGGTACGCCGCCTGCGCGCCGTCGACCGTGAGCGCGACCGTGCCGCGCGTCGGCGACAGAAGGCCGCAGAGAATTTTCGCGACGGTCGACTTGCCCGCCCCGTTCCGTCCGACCAGAGCGAGCGACTGGCGCTCGTGCAGTTCGAACGAGATGTGCTCGACGATGCGCTTCCGGTTGAACTCTTTCGTGATGTCCTTTGCTTCAAAACACAGTGTTGTCATCGTATGACCGCAAACTTTCCTTTCATGGTTGTGCCGCCGGATGTGAGCACGTAGAGATACACTCCCGTGGCGCACAATCCGCCCTGCGATGTCTTTCCGTCCCACACGGCGTACTGCGCGCCGTTGAACGACTGCCTCGGCACGCTTCCCGAATACACGCAGTCGTAGGAAGCCGAATACACATTCAGCGTGCGCGTCGTCTGCAGTGCCTGCTCCCTCGTCAGGCTGATGTAGAGCGATGATGTCGACGGATTGAACGGATTCGGAAAACATGCGGCAGCACTCACCGAAGCAGGAGCCTGGCCGGCCAGCGGCAGATATTTCCAGTTCCCCGGATCGGAGACGGTGAAGTCGGCGTACATCCCGTTCGAGAGCTGCGTGCCGCCATTGCCGGCGCCGGCCGATACGCGCACCTGATAGCCGTACTGGCCGGACTGCGCGCCGAGCGCATCATCCATGTTCGTGTTGGCGACGATGAACGCGGCCGTGTCGGGAGGATTCTGCACCTCGAGATAATTCACGCCGAATCCCCTGCAGGCGTACTGGAACGTGATGGGCTGCGTGTGAAGCGTTTCGCGCGCGCGCATGGCCACCACCGGAAAGAGATGCGCATCGGCATAGAACCGTGTGGTATCGGCGCGCCATCCCGTATAGTAATTCCAGAAACAGAATTCGGAAAATTCCTTCGTCAGCGACGTGCCGCGCTTTTCAAGCGCGGTCTTCATGGCCGGCACCGGCTTCGCCGCGGCAACCGCCTCCCAGATCTCGCGCATGATGCCGGTTCCGTAGCGCCGCATGAGGAAGACGCCCCAGATGGCCCGCTCGTATCCGCTGTATGTCGCATTCGACGTGTAGAGCGATATGTTGTCGATGTTCCGGAAATACGTGCCGACGTCGTTGATGTAATCCTTCGACACGGGAAAGACGGTCGGTTCCATCGATTCGGCGGAAAGCTCGTAAAAATACAGATCGCTGTACCAGATGCCGTAGCCGCCGATCTGTATGGCATGATGGAACTCGTGCGCGGCCGTGCTCATCACGCCGGCAAGCCCCATCGTGCGAAAGCCGCTTCCGAAATCGTTGTCGATGTTGATGTACGAGGCGAAGCGCGGAGCCGCCGTTGTGGAAGACAGCGGCGCATTCGGATCCCACATCGTCTCACCGAAATTATTCGCTCCGCGATCGAGAATGTACACATCGTATTCGTCCCCTCCTCCCAGCCCCAGATCGGAAGGCGGAGCGGCAAAACCGATCGTCCCGATTTCCGCCGTCCACACCGAATCGAAAATCTTCGCGGTGGTATCGGCAAACTGCCGGGCCGTGCCTTCGATTCTCGCCCCCTGCGTCGTCACGAACGCCGGCGTATTGATGCCCGTCGTGTCGAAATGGATGCGGAAATGCTTCCGGGGACTGAGGATGCTCGTCTGGAGATCGGGACGCTCCTCGGTCACTTTCGCGCTGATGCCGGGGGGCAGACCGGTGCGAAACCGGTCGAACGTCGTGCATTTTCCCGGTGCGGGCGACTGCGCACGTCCGGCGGCATACAGCACCAGCATCGCGATGCCGATGAAGTTAACGATGTTTCGCATACTGAATGGTCACTATGTTTCGTTTCGGATCGGTGACGACGACATCCATCGCGCCGTCCCGGTTCATATCGGCGCAGCGGAATGCTCCGTCGATCGGCACATCGAGAATGAACTGCTTCTCGGAGAAAGTGCCATTGCCTCTGCCCAGCAGCAGAAACAGTTCGGAGGACGATCCGTCCATGAATGCAATGTCGGTGATCCCGTCTCCGTTGAAATCGAGCGTCTGCACCTGCTCGGCGCCGGTGATCATCCCCCGCGCCACCGTGCGCATCCCGCGGAATTTGCCTCCTCCGGTACCGAGCGCCACACCAAGCGTGTTCGCCGGCGACTGCGCTAGCAGACAGTCGGCCTGTCCGTCGCCGTCGAAGTCGTCGAACAACAGGACGCACCGCTTCATGACGCTGTCGGGGAACACATACGAAAGCGTATTGGAGCGGTATTGGCCCGTCGTGTCGCTGAACGTGATGCCCAGGACATTTCTTCCCGTCGACTGGTCCCCGTAGACATAGGCGAGGTCCGGGCGCCCGTCGCCGTTGAAGTCGGTGACAGCGCCGGCAAGGATCCTCGCCGGAATGATCGGCTTGAAGCTGCGTTCGATGAACTTTGTTCCCTTCACCTGCTGATAGTAGGACAGCGATGTCTGGGGCGAACCCGATGCGACATAGAACTCGATCGACTTTCTCTGCACTGCGAGATCCGAAAGGATGAGCGCGGGGCGCTCCGCCGTGGGGATCGTGTAGAGCTGCGATTCGATGCCCGCCTCTCCGCTGTTGCGGACATGCTCGGCGAGCGAAAGCACGGACACGCGCGAGCGCGTCGCATGCGCGAAGACGAATGTCACCGAGCTGTCGCTTCTGGCATACAGACGGATCGAGGTCGGCGATGAGACGGTTTCGAACGACCGCTGTCCCGTGAACATGGAAGATGTTCCCGAAAGAAGGAGCGACACGGTCGACGTTCCCGTGTTGGCCGCGGCGATGTCATCCCGCCCGTCGTTGTTGAAATCCCCCACCGCAAGCGCAAGCGGGATCCTGCCCACGGGATAGGAGACCGCGCCTTCCCCGTCCGGGATCGTCTGCGCGGCTTTCTGTCCGTTGTAATAGATCTGCATCGAGCGTCCGCGCGCGGCGATCGAGGCAAGATCCTCCTGGCCGTCGCCGTCGACATCGCCCGTCAGCAGCACGCCCTCGCTGCCGCCGAACTGGATCTCGTCGTCGTATGTTCCGTCGCCCCGGTTGAGGTAGAGCGAAAACATGCCGTTCTCCGCATTCGAGGCGAGCACGTCGTCGTTCTGCTTCGAGCGGATGTGCACCGCTTCCAGGCGCGTCGGATTGATCGACATCGACAGCGCCTGCCGCGGATGATAGGAGCCCAGACCGTCGCCTTCGTAAATTTGAAGCGTGTTTCGTTCATTCGACGCAATGGCAAAGTCCGTCACGGCATCGCCGTTGCTGTTGATGAAGACGATGCCGGAAGAATCCTTCTGAAACGGCATCAGCGTCTGCTCGGCAAACTGCAGATCGCCCATGCCGATCGAAAACGACATCTCCCCCGCCAGCCAGTTGTAGAGAATGATGTCCGGATAATGGTCGCCGTTGAGCTTCCGCACGTAGACATCGCTCACGGGGATGTCGGGAAACAATTCCTTCGCCTCCATGAACGTTCCCTTGCCTGTCCCGCGCAGCAGCGTGATGCCTGAAGACACGCGGCCGCAGCTGATGATGTCGGGGATGCGGTCGTTGTTGAGATCGGCGATGACCGCATGCTCGGGATAATATTTCACGGGATATCGGACGAGCGTGTACGCCGAGTCGGCTGTCGAGCTTAACAGCACATCGATCTGCCGCTGTTCGCGTCGCACGATGACGAGATCATCGATGCCGTCCATATTCAGATCGCCCGTCGTCATCGAGGCGGCATCGGCAATGCGCGCCGCCACGACGGGGCTTCCGAAGCCGCCGTGTCCGTCGTTTTTAAGAATGACCAGCTGCGACGTCGACGGATCGATGCAGGCGAGGTCGACGGCGCGAGCGCTCGAATAATGGATGAACGCCGGAAACATCGGCGTGAACGGGAGGTCGCACTGCACCGTCATACCGAGCGACGCACTCGCACGAAGCGCGCCCGCGCTGCGGGCAACGCAGGCAAGCACGATCATCAATGCGATAGCGCTTCGGCGCACCGCAATCGGATGGCTGAACTGGTAAACCGAGAAGTGGTGGTTCGGCGTCGGTTCGGCGTCGTGTGGTGTCATCTTATTTGATCCGCCGCTGAAGCCGCAGTTCGCGCCGATGAAGAGCCTCATTGAACCGCCGGATCTCCCCATCGTCCTCGCAGACGATCGGATCGACCGGCACGGGCCTTCCCTGTTCATCGATGGCTACGAATGTCAGATAAGCGGAATTCGTGTGATGCGTTTCCCCCGTCAGCAGGTTCTCCGCCGAAACGGAGACGCCGATTTCCATCGAGGTCGTAAACACGCGGTTGACTGACGCAAGAAGAGTGACGACTTCGCCCTGCTTTACCGGATTGATGAAATTGATCTCGTCGACCGACGCGGTCACGCAGACCTTCCGCGCATGCCGCATCGCGGCGATCGCAGCTACAAGATCGATCCAGTGCATGAGCTGGCCTCCGAGCAGGTTGCCCAGCTGATTGGTCTCGTCCGGCAGCACGAGCTGCGTCATGCGTGCCTGCGATTGTTTCACGGTTTTGGCTTCGCTCATAACGCTCCGTCGGATTTGCCTGCGCCGCTGCCTTCCGCCGGCAGAAGCTTCAGGCGTTCGACTTCCTTGCGCAGCGATTGTGCATCGTCCTTCAGTGATGTGGACGGGAATTTTTCAAAGAGCTGGTCGAGCGTCCTGAGCGAGGCGTCATATTCCCTGCGTTCGCGCTGGGCGCGCGCCTTCCAGTACATCGCCTGGTCGGCATACCGGGTGTCGTGATACTGGTCGATCACATTGTCGAAATAGACGATCGCCGCCTTGTAATATTCGCGCCGGAAGTAGAGCCTGCCGCTCTCGAAAATCTTCCGGGCGAGTTTGTCGGTGAGCTCGCGGACCTTCGCGTCTGCGTCTTTGGCGAGCGAATCGTTCGGCGCGTATTCCAGAAACGTCTGGAAGTCGTCGATCGCCAGCCGCGTATACTTCTGATCGAGCTGCGACTTGGGCGACATCTCGTAGTAGGCAAGCGCACGCTTGTAGCGCGCCGTCGGAATATATTTTGACGACGGCATCGAACGGATCAGCATGTCGTACTCGGCGGCGGCAAGTATGTATTCGCCGCGGTTGAATCGCGATTCGCCGATATAGAACTGCGCCGCATCGGCGACGCCGCTTCCCTGATACTGGACTGTGATCGTTTTGAAGGCTTCGATTGCATCGAGGTACTTTTCATCATTGAATTCCTTCATCGCCCGGGCAAACTGTCCTTCGGCCGTCATCGGCTCTTCGGCGCTCTTGCTCGCGCTGCAGGATGAAAGTAGAATCGCCGCGCCCGTGATGAGGATGAATGCCGCCGCAATGGGGAACTGTCGTCGTACTGCTGTCATAGGATTACGTGTCGTTATGAGTTAATAAAACTGCTTCAATGAAAAAGACGAATACTGCTGGGCGCGCGCCATGATTTTCTCGCGCCCTTCACGGCGGTCCATGCGCAGCGGCCGGAAGCCGGTCTCGATCGGGATGACGCGCCGGAGCCGGATGTCAGCGCGCCTCCCTGCCCGCGTAAATTCGAAGAGCACGCCGTAGCTCAGCTGCGTCCATTCCCGCTGCGGCTGCGAAAATACAAAATTGCCGAGCGAGGAAACGATGTAGCCGCCCCGGACCGAATCGATGCCGTACGGCACATGCGGATGATGTCCCAGCACGAGCATGGCTCCCTGGTCGATGCAGGCGCGCATGAATGCCGAGACGCGCGCCGACGGCACATCGGCATACTCATCGCCGCCGTGGACGCTGACGATCACCGCATCGGCCCACCCGGCGGCCTCGCGCAGCTTCGGAAACAGCCTCGCCGAATCGGCCGCAGCCGCATGACGGCGCCAGCCGTATCCCATGTTCATGAAATCGGTCACCGCAAAGAATGCGAACTTCATCCCGTTAGCCGTGAGGCAGAGCGGCTCGAGCACGGTCTCTTCCTCTTTGGACGTGCCTGCATGCCCGATGTTCGCCGCATCGAGGTGATCGATCGTTTCCTTCAGCGCGCGCTCGCCGTAATCATAGGCGTGATTGTTCGCCGTCGCGACAACCGTGATGCCCGCGCGCGCCAGCGCAAGCGCGCCGACCGGCGGCCCTGTGAAAATGTAATTGCTCTCCGGCGATTCGGTCTCGCCGCCCTGATCCGAAAGCGTGCTTTCCAGATTCACGAAGACGACGTCGGCCGTATCGAACCGGAATTCGTCGAACACGCAGCCGGGACCCTCGCGCAGCAGCTGCCGGCCGAGCGTGCGCCCCAGATTCACGTCGCCGAATGCCAGAAGCGTCGCACGGCCTGCCGGCACACCGTACGCCGTATTCTTCCGTATATGCGTCCGGTAATCCGTCGTCAAACCGAAGTACAGCCAGGCGCCGGCGCCAAACAGGAAAAGCATATGCATCGTCCGGCGCGCCTGCATTGCGGTCAGCTTCGAACAGTGAAAAACAGGTAGACCGCAATTCCCGACGACACCGTCAGAATCGCGGGTTCCAGGATGCGTTCCCACAGCGATGGCTCGGGAGCCGCGCCAACGGCGATGTGCCGCGCCGAGGCGCCCGTTTCCTGGATCTCGTCGACCGCGATCGTATCGCGCTCAAGGCCGTCAAGCGTCCGCGTATAGAGCACCTTTCCGCTGGAAGAGGAAATCATCTCCATGCGCAGACGGACCCGGACCGAGCGCTCGGTCCTGCGTTCTCGGAACCATCCTTCGCGGAACGCGGGTCCATAGCCGATCGCCGCGTCTTCGATGCCGAACGTGACAATCGTATCGGCCGATGCGCCGGAGACGTAGACCGCGCCGCATGCCGCCGAAAGCGCATCCATGAGCGGCGTGCGGAAGAATTCCGTTTTGTCTCCGGCGAAGCGGACCAGGACAGACGCGCTCCGTGAAAGCCCGCTTCCGGCCGCAAGTTCCTTGCCTGTCTCGCGGCATGCCGCAGTGAAGAGATCACGCGCGGGACGCGGCGCCCCGTCGTCGCCGCCGAACGCGGCGGCGGCTGCAAGGAGGAGTACAGCCGGCAGTATGAGGCGTATTCTCATGCGATGTTGTCAGCGCTGTGCATCGCGCTCTCTCTGTATGCGTTCAAGCTGCTGGACCGTGAGATGCATGTCATCGTCGATAAAGTGGCGCGATAAGCGCCGGGCACGCCGCACTTCGTTGGCTTCGATTCTCGCCGTAATCAGATCCTCTTCGAACAGCTGCGCCTGCGCCAGAATGTCGCCGGCCGGTCCCACCACATGCGATCCGCCCCAGAAACTCACACCGTCTTCCATGCCCACGCGGTTGCAATACACGATGTAGGAGCTGAGCAGGCGCGCATACGTCTTATGATGCTCGTAATTGAGCGCCAGGCCCGGCAGCATGGCCGACTGTCCCGACAGGCGCGTCGGGCTGGCCGCAATGCCGATGATGACCTCCGCACCGTCCTGCGCCAGCACATACGGCAGCGACATGTGCCACAGGTCCTCGCAGATCAGGATGCCGAGCCGTCCGTGCCTCGATTCGAAGCAGCGCACATCGGATCCGCGCGAAAAGTACCGCATCTCCTCGAACATGCCGTATGTCGGCGGATACACCTTGCGGTGCGCCGAAGCAATGATTCCCTCTTCGATCACGAACGCCGAATTATAGATGCCGAAATTGGGAGCCTCTTCCACCGCTCCGAAGACGATCGTGATCTGCGAGCTCAGGTTGATCAGTTCGTCGAACAACTCCTGCTTCTGCGCACGGAGTGCGACATCCCAATTCAGATCGCGCACCGTGTAGCCGGTAAGGCTCAGTTCAGGAAAGACGACGATGTCGGCGCGCGCCGCGATCGCCTTCCGCACGGCGTCGGCATGGCGCGCCGCATTTGCCTTGAGATTGCCCACTGCCGCATCGATCTGCGCGACTGCTACTGTACAATTCATGCTTGAGACCTGTTAAGTAAAACTCACGTCGTTCGATAGTTCGTTCGTATCCCCTTCGCGCAGCGGGAACTCCCGGGCAAGCGCCGTGCCGATCTCGCGCACCGCGAAGCAGATGCCTTCGCAGAAACGGCTCGCCTTGAACTGGCGTGTCATCGTTTCTGCAACCGAGTCCCAATACTCCTGCGGAAACTTCGCATGTATCCCTTCATCGGCGGCGATATAGAATTCGCGCTCGCGCACGCAGATGAAGATCAGCACTCCGGTCTTGTCCCGCGTTTTTTCCATGCCGAGGGAATGGAAGTGCTTCAGCGCAAGATCGCGAAGGCTGAGCCTGCGCTCGGTCCACGACCGCTTCTCGTGTATGTTCACGCGTATCTCGCCGCTCGTCGATTCTTCCACCTCTCCGATCGTCGAGGCGATGCGTCGAAGCTCTTCTTCTGTCAGAAGCGTATGTGCCACGGCTGTCTCCATCGGTTATGAAAGATCAAGCATGCGGATATTCTTCACGTATTCGATCGTCTTGTCTTCCTTCAGCATTTTCAACTTGTCGAGCTTTGCCTGCATGCGTTCGATGTTGTCGCTGATGATGCGCAGATACGTATGCATATCGCCGAGGCCGGGATTCTTCTGCAGCTCGGCAACATCTCTGCGCATCGCCGCAATCGGTTCGACCAGATTGCGGCTGATGTCGAAGACCAGTTCCTGTATCGCTTCGAGGCGGTTGGTGCTCACCTCGAGCGTGGAGAGTTCCTGCCGCAGGCGATTGCGCTCGACCACGTTATAGACGGATTTGATGAGCGTTTGTGCCGTAAGGTTTTCCTTGACCAGATAATTGTAGACGCCGAGCTTCATCGCTTCAACGGCGAGCCGGAATTCCTTGATCACCGTTACGAAGATCACCGGCACGTAGACGCCGTTCTCGATAAGCGTCCGGATCAGCGCATCGCCGTTCATGCCGGGCAAATAATAATCGAGCAGGATGACATCAAATGTGCTGTCCCGCTTGAGCAGGCCGAGAGTCGACGTGGCATCGCCGCACATTGTCACGCTGAAGCAGCCTTTGCCGCTTTGGAGAAGGAGCATTTCGATGAATCGCGAGAACTGCGGGTCGTCATCCACAACGAGTATTTTCACTGCTTCTGCCATCGTCTGAGCGTCCTTAATTAATCCATTCATGTGTGCCGGAGTATTCCCTCTACCAGCTTCCGCTTGCTCCCCCGCCTCCAAACGATCCGCCGCCGGCCGACCATCCGCCCCCGCCGCCTCCGCCGAATCCGCCGCCGCCGAATCCGCCGCCTCCAAACCCGCCGCCTCCCCACCACCACGGTCCCGAACGATAGCCGCGCCCCTTAATGGAATACCGCCGTCCACCCCGGAAAATCGACATGAGGATCGCGCCGATCACGAAAACGACAAGCAGCAGCGCAAACGACCCGGAGCCGTTCTTCGATTTTTTCCCTGTCCCTTTATACTCTCCCTGCGTGGCCTGCTCGATGGACCGGACGGCCGACGCGATGCCGCCGAAGAAGTCTCCTTCCCTGAAGCGCGGAGAGAGTTCGTTGCGTATGATCTGGCTGCACACGGCATCGGGCAGCACGCCCTCGAGTCCGTATCCCACCTCGATCGACACTTTTCTGTCGTCCTTCGCGACCAGGAGCAGCACGCCGTTGTCGCGCCCCTTCTGCCCGATCGCATTTTGTTTCAGCACGTCGATGCCGTATTCGCGGATGTCCGCATCGCCGATCGACGGAATGACGACGACGGCGATCTGATTCGATGTGCTGTCCTCGAACCGGCGCACTTCACGCACCAGCGCCGCCTGTTCTGCTGCACTCAACGTCGAGGTGGCGTCGTAGACAGGCGATGTCAGTTTCGGTATCGCAGGACTCTGTGCGGCGAGCCGGACGGCGGCGCACGCCAAGAGCAGGGCGGCCAGCAACAGATGACGACGGAATCGGACGGATGGAGACATATCAGAATTTCACTTTCGGAGCGGCTTCTGCGCCGGCAGCAGCCTGGAAATACTGCTTGGGTGTGAATCCGCCGAAGCCGGCGACAAGCGATGTCGGAACGGTCCGGATCCTGGCATTGTACGCCTGCACGACCTCGTTGAAGCGGCGGCGCTCAACAGAGATCCTGTTTTCCGTCCCCTCGAGCTGCGCCTGCAGCTGGAGGAAATTCTCGTTCGCCTTCAAATTGGGATAGTTCTCGGAAACGGCCATGAGACGCGTCAGCGCCGACGAGAGTTCGCCCTGCGCCTTCTCGAACATCTGGAAGGCCTGCGGATTTTTCAGGACTTCGGGTGAAATGACCATCTGCCCGACTTTCGCACGCGCATTGGTGACATTCTCAAGCGTTTCCTTTTCGTGCGTCGCATATCCCTTCACGGTCTCGACGAGATTCGGGATCAGATCGAACCGCCGCTGATATTGATTCTGCACCTGGGACCAGGCGCCGTTGACCGATTCGTCCATGCCCACGAGCATATTGTATGTGCGGACACCCCATGTGATCGTCATGATGCCGATCAGGATAATGCCGCCGACGACTGCCAGAGCGATGATAAGTCCTTTTGATTTCATTCGTGGTCGTCTCCTTTTGTGAGGTTATACTTGAGATGATACTCTAAAAATAGGCAAACATCGAATGAAAAACAAGGAATGAAATTGATATGGACGGAAGTGATTTTTTTTTCCCGTTCGTCTTGATTTCCGCCAAATGTTTTCGTATGTTTGTTATGCTGTAACGCAACAATGCCCGAATGGTGAAATGGCAGACACACCGTCTTCAGGAGGCGGCGCGCGTGAGCGCATGGGAGTTCAAGTCTCCCTTCGGGCACCATCTCAAGTATCGAAGCAGTGACGAATCTCTCTGAATGGCAGGATCATGCAGAGAGATTGCTGTTTTAAACCGTGTTTCTGTGCGAAGGCATGAGTGGAAAAAAAGAAAGGGCCCGTCTCGCTCCGAGTCGACGGGCCCTTTCTTTTTGGTGCTGCAAGAACTTCCAAAGGCAGGCCGTCTCCCCCATAGCGGCCTGCCTTTTCGAATTTTTTATCGTCGGGGAAACGACGCGGTGAACGCCGCAGGCCTATGAGGCGCGCGACATGCGTGTACGCCGGCGGCGGTTATACTCCGCAACGACGCGTTCAATATCCATGAACTGATGCAGCGTTTCGAAGCAATATTCCGCTCCGAATCGTTTGCATTCGCGTGAATATTGATTGTAGGGGAAATCGTAGAGAAGGATGAACTGAGTCTCCGGAAACCGCGTCTTCAGAACATTCAAGTCTCCGATACGCGAGGCGATCAGAAGACGGATGTCAACGATGGCGATTTCCGGCTCGAGCGTCTCGAGCGCATGCTCGAGCTTGTCGCTCTCGAAAACGACGCCCATGAGATCCACTCCGTTCATTTCGGTCAGCATCTCAGAAAGCCGCGCTCCGACAAGCGCAGACTGATATCCTAAAAAAATGCGTGCCATAGTCCCGATGCCCATGAATGTGATGGTGCTCGCATCGGCCGTGCTGCAGCCGATGCAATGGTCTGCATGTAAGATAGGCACGGATTCATTTCAAGGGTATCGTTAATCATATGATTTTCGTGTCACGAATCATATGATTTTGATGCCATTAAATCTATTACGCGATACCGCGTAGTTTTTCGGAGGATTTCGTCCGCTTAGATGAGCTTGTTTTCGATCGTATAATGAATCACGGCGGAATTGCCGGACAGATTGAGTTTTTGAAGGATTCGGGCGCGGTATGTATTGACTGTAGGAACCGACAGGGACAGCAATTCGGCGATGGCCGACACGGAGTTTCCCTTGCCCAGTAGGATCATCACGTCATATTCCCGTTCCGAGAGCAGTTCATGCGGCGCCTTGGTCGAATTATCGAAGTTATCCGCGATCTTCTCGGCGAGTTCCACACTCAGGTATTTGCGCCCCTGCGCCGCACGCCGGATCGCGGTGATGAGTTCTTCGGTCGCACTATCCTTCGTCAGATAGCCGGATGCTCCGGATTTGAGCGCGCGCACGGCATACTGCTTTTCGGGATACGTGCTGAGCATCATCACATGCACCGCTGGATGCTTCTGCTTGATCTGCCGGAGCACTTCGATCCCGTTCATATCCGGCATGGCGATATCGAGCACCACGACATCGGTGTCGTGCTTCTCGAGTTTCTCGAGCGTCTCCGTTCCGTTTCCCGCCTCATCGGTCACGCGGATATCTTCCGTCTGTTCGAGCATCATACGGAGCCCTTCGCGGACAATCGTATGGTCGTCTGCCAATAACACCCTGATCATTGCGTCTCTTTCATTGATTGAAAATTGAACTTATCCGAGGGGGATCTTCACGATCACCGCCGTGCCAATCGTGCTGCGTCCGATGATGTCCACCGTTCCCTTATGGCTCCGCACGCGCTCGCGGATGCCCATCAGGCCGATCGACTTCTTGGCGTGGATGTCGTGGTCATAGATCCCCTTTCCATTGTCGCGCACGGAAAGCGTCAGCATCCCCTCGTTCTTCAGCAGCGAGATGTGCACCACGCTCGCTTCGGCATGCCGTGCGATGTTCGTGAGCGTCTCCTGGAACACGCGGAAGACCGTGGTGGCGATCTTCTCGTCGACGACAATCTCATCGGGAACGATCCTGAGCATGCAGTGCACGCCTGTGCGCGCTTCGAATTCCTCCGTCTGCCACTCGATCGCCGCGCCGAGTCCGAGATCGTCGAGCATGCCGGGGCGCAGTTCGGAGGAAATGCGCTGAACGGATTTGACCGTGGAGTCGATCAGCTTCTGCATCGCGACGGTCTTCGTCTTGAGCTGCGGATTCGCCGCACCGAATGAATTCTCGATCCATCGCGCATCCATCTTCAGCGCCGTGAGGGCCTGCCCCAGTTCGTCGTGCACTTCACGCGCGATGTGCGTCCGCTCCTCCTCGCGCACCGTTTCAAGGTGGAGCGCAAGGCGGCGCAGGTCCTCCTGCGACTGCTTCAGTTCCTCTTCCGTCTTCACCTTTTCGGTCACATCGTGTACGATCGCATACATCAGATGCGTGTGGCGCAGACGCACGGGACTGGTGTAGACTTCCACTTCGCGCGTGCTGCCGTTGGCGGCGCGCTGGCGCATGAAGAAGTGGTCGGAACTGCCGTGCATCGAAAACGCGATCTCGCCTATCTTGCTGTCGTCAGGCGCGGCGACAATGTCGGTGAGGCTCTTTCCGTGAAAGGTCTTCTTATCCCATCCGTAGAACGCGCACGCGGTCGGATTTGCATCGATGATGGTTGAGGTGAGCGGATTGATCAGCAGCATCGCGGCCGTGTTGTTCTCATAGAGCGTCCGGTAGAGCTCCTCGCTGCGCTTCAGCGCCTGCACCAGCCGGTTGTGATCGGTCACGTCGCGCATGATGAGGCAGACCATGCGGTTTCTGCCCGTACCCACCACCGACGAATTGATGTCCATCGTGAGGATTCTTCCGTCCTTGCAGCGCAGGAACCGCTCGCGGAGATCGAGCCTGAGCCGTTCATCAACCGTGCGGATATTCTCGTCGACCGAGGCGCGGTCCTCCACGACGATATCATAGATGGTATGGGAAGGCAGTTCCTCGTGCGAGTATCCGGTCAGCTCCTGAAAGGCGTCGTTGCAATTGAGCAGTTGGCGGCTCTCGATATTGAAGAAGAGGACGCTGTCGTCGATCTGCGTCAGCAGCGAACGGTACGTCTGTTCGCTTTCGGTGAGCGCGCGTGCAAGTCGTTTATTCTCGCTCACGTCGTAGAGCGATGCATGGACGATCAGTCTGCCGCCGAGGGGAAAGCCCGCAGCGAACACTTCCACATCCTGCATGAGTCCCTCACGCACATGGTGCGTGGTGTGGAAATGCGCTTGCCTGCCGTCGGCCAGCTGATCCAGCGCGCGATCCCACGCCTGGAACTCCGGCGCGATTGCCGCAAGAGGCATCCGCGCGAACGGTTCGCGCGTCCATCCGTAGAGACGGCATGCCGAGGGATTGGCATCCTCGATTTCCGCCGATTCCGGATCGATGAGCAGCACCGGCACGGCGTTCATCTCGTACATGCCGCGGTACCACTCCTCCATCGAACGGAGGTCGAGCACCAGCGATTTGACCTTCGCCTCCAGAGCGGGATGCGGACGCTTATGCATAGAGATACCGTTTGATCTTCTGTGTGGGCGTCTTTTCGAACGGCTCCATCTGTTCGATCACCCTGCTGAGCTGGGAGAATTTCGAGACTCTGGCGTTCACCCCGTCGCGAAGCTCCAGGAGCAGCGAGTCGATCTTCTTCCTGATTTCCGACTCGCCGAGTTTCGCCTCCTCGGCATACAGCCGCTCGATCGCTTCATAGTTCAGATGCACGCGCGCGACGAGCTGGTGCTGCTGGGAGAAGACGAGAGATTCGTTGACGATCTCGAATTCGTTGATCACCGATTCGATCTCTTCCGGATAAATATTCTCGCCGCTCGGGCCGAGAATGACATTCTTCAGACGGCCTTTGATGAAGAGATAGCCGTCCGGGTCGAACACGCCGAGGTCGCCCGTGCGAAACCAGCCGTCGATCGTGAAGGCTTCGCGCGTGCGCTCGGGATCCTTGTAGTAGCCCTTCATCACGACCGGGCCCCGGACGCAGATCTCTCCTTCGCCGCTGTGCGGATCGGGATGATCGATGCGGAGCTCGACGCCGGCAAGCGCCGGTCCCGTCGAGCCGAAGCGCGTCGCGTGCGTATCGGTGCCGGCAATGAGCGGCGAGGTTTCGGTGAGGCCGTAGCCGATCGCATACGGAAACCGCGCTTCGCGCAGGAAGCGCTCCACATCGTGCGCCAGCGGCGCGCCGCCGATGCAGAAGAGCCGGAGGTTGCCGCCGAAGGTCTCCATCAGTTTTTTGCCGGCGATGCGGTTCAGCCGCTTGCGCACAAACGGAACCTTATAGAGGCGCCGCGCGATCTTGTTCGCCGTGAGCTGGGGAAGGATTCTCCCCCGGTAGATTTTTTCGATCACCAGCGGCACGCTCAACACGATGGTCGGCCTGACCGCCTGCAAGGCCGGCAGAAGCACCTGCGGCGTGGGCGGCTTGTCGAGATAATAGACCGACATGCCGCAGGAAAGCGGCGTGAGAAGTCCGAGCGTGCCTTCATAGGCATGCGACAGCGGAAGAATGGACAGCATGCGGTCGGTCGGAACGATCGAGACCAGCTCGGCGGTCGCCTTCACATCCTCGAGCAGATTGCGGTGCGTGAGCATCACGCCTTTCGAGTGGCCGGTGGTGCCCGATGTGTAGATGATGGATGCCACATCGTCGGGCTGCGTCTCGGCCGGAATCCATCCCACCAGGCGCATCGCCGACTCCTTCAGCTTCGCAAATTCCTTCATCCCTTCATCGAGCATTTCCTTGAGACGGCCTTTTTGCGTCTGGGGAGGAACGATCGAGAAATTGTCGATCAGGAAGATCGTGGAAAGCGTATCGAAGGTTCCGCCTTCGATCTTCTGATAGTACCGTTCGGAAATGAAGATCGCCTTGCACTCGGAATGGCGCAGGATGTGCTGCACTTCGGTCGAATGAAAATCGGGAAGGATCGGCACCGCGATCGCTCCGGTGAAGATCACGGCAAAGTACGCGACGGCCCATTCAGGCTTGTTCTCGCTGAGAATGGCCACGCGGTCTCCGGCCACGATGCCCTGCTCATGGAGCAGCCGGGAGATGTCGCGCACTTTCTCGTACAGCATGGCGTATGTCAGCGGCTCTCCGTTGACGGTGGAGAGCGCCGGACTGGCGGCGAAGCGTTCCGCGCTGCGCGCCAGCATTCCGTTCAATGTTGAAAAATCAAAAATCATGGTCGGGATTTCCTTGCGAGGGGGCGAAATGAACACAATATGTAAAAACGCGCAGAAAAATCAAAGAGGCAAAATAAAAGGCGCTCCGGTTTCCTCTCGTGCGGAGGACCGGCGCGCCTGCATACAGACTTGAGTGATCGGCTTACATCTTCACATCGAACGATGCCTGCGGAGGAACGGCACTCACGCTTCCGTCCGCATTGTACACCATGGTCGGCTGCGTCAGCGCCGCCGCCATCTGCTCCTGCATCTTCAACTGGTCTTTGACCACCTTCATTGCGATCTCCTGTGTGACATCCACTTTTGCCGCCGTCGAATCCACGCCGCCGAGTTGCATACACGCCTCCTGTTGTACATGGTGATACTCTCTGCCTGCTTTCAGCATTATCGGCCGCAGGATTTAAAACTTTAACCGGAGGCTTTTTCGCGATACGCGGCAACCGAGAGCGCAACGGCCCACGCCGTGGCGCCCAGCGCCGCACCCATGCCGAGCCAGAAGCACGTCTCTCCGAGCGGAGCGGCGAGATCCAGGGCGTCATGCCGCGACAGCACCGTCCACCAGTCATGGCTCGTTCCCCTGCCTCCGATGAGCGGAAGCACGTGCGTCTCCGCATCCTTGATGTAGACGCTCACATCGACCAGGCTGTATCCGGTGAAAAACAGCGCGAGTGCCGCAAGCTTCGACCGTTCATAGAGCGCGGCGGCGATCCATGCACCCGGCGCCAGCACCTGCATGATAGAGCCGCCGAGCAGATACATCGTCTCTCCGAGCGGACGGAAGACGAAATGCCCGCCCTCGTGAATGAACAGGAAGATCAGGTGAATCAGCCACAGCGGACCGCGCAGGTCGGGTCGGACGGACGGAGTATAGAATGCGTCGGGCAGAAGCGTGATGATGTAGGCGAGCACCGCGCATCCGAGGAGCGAAAGCGTAAGACGCACTGTCGGGGATTCCATGGCGTTGAGGAATAGTTGATGCGCTGCATACGGGACGGGAAAACATACCAACTTGCGCCAAGAAAGTCAACCAAAATTGAATTTCACCGCTCTTCTTTGTAGATTGGGAGCATGCCCAAATCCGACAAACGCAAGAAAGACACCGTCGTTCCCGAACGCATCGAGAACGAACCCGATCTGGACCGCGCGCTGCGTCCCGCCGCCTTCACCGAATTCTTCGGCCAGAAAAAGATCGTCGACAATCTGAAGATCTTCATCGCCGCCGCCCAGCAGCGGCACGAGACCCTGGACCATGTGCTGCTCACCGGGCCGCCGGGACTCGGCAAGACCACGCTTTCGCACATCATCGCGCATCAGATGGGCGCCAATATCAAGATCACCTCCGGTCCCGTGCTCGACAAGCCCGGCGATCTCGCCGGCCTTCTCACGAATCTCGAGGAAGGCGACGTGCTCTTCATCGACGAAATCCACCGCCTCAATGCGGTCGTCGAAGAGTATCTTTACTCGGCCATGGAGGACTTCCGCCTCGACATCATGGTCGATTCGGGACCGAGCGCGCGCAGCATACAGCTCTCGCTGCCCCGCTTCACGCTTGTCGGCGCCACCACGCGCGCGGGACTGCTGACGGCGCCTTTGCGCGCCCGGTTCGGCGTGACCAACCGGCTCGATTACTATACGCCGGAAGTGCTCTATACGATCCTTCTCCGCTCCGCCGGCATCCTGAATGTGAAGATCGACGATGCCGGAGCGATGGAAATCGCGAAACGCTCGCGCGGCACCCCGCGCATCGCCAACCGCCTGCTCAAGCGCTGCCGCGATTTCGCCGAAGCGGACAAAAAGCTCGCCCAGTTCAAAGGCGTCATCACGCAGGAAGTCGCCTCGCACGCGCTGCGCGCGCTTGAAGTGGACGAGTTCGGCCTCGACGAGATGGACAAGCGCATCCTTCACGCGCTCATCGAAAAATACAACGGCGGCCCTGTCGGCGTCAACACGCTCGCCGTCGCCGTGGGCGAGGAGCCTGGCACGATCGAGGAAGTGTATGAACCCTACCTGATCCAGGAAGGCTTCATCATTCGCACGCCGCGCGGACGCGAAGCGACCACGCGCGCATACAAGCACTGCGGACTCACTCCCTCGCGGCGCGACAAAGGCACGCTCTTCGATGAGGAATCCGCCGTGTAACGCCGGGTGTGAAGCAGATCACATCTCCTGCACGGAAGGCGGTTATTCGCCCCGGCGTGCTTGATTCTGACCAACGGATGTCGTAAATTTTTTTTAATTTTTTTTGCAACCGTGTCTCCCATTTCTCCCGTAACGCGCATGGAACCTTCACTCCTTTCCGTCGAGAACCTCAAGGCCAATTCCCTTTTTAAATACATCAGCGACGTCAATCTTCAGAACATCCTCAAGATTCTCAAGGAGGAATCATACCCCGCCGATACGCTCATCTTCCAGGAGAATACCAAAGGAGAACGGCTCTATCTCATTCTTGAAGGACGCGTCCGCATCTCGAAGGTCACACGCTACGGAGTCGAAACCAACATCACGACGCTCGGCAAAGGAGAATTCTTCGGAGAAATGGAACTGCTGGACGACCAACCGCGCTCGGCACGCACCACGACGGTGGACCATACGGTGCTCGCCTGCATGTCGCAGCAGGATTTCGACTCGCTCATCAAGACGAATCACATTGTCGCATTGAACATGCTCAAGGCGATGGTGAAGCGTCTGCGCAGCGCCGACACGGCGATCGTGACCGAACTCGACCGCACGATCGAGATCTCGAAGCAGCATATCAGCCGCCTGAATCAGCTCATCGAAGCGACGAAGTCGGTGAATTCCACGCTCGACCTCGACAAGCTGCTCGAAGTCATCCTCGAATCCGCCACGAAGTCCATCGGCGCCGACAGAGGCACGCTGTATCTGCTCGATGAAGCGAAAAACGAAATCTGGTCCACGGTCATTCAGGGAACGGAGCTCACCGAGATCCGCCTTCCGCTCGGCAAGGGACTGGCCGGATACGTGGCGAAGACCGGAGAAACGATCAGCATTCCCGACGCCTACAACGATCCGCGCTTCAATCCCGAAGTCGACAAGCGCACGGGCTACCGCACGAACAACATGCTCTGCATGCCGATGCGCAACCGGGACGGCAAGCTGATCGGCGTCTTCCAGCTCCTGAACAAGAAGGATGCCCCCTTCACGAAGGGCGACGAGGATTTCATCAACGCGCTGTCGATGCACGCGTCGATCGCGATCGAGAACGCGCGCATCGCCAAGGAAATGGTGAACAACGAGCGCCTCACCGCCGTCGGCCGCATGGCCAGCACGATCATTCACGACATCAAGAATCCCATGAGCACGCTGCGCGTGTATGCGCAGGTGATGAAGAAGAAATCGGGGAACGAGGAAGCATCGAAGCTTGCCGACGAGATGATCACGCAGGTCGACCGGTTCGTGACGATGACTCAGGAGATCCTGGACTTCAGCCGCGGTGTGAGCGCCACGAATATGCGCGAGATCTCATGCAGCGAGGCGGTCGACGGGGCGCTGATGTTCATCGAGAAGGATCTGACGAAGCGGAACGTGGAGCTGGTCAGGCGCCTGAACTACGACGGCGCGGTGATGATGGATCCGGACAAGATGATGCGCGTCTTCTACAACATCGCCGGCAACGCCGCCGATGCCATGCCCGAGGGCGGCACGCTCACGGTGACGACGGAAAATCTCGGTTCGATGCTCATGATCGAATTTGCCGATACGGGCACCGGCATGCCGGAGGAAGTGAAGCGGAAGATTTTCGAGCCCTTCGTCACGCACGGCAAGAAGCACGGAACGGGGCTCGGCATGGCGATCGTGAAGAAGATCATCGACGATCATAACGGCAAGATCGAGATCGAATCGGAACTCGGCAAAGGCACGGCGATCAAGCTTTTCCTTCCCCTCTAACTTGCATGCTTCAGCAGCGCATGCGCGAGTTCCGCGCATGCATAGCCGCTTCCGGCGGCTCCTTCGATCGTCGCCGGAAGTTTCGTATCCGTCCAATCCCCCGCAATGAAGAGATTTTTGACCGGCGTCTCGTGCGCCGGACGGAAGGCTTCGACTCCCCGCACAGGGGAAAACGTGGCGCGCTTTTCCTTCACCACGAGCGCATGCACAAGGCGCGCCGACGACGCCGAAGGAAACATCCGCTTCACCTCCCCCATCGCCGTCCCGATGATCTCGTGCTTCGGCTGTCCGGCAAGCATCCGTGCAGCGCTCACCACAAGCGACAGCTGCATGAGTCCGCCCGGATTTTCCTGCCGCGCGATCTTCGTTCTGTTGAAGATCCAGTCGATCGGCGAATCGAGCAGCGCCGTAAAATGCTCATCCATGAAATGCGCGTCGAACCAGAGATGAATCGAGACGATCGGCACTTCGGCAAAGCGCGCCGCGTGTGCGAGCATCGGGATATGCGCGGCCGCATCGTCCGCGAAGAGCGATCCGATCGCATACTGAGGCACGGCCGAGATGACCGCACGCGGATGGAGCGTTTCACATCCGACATCGACCGATGTGACGCGGCCGGCGGCGATGCGCATGGCGCGCACCGGCGTCTTCATGCGCACGCATCCATGATGAGAGGAAAGATAGGACGCGCCGGCATCGCCGAAGATCCGGCTCAGTCCGCGCCGCGGCAGCAGCACCGACGCGTCGCTCGGTGCGCCGAGAAAGACCGTTCTGAGCACATGCACAAAGAGCGCGGCGCTCGCCTGCTCCGGCCGTTCATTGAGCGTGCCGATGGCAAGAATGTTCCAGAGCGAGCGTTTGGCAGCTTCGGACTGGCCGGTCTCATCGAGCCACTCCGAAACGGTGACCGAACGGAGATGGGCTTCGCGTCCTTCGCCTGCAAGCAACAGCGACGGAGCAATGCGGAGAAGCATCAGGCGGTCCCTGAGCGAGAGCGTCTTGAGCGTAACGAGGGCTCCGGCGATGTGCAATGGTGAAGGAAGGCGCGCGGCGCGCAGCTCGAACGAGCCGGTTGCGCTGCGAAACGGAATCGAAAGCGAGTCCTGGAGCGTGCAGTCGGAGATGGTGCCGACGGTCTCCATGTATCGACGGGCGGCATGATAACAGCCGAGCATGAGGTGCTGGCCGTTATCGACTTCGTCTCCTGTATCGGGATGAATGAACGAGTAGGCGCGGCCGCCCAGATGCCGGCTCCGCTCTGCAAGCACGACGCTCCATCCGCGCGAGGCAAGTTCGACCGCGGCGCAGAGGCCGGCGATGCCGCCGCCGGCAACGAGCACATCAGGCTGCGCCGTCACCGGCTGCGGGATTATGCCACCAGACATTCGCGGTGATCATGATTTTCTTGAATGCGGAAAGGCGGACGCGCTTCTCGTAGACGTTGTAGTCGGCCATTTCGATCTCCTGCAGAATGCGGAAATAAATCGCCTCCATGATGCGCGCCGCCAGGAACAGCGGCTTGTCGTCTTCCGAAAGGTGCATGATCGCCTTGCTGAAATACGAGCGGGCGCGCTCGCATTCAAACTTCATGAGCGCGCGGAAATTTCCGTTGTAGCGGTGCGCCGCAATGTCCTCGTCCGAATAGTTGAACCGCACCAGATCCTCCTGCGGCAGATACACTCTTCCCTTTTCCGCATCGGCGGCCACATCGCGCAGAATGTTCGTCAGCTGCAGCGCGATGCCGAGATTGACGGCGTATTCCTTCGCGCCCTCATGCTTGTATCCGAAGATCTCCGTGCACATCAGTCCGACGGTGGAGGCGGCGCGGTAGCAGTACTCGCGCAGCTCTTCGAATGTCGCATACCGCATCTTCACCAGATCCATCTCCATGCCGACGATGAGATCGCGGAAATGATTCACGGGGATGTTGAAGCGGCGGACGGTCTGGCTCAGCTTGTTCAAAAGCGGATAGCGGGAAACGCCCTGCATCGCCTGTTCGAACTCGTATGTCCATTGGCGCAGGCGCGCATGCTTGTGGTTGACGGTCTGCTCTTCATCGACGATGTCGTCGGTCAGCCGGCACCATGCATAGACGACATTGATGGCTTCACGTTTCTGCTTGGGCAGCAGCAGGAATGAGTAATAGAAGTTGCTTCGTTTGTTCTTTTCGAATGTATCGTACAGCGCGAGATTTTCCATAGACCAACCGTTGGTGAGCATTATCCATCGACGCATGCGCGAAAGAGCACGGCCAGCTTGTCGGCCGCGGTCAGCGCGGGGCGCTGCGAGAGCGTGTCGAATCCGCCGCGTTCGATTTTCTCCAGAATCCGCATGCCTCCATGCCAGATCAGCTTCAGCTCGAAGCGCAGCGCCGGATTGACGAGCGCCGGCAGGCGGCGGGCCGTCTGGAACAGCGCGCGTGTCCGCTCGACTTCGAAGCGCATGAGCGGGCGCATGCGTTCTCCTGCCGAATGCCGGTGCAGTTCGCTTCGCGTAACGCCAAAGCGGACAAGGTCTTCCTCAGGAATATACCATCGCTCCCGCCTGATATCAATAAACAAATCCTGCCAGAAATTTGCAAGCTGAAGCGCCGTGCAGAACGCATCCGACAGCGCGCAGCGCTCCTGCGACGCGCTGCCGAAGATCTGCAGCATGAGCCGACCGACCGGATTGGCAGAATGACGGCAGTATTCCAGCAGCTCCTCGTAGGCGGCGAAGCCATGATGGCGCACATCCATCCTGAACGCCTCGATCAGGTCGTCGAACAGCTTCAGCTCGAGACCGTATGTGCCGATGACCGATGCAAGCTCGAGGAAAAACGGCGTCCCTTCCCCCCGCTCAACGGCCGCATGCAGGCACGACGACCAGTCATCGAGCGCGCGCAGGCGCACGTCGGGCGCATCGGTCCATTCGTCGGCGATGTCGTCTCCCGTGCGCGCATAGGCATAGATCAGATGGATCGGCCTCCGGTACTTCTTCGGAAGGAAGCGCGAGGCGACGGGAAAATTTTCATAATGCCGCAGCGCGAGCGTTTCAAGCGAGGCCTCGGCATCCGATGCTGTCGTCATGATTATTTCTGTACGATGAGCTTCTTTGTTTCCGTGAACGAGCCCGATGTCATGCGGAGCAGATAGACTCCGCTCGGCATCTGTGAGGCATTCCAGCCGGCGGTGTATGTGCCGGGCGCCAGCGTTGCATCGACGAGCACGGCGGCAATCCGGCCGAGCATGTCGTAGATTTTCAGCGTCGTCCTGCCCGATGCCGCGACCGTGTATCGGAACTCGGTGGAGGGATTGAACGGATTCGGATAATTCTGCGAAAGCGCATAGGCTGACGGCTCCATCGTGGCGCTCCGTTCGACAGCGGTCACCGCCGGATCGTACGAAACGACGCGCAGCCCGTCTGCGACGATATACAGGTTTGAATTCGGATTCTTGACGGCGTTCGAAATGACGACGGCATCGGTCGTGTCGCCCCGGAACGTATAGGTGCCGATCAGATTCCATGCGGAGCCTTTCTGCGTCTGGTCGGCGCGCACGGTATCGGTGCCGTTCCGATGTGTGACGATGAAGGGCGTTTCGGTCGAGCGGTTCGAGGAATTCACCCACCAGCCGTAGACTTCATACACGCCCGCACGCGGAAGCGAAAGCGAAAATTTCGCATAGCTGCCGCCGGTGCCGGTCGCATTGAGCTGCGCTTTTTCGGCGCCGAAATATCCGGGATTGGCCGACTGGAACCAGCCGGGACCGACGAGGCTGCATTCGGGCGCATTCGTATCATACGTCTTTTCAAACAGCGGCGTCTTCGGCAGATGCAGCGAATCGGCATACACCACCGCCAGCATGGTCGGCACGGCGCGGCTTTCGCTCGGCGTATTGACCAGCGTTCCGCCAACGGCCATCTGCGTCGATCCGCCTCCGTCCAGATTCATCGCCTCCGTGCATCCGAGATCGATCATCACCTGCGCCAGCTCGGCAAGCGTAAGTCCCAGGCTCGCGCCGCGTCCGTCGGCCGCAAGCAGTATCGCATGATTGGCCGCCGTCGATCCGACGGCTGTGCGCGGATCCGCCGGCGAGTTGATATCCGTCGCCACGCCCGATCCCCAGAGCACTTCCTCGTTGAATGTGACGCGCGGCTGCCCTGCCTTGACAAGCGTCGGTCCGCCGCCGATGCCGGCCAGGATCCCGTTCATCGGCGTGCCCTGCGTCTTGACCGGCGCGGGGCGCGGCGTCGGGTCGTTGTTCACGTACGGCATGGGCTGCGCGAACGAATAGACATCGCCTGCGGCGCTTCCGAAATGATAGATCCAGTTGACGGACTGCTTTTTGTTTTTATCGATCGAGTACATGCTTCGCATCATCGGAAACACTCCCCCGGTCCTGGTGACCGACGGCACATTCTGCGCAAGCACGCCTTCGGGCACGATGACGGTCGAATACGAGGCGGAGCCTCCGAAGAATCCCCCGTTCACTCCGGCGATGGCGCCCGTGCGCGCGACGAACGGCACGATCGTCTCCTTTCCGCCCGACGCCGTCGAGAGGTACGGAAGCAGCATGAGCTTCGGATTATTCAGGTCGACATCGATGTAGTACGCCGCAAGCGCGGGCGCGGTCCGCTCCCCCTTGAATACCTTTATTCCGGATGGAAGAGCATAGCGCGTCGTGATCTCCGTCCATGTGATGGATTGTGCGTGAGACAGCGTGCAGGCGATGACGAGCAGTAGAAGCAGTCGTTTGAGCATGGTGTGCGTTTGGATTGATGCAGATCCGCCCATTCACTGGTGAAGCAATGATCAATGAATGGGCGGCATGCTGCAGTTGATCGGTTAAGAAATTATTTTTGTATCAGCAGCTTTTTCGTTTCGCTCAACGTTCCCGCCTTGAGCCTGTACAGATAAACGCCTGTCGGCATCTTCTCCGCGTTCCACTGCGTGGAATAGGTGCCGGCCTCCAACCGCGCATTCACGAGCACGGCGACTTCCCGGCCCTGCATGTCGTAGATCGCCAGCGTCGCGTGCTGCGCCTGGGGAATCGAGAAGCGGATCTGCGTCGACGGGTTGAACGGGTTCGGGAAATTCTGTTCGAGAGCGAAGACGGCAGGCGTCTGTCCCTCCTGTGTCACAGCCGAGGCGTTCGTCACCGTGACCGTGAAATTCGGCGCATGGTTCCATGACGCAAAGGCGGTTCCCTTCGCCGTGGCATAGAGCGTCGCCGTACCGGCCGAAGCGGGCGCCGTGTATGTGAAACTGTACGTCGAGGGCACCGCGGTCGATGTCGTCTGCGTCAGCTCGCCATTGAGCAGCTTCAGGTTTGTCGACGCCGGCGCCAGCGTGCCCGATGAGGCGGCAATATCGATGCCTCCCGAATTGCCGGGAACATCGTTGACCGTCACGGTGTATGTGCCGACTCTGCCGGGAATCAGCGACGACGGGCCGGTAATGGCCACAAGCACGCTCGATGCGGCCGAGGAATTGTGGCAGCTGCAGCCGTTGGTCGATGACTTCAGCGTGCGGCCGCTGATGCCGTTCTTGTATCCGAATGCGACGGCCGGCATCACAAGCAGGATAATCCAGTATGTACGTAGGATCTTCATGGTTCCTCCATGATGGTTGGTGAATGAGCAGCATTCTCCCATCCAACACCGCATCCCGCCCGCGGTGTTCCATGAAAAAACCGCATCCGCCTGCCCCCGCTTCAAAGTATGAGATTTATTTCTGCAAAAGCAACTTCTTCGTTTCCGCAAACGCCGCACCTGCCCCCGGCGCCGACACTTGCAGGCGGCAGAAGTAGACGCCGCTCGGCATCGCGCCGGCATTCCATTCGACCGTCTGCATCCCTGCCGGACGCATGCCGTCGATGAGCACCGCGCATTCGCGTCCCAGCACATCGAAGACCGACAGACGCACCGCGGCGGCGCTTTTCAAGGCGAAGGACACCGTTGTGGACGGATTGAACGGATTCGGGAAATTCTGCCCCAGCCAGAACTTACCTGGCTGGGGATCGGTAAAATTTCCGTGCGGCACCTCCGTCAGCCGTGCGCCGGGACTCAGCCGGCGATTGAGCACCAGCATCACCGCATCGGCCGACACATAGCCGTTGCGGCCGCCGCCGATATTGTCGTTTGAAAGACGCACGACTTTCCGCACGCCGCTCTTCAGATACACATCGCCGAGCTTATACCAGCCTTTGAGCTTGTCGTTGGTCTGATCGATGAGCACGCGCCGTGCTGCACCGCTCGAATCATACAGATCGAACGGCGCCTGCATCGTCCGGAATGCCTGCGTTGCCTGGTAGGCATAGACTTCATACCATCCGCCTGCCGGAACGGCCGCACGGTACTCGATCGCATTCACGCCGATCGAATCGGCATAGAGCGATGTGCCTTTATAGCCGGGCACCGATGCCGGAGCCGTGAGCCACTTGCCGGTGTATGTGACGAGCGCGCTGTCCGTCTCATTGACGATCACAGCCGGCGTGCGCCATGTGTATGAGCGTCCCGGCACTGCGGCGGGCGTCGGATACGCCTGCGTGCGGTAGAAATTCCAATAGGGCGCCATGTCGCCGTAGTACCACCAGGCGTTGCCCTTCAGTCCGAGCGAACGCGTAGTCGTGACCATGTTCATGAGTTCGCTCTCGGCAATGGCGTTGCCGTTGGGCGAGGTGGCGATAGCCGGAATCATTTTCTCCTTCTGCGGCACATTGGCGAACAGATAATTCAGATAGCTCTTGAGCGAGCTGTTCGAGCCGACATACATCTGCACCTGCACGTGATCGACCGAACCGGCGGCGAGCCACTGCCACCAGTCCTGCAGGTTGTCGTTGTACGACTGATAGGACGATGAGGAATAAAATCCCGGCGCATTCGTCACGAACACATTCGGATTGACGGCTTTGATCGAGTCGTAGACCGTGCGCATGAAGCCGTTCAGGATGTCGGCGCGGAACCGCATCCACTGCGCATCGGCCACGTCGGTCGGAGGATGCACGCCGTAGCGCGCCATATACACGCTGTCGGTATAGGCATCGTATCCGTAGACATTGCCCGCGTAGCGGATGCGGTCGAGCTCGATGCCGTCGATGTCGTACTTCCTTGCCACCTCCACATGCAGATCGACCATGAACTGCCGCACATCGGGTCGCGTCGCAACCATCCAATAAAAGTTTGAGTTGTCTTTCTCGGTGCCGTCCACTTTCTTTGCCACCCAGTCGGGATGCGCATCGAAGATCTTCCCGCGGCCGCCCGAACCGGGATAATAGCCGGTATAGCCGCCCACGAATCCGTATTCGAACCATGCTTCCACCTCGATGCCGCGGCGATGGCCTTCGGCAATCGCTTCGGCCAGCACGTCGCGTCCGACATATGCGGGATCGATCTCCACGCCCGTATGCTTCTTCATCGTTTCGCTGGGAAACAGCGTATAACCGCGGCTCCAGCAGTTGACATAGGCAACGTTGAAATTGTTGTTGGCAAGCGAATCCATCACTTCCGCGATCTTCGCGCGCGTCACCACTTCATTTCTCGACAGCCATGCGCCGCGCAGCTCTTCGGCGGCCGATGCCGTTCCGTTATACAGCATGAATCCGAACAACAGCAGTGAAAGCAGTTTTCTCATATGATCCACATTGACCTGTGTGTGTGATGAAATGCGCGCGGACACGAGTGCTGAGCCGCGCGTGAACAGCGCCTACTTCTTCTTCGATCCGATGATGATGCATGGCTCGTCGTTGGAAATCTTTTCCGTCTCGGCCTGCGCCATCGAGAGGATCTGATCTTTCATGACCAGCCCCGTCAGATCGATGACGCGGCCGGAGGCGATGATGAACACATCGGGCAGGAGTCCGCCCGCATCGCCGTACGACGTGAACTCGTCGAGCAGGGCCCGGAGCGTTCCGGTCACCAGGCCGACGGTCGTCGCTCTCACCTCGCCGTGCGCAAGCTGCAGCCGGACGATGCCGTCCTCGTCGATCACGCGAAGCGGGTGCGTCGTCTTCTTCGACAGTCCGAAAAGACGCGTCTCCTCACGGCGTCCCTGAAACACGCGGAGCACGCCTGCGCGGCCTTTGAGCTCGACATGATTCGATCCGATCGAGGCGGCGGAGATCGCCTTCAGCTCGTCGTCCGTCTTCGGCTTCGACATGATGTCGCGCGTGCGAAGCTCGGACGAGCCGGTGGCGACCGCCGTCACGCGCTTCGTCTGTCGGTCGACATCGATCGTCACTTCGATCGTTTCGGGGATCGCGCCCATGCGCTGGATGCGCTCCATCGCTTCCTTCCGGATGAGCAGAAGATCCTGCTCCGTGGGATTGATGATCGTGCGTTCGATCGTATCGCGGATGATGCCCAGGGCGATGCCGATGGCGGAAATCACTTCGGCATTCTCGGCAATCGTGTGCTTCATGCCCATCACCTTTGCCGTGTATGGCACGATCGCCTCGGCGCCTCCTCCGCCGCCGACGAGCGTCAGGAGCGATTTGTCGAGCTTGTACTCGTCGATGATCGCATCGATGACCTCCTTGTTCTTGGCGGCGCAGACTTCCTGAATTTCGGTCGCGAGCTTCTCGGGCGTCGTGCCGATATGCGAGGCAAGCCAGCCGAAGATCCTGTGCACGAATTCCGACTTGGCCTTGCTGTAGCCCTGCGCGATGCCGAGCACATTCACCGCGCCGGTCGGCGTCACGGCGATCGAAGGAGCTCCTCCGTTGACCGCTATGCCAACGTAATCGTCGGGGTCGCCCTCGCGCGGCGTCATGGATGCAAGCGAAAGGGATTCAACCGGGGGTACTTCATCGGGCGCAAAAAATGTCGCGTACTTCAATCCCGCAATATGCGCCGAACGCGGTCCCACATCGACGACCTTCCCCTTATGCAGGCGCAGCATCGAGCCGCCTGCCACGCCGATCGTGCGGACGTCGAGCGTGCGCACGAAGAGCTTGTTGCCTCCGATCTCCGCCGTGCGGATGATGGGCTTGCCGTTCTTGATGATCGAGATGTCGGTCGAGGTGCCGCCGACTTCGAGAAAGATGCCGTCCGAAATTTTAATGTACATCAGCGCCGCGGCGACGCCGGCGGCGGGTCCCGAGAGCATGGTGAGTATGGGACGGCGGCGCATTTCATTGATGTCCATGATGCCGCCGTCGCTGCGCATCACCATCAGCGGCGCGTTGATGCCGCTTTTGCGCACCGAATCCTCCGTCATGTTCGCCGTTTCGAGCATCTTCGGCATCATGCTCGCATTGATCACGGCCGTGCGCGTGCGGATGCGGAGTCCGTAGAGCTGCGAAATCTCGGAAGCGGACGTGGCAAGTATGCCCATGGCCGATGCCGCCTTCACCACGCGCTGCTCCGATTCGGGATGATCGACGCCGAAGGCCTCGCTGGCCACGATCACCTGCGCACCGTCATTCATGAGTTCCGTGATCGTCCGGCGTATCGTCTCATCGTCGAAGCGTCTGCCCGTATCAAGAAAGCGATGACAGGTCTTCGCGAACTTGCCCGGCGCAAGCTCAATCCGGTTCGTGTTCGTCTCGTTTTTCGCCCTCCGGCCTTCCAGTCCCGTCCCCATGCCGATGATGCCCACCGGCGCAACGTCGCCTTCAAGCAGCGCGTTCGTTGCCTGTGTGGTGCTGTGCGCAATGAGAATGACTTCGTCCGGATGGATGTGTGCGGTCTCGAGCAGCTTCTGCATCGACTCGACGACGCCGCGGGCGACGCCTTCTTTGGCGCTGTGGGAAGTGGGAACAACCGCCTTCCCGACAATGCCGAAGTGGGCAATATCCACCGCAACGGCGTGTGTGAACGTTCCGCCGACATCGATGCCGATCTTGATTTTTCGTGACATTTTCTGGATAGTCTTCGTGTGCTTCTGCGCTGCAGGATAGAAAACCTAATGTAGGAAATAATTATCCGGCGTTCAAGTCTGCACGCCGAAGCAGTGTTCGCATGCGCATGCGCGTGACCACGAAGCCTGCGGCGGCAAGCGCGGCAAGCCGGAGGAGTTCCGGCGCCGTTTCCTTCCACCCCGCATCCATCTGCATGATGCGAACGGCGGCGGTGAAATACTGCGTGCTCGGCAAGAGCTGCGTGAGCCATTGCAGAGGCAGCGGAAGCGCTTCGGCCGGCCAACTGTAGCCGGAAATGAAGAAGATGGGATATGTGGTGAATGTGATCGTCTGCAGCGCGAGGATCTTGCGCGTGAAGAAGGAGGAAACGAAGATGCTGATGTACACGACCGAGATCAGAAAGAGTACGGTGGCAACGGCGAGCGCCGAAGCGCTGCCGGCAATCGGAAGCGAGAAGAGCCGGAAGTACACCGCGGCATAAAAAAGTGCATACGACGCATAGAGCGCGAGGTAGATCCCCCCCTTGCCCCACACGGCGGCCGTGACGCTTCCGTTTGCAGTCCGCAACAGCTCGGGCAGCGTCCCTTCCTCGCGCTCCCTGGCGACGCTTTCCGAAAGTCCGATGAGCAGCGTCTGCTGGAGTATGAGAATGAAGATGCCGGGAATGAGAAAGTCTCCGTAGGTTTCCGTCACGTTGAACATGGGACGGATATCGTCGCGCACCGGATCCGCCGCCTCCTCCGCCTGCTTCCTGCTGAAGCCCGCCATGCGCAGAAACTTCACGCGCATGTCCGCGGCCCGGCTCATGGCGACGGCGGTGATCGCCTTGTTGAGGTCATTGGAGGGAAGGAACTTCGTCGTGTTGAGAAGCACCTTCACATCGGCGCCTTCCGCCTTCAGGAGCGATCGTGAAAAGCCCGAAGGAATAATGACGATGCCCTGCGCATCCATCCGGTAGAGCCGGTCCTGCGCCTGGCCCGCATCGGCCGTGACCTCCGCCACGCGGATCAGCTGGTGCGCATCGAGATCGCGGATGAACTGACGCGAGAGCGCCGAATGGTCCCCGTCCACCACGACGATGGGCACATCGGCCTCGGTCTTGTGCCAATAGACCGTGCCGTAGAGAAGCGGATACAGCAGCGGCGCCACCAGCACGATCATGCGGATGTTGACGTCGCCGATGAGCGAGCGGGCTTCGCGGAGGATGACCTCGACGTATCCTCTGATGCGCTGTTTCATGACGAGGCCTCCGTTCCCATGCGCGATGTAATATGCCGATGGATCTGCCGCCGCAGCGACACGATTGCCACGGCCGTTGAAAGGATGAGGAATGCCGAAAGGTGAAGCGCTTCGGGAGCGATGTATGTGACCGGGGTATTCATCTGATACAGTTTCAGAAATGCGGACAGAAACGGCGTGAAGGGCATCGTCTGCGCATACCATGAATGCAGCGCAGGCATCGCCCATGCCGGAAACGTGAGTCCGCTGAAGACGAATGCCGGCGTCACGAGGAAGACCGCGACTTCGGTCGCCTTCAGCTGCTCATGCACGACGCCCGAGATCGCAAGCGCCAGGGCAAGCGACGCCGCGACGAACAGAAGCAGCAGCCCGAAGACAAGCGCGGAGGATCCGCCGATGCCGAGTCCGAATATCGGCATGACCAGTCCGATGATGCCGAGCGCCGTCGAGGCATGCACGAGAAAATGCGGAAGCGCCTTGCCGAGGAGCACGGCCGCCAGGCTGTTGTTTCCGGTTTCAAGCAGCTCGTCCATGGTTCCATGCGTGAATTCGGAACTGAACACCAGCACGCCCGAGACCATGATGACCATCTGCAGCACGACGGCGAGCATGGGCGGGATGAGATAATTCAGATAGCTGTAATTCGAATTGTAGAGCACCTGCGTATCGAGGCGGATCGGATTGATGACATTCATCGCCTGCTCCCCGCTCATGCCGCGTGAACGCAGCTTCTTGAGCAGCGCTCCGCCGGAGACGGTCTTCAGGATCGTCGCAGCATCGCGGTAGATGAGATTGCCGATGATCAGGTTGAACGTGTTCTTGACGACCGTGACGGTCGAGCTCGTCCCGCCTTTCACGTCCGCTTCGAACCGGCGCGGGATGTAAATGCCGGCCTGTACGTTTCCGGCCAGCATCGCCTCCCGGATCTCGTTCATCGAGTGTGCGCGCATGACGACCTTCATCGACGCGGTGGCGTCGACAGAACGGATGATCATGCGCGAGAGCTCCGAACCGTCTTCATCGCAGACGGCCACGGGAAGCTCGCGCACCAGCGCGTCCTTATAGATGTAGGCAAGGAAGAGAAACATGCCGACCGGAAGTCCGATCGACAGCATCCAGAGCGTGGGCCGCCCGGCAATCCGCCGGAACTCCCGGCGCATCACACGCAACAGCGGCATGACGAATGGCGTGCTCATGACCTTCCTGCCAGCGCAACATTGACGGACATGCCGGGACGAAGTCCCGGAATCGGCGCTTTCGGACGCAGGCGCACTTCGAATGTCTTGAGGTCGTATTCCCCCTTCTGCTTCGTCGGACGCCATGAGGCATAATCGGCCATCGCCGCCAGGGCCGAGACTTCGAAAGCGAACCGCTCATTGTTCAGTGCGGGAATCCGGGCCTCCAGCGTCTGGCCTTTGCGGATGCCGCCGAGCTGGTCTTCGCGCACCTGGATCACCACCCAGACATCGGACGGGTCCATGATCGTGAAGATCGGGTAGCCTCCGGCGGCCATCTCCCCGGCATCGACGATCCGCTTGGTGACTTCGCCATTCATCCGGCTCACGATGTGCGTTTCGCTGTCGTAGGCAAGCGCCTCGTTGTAGGCGTTCTCGGCCTGATGGAACAGCGAGCGCGCGCCGTCGATCTCCTCGGCACGCGCGCCATGCAGCGCCATATCATACCGTGCCTTTGCGGCGTCCATCTGGTCGCGTGCAGCCTTGAACTGGAATTCGGCCTGATCGCGCTCCTGCGTGCTGATGAGGCTGTCGCGGTAGACCTTCTCGACGCGCTTCCAGGTCTTCTGGGCGAGTTCGAACTGCGACTTCGCCTGCTCGTACAGTTTCTTTGCCCCTTCCTTTTCCTCGGGACGAGCGCCGTGTTCGGCCATCATCATTCTGGCGCGGGCCGCTTCCATGGCTCCCTTGGCCTGCCCGACTTTCGCGGCGATCTCCTTGCTTTCAAGCAGCGCCAGGAGCTGGCCCTTCACCACCGTATCGCCTTCCTTCACATAGACCGTATCGATGCGGCCGGGGATTTTCGAGGCAACATCGATCTCAGAGGCCTCGGCCTGGCCTGTGATCACAATTTCGTCGGGGGCGGCGGCTTTCACCAACAGCACGGCAAGCGATACGACGGCAATAACGGCGGGGACGGCGAGAACGGCCGTCTGTTTTCTGAATTTCATTGCTCTTCTCCTTTTGCATTCCAGATGGACAGAAATTTTTCCGGTTCGCCCACGGCGGTGTACAAATCGGCCATCGCCTTGTAGTAGTCGAACAGCGAGGTCTTGCTTTCGATGAGATTCTTCTCGAGCACGAGTTCCGCGTCGATCACATCGAGCGACGTGCCGAGCCCGGTTTCGAACCGGTTCCTCATCAGGCGCAGGTTCTCCTCCGAAAGACGGATGTTTTTCTTCAGGCGTTCATAGCGGCTTCGGGCGTTGTCGAGCTCGCGGTAGTCCTTGTTGACAAGCAGGCCGATTTTCTTTTTCGTGTCGGCTTCGAGATATTCCACTTCGCGCTCGAGATGCGAGGCCGATTCGAGCTTCGCATATTTCTTCATTCCGCTGAAGAGGTTCATGCTCAATTGGACGCCGACGGCCCAGCGCGGCTCGAGGATGGAGAGATATTGGGGGTACACCTCGTACTTGCCGAAGGCGGCGATCTGCGGCAGGAATTCGGAGCGCTGGAGATTGTAGTTGGCCGATGCCGCCTCGCGCTTCTCGGCGAGCACCTGCATCACGGGATTGCGCACGAGCGCCTGCGCCTCGCAGGCCTCGAGCGTGTCGCCGGTCCGACGGTACGAGAGCGTTTCCAACACCTCGACCGGCGCGTCGGACGGCAGTCCGAGCGTGGCGCGCAGCGCGATGCGCGCAAGCTCGAGCCGGTTCCGGTCATCGATCAGGTTGCGCTCGGCGTCGGCCACGGCCACTTCGGCGCGCATGACCTGATGATTGGCGATGAGTCCTTCGGCGAAGAGCTTCTTTGCCTGTGTATCATGTCGATTCATACCCGCAAGAACATCCTCGCGCGTCCGGACCACATCGGTCATGAGCACGACGGCAAGGTAATTGACGAGGGCCTCCTGGACGATCTCGTTTTTTGCGCGCTCGAGCTCGATGCCGGCCGACCGCATCTCGGAGGCTGCGTACTGCCTGGCGGCCAGGAGCTTGCCTCCGAGAAAAAGAGGCTGCGTGGCAACGAAGGTTCCCGTCTTATAATCCTGTTTCTTCATCTCCTCGACGAACAAGGGCAGCCTGGCGTCGAGCGCCTTGAAGTTCTGCGCATTCAGTGCGTCGCGCTGCGCCTGAGTCAGCGCCGGACGCCCCTGCATCATGCTGTAGACGTTTGCGAACTCGGTCTGCGTTCCGGCCTGCATCGTGATGATCGCCTGACGCACCGGCTCCAGATCGATCTTCATCGGCTCCTTCAGATGCGTGTAGCTTGCCGTAAAATTCAGCGAAGGCAGGAAGTTGCCCCAGGCCTCGCGGTTTCCGTACTCCTTCTGTTTCAGCCGTTCTTCATACTGGCTGATGCGTTCGTTCTTTGCCAGCGCCGTCTGCACGGCCGCATCGAGCGTGAGTGTCTGCGCGCACAACATGGCCGGCAGGCACAGCGCCGCGGCCGTCCAGAGCGTCATGCGGCGCCGGACAGTCCTGATTGTCATGGATGGTTGTTCCGTAGGGTTCTTCATGGCGGTCACTTTTTTGCACTGCCATGCTGCAAAATTCCGTTCTTGATGATGAACTTCAGATTCTGCCGCACTTTGTTGAGGGGGAATGTTTCGGGGTCCAGCGTCCACTGCTGCAGGATGTGCCGGAACGCTCCGATGATGAAATGACGGAAGATCTTGATATCGACGTTGGCGTTGAAGACATGCCTGTGCACGCCCTCCCGGACGATCTCCTCGGCCGAATCGAGGAAGCTGTCGTAGAAGAGGCGCAGCTTTCCGACCTCCCGGACCAGGAACTGATGGTGTTCGTTCACGAAGATCGTGGCGAGCGAGGTGTTGGCAGTGAAGATGTCGAAGACAAGATCGACGACCATGTCGAGCTTCTCGACCGGATGGATGTCTGTGCGCGGAATGAGCAGCCGGACCTCCCGCGCGAGGTTTTCCCAGAGCTGCTCGAGGATCACGACGATGATCGCTTCCTTGTTGGGATAGTAGCGGTAGATGCTGCCAGTGGCGACGCCGGCGCGTTCGGCGATCTTCGCGATTTTCGCGCCGTGAAATCCGTCTTCAGCGATGACGGACGTCGCCGCGTTGAGAATCGCATTCCGTTTGTTGGCATCGAGAGTTCGCATGGGCAAGCCTATAATGAATAATGATTCACTATTCATTATAGCAAATTTTCTTCTTCCTGTCAAGCACTGTTTTTCGGAACGCTTATGATTTTGAAACATCCGCCGATGATGACAGTAAGGGAGAATGACCATGAACGTCAGCAATACAGCCGGAAGCGTCCTGACACAGAACGTCAACCAGGCGGATGCAGCCAAGCAGCAGCTCGGCACACAGTCGCTGCCCCATCATGCGCATGTGGAAAAGCAGACACAGCAGAAACTTCAGGCGGTCCTCGAACAGGTCCTGCCGAAAGAAAAGCCCGAGCGAGCCGTGAAGCGCGACTCGACGCCGAAGGAAAAGCGCACGCTGCGCTATATGGTGAAGGGAAAAAACGTCACGGCGATACCGGAGCCGAACATCGATACGACCGTTTAAAATGCGGACGCCCCCATGCCGCGCTCAGCGCGCCGCACAAGGGCGTCCTTCCCTTCTCTTCCGGCATCGGCGAACCGCCGGCGCTTATTTCACCTTCACATCGATCACCCGCTGCTTCGCCTCTTCCGTTTTCGGAAGCGACACAGTCAGCAGGCCGTCCACGTACTTGCATTCGATGTCATCCGGCTTGACCGGACCCGGAATGGCGATCGAACGCTCGAACGAACCGAACGAGCGCTCCATGCGATAGTAGCTTCCCTCCCGCTTCTCCTCTTCGATTTTCTTCTCGCCGGAAATCGTCACGATGTTGTTGTTCATCGTCACCTTCACATCCTCTTTCTTCATGCCGGGAAGCTCTGCCTTGATCACATAGGCATCCTTCGTTTCCGAGATGTCGACCGCCGGCGCGAATTCCTGGACGCCGCCGAAACGGCCTTCCTCGAACAGGTCTTCGCGGAAGAAATTGTCAAGCATGCGGTTCATTTCGCGCTGGAAGGAATGGAGACTCCGCGCGACCGGGAAGTCGCGGTTCCACACATCCAGCTCAGACGACGGATTGCGCTTCATGAGTGCCATAACGATCCTCCTTTGAATGAATACATGATTGATTGATACTGTGCCTGCCGGCCCCTTACTGGATCGAGATCTGGCGCGGCAGAAAATGCTGCTTCTTGTTGAGCGTGATGGTCAGCACACCAAGGTCGTAGGCCGCATCGACGGCCTGCTGGTCGACGTCCTCGGCCAGTGAAAATTTGCGATGATATTCGATCGGCAGCGAATCGTCCACGAGCAGCGTGGCGTCCTTCGCGAAGTAGGGATCGACCGTCACTTCAACGGTCAGCACGCCTTCCTCGATCTGCGCCTTGATCGCATCGCGCGATGCGCCGGGCATGTCCATGCGCACAATATACGACTGAGGCAGTTCCTGGATATCGGCTGCCGGCACGACGCGCCGGGCCGCCGGTCTGGTTTGATTCTGTTCCATAATCATTTCTCCTTTCACAATCCGATTCAGTTGCTTACTTGATATCGATCGACCTCGGCTTCGCCGCTTCGGTCTTCGGAAGCTGTATGCGAAGCACGCCGTCGCTGTATTCGGCCGTCACTTTCGACGCATCCACTTCGTACGGCAGCTTGAATGAGCGTTCAAACTGTCCATACCGGATCTCGCGCCGCACATGCGCAGCCTCGGGTTTCTCCTCGGGCCGCTTCCTCTCGCCGCTGATCGTGAGCACATCGTTCTGCAGGTGGATGTTGATGTCGCTCTTCGGCACGCCGGGGATCTCTGCGACCACATGGATCGTGTCGTTCATGTCCGCAATGTTCACATACGGGAACGCATTCGTGCGCGCTTCAAGCGGCTGCCAGAACAAATCGGGGAACATCGTTCCGCGGTCGAAGAGCAGTTCCAGCGGCGACTGTGGAATCGGGGCGGATTGGAATCGTACTAACATGGCTTTCCTCCTCTGTTGATCTTTTTGATGGTGGTTGTCTTCGTTGTCGTTCACGCTATATACTTTTTCAAACGGCGTGCCAATTTTTGCCCCGCAAAATCCTGCCGATTTCCGTGCCTCTTCCGCAGGGGCGGCCTCATGCTCGGCACTTTGTCACCCTGCCTGCCAGAATGATATTTTTTCGCTGAAATTTTGACATCTCCGTGCGACAATTTTTCAACATAAAAAAAGCCCTTCCGCAATCGTGCATTGCAGAAGGGCTTTTTCATATGCGCATGTGCGCATATGAACAGATCAGCCGATGTATCGCTCAATCCATGGTTTCAAGATATCGTTCGGCGTCGATGGCCGCCATGCAGCCCGAGCCGGCCGCGGTGACCGCCTGCCGGTAGACCGAATCGGCGACATCGCCGGCGGCGAACACGCCCGGAATATTCGTGCGTGTCGAACCCGGCTGCACCTTCAGATACTCCTTCTCATCCATGTCGAGCATGCCGCGGAAGAGCTTCGTATTCGGCTGATGGCCGATGGCGATAAAAAGACCGTCGGCTGCGACTTCCGTTATTGCATGGGTCTTCGTATGCTTCAATTTCAATCCCGTCACGAATTTCCGGCCGTCTTCCTTCTTCCCCAGCACTTCGTCGACGGCGGTATCCCAGAGCACGGAAACCTTCGGATTCTTGAGAGCGCGCTCCTGCATGATCTTCGATGCGCGGAATTCGTCGCGGCGGTGGATCACGGTCACTTTCGATGCGAAGCGCGTCAGGAACGTGGCTTCCTCCAGCGCGGTGTCCCCGCCGCCGACCACGAACACTTCCTTGCCCCGATAGAAGAATCCGTCGCATGTGGCGCAGGCGCTCACGCCGTAGCCCATGTATTCGGCTTCCGAAGGAATGTTGAGCAGCTTGGCCGAGGCGCCGGTGGCGACGATGACGGCCGATGCCGTATAGAGCTGCTCATCGGCGACGATCTCAAACGGACGCTTCGAGAAATCGACGGAGGTGACTTCTTTGAACATCGACTCCGCGCCGAATTTCAGCGCCTGCGCGCGCATGGTTTCCATCATTTCCGGTCCCATGATGCCGTTCGGAAATCCGGGATAATTCTCGACTTCGGTGGTGATTGTGAGCTGTCCTCCGGGCTGCATGCCTTCGAAGATCAGCGGTGAAAGGTTCGCGCGTCCCGTATAAATGCCCGCGGTGAGTCCTGCCGGTCCCGATCCGATGATGATGACATTGCGATGCTGTGGTTCCATAGTATCCCTTGCTGTGGTATGCGGCGCCCGTCCCGAAAACGCGGCGCCTCTGTATGATCGTAACAGTGAAAGTTAGTGCGGGGTTCTCTCGTCGTCCTGCTCCCGGTCCGCATTGCGCCGGGCGAT
The DNA here is from genome assembly GCA_050258555.1 of Acidobacteriota bacterium. GTDB lineage: Bacteria > Bacteroidota > Ignavibacteria > UBA10030 > UBA8401 > CAISDA01. Next base: position 22,641 of record JBLMZA010000043.1, on the reverse strand, counting down.
CAGGGCATTCCGGACGAGTCCCGCAAGTTTTGCGCGCTTGACCGCGCTTTTTGAAAACCGGAACGAAAAATCCTCCTGCGTCATCGAGATCAGCGTCTCGAGTTTCGGCGCCGCGGCGCCTTCCCGGGGCTGATATGCCTGATGCGGTGTCTCCCTGGCGAAACGGTTCCATGGACACACATCCTGGCAGATATCGCACCCGTAGACCCAGCTGCCGAATTTGTCGGCAAGCTCCGCATCGATGTCTCCCCGGTGCTCGATCGTCTGAAAGGAAATGCATCGGCCCGCATCGACGACATACGGCTCGGTGATCGCCTGCGTCGGACATGCATCGATGCAGGCTCTGCAGGTGCCGCACATGTCGGCCAGGGGTTCGTCGGCGTCGAGTTCGAGCGTCGTGATGATCACCGCCAGAAACACCCACGATCCGAATTCCCGCGTGATGAGGTTCGAATGCTTGCCCTGCCAGCCGAGCCCCGCGCGCGCAGCCCACGCTTTTTCCATCACGGGGCCCGTGTCCACGTAGTACCGTCCCGGCGCCCCGGGCTCTATTTGTTTGATGCAGTCAAAGAGCGCTTCGATTCTTTTCTGCGCGTGGATGTGATAGTCGTCGCCCCATGCATAGCGCGAGATCTTCCCCTCGTCCGCCGCCGTGCCGTGGCGGACGGGCGTATAGTAATTTTCCGCTGCGACGATCACGCTCTTCGCACCCGGCACGAGCACGCGCACGTCGCTCCGCTTGGCGACGGAGTTCCTCATCCACTCCATCTCCGCGTGGTAGCCGCGGCGCAGCCATTCCTCCAGCCGGGCCGCCTCAGGTTCGAGCACGTCGGCCCGGGCGATCCCCACTTTCGCAAATCCCAGCTCGAGCGCCCTGCGCCGTATCTGTTCAGTCGGCGTCATCGATGTCGACATAGACGATGCCGCCCCGCACTTCCGTCGCGAACTTCGTCAGACGGCCGGCCGCATTCACCGGCGCGCCGGTGCAGAGATCGAACGCCCATCCGTGCATCGGACAGGTGATCACGGACCCTTCCACGATGCTCTCGTGCAGCTTCGAGGCGTGCTGATGCGGACAATAGTTGCTGACGGCGTGAACGGCGCCGTCCACGATGAACAGCGCGATGTCCTCTCCGTGAACGGTGCGGACGATGCCGCGCCGCGGTTTGAGCTCGTCGATGTGTGCGATTCTGATCCGTGCCATGTGTGTGCGGGACGCGTTTAAAATAAAAAAAGCCGGTTCATCGAATGCGACAAACCGACTTTGTATGGTCATACAGCCTTACTTGCGGTAGTGCGAGTTTGCCGCGCTCAGTTCGCCGAACTCACGCTCGGGATGAATCGCCTTTGCGCGCTCGAGAAGCGCCTCTTCCGATTCGACGCGGTCCGGATCGGGGACGCAGCAGTCGACCGGGCAGACCGACGCGCACTGTTCCTGGTCGAAGTGGCCGACGCATTCCGTGCACTTCTCGGGAACGATGTAGTAGAAGTCGTTCGACAGCGCGTCGAACGTTCCGCCGTTCAGTTCATACTGTGCGCCGCCGGCGTAGATGGCCGTGTTGGGGCATTCGGGTTCGCATGCACCGCAGTTGATGCATTCATCTGTGATCTTTGTTGCCATGAGACTGTCTCCTTGAACAAGAAAAAAATAGTAAGGGGGTGATTGAAAGTGTATATAATTCCTATACTTCTATGCAGTGTTGTACAGGGATGGTGTTAGCCGGTCCTATTATTGTATTGTGAATGATAGCAAAAACAAGATGGAATATCAATACACGTTCAAAAAAAATATGCCCGGAACAGCGTTCGGCTTTCCGGGCATCACCACAGGTTTGTTGAAAAAATTCAGGACGCGCTCAGAGATACTTGTGGTCCACAATGGCGCCGGAGGCATCGAACACGTACAGAAGCGGCGCGCCGGTCGGAATGTTGAGCTCGAGCACCTGCTCCTTGGTCAGATCCTCGAGATGCATGACGATCGATCGCAGGCTGTTGCCATGCGCGGCGACGATGATGTTCTTCCCCGCCAGGATCTCGGGCAGAATGTGCTTCTCGTAATACGGAAGCGTGCGCGCCGCCGTATCCTTGAGGCTTTCGCTGATGCCGTCGGGATTCAGTTCGGTCTTGTCGGCCGGAGGCGGAACATCGTAGCTGCGGCGCCAGATCTTCACCTGTTCGGCTCCGTATTTTTCGGCTGTCTCGGCCTTGTTCAGTCCCTGCAGCGCGCCGTAGTGGCGTTCGTTCAGCGCCTGGTCGTATTCGACGGGAATGCCCGTCTGTCCCGTCACCTCGAGGATCGTCTGCAGCGTCTTGTTGGCGCGCTGAAGCACGGAGGTGAATGCCTTGTCGAATGTGAAGCCCTTCAGCTTCTCGCCTGCCGCGCGGGCCTCCTCTTCACCCTTGGTCGAAAGCGGAACATCGACCCAGCCGGTGAAGCGATTCTCAAGATTCCATTGCGATTCGCCGTGGCGCACTAATACGAGATTTCCCATGATTCGTCTGATTCCTTCTGTTGAACTGTAATGGTTGGAATGGATAAGCACTGAAAAAAATCATTCCAAAATACGAAAACCGCCGCCGAAAAGCAAAAACCGCCGCAGGAGGATTGAATCCTATTTGATGTTGAAATACTTGGCCTGCGGATGATGCACGATGATCGCATCGGTCGACTGTTCGGGCTCGAGCATGAATTCCTCCGTGAGCTTCACGCCGATTCTGCCCGGCTCGAGCAGCGCAAAGAGCTTCACATGGTCCTCGAGGTTCGGACATGCGGCATACCCGAAACTGTAGCGCGATCCGCGGTACCCCTGGCTGAAGAGCCGGCGGATATCAGGCGCATCCTGTCCGGCGATGCCGAGTTCCTCCCGGATCCGCTTGTGCCACAGCTCGGCAAGCGCCTCGGTCGATTCCACGCTCAGGCCGTGGAAATACAGATACTTCTTGTAGTCGTTCGCCGCGAACAGCGCGGCCGAATATTCCGATGCCCGCCGTCCCATCGTCACCAGGTGGAATGCGACGACGTCGATTCTTCCCGATCCGACCGACGCAAAATAATCGGCCAGGCAGAGATGACGGTCGTCCTTCTGGCGCGGGAATGTGAAGCGCGTGCGTTCCGTCTTCCGATCGTCCTCGTATATGATGAGATCATTGCCCGACGACTGGCACGGGAAATATCCATAGACCACCTTGGGCACCAGGAGACGTTCGCGCATGCACAGGTCCTTCAGCTCCTTCAGATCGGGATACACCGATGTCTCCAGCTGCCGGCGGTATTCCTCCTCCGTGCGCCTTCCCTTTCTCACCTGCCACTGTCCCTTGATGAGCGCCGATTCGTTGACGTAGCGGTAAATGTCCTCCAGAGAAAGATCTTCGACGATCTTCGTTCCCCAAAACGGCGGCGACGGAATGTCCTCGGCCGGGACGATTGCCGATGTGCCGACTTCCTTCATCGACAGGGCGATCTTCGCTTCGGTGCCGGTGAGCACCTCCTCGCTGTCTTCCTCGGCGGCGGCCGCACGGCCGATGTCGAAACTTGCGGCGCCTTCATTCTTCAGTTTTTCCATGAAGTGCAGGCCGTCGAAGGCGTCGCCGGCATAGCTGACGACGCCCTTGTAGACCGCGCGCAGATCGTTCTCCACGTAGCGCCGCGTGAGCGCCGCGCCGCCGAGCACGATCGGCGGCGTGAGGCCGCGTTCGTTCAGCACCTCGAGGTTTTCCTTCATCACGAGCGTCGACTTCACCAGGAGGCCCGACATGCCGATCGCATCGGCATTCGTTTCCTCGAACGTCTTGATGATGTGTTCGATCGGCTGCTTGATGCCGAGGTTGTGCACCTTATATCCGTTATTGGTGAGGATGATATCGACGAGATTCTTGCCGATGTCGTGGACGTCGCCCTTCACGGTCGCCAGCACGATCGATCCCTTCGTGGTCGTTTCCGATTTTTCCATGTACTGCTCGAGATAGGCGACGGCCGATTTCATCACCTCTGCCGACTGGAGCACGAACGGCAGCTGCATGTCGCCGCGTCCGAAGAGCTCGCCCACGGTCTTCATTCCGTCCAGCAGGATCGTATTGATGATGTCCAGCGCCGTATAGTTTTTCAACGCCGCTTCGAGGTCCTCGTTCAATCCCTGACGGTCTCCGTCGATGATGCGCGCCTTCAGGATCTCCTCGATCGTGCCGGCGCGCTCCTTCTTTTCCTCCTTCAGCGCGGATTTTTTGTCAGCATAGTACGCCATCAGCTCCATGAGCGGATCGAATGTGCATACGCCGCCCTCGAACCGCCGCTCGTCGAAGATCAGCTGCCGGCAGAGCTCCCGTCCTTTCTCGTCGATCTTGTAGAGAGGCAGGATCTTCTGCGCATTCACGATCGCCATATCGAGGCCGGCTTCGATCGCGTAATGCAGGAACACGGAATTGAGCACATGGCGCATGTGCGCGCCGAGTCCGAACGAAATATTGCTCACGCCGAGAATGGTCTTCACCTGCGGGAAGCGCTCCTTGATCAGACGGATCGCCTCGATCGTCTCGATGCCGGCGCGGCGGAATTCCTCCTCGCCCGATCCGAGCGTGAACGTGAGCGTGTCGAAGATGAGGTCGTGCGGCTTCATGCCGTACTTGCCGACGACAAGCGAATAGATCCGCCCGGCGATCTCGACCTTCTTTTCCGCCGTCTTGGCCATGCCGGCTTCGTCGATCGTCAGCGCCACGACGGCGGCTCCGTACTGCCGGCACAGCGGCACGATCTTGTCGATGCGCTCCTCCCCGTCCTCCATATTGATCGAATTGATGATGCACTTTCCCGCAAACAGCTGCAGCGCCTCTTCGATCACCGGCGCCTCGGTCGAATCGATCATCACCGGCAGCGGCACCTGCGTGTTGTAGCGGTAGGCCGCCTCGTGCATGTCGCGCACCTCATCGCGCCCCACGTACGCCACGCACAGATCGAGAATGTGCGCCCCTTCCTTCACCTGCTCCTTGCCGATATTCACGATCGAATCGAAATCCTCGGCCTGGAGCAGCTCGCGGAATTTTTTCGATCCGTTGGCATTCGCCCGCTCGCCCACAATCACCGGGGCGGGATTGATATAGAAGGGCGACGCCCCGTAGAGACTCGACGCCCCCGGCACATATTCGGCATCGCGCGGACGCGGCGAGAGGCCGCCCACGGAGTCGGCAAGCGCCTTCAGATGTTCGGGACGGGTGCCGCAGCAGCCGCCCACGACGCTGACGCCGAGATCCTTGACGAAATGCGTGAGATAGCCCGAAAAATCCTCGGGCGACAGATGATAATGCGCGTGTCCCCCGACATTTTCGGGAAGTCCCGCATTGGGAATGCAGGACACGGGCAGCGGCGAGTTCGTGCAGAGATAGCGGATGTTCTCCGACATTTCCTTCGGTCCGGTGGCGCAGTTCATGCCGATCACCGTGATATCGAAGGGCTCGAGCGCCGTCAGCGCCGCAGCGATTTCGGTGCCCATGAGCATCGTGCCGGTCTGTTCGATCGTGATCGAGGCAATAATGGGAAGCTTCACATGCTTATCCCTAAAGCATTGAAAAACCGCGCTCAAGCACGCCTTCGTCTGAAGAATATCCTGGCATGTTTCGATCATCAGCAGATCGACCCCGCCGTCGATCAGTCCCGAGACCTGCTGATAATAACTTTCTCTCATCTCCCTGAACGAGATGTGTCCGAGCGAGGGCAGCTTCGTGGTGGGTCCGATCGATCCGGCGACGTAGCGTGGATGCGTCGGCGTCGAGAAATCGCGCGCGACGTTTTTGGCCAGATGCGCCGCTTTCAGGTTGAGCTCGTATGCCCGGTTCTCGAGATGGTATTCGGCAAGCACAATGGGCGCCGAGCCGAACGAGTCGGTCTCGATCACGTCCACGCCGGCCGCCAGAAAATCGGCATGGACCTTCCGGATTGCCGAGGGCTTCGAGATGACGAGGTATTCGTTGCAGCCGTTCAGATGCTCGCCGCCGAAATCGTCCGCGGTGAGCATCTGCGCCTGGATGTTCGTGCCCATTGCGCCGTCGAAGACGACGACTTTTTCGTTCAGTGTGTCAAGAAATGATCTCATGTGTCCTGTCATAGTGTGATAGCGGGTGACCGCCCCTGGATCAGGCGATGTTCTTTTTCGCGTCCTCATATTCCCGGATGAACCGGCGGACGAGTTCGCAGGCCGGAAGAATTTCCTTGACGAGTCCGGAGCTCTGTCCCATTTCGAATTCCCCTTCCTCCCAGTTTCCTTCGAAGATGCCCATGCGCTCGCGGCCCTTGCCGTTGAGTTCGCGCAGCTCCTCTTTAGATCTTCCTGCGGCTTCGGCTTCCATCACCTTCAGCGCGAACGGAGTCTTGAGCATGCGCAGCGGGGAAACTTTTTTCATCGTGAGCACCGTCGCGCCGTCGTCGGCCTCGATGATCGACTGCTTGTAGCGTTCGTGCGCGGACGATTCCGCCGTGGCGGCGAATGCCGTGCCGATCTGCACGCCTTCGGCGCCGAGCGCCATGCAGGCCAGCATCTGTCGTCCGTCGGCGATGCCGCCGGCGGCGATCACCGGTATCGTCACGGCGTCCACAACCTGCGGCACAAGCGCAAGCGTCGTGATCTCGTCGAATCCGTTATGTCCTCCGGCTTCGAAGCCTTCGGCCACGACGGCGTCGCATCCGGCGGCCTCGGCCTTCCGGGCGTGCTTCACGGCGGCCACGACGTGCACAACGGTCATGCCTTTTTCCTTCAGCCTGGGAGCGAACACGGCGGGATTTCCGGAAGAGGTGAAGATGATCCTGACTCCTTCATCGAAGATGACGGCAAGCAGCTCCTCGACATCGCCGCGCGTAAGCGGAAGGTTGACGCCCCAGGGCTTTGTCGTTGCCGATTTGATCTTCCGGATATGTTCACGCAGAAGGTCGGGCTTCATCGAGCCGGCGCCGATCAGTCCGAGTCCGCCCGCATTCGAGACGGCGGCGGCAAGCTTCCATCCTGACACCCATACCATTCCTGCTGCATTCAAAGGATATTCGATCCCAAAAAGTTCCGTGATTCTGGTGTTGATCGCCATGTGCGTTTTTCCTGTGTCCATGAAATAAAAATTGCGGCAGTGCGCCGCATTCATCCCGCGTTTCCGACTGTCGATGTCGCGGGCCGTTGATGTCGATAACGAATAATCGTGTGTCGGCTGGCGGAAGAACCGCCCACCCTGTGCCGTCGGTTTAATTCGCGCTGAAGTGCGCACGGCGCGGGCTCCATTCGGGATCGAACGGAATGAACGAGACGCCGTAAAATGCCGTGCCCTGCCGCGATGGAAGAAGCTTGATGATGTGGCTGGCTGCCGCTTCGCTGCTGATGAGGTGAACCGACCGAAGGATGTTTGTTTTCACCATGGTATTGCCGTTGTCATCAACAAAAATATCTGATCCTCTGATCGCTGCATCGACCGGGCGCTCGTCCATCAGCACGCGCACCGTATCGGTCTGCCGTTCATTGCCCGAGACAATGGCAAGATCGTACCCCGTATAGGGAAAGAGAATGTATCCGTTGTCTGTGCCCGCATATTCGAACGAACGCCTTCCGGCGGTCCAGATGCCCTCGGCATAGAACTTTCCCTCGATGTGGTATCCGGGATCGTGATATTCGGCGGGCAGTTCGGGACTGTAGCCCTCGCTGTTGCCGAGCGACCCGCGCAGATAGCCGAGATCGAAATCGGGCGTGACGACACCGGGCGAATAATCCCTGTACTGATCGTCCCGGTATTCCACGAAGGGAAGCTCGCCGAAATATCCCGCCTGACGCAGCAGATACTGGACCGAGCGTTCGACGCGCGAGGCGGAACCCTTCGGCACCTGCATGTCATAGATATCGCCGTTCGGCGCGATCAGGCAGGCCGTCGGCATCGTATCCACGCGGTACGAGTCGGCGATGCGGCGTTCGTCGTCGGCGACGATGGGAAACCGGATGTTGTAGGAAGCGATGATGGATTCTTTTTTCGCGGGATCGCGGACGACGGCGTAGTCGGCCACCTGCACGCCGATGATGCGCAGGCCCATCGGGCCGTATTCTTCATGCATGCGGTTGATATGCCGGAGCACGCGCAGCGACGCCGCCGATGCATGATCCCAGAAGAACAGGAGCACCACATCGCCCTGCATCGCCCGCAGCGTCAGCGGACGGCTGTTAAACCAATAGTTGCCGTAGAGTTCGGGGGCCCTGCGGTCGCTGTCGATATGTCGCGAAAGAAGCATACATTTATAATACGCAAAAGGAACAGTGAACGCAACATCCGCATTCCATACGCAAAACGATTATTTCATTTTGTCGATCACCACGACGAACTCGCCCTTGCGTTCTTCGCTCGAGAGTTTTTTATAGAGCGAGGGCGCGGTGCCGTGGAAAATCTCCTCGCCCGGCAGTGTCAGATCGAACGCGACGCAGATACGGCGTTCGCTCCCGAAGACGTCCGCAATGTCCTTCAGCAGCGGCAGCAGCCGGTACGGCGTATCCATCAGCACGATCGTCCGCCGCTCGCGCCGGAGCTGTTCGAGTTCGGCAAGGCGCCGCGGCCGCTTCGGAGAAAGCCAGCCGTAGTACACGAACTGGTCGATGGAGAATCCGGACACGGTAAGCGCCGGCATCAGCGACGAGGCGCCCGGAATCGGCACCACCTTGATCTTGAGCTCGACCGCCTTGCGCACAAGCATCTGTCCGGGATCGGAGAACACCGGCGTGCCGCAATCGGAAATCACCGCGACATTTTTTCCCGACTTCAGAAAGTCGAGAATATGAAACGTCGCCGCCTGTTCGTTATGCTCGTTCAGGCTTTCCACCGGCTTCTCGATGCCGAGATGGCGCAAAAGCCGGCTGCCCTCCTTCCGCTCTTCATAGACGACGACGTCGACAGCCTTCAGGACCTCGACGGCTCTGAATGTGATATCGGCATAGTTGCCGATCGGCGTGGCGACAAGATACAATACTCCTGTTGTTTCCATGGCTGATTATTCTTCCTGCGCGTCGAACAGATCGTCCTGCATTCTCTGCTTGCGCTTCTTCTCCCACTCTTTTGCAATGACCATGATGCTTCCCGCCGCGGGGATGGCGATGAGCAGTCCGATGAATCCCAAAAAATATCCGAAGATGAACAGCGACAGGATCAGCAGCACGGGATGGAGGCCGATCTTGCTTCCGATGATCTTCGGAGACAGCACATAATTTTCGATCACATGCAGCGCGCCGAGCGTTCCGAGCCCCGTCAGCATGGTGAACAGGACCGGTCCGTCGGCGAACGTCGAGACGATGGTCGTGATGACGAGCATCGTCAGAAAGCCGAAGTACGGAAGGAAGAACAGCGTCCCCGAGACCAGACCGATCACCATCGCATACGGGATGCCGATGAGCCAGAAAACGGTGCTCACCATGATCGCATCGAAGATCGCGATGATCATCGTGCCCCGGATGTAGCGGCCCACGATGTCGTCGATGTAGTTGTAATAGGTGGCCGCCTCTTCCCTGCGTGCGCTCGGCACGAGCATCTTGATGCGGTACTTGACGAGCGGGAAGTCCTTCAGTATGAAGAATGTGAGAAACGGAATGATGACGATATTCACGATGCCGGTGAGCACCGCGCTGAATTCGCTCACCAGGCCGAATGCGCCGGACATCAGCCCTTTGATGATGTCCTGGACGCGCGGCGCAACCGAGTCGGCAAGGAAATTCCGGAGCTGTCCGTTCGAAACGCCGTAGCGGCGCAGCGTCCGGAAGACGGCGCCCTGCATCATCCAGTTGGTGAACTGGGCCGAGAGGCTGTTGAGCGTCTCGAGCACCGAACCGAACTGCTGTATGATGACCGGCACGATGCCCATGAGCAGCAGTATGATCACGGCGACGGCGCACAGGATGATGAAGAGCGCCGAGGTCCACCGCGGCACGCCCCAGCGCTCGATGCGTGTGACGACCGGATGGAGCAGATACGAAAGCACGAGCGCGATGATGAACGGCGCGATCACCATTTCGATCGTCTTGAGAAGCCAGAGCACGAAGATGAGCGATGCGAGCGCCAGGATGTTGCGCAGCACGGGATGGCTCCGCAGCGGGTACAGGACAAGAGCGAGCGCAGCAATCAGCACGAACGGCGACGAAAGCGTCTGCGTCGCATAGAGCAGTGCGAAGAACAGCGCGATGCCCGCAAAGGCGAGGATGAACTCCACCGGGGTAAGTTTTGGCATCTGCGCATGCAGAGCGTCTTTCTTTCTGACGCGATCGTTCATAATGGTGTGTTCCGGTTGTTGAGATGCAGCCGCCGCACGGTCAGACGCCGGTGTGGCCGAAGCCGCCCGCCCCCCGCGCGGTGTCGTCGAGCTTCCCGCTCACGACCCATTCGACGCGTGCGTGGCGCGCAACAACCATCTGAGCGATGCGGTCGCCGCGATTCACCGTGAATGCCGAGCGGCCGAAATTCGTGAGAATGATCTTCACTTCGCCCCGGTAATCCGAATCGATGGTGCCGGGTGCATTGAGAATGCCGATGTTCGATTTCAAGGCGAGTCCGGAGCGCGGACGGATCTGCGCTTCGAATCCCGGAGGCAGCTCGATGGAGAATCCCGCGGGAATGAGCGCGGTGGTTCCGGGCGGAATTTCGACCGGTTCCGTCACGGCGGCGAGCACATCCATGCCCGCCGATCCCTCGGTGGCGTAGCGCGGAAGAGGAAGGCCGGCGCCGTGCGGCGCTTCGGGAGAAATTCGTACAGTCAGGTGTTCCACAGAGGGGTTCCGTAATTGTTCCTGCCAATGTACGGAGACTGAAGTTGAAATGCAAATAATCGCCGTAAATGCGCTAAAACAGGCAATTTATCCGTTCCGGGGCCTTTCCTATTGACTTCACCCGGCTTTTTTTGTTAATTAATCCATACCCGTATTATTCATTCTCTCACACGCATCACGACGTACTTCTATGTCCTATTTTGATTCCGACAGTTTTTTTGATGATGATTCGGACAGCACCCATTCTCCGAAAAAAAATCATCGCGAGGAAGATATCGAGCGGTTCAAGGAACTGCTGAAAAAAGGAGGCAATGGCATCTCCAGCATAGAAGCACTGGAAGAGATCATCAATTTTTATTTTGAACAGGACCGGTTCGAAGAGGCGCTGGGATTCGCCGACCAGCTCGTCGAGTATGCTCCCTACAGTTCCGATGCATGGATGTGCAAGGGGATGCTCCTGAACAATATGTGCCGCTACGACGAGGCGCTCTTCTGCTACGATCAGGCGCTGAGCCTGAATCCGGCCGACAGCGATCTGTTCATCAACCGCGGCATCACGCTCGACAACGCCAGCCGCGGCGAAGAGGCGCTGGCCGACTTCGACCGTGCGCTTGAATTTTCGCCGAACAACGACGAGGCGCTCTTCAACAAGGCCATCACGCTCGAAAAGATGGAACGCTACACCGAAGCCGTCGACATATTGAACTTCCTGCTCGACGACAGCAAAGACAATCGCGACGTCTATTTCGAACTCGGCTACTGCTACGACCTGATGGACCGGCTGGAGGATTCGCTCCGCTGCTACGATCTGCACATCGACCGCGATCCCTACAACTACAACGCCTGGTACAACCGCGGCATCGTTCTTGCCCGCAAAGGCGACGTGACGCGCTCGATTGAAAGCTACGACATGGCCCTGGCGATCAAGGAAGACTTCGCCTCGGCATGGTACAACAAGGGCAACGCCCTCGCCACCGCCGGGAAGCTTCACGAAGCGATCGAATGCTACCGCCAGACGCTCCGCTACGAACCGAACGACGTGCCCGCCTGGCACAACCTCGGCAACGCCTACGAGGAAGCGGAGAATTATGTGGATGCGGTGCAGTGCTTCACGCGCGCCATCCAGCTCGACAGCGAGCATTACGAGTCGTTCTTCGGACGCGGAAGCTGCTATGACGCGATGGAGCAGTTCAACAAGGCGATGAACGATTACAACCGCGCGCTCGAGCTCTGCCGCGAATATCCCGAGCTGTGGTATGCCAAAGCCGACTGTGAATACAACATGGGCCGGCAGAAGGAGTCGCTGCTGAGCTACAAGATGGTCATTCAGCTCGATCCCTCGAACTACGAGGCGTGGTTCGACTACGGCGACACGCTGCTCGAGCTCAGCCATCTCGACGATGCGCTGCCGGCGCTCAACAAGAGCATCGAGCTCAATCCGAAATTCGCCGAGCCGTATTACAGCAAGGCGAAGCTCTTCTTCCTGACGCGCAGGATCTCGGAAGCAATCGATGCGCTCAAGACGGCAATCGGTCTCGACAGCACGATGCGCGAGCGCTTCGACAACGATTTCGCACGCGTGCGCTCGATCAAGGAGTTCGTCGGCTCGCTGCTTCGTTCGTAAGCGGCGCATTCCATCGGCTTTCCGGGAATCGGACCAAGAGAACCTAATCTTTGCGCAACGAGGATTAGGTTTTTTTTATTTCGCGCAACCATCATCACACAGAGCCACCATCAATGGAACGAAGACTGCTGGGAATCATCGGCCGCTCGATCAGCTACACGCTCTCTCCCGCAATGCACAGCGAAGCGATCGAGGCGCTCGGCCTCCCCTATTCGTACGGCGTGTTCGACGTCTCCGCCGAGATGCTTCCGGGACTGTTCGACGCGCTGCGCGCGGAGCATGTGCGCGGCGCCAATGTGACGAAGCCGCACAAGCAGGCTGTCATGCCGTATATGGACGAACTGAGTGACGAAGCCCGCGCCCTCGGCGCGGTCAACACCATCATCAACGAGGACGGGCGGCTTCGCGGCGAGAACACCGACGTCGACGGCGTGCGCGCTTCGCTCATGCCGCATAGGAACGCAATCCGCGGCTGCAGCGTCTTTGTGCTCGGCGCCGGCGGCGCATCGCGTGCGGTAATCTATGCGGCGGCCGAGTGCTCGCCCCGCACGATCGCCGTCTACAACCGGAATCCGGAGCGCGCGCGCGAGCTCACGCAGTCATTCAGGGACCTTTTTCCCGATGTGGCGTTCGAAGCGGTGGAAGCATCGCGCATACCGCGCGCCGTCGGCGATTCCGCGCTCATCGTCAATACGACGACCGTCGGCATGCCTCCGGACACCTCGGCCCTTCCTGTTCCCGAGACGCTGCGGTTTTCAATTCATCAAATTATTTTCGATATTATATACACACCGCTGCAGACCGCATTGCTGCAGAAAGCCGAAGCCGACGGAGCCTCGGTCATCAACGGCCTGGAAATGTTCATTCAGCAGGGCGCCAGAGCCTTCACGCTCTGGACCGGCCGGGAATTTCCAGCGGCCCGGGCGCGCGAACGCGTGCTGCGGGAATTGGGCAGGCGGTAGACGATAAGCCGGACACATACTTTTATGACACCAGAAAATCAGCGCGCCGTGAGCGAACTTCTCCGGTCGGCCGACAAGGCGATCAAGGAAGGCAATCTCGACAATGCCCTCACCGCCATCGGCAAAGTGTTTGAATTCGATCCCCGCAATGTGTATGCGCGGGCGTATCAGGAGCGCATCCTTTCACTGAAGGAGTCGCAGGTCGCCGCGCGGCTGCAGGCCGAGAAGGCGGCTCAGCATGCGCGGCAACAACAGGAATCGGCGAAAGAACACGCGGCCTCTGCGCCGCTTCCGACGGCAACGGCACAGTCGGCTGAGCCGCCGGCGACGATACCTCAGCCGACAGCGGATCCTCTCACACCCGAACCCGCCGTGCGGACGGCTCCCGTCCACGAGCAGCCGGTTCCCCCGGCCCAGACGCCGGTCACGCTTGAGATCCCTTTGCAGCCCTCCGGACGCTCGTTCGATTTCGTGAAGCACACACCCGCCCTGCTCGAGGCCTATCGGACGCTGTTGAGCGAAGCCTGGACCGGCGGCGGCGTGACGGAATCGGAAGAGGAACGCATGCGCGCGATGCGGGAATCATTCGGCATCACCGAAGAGGAACATGCGGCGACCGAGCGCGATGTGCGTTTCGCCGCGTATCTTTCGGCCATCGAGGAGGCATGGAAAAAGGGCATCACGAATTTCGACGACCTCCGCCGCATCTACCGCATCACCGAGCAGGAGCATCTTCAGCTCGAAGGCCGCGTCTTTCTCCTTCTGCAGTCGCTCCGGTCGGTCGGCACCGTGCTGCTGATCGACGACGACGCGGAGTTCCTCGAACTTGCCTGCCGGCAGATGACCGACTCTGGCTACTATTGCGTCGCCGTGCCGACGTGCGAAGAGGCGCTGAAGACGCTCGAATCGCTCGTGCCCGACATCGTTGTCTGCGATGTGAACTTTTCGAAGCCGAATATGAGCGGCTTCGCGTTCTTCGAGAAGTTCCGATCGATGGAAAAGTTCTTCCATGTGCCGTTTCTCTTCCTGAGCGGCATGGTGCAGGAAGCCGTGCAGCGCACCGGCATGCAGATGGGGGCGGACGGATATTTCCTGAAGCCGGTCGACCTTGAATTGTTTTTCGCAACCATCGAAGGAAAGATCAAGAGGGCCCACGCGGTTCAGCAGCGCCTGCAGCCTCACCGACTCTGACAGCGGCGGGATGCGATCCGAAGTGCGCATCCCGTCCGATCGCTTCCCTCCTTCATCATTGTGCCATGAAAAAACTTTTGCTGCGGCTTCGCGCCTTCTCATTCCATCTCGGCCTGGTCGAACAGGCGCAGATCGTCGCCTCGACCGGCGTGGTCGTGATGATGGTGACCATCATCAGCGCGAACATTCTGCTCAACAAGACGATCGGCCTTCTCGAATTCATCAGCATCGTGACGGTCGGCGTGATCGGCTTCGCGGGCGTCTATTTTTCGCTGAAGTACGGCCGGCAGTTCGAAGAGCAGAACCGCGAGCTGGTGGCGCTCAACACCGTGGCCCGCGCCGTCAACCGGACGATGGATCTCGGCACGATCTTCACGAGCGTTCTTTCAACCGTCACGAGCCTTCTCAAGAACGAATACGGATGGCTCTACATCCTGGAAAACGACGCCCTCGTGCTCAAAAACTCGAACGGCGCGGAGCAGCCGTTCTTCGATCCGTCGCAGATCCACCCTCCGGCTTCGCTCCACTGGATGCAGACCATCCAGACCAACCGCACGGACGGACACCGGGACATGCCGCCGATGCATCCGCAGCTCGGGAAGCTTCGCATCGCCTCGTGGGTGCTTGTGCCCCTGCGCGCCGCCGACCGGCTTGCCGGCGTGATGGTGCTTGCCAGCAGCGCATCGGATTTCTTCTCGCCCAACAAGATCAACCTCGTTTCCGCCTTCGGCAACCAGATCAACGTTGCGCTGAACAACGCGCAGCTCTTCTCGCAGCTGAGACAGTCTCAGGAACAGTATGCCGACCTCTTCGAGCATTCTCCCGACATGTATCACCTCATCGATCGGCACGGGACGATCATCGGATGCAACCAGACCGAAGCCTCGACGCTCGGCTGCGAGAAACAGGATATTGTCGGCGCGCATCTCACGTCGCTCTATCCCGCCGACCAGCATGCGAAGGTGGAAGAGTTCATCCGCAGGACATTCGAGCTCGAATGCGAGGCGCGCGACGAAGAACACCAGATGATGCGCCGCGACGGCACGCGCATCGACGTGAGCGTAAACTCGTCGTTCGTCTACAACGAAATCGGGGTGCCGGTGTCGCTGCGGTGCGTCGTGCGCGACATCACCGAAAAGAAGCGCATGGAGGAGAAGATCATCCAGGCGCAGAAGATCGACAGCGTGGGAAACCTTGCCGGCGGCGTGGCGCACGACTTCAACAACATTCTCACGTCCATCGGCAACGCCGCCGCGATCATGCAGCGGCGCGTGACGCCGCGCAACAAGCTCTACCCGTTCATCGAGATCATCTCGACGGCCGCCCAGCGCGGCGCCAAACTCACGACGCAGCTGCTCACATTCGCACGCCGCACGCCCGCGGAACTCCATCCGGTGGACCTGCAGCTGATTCTGGAGGAGACCATCGCGCTCTTTGAGACGGGCATTCCCCACGGCATGGAAGTCGTGCACCGCTTCGAGCAGCACCCGTGCTTCATCAACGGCGACGAGGGGCAGGTCCAGCAGTCGCTGCTCAACATCCTCCTCAACGCCCGCGACGCGATGCCCGACGGCGGCCGGATCAGCGTCTCGACGAGCGTGAATCCGAACGAGCGCACGCTCACCGTCTCGATCTCCGATACGGGAACGGGCATGGAGCCCGAAGTGCAGCGGCACATCTTCGAACCGTTCTTCACGACGAAGGACCATGGCAAAGGCACGGGGCTCGGACTCTCGGTCGTCTACGGCGTGATGAAATCGCATAACGGATCGGTCTCGGTGCAGAGCACTCCGGGCAAAGGCTCGATTTTCTCGCTCACCTTCCCGCTGCTTTCCAATCACCGGGGATGCGCGCCGGACGACGCGTCGGACATCCCGGCAGGCGGCGGCGAAGCGGTGCTGATCGTCGACGACGAAGCGATGATCTGTTTCACGCTCTCGGCGATACTGAAGGATCTCGGCTACGCGCCGCATGCCGTCCAGAGCGGCAAGGAAGCGCTCGATGTGCTTGCCGAACGCCCGTTCGATCTGGTCATACTCGACCTGAATATGCCGCACATGAACGGCGAGAAGCTGTTCCAGAAGATCAAGCGGAAGAAATATCCCTGCCGCGTCCTCATCTCGAGCGGTTACGACGATGCGCTGACCGGCGACGCCGCGCTCATGCAGAACGTCGACGGATTCCTGCGCAAGCCGTACGACGAACGCGAGCTGGCCCTGAAGATCCGCTCGGTCTTGACTTTGTAGCACGCAGTTTGCTTTTTTACCATGGAGCCAATCCTATGACCACATTTTCGGAAGATCTACGGAAAGCGCGTGAAGCGAAGAATATCTCTCTTGCCGAAATCTCGCGGCTCACGCGCATCAATGTGAAATATCTTGAAGCGATCGACCAGGGATCGTTCGATGTCCTTCCCCAGACGTACATCCGCGCCTTTCTTCGCGAGTACGCCCAGGCGGTCGGCCTTTCTCCGGTCGAAGTCATACAGAAATACGACGTCCTCGTCACCGGCAAATATGCCGCCGGCCCGACGCCCCCGCCGGCATCGGGAGGAAGCGGCGGCGCGCACATCCCGACGCTGCATGAACCGCCGCGCGATGCCGAAAACGCTCCCCCGTCCGAAGAGACGCTCGTCAAGCAGCGGAGCATGCGCACGGTCGTCATCGTCGCCAGCATCGTGCTTCTGTGCTCGCTGATACTCGCCTATGTCGCCAACTACATCTGGGTGGATCGCAACGGAAGCGGCGTGCGCGAAACGCCGTTTGCCGATGTGGTGCGCGAACAGGAAACGAAAAAGAATCCGCCTGCGGCCGACACGCTTCAGGCGGCAAAGAAAGATTCCACCGCCGGCGCGGCGGCGGCTCCGCAGGTCTCCGATTCGCTCACGCTCACCATACAGCCGTCCGAGCGCGTCTGGGTGAACATCCAGCGCGACACGCTCCGTTTCTCGAGCATGATGCTCGACACAGGCAGTCCTGTTTCGCTGCGGGCAAAGCGCCGCTTCGTTCTCACGCTGGGCAACGCCGGCGGAGTGTCACTGGCGTTGAACGGCAGGGATCTCGGCATTCCCGGCAAACGGGGCGATGTGGTGCGCAACATCGTCGTCACGGCAGACGGCATCGCCGATCCGGGCGTCAAACAAGTCAAACAGACTGGAGAGAAACGATAACCATGGCCGCAGCGCGATCAGCAGCACAGCGCATCGAGAAACTGCGCTCGATCATCCGCGAACACGATTACCGGTACTATGTGCTGGCACAGCCGACCGTTTCCGACCAGGAATATGATGCGCTGATGAGCGAGCTCATCGCCCTCGAGCGCGAACATCCCGAGCTGGCGTCGCCCGACTCCCCCACGCAGCGCGTGGGCGGGCAGCCGACGAAGGAATTCGCGACGGTGGTGCATGATGTTCCGATGCTCAGCCTCGCCAACACCTACAGCGAGCAGGAGCTGCGCGATTTCGACAAGCGCGTCTCGGCCGAACTCGGCCAGGGAACCTATTCCTATGTCACCGAGCTGAAGATCGACGGCGTCGCCATCAGCCTGACCTTCCGCGACGGCATGTTCGTGCGCGGCGTGACGCGCGGCGACGGGATACAGGGCGACGAGATTACGAACAATCTCCGGACGATCCGCTCGATTCCTCTGCGCGCCCACGGACTGCAGAATTTCGAAGCCCGCGGGGAGATCTTCATGATGAAGAAGGATTTTCTCCGCATGAACGAGGAGCGGCAGGAAGCCGGCGAGAAGCTTTTTGCCAATGCGCGCAATTCGACCGCCGGCACGCTCAAATTGCAGGACCCGGCGATTGTCGCCACGCGCCGCCTGAACCTCTTCGCGTATTTTCTCCGCACCGACGAGCGGAAGATCGAGACGCATTATGAAGGCATGATGATGCTGAAGGAAGCCGGTTTCATGGTCAATGAGAACCTGCGGCGCTGCGCCTCGATCGATGAAGTGATTGCCTACTGCGATGAATGGGGCGCCAGGCGTCCCTCGCTTCCCTACGACATCGACGGCGTCGTCGTGAAGGTCGACTCGCTTGCCCAGCAGCGCGAGCTCGGCTTCGTCTCGAAGAGTCCGCGCTGGGCCATCGCCTACAAATACGCCGCCGTCCAGGCGCAGACGGTCCTGCACGGCATCACGCTGCAGGTCGGGCGCACGGGCACGATCACGCCGGTGGCCGAGCTCGACCCGGTGCTCGTTGCGGGATCGACCGTGAGCCGCGCGACGCTTCACAACGAGGACAACATCACGGATCTCGATCTGCGCATCGGCGATACGGTGCTCATCGAGAAAGGCGGCGATGTGATACCGAAAGTCGCGGGCGTCGTGCTCGAGAAGCGACCGCGCTTCACGCAGAAATTCTCGATGCCCACGTTCTGCCCCGTCTGCGGCGCCCACATCGTGCGCCCCGAGGGCGAGGCCGCATGGTACTGCGAAAATGTCTCGTGCCCGGCGCAGATCCGCCGCCGCATCGAGCACTACGCCAGCCGCGGCGCCATGGACATCGACGGATTGGGCGAGGCGGTGATCGACGCGCTTGTCGAGCACAAGCTCGCCGAGACGGCCGCCGATCTCTACGATCTCACACAGGAACAGCTCGAAGGACTCGAGCGCATGGGCCCCAAAAGCGCGCAGAACCTCGTGCGCGCCATCGAGGGAAGCAAAAGCCGTCCGTTTGCGCGTCTGCTCTTTGCCATCGGCATCCGCTTCATCGGAAGCGGCGCGGCGCGCCTGCTTGCCGACCACTTCGGATCGCTCGAGCATCTGCGCCATGCCTCGCTCGAGGAGATCGATGCGGTCGACGGCATCGGTCCGCGCATGGCCGAATCCGTCGTCCGCTTCTTCAACGATCCGCATACGAAGCGCATGATCGGGAAGCTCGAGCGTGCGGGCGTGAACACCGCATCGGAACGCCGCGCGGCTGCCGATGCGCCCCTGCGCGGAAAGACGTTCGTCATCACCGGCACGCTCGATGCCATGTCGAGAGAGCAGGCGAAGGAACGCATCGAAGCCCTCGGCGGCAAAGTCTCGTCCGGCGTCAGCTCGAAGACCTCGTATGTGGTGGTGGGCGCCGATCCGGGTTCGAAGGCGGAAAAGGCGCGCAAGGCCGGAGTGGCGATGATCGATGAGAAGCAGTTTCTCGATCTCATCAACGAATGATGCGGCGGAATGGCGGCTTCATTTTTGAAGCCGGGCGTTCTTGCTTTTCAACCAAACCTTTTGCAATTTATTTTTGCATATGCTAGAAGAAGTCAGAAAACATATCGGATTGATGATCGCGCGCCTGCAGGGACGGAACGCAAACGGCAAACAGACGAACTTTCGGGGTGTCTACACGAAGGCGCGCTCGGCGCTGTTCATCATGCCGCCGGAAGAGGAACACCGCACGCTGGCGTTGTCCGTCATCCAGAAGGCGCAGCACCAGTTCAAAGGCAACTCGCTCACGGTGCTGGCCTCGAACACCGCCTCGCGTGCAGTGGCAGGAAAGCTTTCGCAGTGCGTGATGGTGCCGGTGCATGAAGAACAGGTGAACTTTTTCTTTCTGCCGAAGAAGAGTCTCATCACGCGCCTGAAGGAAAAGAAATACGACGTCATCGTGGACCTGAATCTCGATGCGACACCGCTGGCGGCGTCGGTCTGCGCCCATGTCGAGGCCCCGCTCAAGGCGGGCTTCCGCTCGCCGCAGAGCGAAACGCTGTATAATCTTCAGCTTCAGTCGGCGCCTGCCCGGCCTCCGAAGCTTCGGTATGAACAGCTCGTCCAGACGCTTGCAATGTTTTAACAACACTGATTGGGAGGATGTATGAATTTCGAGGTTACCAAAAATGCGAACAGTGTCGTGCTTGTGGTGAAAGAACGGAAACTGGATGTCGCTGTATCGCCGGAGCTCAAAGGCGAATTCATCCTGTTATGCCGTCCCTCCGTCAAGACGCTGATCGTAGATTTGGCCGATGTCGAATTCTGCGACAGCTCGGGACTCAGCGCGCTGCTCATCGCAGAACGCCTCATGCGCCAGCAGGGCGGCAAGGTCAAGCTGGTCGGCGTCCATAAGAAAGTTCTGTCTCTGCTTAAGATCTCGCAGCTCGACAAGGTTTTCCCCGTGTTCGACACCGTGGCAAAAGCCGAAAAGAACTGACTTCCGCAAACACCGTTTTATTCCCGGCTGAGCGGCGCGCGCACCCGTGCGCCGCTCCGTTTATATTCTAGTGGCCTCACCAACTCGAAGGATCGCTCATGGGTTTTGCCCTCCTGGATTACGTCATCGTCATCGTCTACCTCATCGGCGTCACGGTCATCGGCACCATCATCGCAGGCAAACAGCAGTCGTCGCGCGATTATTTTCTCGGCGGGAAGTCGATGTCCTGGTGGTCTGTCGGATTCTCCATCGTCGCAAGCGAAACCAGCACGCTCACATTCATCAGCATTCCCGGCGTCGCCTACAAAGGCGACATGCATTTTCTGCAGCTGGTCTTCGGCTACTTCATCGGCCGGCTGCTCGTGAGCATCATCTTCATCCCCGCCTATTATAAAGGCAACCTCGAAACCGCCTACGATTTCCTCGGCAAGCGCTTCGGACTTTCGCTGCGCAAGTTCACGTCGTCGGTCTTCATCGTCACGCGCGTACTCGCCTCGGGCGTGCGGCTCTTTGCAACGGCCATTCCCGTGCACCTGATCACGGGCCTGTCGTATGCCAACAGCATCATGCTCATCGGAGCCTTCACGCTCGCCTACACCTATCTCGGCGGACTGAAAGCCGTCGTGGCGATGGACGTCGTGCAGATGTTCATTTATCTTGCCGGCGCCGTGGCGTCGATGGTGCTGATCATCAACCATCTTCCCAACGGATGGACCGACGTCTACAACTATGCCACGGCACACGGCGCCAACAAATTCGAGATCTTCAACCTCGAGACCGGAAGCGGGCTGCTCGGATTCTTCACGTCGCCCTATACGCTCGTCGGCGGCCTGCTCGGCGGCACATTTCTGACCATGGCGTCGCACGGCACGGACCAGCTGCTTGTCCAGCGCCTGCTCGGATGCAAGCGCCGCTGGGACAGCCAGCGGGCGCTGATGCTCGATGCGACATTCATCGTGCTGCAGTTCGCCTTCTTCCTCGTGCTCGGCCTCTGCCTCTATGCGTTCTACCAGGGCGTCCCCTATCAGCAGCTCGGACTGCACACGAGCGACGAGATCTTCCCGAAATTCATCGTCGAGAATCTTCCCACCGGACTCGCCGGGCTCCTGGTGGCCGGCGTGCTTGCCTCGGCCATGGGAACGCTCTCGTCGTCGATCAGCTCGCTCGCCTCTTCGACGTTCCTCGACCTTTTCAAGATGACATCGAAAGGCAGGAACCTGGACGGAAAAACGGAAGTCCGCTGGTCCAAGCTCTTCACGCTCTTCTGGGGCATCGTGCTCATCGGCGGCGCCATGCTCTTCACCGATACGAGCAATCCTGTGGTCGAGATCGGCCTCAAGATCGCATCATTCACATACGGCGGATTGCTGGGTACGTTCTTCCTCGGACTGCTGTTTCCCGCGACGAATCAGCGCGACGCTTATCTCGGATTCACCGCCGGCATTCTCGTCATGATCTATGTGGTCTTCTGGACGCAGATCGATTTCACGTGGCACACGTTCATCGGCACCATGGTCACGATCATCGTCGGCAACGCTTCGGCGAAACTCATATCCTCCCGCTGACCGCATTGAATATGAGCCGGTTTTATCGTATATTTTCAGATTCGCCTTGAATTGATCTCTACGAAAAAAGCCGGCTCGTTATCGATGTCGAAACTCCATGCTCCGCTTCTGTTGTTCTGCCTGGCGGCCGTCTTCGGCTGCCGCGAATCCTCCATGCCCGGTCGCGTCAGTCCCCGCTCTGCTGTTGAATCCGTCAGCCGGTTCGGCGTCCAGTTTTCCGGCGACTACAGGCTCGATGCCATGTCCCCCTATCAGCTCATGATCATCGATCCCGATGTGAGCACGGCGGGCGAAGCCGACTCGCTGTCCCGTCGCGGCGCGCTGCCGGTTGCGTATGTGAATATCGGCGAAGCGGAATCATACCGCTGGTTTTTCAACGACATCCGTCCCGAATGGCGGC
>JBLMZA010000042.1:0-19783 GCA_050258555.1 Acidobacteriota bacterium | reverse complement strand
TCGCATACTGACTCCTCGCTATGCAACGGACAGAGCCCCGTTGCAATTGGGACTTGAAGCGCAGACGCCTCCGCGCTTCGCACCCAACCAGATCAAGAACAGTTTACCTTGGCACTCATTTCTGAAGAACGAGGCGCCTGGTTTCCGAGCATGTTCCGGCCGTCAGCCGGTAGAAATACATGCCGCTGGGAACATGCTCTGCGTTCCATTCCCGCACGTGTATGCCGGCCGGCATCACGGCATGATCGATCAGGCGCGCGACTTCCGCTCCGCGCACGTCGAAGATGGACAGCGTCACGGTTTCTCTTAAAGGAAGCGCAAAGCGGATCGACGTCGAAGGATTGAAGGGATTCGGATAATTCTGATCGAGCGCGAACGCCTTCGGCGCCGCCTCTGCTTCGTGCAACGCCGATGTGGGCGCGCTCGAAACATCGATATAGTTGATGCTGAACCCCGCGGCATCGACGCAGAATTTCAGCCGGTGAATGCCCGCTGCGAGCTTCACCGCCGGAAGCACGGAGGTCTTCCATGACTGCGATCCGAGCGTGATCGGAGCGGCAACCGTTCCGGTCACATCGGCGCCGTCGACTTCGATGTGATATTTTCCGCCGCCGCTCACGGAAGCGATGCGCGGACTGAACTGATAGGATCCCGCCTCCCTGACATTCACCGTATACAGCAGCCACTCTCCCTGCGCCAACGCCGTGACATCATAGCCTGCGCCCGCGGCATCGGAACAGGGCTCGATATCGACGCCCTCGCTTCTGTATGTATTGCCGGAATTGACCGCATCGGCATCGCGATAGGCCGTGCCGGCGTCTCCCATGTCGTAGTTTTCCATATCGATGCGGCCCGGAAGCGGAAGCGGAAAGGATCCGTACGGCGCCGTCTCCGCCGAGCCCTCCACGACGACCGCGGCGGACGGAGAAGAGGCCGCGCCTCCGCTCGACATGATCGCCTTTGCCGTGAAGTGATAATACCCCGTCGAGATCTCGGCTATGGTGAATGTATAGGGCGCCTGGAGCGCTTCGCCGATTTTCATTCCCTCCTGATAGAATTCCACCTTCACCACCGTGCTCGTGTCGCTCGGCTTCACATCGGCCGCAAGCGTCAGCGGCGAATGGGCCTGCAGTGTGCTATTATTTTCCGGCGCGGTGAGCGTGACGGAGGCAAGCGCGGGCACATCCTGATAGACGCGCACATAATCGATCATCATCGTCTGCGGAAATTCCGTGGTCGCATCGGGATATCCCGGCCAGCTGCCTCCCACGGCGAGATTCAAAATGATGAACTGATTTTTCTGGAACGCCGCAAGGGAGGCCGGCGTGATATCGAGCGTATAATACGAGGCGCCGTCCAGATACCAGACGATCTTCTGTGCGGTCCAGGTGATGGAAAATGTATGGAAGTCGTCGGCGAAGCGGCCCGAGGCCATCGCTCTCGATCCGCCGGCTTGCGCATGCGATCCGTTGTTGTCCCAGTGGCATGTGCCGTAGGTGGTGCGGTCGCGCGCGCCCGAGCCGCCGATCATCTCCATGATGTCGATCTCGCCGCACCTGGGCCAGCTCACCGTCGAGATATTGTCGCCCAGCATCCAGAACGCGGGCCAGATGCCCTGTCCGTAGGGCAGCTTCATGCGCGCCTCGATCTTGCCGTACTTCCACGAAGCCTTGCCCTGCGTCTTCAACCGGGCCGATGTGTAATTGCTTCCGAAGTAACTCTCCTTGATCGCCTTGATGACGAGCATGCCGTTTTCAAGAGAGGCATTTTCCGGGCGGCTCGTATAATATTCCCACTCGTTGTTGCCCCACCCGCTGCCTCCGGTATCGAAATTCCATTTCGTCCTGTCGATCGATGTGCCGTTGAATTCATCGGACCACACGAGCTGATAATTCTGCGCCGCCAGGGGCATGCTCACACAGCAGAAAAGAAAAAGGAAGGAAACCACGCCATGCCGCCATCGCTCTGTCCGCATCATGCTCTCTTTGATTGATGATAATTTTTTTTGAAGTGTTCTCTCGATTGCCATGGTAAAAAAGCAAATATCGTGCTACAAATGGATGCGCCGATTCCGCTTCGCACGGCCCATTTATTATCGGCAGAAGACGTCTGATTATTAAATCGATAATCGGCGCCTTATTAAATGAATAATCGATACACTTTTTTTGCCCCCGCGCTTTTTGCCGATGGGAAAAAGGTTGACCGGCACCGATGCGCGTAGTATCTTACATATGGAAGAAACAGTACGCGAAGGAAGGGAGCGTGTGAGCGTATGAGCGCAGGACAGACAGGAGCGGCAGGCGATGAAGGGATGGCCATTTTTCCGCATCTCGCATCGGCACGCATGGACCGGCTTCCGCCGTATCTGTTCGGAAGCATCAATGCGCTGAAGACGAAGCTCCGGCGCGCCGGCCGCGACGTGATCGATCTCGGCATGGGCAATCCGAATGATCCCACGCCGGGCGTGATCGTCGAGAAGCTGAAGGAAGCCGTGCAGGACAAGCGCAACCAGCGCTATTCGGTCTCGCACGGCATCTACAATCTCCGGCGCGAGTTCGCCCTCTTTTACGAGCGGAGGCTCGGCGTCGCGCTCGATCCCGAATCGGAAGTGATCGCCACGCTCGGCTCGAAGGAAGGCTTCAGCCATCTCTGCCTTGCCGTCCTGGGACCGGGAGATCTTGTGGTCACGCCGACGCCGACATTCCCCATACACATCTACGGACCGGTGATTGCCGGAGCCAATGTGATCGGCGTCTCGATGGAGGGCTCGGAGGAGGATCTGCTGGAGCGCATCGCCTCGATCTGCATGAGCGTCTCGCCGCGCCCGAAAGTCGTGATCCTGAATTTCCCGCACAATCCGACGGCGAGGACAATCGAATACGGATTCTTCGAGGAAGCGGTGAAGCTCGCCCGGCGCTTCGGCTTCTACATCATTCACGACTACGCCTACGGACTCACGACCTACGACGGGTACCGGGCGCCGAGCATTCTGCAGGTGCCGGGTGCCAAAGACCTCGCCGCCGAGACATTCACGATGAGCAAGGGATACAATATGGCGGGCTGGCGCATCGGCTTCACGGCGGGCAAAAAGGAAATGATCCGTCTGCTTGCCGATATCAAAGGGTATTACGATTACGGCGTGTTCCAGGCCGTGCAGATCGCAACGGTCATCGCGCTGCGCAATTGCGACGACGAGATCGAGAAGCAGGCCGCGCTCTACGCGCGGAGGCGCGACAGCCTGTGCGAGGGACTCACGCGCTCGGGATGGTCGGTTGTGCCGCCCCGGGCGACGATGTTCGTCTGGGCGCAGATTCCCGAACGATACCGCGCGCTCGGCTCGGTCGAATTTGCGACACGCTGCCTCAACGAGGCGGATGTCGCACTGGCGCCGGGACGAGGCTTCGGCGAAGAAGGTGAAGGGTTTGTGAGAATCGCGCTCGTGGAAAATGAGGAGCGCTTGAAGCAGGCGGTGCGCCAGATGCGGCGCGCCTTTCCGGTGTGAAACGGAGACGGAATGCCGATCTGTGGTGCATTCCGTCTCCGCGGCAGATTTTATCGTGCAGGAAGGCTCGAGCCGATGCAAGGGGTGACATGCTGAAGAGCGTCAGCCCGCGTCACTCTCCCGATGCTTCACGCTGCACGATCGGAGATTCCTGTGCTTCCTCGATCTGGATGAACTCGAAGGAATCCGGCTTGTCGTACTGATTGGCAAACCAGGCGCACACCAGGCGCACTTTCGGGCTCTCGTCGAACTTGACGGCCTGCTTCACGGCGAAGAGGCCGCGGGCCGCGCCGATCTTGCTCAGCGAGAGAGCGGCGACGATGCGGCAGGATTCATCGGGCGAGCTGTGGAGCATGGCCAGAAGCGGAATGACGCCTTCCTTGGCCTTCAATTCTCCGAGCATATAGGCGGAGCTTTCGCAGACGCCCTTGTTCCCGGATTTCATGTTCTGTAAGAGATTTTTCACCACTGCCGCCGTATCGATCGAGTGCCCGGTATCGCCGGCAAGTGCAGGCGCTGCGGCTATGAGCGCCGCCATCAACACAGTCATCAACGCTTTCATGTGACCCTCCTCGCGGAAAAATGTGCTTGTGTGATAAAAAAAGAAGCATTCCCTGCTGCTCTGTTGTATGTAACATAACGAGCCGGGCACACAAAGGTTACAGTTTTGTGACGAGCCGACAGATTTGCGGGGCGAACTGCACCGGAAAGCGCGCTCCCGGCCGCATACCGCGTCTATGGCGGGCGAACTCATGAGAAGCGAATCATTCAAATTTTTTACGAGACAGGCATGAAAGACATCGGACATTTCCTCTCGTGGGTCGGCGTGGCGCTGATCACACTCCTTCCCATCATCAATCCCGTGAGCACGGCCGTGCTCCTGATCAGCATCAGCGGACACCTGAGCAATGAGGAGCGCAACCGGCAGATCACCTGGGCATGCATCTATATGGCGGGGATCCTCCTGGCATTCCTTGTGGCCGGACACCTGATCATGGTGGCCTTCGGCATTTCGATTCCCGGCATCCGCATGGCCGGAGGCCTCGTGATCGGGCTTCTGGGATTCCGGATGCTCTTTCCGGACGAGGGACAGCTCACGGGCGAGGACAAGCAGGAGGCTCTGCAGAAGCGGGACATTTCCTTCAGCCCGCTGGCCATGCCGAGCTTAAGCGGACCGGGGTCGATCGCCGTGATCATCACGATGAGCTCCGCCATCGACGGGCGGCGCGGCATCGACAAGTATCTGGCCTTTGCCGGCGTGGTGCTGGCGATCTTCATCACCGCCGTCATCTCCTGGCTTGTGCTGCGCGGTGCGGGCGCCATGCGCCGCTACCTCGGCGTCAACGGCGTCAACAGCCTGGCGCGCATCATGGGATTTCTTCTGGTGTGCATCGGCATGCAGTTTCTGATCAACGGCGTGCGCGATCTTGTGCTTGATACGGCGTTCTGGCAGGACTGAGCTTCAGCACGAGAAAATATTCGTCCTCATGCACGATCGCATAATGCGCCAGAAGCACATCGCGGCGCGCGAGCCAGTGCCTGACAAGCCCCTGCGATTCCGGCTTCGTCTGTTTTGCCAGCACGACATAGGCTTCATCCTGCCATAAGGGTTTCGCCAGCGCATCATCGCCCGGCTTCGTGATATAGGAATAGCTTTTGAGCGGACGGCCGCCGGCGATCATGATGCGCTGGGCCTGGCCGAATCCGGTCACCAGAGCCGCCGATGCCGGCACATCGGCATCCTTCAATGCCATTCCCGCCTGCTCGGCCGAGAGCGTCTCTTCGGCCATTCCCTTTTTCGCATCGATGTATGTCGAGACGCCGACGGAAGGCATCGTTATCTGTATGACCGGTATTGCAAGCGCGCCCAGAACGACGGCCAGGCGTGCGGCGCGTGAAGGAAATGCGGCGAACATTTCCCTGAAGCCGAGCGCCGCAGTCGACACGAGAAAGAGTCCGGGCATCAGCATGAAGCGCCAGTTCCACCGCCATTGATCCACTTCCGCATAGCCGAGCATGATCGCCGCAAGCGAAAAAACGCCGGGCAGGCTCAGGAAAACGAGGATGAGGAGCGTCTTCTCATCGAACCGCCTGCGGATGTGCCGCACCACGGCCCAGCCCGCGGCGATGAGCACGAAGGGTCCATAGATCAGGCGCAGTGCGAGCCCGAGAAGGCGCGCCGTCTCAAAGCGGCCGATTTTCATGGGAACGCTTTCGGCGGCATCGGGCGCGGGCAACAGCTCCACCCAGTGCATGAACATCAATGCATCGTGGTACCGGAAATAATTCCACAGAAGCCAGAATGTAATTCCGAGCGTGACGAGCGCGGCCGACGAGAGCGCGATGAATGCGCGGTTGTAGAATCCTTCATACCACTTCTTCCGCGCATGCCGCACGGCGAGCACGAAAAGAAACGGCACGCACAGCCACGCCTCGTAGCGGCAGAGACTCGCACACGCGATGGCAAGCGCGGCAAGAGGGAGAAACCGCTCGCGGGCTTCATGCACCCATTTCAGAAGCAGATAGGCAGAGAGCGTCACGAAAAACAGCAAGAGCACCTCGGTCATCGGCGTGAGCGCCATGTAGAGCATGTTCGGATTCAGCGTGAAAAGAAGCGCCGAGAATGCGCCGATCCATTTCGGCACATCGAGCATACGGAGGATCGAAAAGAGAAGCGCGCCCAGGCCGGCCAAAAGCGGAATGCCGATGACGGGTCCGGCGATGCCGGAGAAGAAGAAGCCGTCGACGAGTGCGGCGGGAAGATACAAGAGATGGGGCAGTGGCAGCCAGACCGTCCCGATCTGATCGATGCCCGGCGTGCGCGAATCGACAAGCAGACGCGAGAGCGTGAGATGCGACACGGCATCGCCGAAATAGAGAAAGGATGAGGGATCATTCCTGTAGAGCATCACCGCCGCCGCGACTGCGGCGGCGGCGATCACACCAAACACCAGCAGCGCCTCGCTGCCCCGGACCCCGAGACGCGGCCACAGGGCACCCTGCATGCGTGCCGATGCCACCGGCCTTCCAACTGCGACAATATCCGTACGGCTCCCGATCATCATCCCCCTCCCCCCTTGTGCGTCAATGCATACTGAAACAGCAATTGCTCACGCATCGTTCATCGCCACTGCGCTCAGAGAAAGAGGATCGGCGCTTAAAACTTGAAATACCGGAGCGCGTTTGTGTAGCTGATATCCTTCACCATCGAACCCACCAGATCCAGATCCATGGGGATGAGTCCCTGCTCCATTTCCGCGCCGAGGATGTTGCACAAGAGCCGGCGGAAATACTCGTGACGCGGATACGAAAGGAAGCTTCGCGAATCGGTAAGCATGCCCACGAACCGGCTCAGCACGCCCATATTCGAGAGCGCCTCGAGCTGCCTGGTCATGCCGTCTTTCTGATCGAGGAACCACCAGGCCGCGCCGTACTGGATCTTTCCGGGAACCGATCCGTCCTGAAAATTGCCGATCATCGTCGCCATGAGCTCGTTGTCGCGCGGATTGAGATTGTAGAGAATCGTCTTGGCCAGCTTGTTGCCGGTATCGAGCCTGTCGAGCAGCCTGGCCAGCGGCCGGGCGATGTCAAAGTCACCGATCGTATCGAATCCCGTATCGGGCCCGAGGATGCGCATCATGCGCGAGTTGTTGTTGCGGAGCGCGCCCAGATGGAACTGCTGCACCCATCCTGCTTCCGCATCCATGATCCCCAGTTCGTAGAGCACGGCCGATTTGAATTTAAGGATCTCTTCCCGGTTCAGTTCCTTCTTCAGAAGAAGCTTCCCGAAGATCGATTCAATCTCGCTCATCGTATAGTCTTCGGCGTACGCCGTTTCGATGCCGTGATCGGACAACCGGCATCCGCGCTCGTGGAAAAAGTCGTGGCGCGCGCGGATCGCCCCAAGAAACGACGCGTAATCGGTGATCTCCATCTTCGAAGCCGCGGAGAGCTGCGCGACCCATGCGCCAAAGGCCGCCGGATTCTCGACGGCCATCGCCTTATCGGGACGGAAGGCCGGGATCATGCGCGTCACGCCGTTGCCGCCCGAACGAGCATACAGCTCGTGGTATTCAAGCGAGTCGACCGGATCGTCCGTCGTGCAGACGACTTCCACACGCATCTGCTTCAGGATGCCCTGCGTCGTGAATTCGGGCCTGGCCATCATTTCGGATGTCTCTTCCCAGATGCCGCGCGCGGTCTCCGCATTGAGCAGCCGGTCGGCGATGCCGAACGGATGCTTCAATTCGAGATGCGTCCAGTGATAGAGAGGATTCCGGAGCGTCTTGGGCACGGTCATGGCCCATGCCTCGAACTTTTCCCAGTCGGAGGAGCTGCCGGTGATGAGCCGCTCGTCGACGCCGCAGGTGCGCATGGCGCGCCATTTGTAATGATCGCCGTAGAGCCATGCCTGCGTGATATTGTCGAAGCGCTTGTTCTCCGCGATCTCTTTCGGCGAAAGGTGGCAGTGGTAATCGATGATCGGCATCGATTCCGCGTAGCCGTGATAGAGCTCGCGCGCGGTCCCGGTCTCGAGAAGGAAATCGTCCGTGATGAATGCTGTTGTCATAGTGTCTCCTGCCTTCCATTCGATGATGGTGGTTGATTCTTTTTATCGGCCGCCCGCCATATTCCCAAGAAGCGCTTCGATCGCGCCGGCCATGCCGCATTCGCCGATCATGCGATAGGAGCGCGCCACTTCCTCCTTCAGTCCAGCCACTTCGTTGAGATCGCGTCCCCAGAAGGACTCGTTGGCCAGCACCGATGTGACGAGCGCATCCGGATCGGAGTGCGCGCGCACTTTCAGCGCTTCAAAGAATGCGATCACCTCCGCGTCGTCCTTGATCACATAGGGCGCGCCATGGCGCATGCCCATATAGGCGCCCGATGAGGCATCGCGCGCGCCGTCGAAGAAGCGGATGAGCGCGGCAAGCGAGAAGGCCATCGCCTTCGGAATGCGGCCGGTCGCGGCCGCCGATTCCAGCAGCGAGGGCAGCACGCGCACCTTGAACTTCGAGACCGAGTTGAGCGTGATGCTCGAGAGATAATGCTTGATGAACGGATTCTTGAATCGCTCGAGAATCGCTTCGGCAAATTCCCGCTTTTCCTTCTCCGGAAAATCGAGCACCGGAAGAATCTCGCCGAAGAGTCCCTGCTCGAAAAATTTTCCGATCACGGGATCTTCCACGCTTTCTCTGACCGTCTGCTTGCCCGCAAGAAAGGCGGGTATCGTGAAGAGCGTGTGCGAGCCGTTCAGGATCCGCACCTTGAGCGTCCGATAGGGACGGATATCATCGGTCCAGACGACATTGAGTCCGGCTTCTTCCAGGGGCAGTTCCTTCCTTACCACGGCATCCGCCTGGATCACCCAGAGGTGGAAGGGCTCTGTGGCCACGACCACCGCGTCCTCATAGCCGATGCGTTTGATGACCGCGTCGATCTCGTCTTTCGGATACCCCGGCACGATCCGATCGACGAGCGTATTGCAGAAATGATTCGCCTCCTGAAGCCACGCGATGAAGTCCGGCTCGAGCTTCCAGTCCGCCGCATGCTTCAGGATGCAGGCTTTCAGGTGGTCTCCGTTCTGCTTGATGAGCTCGCAGGGAATGATGATCATGCCCTTGTCCTTGGCGCCCTCGAACGTCCGGAAGCGTTCGTAGAGGAATGCTGTCACTTTTGCCGGAAACGATTGGGGGCATTCGTCTCCGGGTTTTTCCGTCTCCACGTACGAGATGCCCGCCTCGGTCGTATTCGAAACGATGAAGCGCATCTCGGGATTGCGCGCGCACGCAAGATAGCCCTCCCACTGCGTGTAGGGATTGATGCCGCGGCTGACCGAGGTGATGATATCGGTGCGCTCGATGTGCTTTCCGTGCTGGATGCCGCGCTGCAACAGCGTATAGAGTCCGTCCTGTCGGTTGATCGATTCGATCATGCCGTCCTTCAAGGGCTGCACAAGGACGATCCTGCCGTGAAAGAGTCCCCTGCGCGAAAGTTCGTTGATCTGCCAGTCGACGAAGGCGCGCAGGAAGTTTCCCTCGCCGAACTGGATGATGCGCTCCGGCGCATCCTCAAGTGACCCGATGGTGATATCGTGAAGTGCTGAAGCGTGTTCCTGTACAAATTGACGATTGAGTTTCATTAGAGCGTGACGCCTTCCTTCCAAATTGCAATTTCCCTGTATCCGTTGAGTTCATTCTGTGTCCGTATGCGTCCCGAGGCGGCCTCGAGAAGAAAGCCGAGCAGCTCTTGCGCGAGCGCATCCATCGAGCCGGCGCCTTCGGCAAGCACGCCGGCATCGAAATCGATCCATGCCGGCTTGGAACGCTTCAGCGCCGAATTGGTCGAGATCTTCACCGTCGGCGCCGGAAAGCCCAGCGGCGTTCCGCGTCCGGTCGTGAAGAGAATCATCGTGGCGCCGCTTGCGGTCAACGCCGTGCCCGAGACGGCATCGTTGCCCGGCGCATCGAGCAGCGCCATGCCGCGCGCGCCGACCGGCTCGCCGTAGGCGAGCACTTCTGCGACACGAGCCGATCCGCCTTTCTGCACCGCTCCGAGCGATTTTTCTTCGAGCGTCGTGATGCCTCCGGCTTTATTGCCGGGAGAAGGATTTTCATAGACGGGCTGTCCGTGACGCAGAAAATAGTCCTTGAAGTCATTGATGAGGCCCACGATGTCGCCGTAGACCTTTTCGTTGAGGGCACGGTTCATCAGCTGCTGCTCGGCGCCGAACATCTCGGGCACTTCCGTCAGGATGACGCGCCCCCCGGCATCGGTCAGACAATCGGTGATGCGGCCCACCAGCGGATTTGCCGTCATGCCGGAAAAGCCGTCCGAGCCGCCGCACTTCATGCCGAGCACAAGCTCCGAGACGGGCACCTGCTCGCGGCGGTCGTGCTGCATGAGTCCGGCGAGTTCGCCGATCAATTCGAGTCCGCGCGCGACTTCATCTTCCGTTTCCTGGGCATTCACGGCGCGCACGCGCTCCATGCGCGCGGGATCGATGCCCGAGAGAAATTCCTTCAGCTGATTGTTTTCGCATCCGAGCCCCAGCACCAGCACGCCCCCCGCATTGGGATGATGGACGAGCCCGCGCAGGAGCGCCCGGGTCTTTTCCAGATCGCCGCCCAGCTGGCTGCATCCGAACGGGTGGGCGAATGCCCAGACGCCGTCGAAGTGCGATGTCCGCCGATGGCGCTCGTTGGCGAGCCGTGCGATGCGCTCGGCCGAAGGGTTCACGCATCCGACCGTGGTGATGATCCAGATCTCGTTGCGCGTGCCGACGCGCCCGTCCGTCCTTCTGTAGCCTTCGAATGTCGGAAGCGGCGTTTCATGCGCGGTATTGCTCTGCGTGCCTGGCGCATATGTGTACTCCGACTTCCCGTCGAGCGTCGTCATAAGATTATGCGCATGCACCCAGGCGCCGGGGACGATCGGGCATGAGGCCCGCCCGATCACATGCCCGTACTTGCGCACCTCTTCCCCGCGTTCGATCGCACGCAGCGCGATCTTATGCCCTTTCGGCACGTCATCCACCAGAAGAATATCGCGGCCTGAAACCGAGAGGGCCGTTCCCGCCTTCATCGCTTCCAGCGCCACAGCGACCGTATCGGCCGGGTGAATCATCATCACATCAGAAGCCATGGGAAGATCCATCCTCATCCGATCGCACCCATCGCAACGCCGTCCATATCCTCGAACACCTGGTTTTCGCCGCCCATGGCCCAGATGAATTTATAATTCCGCGTGGCGCAGCCCGAATGGATCGACCAGCTCGGCGAGAGCACCGCCTGGCGGTTGCGCACGACGATGTGCCGCGTCTCGTCGGGCTCTCCCATCAGATGGAAGACCACGGCGTCGGAGGGAAGATCGAAGTACATGTAGACTTCCGAGCGGCGCTGATGCGTGTGGACGGGCATCGTATTCCAGACGGAGCCTTCCTCGAGCGCCGTCATGCCCATCACGAGCTGACAGCTTTTGACGCCGCGCGGATGGATGTACTTGTTGATGACGCGCTTGTTCGAGTCCTTCACGCTTCCGAGCGCGGTATGCTCCGCATCGGCAAGCGTGATGAGCGTCGTGGGGTAGGCCGTGTGCGCCGGATAGCTCACGAAATAAAACGCGGCCGGCTCGTCCTTCTTTTCCGAAGCAAAGACTACAGAGCGCGCCCCGCGCCCGATATAGAGCGCGTCATGCATGGCAAGCCGGTGCACCGTGCCGTCGATGGTGATCGTGCCCGAGCCGCCGATATTGATCACGCCCACTTCGCGCCGTTCGGCGAAATAGTCGGCCGCCATTTCCTTTTTGCTTGCCAGAAGCTCGAGCGTTCCCTCGACCGGCACGGCCGAGCCCGTGATCGAGCGGTCGATGTCCGAATACACCATCGGCACGCGGTCTGCTTCAAAGAGCGTTGTCATCAGAAAGAGCGAGCGGAGCTCTTCGGTCTTCATTGTCTTGAGAGACTTCGGGTCTGTCGAAAATCGTACGTCCATTTTATTTGTACCTTCGCTTTCTATTGGTAAGTTGATTTAGAGTTGCACTTTTTTCATCTGCGGCGCCAGAAGGTTGAAGATCACCCACGCGCCGATATAGGCGAAGCCGCAGATCATGAACATGATGAAATATCCCGTCTCCATCTGGTTGAGCATCTTATAGTGGTCAAGCAGCAGGCCGGCCGTCCAGGAAATGAGCATGCCGCCCAGGCCGCCGGCCATGCCGCCGAGGCCCGTGACCGAGGCCACGGCTTTTTTCGGGAACATGTCGCTTGTCGTCGTGAAGATGTTGGCCGACCAGGCTTGGTGGGCCGATGCGGCGATGCCGATGATGAAGACGGCATACCATGCGCCGAATTGTCCGACGGTCGTGGCAGCGATGACCGGAAGCACGGCAAGCGCGAAGACGAGCATCGCCGTGCGGCGCGCCTTGTAGACCGGCCAGCCGAGCTTCATGAAGTATCCGGAGAGCCATCCGCCGAAGATGCTGCCGAATGTCGTCATCGTGTAGACGGCGGCGATCGGAATGGCGACATCGGTCTTGGTCATATGGTATTCCTTGTTGAGATACGACGGCAGCCAGAAGAGATAGAACCACCACACGCCGTCGGTCATGAACTTGCCCACGATGAACGCCCACGACTGGCGGAATGTGAGAAGCTTCGTCCAGCTGACTTTCGTGCCCGCGGTTTCCGTCGGCCCTTCCGGCGCCTCGTCGATATCGGAGTTGATGTAGGCGAGTTCCGGCTTCGAGAGCTTTTTGTGCTTCGCGGGGACTTCGTAGAAGAGGAACCAGAAGAGAAGCCACACCAGTCCGATCACGCCCGTGATGATGAATGCCCACTCCCATCCCATCGAGATCGCGATGAAGGGGACGCTCAGCGGCGCCACAATCGCGCCGACATTCGCGCCCGAATTGAAGAGTCCGGTGGCCAGGGCGCGCTCCTTCTTCGGAAACCATTCGGCCACGGTCTTGATGGCTGCCGGGAAGTTGCCCGATTCGCTCACGCCGAGCGTGCCGCGCGCCACCATGAAGCCCGCCGTGCTCCTGGCGAAGGCATGACCGATCGCCGCAAGGCTCCAGACGGCAAGCGAGAGCGCATAGCCGAGCTTGGTGCCGATCTTGTCGATCACCCAGCCGACGCCGAGCATGCCGATCGCATACGAAAGCTGGAAGACGATGACGATATTGGCATAGTCCGATTCGCTCCATTTGAACAGCGGCTCGAGGTAATCATCCTTCAGAAGACTGATCACCTGGCGATCCAGGTAATTGATCGTGGTGGCGAAAAAGACAAGCGTCAGGATGATCCATCGGTATCCGCCGCGGGACTCCTCGGCAGCAGGAATTCCGGCGGGGCTCTGCGTTGCGTGTGCGTTTGACATACGTGCATTCCTTTTAACAAGTGTGGAACCCATCGGTGAATTCTACGAAAAATAATCGGGCCGTCCTCTTCTTCCTAGCGCAGCGTGACCGCGGCAGAGGACGCGCCGCTTGCTGTGGTCACGGGCGTCTTCAGGCTGGTCAGATCGGTCTTTTCGATCACGATGCCTTCTGCGCCCTCACCCTTCACTTCCATGAAGACATCGCCCAAGGCGGCAGGCGCCGCACCGCGCGCAATGAGGATCCGTTTGGATTCATTGACCGTGTAGACGGGGCCGATTTTCGGGAAGAGCTTCACATCATCCAGGCGGATGCTGTCGGCGTCGACCAAGAGCGCGCCCTTGTCTGTGGTGAAGACCGAATGTGTGATCGAGATATTCTTAATCGGCATCTCCGGCAGTCCGAGAAAGAGCAAGGGACGCGCGGCGCCGTAACAGGTGATATTCGAAATTGTGAACCCGGAAAACTGCGGCGTCCCCTCGGCGACGTCCTCTTTCGTGCGCGAAGCGTCGCGCGATGAGGCGTTCTTTTCTGCGCTGCCCGATTCATAAAAGGTGTCGAAGAGCACGGCCTCGTTCTGGATATCCTTCATGACCACGGAGTCGACAAAAATCTTCTCGACCAGGCCGCCTCTGCCGCGCGGCGACTTGAACCGGAGCCCGACATCCGTGCCGAGCATCGTGAGCCGGCGCGCAAGAATGTTGCGGGCTCCTCCGTCGGTCTCGCTGCCGATGACGAAGCCCCCGTGCCCGTGATACACGGTGCAGTCGGTGATGACGATGTTCTCGCAGGAGGCCGTCCACTTTTTCTCCTTGCCCGGATTTCCGGCCTTGATGCAGATGGCATCATCGCCCGCATCGACGACTGTGCGGTAGACGACAACCGTATGGCAGGCGCTCAGATCGAGCCCGTCGCCGTTCTGTGCGTTTTCCGGATTCTGGATCGTCACATTGCGCACGACCACGTGCTCGCACTGCGCCGGATGGACCGCGAACTGCGGAGAGTTGCGGAATGTCGGCCCGTCCAGAAGCACGCGCTCGCAGTCATAGAGCTCGACCATCTTCGGCCGCAGGTATTCTCGCGCACCGGCGACTTCCGCTGCCGTGGGCTGTTTTTTTCCCTTATAGAGCGCCTTCAGGTAGGCTTCGCCGTTCATCGCCTCCTTCGACGGATACCACATGCGTCCGTCATCCGAAACGACGCCGCCCGATTTCACGATCGCCTTCCATTCGCGCTCGGTGAATTTCTCCTTCTTGGCCGGACGCCAGGCCTCTCCCGATCCGTCGAAAACGCCGCTGCCGGTGACGGCCACATTCTCGAGCTTGTAGCCGAAGATGGGCGGAGTGCAGCGCAGGCTCTTCGACGTCGGATTCGGAAACGGAATGAGGGGATAGTCTTCGAACTTCGGACTGAAGATGATGAGCGCACCGCGCTCCACATGGAAATTGACATTGCTTTCCAGCCGGATCGGGCCCGTCAGGTATTCGCCCGCAGGAACAACGACCATGCCTCCGCCGGATTTCGCGCAGGCTTCAATCGCCCTGGAAAACGCCCCGGTGTTCATCGTCCGTCCGTCGGCAACGGCGCCGTACTCGCGCACATCGAACCGGCGCTCCGGAAATTTCGGCAGCT
The DNA here is from genome assembly GCA_050258555.1 of Acidobacteriota bacterium. Classification (GTDB taxonomy): domain Bacteria; phylum Bacteroidota; class Ignavibacteria; order UBA10030; family UBA8401; genus CAISDA01. The sequence continues at coordinate 4,773 of JBLMZA010000042.1, read as the reverse complement.
TCACCTCCGGCATCTCGAAGGGAAGATTGGCAAGCACCTCGGGCGGAATCGGTTCGATCACAAACGATCGGGACTCCTGCGCTTCGAGCCTGTTGGGCAGCGCGGCAGCCAACGCGACTGCCAGAGCAAGGATGAATGCACACACGTTCCGTCGTCTCATAAGAGGACCATCCTTCAATTTCGGGGTTATTCAAATCGGAAAAATTCGTACTCGGCTGAACCGCGTCCCGAGGCATTCGCCGTGCCGACGCAATAGAGACCCACTTTGGCTCCCACCCACATTCCCTCGCGCGCCTGAAAGGGATGCCCCAGCGGCGTGAAATTCCTCCCGTCGGCGCTCACGCTGAAATGACAGACGGCCGCAGTATCGACGCTCACCGCAAGATCGATCGACTGCGCCGTGGGAAGCGTCAAACGCACGCTCCTGGTTTCTGTTCCCGACTGATGGGCGTTTGTGCATTCGATCTTCTCGATCACCAGCCGGCCCGAAACGTTTTGCACATCGATCGCCGCATAATCAAGCCCGAAGATGATGAGTCCCGTGCGGTCGCCCTCTCTCAGCTCTCTGGCATCCACGCGCGTCTTCACCGTGAAGCGCTCAGCCGGAAATTTCTGCAAGAGCAGATTCGGCGTCATCCACAGCGACGAATCGCCCGATGCCTTCGGCACGGCGTAGAGCCTGAGCGCGCCCGGCCGGGCATGGAGCGAATACCACGCGCTCTTGTGATTGGCCTGCCACTGCCACTGCAGTCCGAGCGCAGCCGATCGAAATTCATCGCTTGTCTGGGGGATCATCCTTCGATGCGGCGCCTTCACGTCCGGCTTCGTATCGATGGCCACCGGCTCGCCTTTTTCTGTTCCCTCCTGCGTGCGCCCGATCACCGGCCAGTCATCCTTCCACCGCATCGGCTGCAGGTGCACGATGCGCCCGTAGGCGCCGCGGTCCTGGAAGTGAATGAACCAGTCTTCGCCGCTTCTGGTTGTCACCCATGCGCCCTGATGCGGGCCATTGATCACGGTCGAGCCCTGATCCATGACGATCCTGTCTTCATAGGGACCGTCGATCGATCTCGAACGAAGCACGGTCTGCCATCCGGGCTTCACGCCGCCTGCCGGGGCGAAGATGTAATACCATCCGTTTCGCCGGTAGAATTTCGGTCCCTCGATGGTCGGATGATGCGCATGCCCGTCGAAAATGTCCCTGCCCTCATCGAGAATTTTGGTGCCTTCCTCATTCATCCGGCAGAGGCTCAAGATGCTGTTGAATCCGGCGCGGCTCTTGGCCCATGCATGCACGAGGTAGGCCTTCCCGTCCGCATCCCAGAGCGGACACGGATCGATCCATCCTTTGGCCTTCTTCACCAGAAGCGGCGCAGTCCACGGTCCTTTCGGATTGTTCGATTTCGACATGAAGATGCCCAAATCGGGATCGCCGTAATACACGTAGAAGAATCCCTTGTGAAGCCGGATGCTCGGCGCCCAGACGCCCTTGCCGTGCTGCACGCGGTCGAAGAGGGGCGAGGGAAGATTGTCCGCCACATGGGCGATGATCGTCCAGTTGACCAGATCGGGTGACTCGAGCACCGGAATGGCTGGCGTGTGCGCAAAGCTGGAAGAGACCATGTAGAAGCGTCCGCGCCACTCGACGACATCGGGATCCGAATAGTCGGCGCAGATCACCGGATTCCTGTAGCGTCCGTCTCCGCAATCGGGCATCCAGGGATAGGAAATCACCGGCGCAGGCATTTGCGCAAGCGCCGCATTGAGCGCCCCGGAAGCAACCAGGAGGCGAAGACTTTTTCGGAATCTCAAAAAGCCTCGTGATATGCTCATCCCTTCAGCGCTCACTTTCCCTGTCCGGCCGGTGCAAAAAACGGAGGAGTGAGCGAGACGATTTTCTTCGGCACGGCGATCTTTCTGATGCACGTATCGGCCAGTTCGAGCGTCGTGCCCAATGTGACATGCTGCGGCGCGATTTCCTCGGCGGAGGACTGGATGGCCGCCAGCGTGATTTCCATCGCCTTGCGTCCGAGTTCCGCCACCGGCTGATCGACGCAGCTGATGCGCGTGGAAAGGAAACGGTTGGCGATGCCCGAGCCGAAGCACATCAGATCGAGGTCGTTCGGAATGCGTATGCCGAGCTCCTCGGCCGCGCGGTAGACGCCGAGCGCAATCGGGAATGAGGCGCAGAAGATGAATTCGGGCAGCTCGCCTGTGGCGCACAATTGCATGAAGCCGTTGTAGCCGTCTTCTTCGCCGAAGCCGGAGTGTATGATCCATTCCGGATGCACGGGCACATGGTGCTTCTCGAGCGCATCTTCGAAGCCGAGCCTTCGCAGGTGTCCGATATTGACGTGCTCATAGCCGCCCAGGAATCCCAGCTTCGTGTAGCCGACATTGATCGCATGCTCGACCGCATGGAGCGCTCCGCCCCTGTCGTCGTTGGCCACCGTGTTGAAGCTCTTGTCGTCGATCACGCGGTCGACGAATGTGAGCGGCACGCCCATTTCCTTCACCTTGTGAAAGATCGAAACGTCCGTCGTCTGCTGCGTCACAGAGACGATCAGCGCGTCGACTCTCATCGACAGCAGCGACTTGATGTGGCAGAGCTCGCGCCGGGCATCTTCCTGCGACACCGTCAGGATGATCTCGTAATTGTGCTCGAAGGCGACGTCATAGATCGCCTCGATCATCGTCGAGAAGAAGAAGTGCGCGATCTTCGGCACCACCACGCCGATCGTGTTCGAATGCTTCGAGGAAAGGTTGCGCGCCATGTAGTTGGGAAAATATCCGAGATCTTTGGCAACCTTCTTCACCTTCTTCACCGTTTCGCGCGAGATATCCGGATGCCCGCGGAGGGCTTTCGATACCGTGACCTTGGAGACGCCGAGCTTGCCGGCGATATCCGAAAGGGTGACTTGAATGCCTTTCTTCACCATATTTTTTTCTTCTCTCGTGTTTCAGTGATGGGCGCTTGATGCGCGAATCAGGAAATTACTTCCGCGTCTCGGGTGCCTGGCTCAAGAGCCATTCAACGAGATTCCCGGCCGCCTTGTAGTTTTCAAAGGAGACGGGAAGCTTTCGGTTGTCGATATATTCGTTATAGAGCCAGGGATCGCCCACGGCAAAGACCAGGCCCTTTCCCACGCGCGCGACGGCCATGAGGCACTCGCCGCGTTCAACCAGCAGCGCGCGCGCGGGCTGTGCGACCGTGATCGTGCTGACTTCCTTCATGTAGATTTTCCTGACGCCGCGAAAGAGCGGATGCTTCGGCAAGCGGTCGCTCTTGCCCTGATCGAACTGCGTGCCTTCGACTCTGTGGAGGCTCACTTCATTGAAATGCATGCCGAACCGCGCAGCCAGCGTGTTGAAATGCTCGAACTCCGCATTGCCCTTGTCGTTTTCCATCAGCACCAGGACGCCTCCCTGCTCGACCCAGCGCGCGATGACATCGGCCGAGGCGGCATCCATATAGTTGGGCGCCGGCGTTTCCGACGGCGTGTCCGGGTCGACGATAATGTAGACGCCGAAGTCCTTCAGCCTTTCCCCGGTCGGCGCCTGCCTGAGCGTATCGCACTCTGCGCCCTGCCGGTCGAAGAGATGGCCGAGCTCATAGAAGCCGGAGTTGGTCGTATCCTGCCAGAGATAGTGGAACGGGACCGTCTGTCCGTGCTCCGTGCGCGTTTCGTTGTTGAAATAATTATCGAGCAGCACGGCTTTCTTCATGGCCGGGAACTTCACCTCGGATCCGGGCTTGAGCCAGGAGGCAAGAGGAAGCTTCGCTTTGCGTATGCCCTCGGCGACAAGCCGCGCCATTTCGATGGCGCCGAATTTCGTGAAGTGCGTATTGTCGCGCTTGAGCTTCGTCTGATGCACGTACATGCCTTCGGGCACTCCGGCAAGAAAATAGTTCTTCGACCCTTCTTCCCCCAGGCGCGCAAACAGTTCGCGCGTGCGCGCGTGCAGATCGATGAGCGGAACATGCTCCCGCGCGGCCACATCGCGCACGACATCGGGATACTCGCCGTGCTGATCGACGAATGCGCCCTTCTCGTCGTACTTGCGCCGGTTGACGGGCGTCAGAAGCACGGGCAGGGCGCCGCGATCGCGCGCTTCCTGCACCATGCGCACGAGATTCTCGCGGTAGGCCGTCTGCGGCGCGGCATAGCGCAGCGAGTCGTCCTTCTTCGCATCGTTGTGCCCGAACTGTATGAGGACGTAGTCGCCGGGGGCGAGCCTCGAGACCACCGCGGCCCAGCGTCCTTCATCGATGAAGCTTTTGGTGGAGCGGCCGTTGCGCGCATGGTTTTCGATAACCACGCCCGGCTTCATCAGGGCAGGGAACATCTGTCCCCAGCCCACCTCCGGATTGGCGGTGATGGGCTTATCGGCCATCGTCGAATCGCCGACAAGGAAAATGCGCGGCGCGCCGGCAGGCGCCATTCCCAGTATCACCGCTCCGGCCCCGGCAAGAAAGAGAAGCCGGAAGAGAAACGAACGGGTGGTTCGGGATCGTCGTATATTCACGCTCTGATCATTCATGGAAGTTGCCTTTATGGACGCTCCAATTCGATGGCCGCCAGCATCAGGGGGCCATATCCCTTGAAGTCGTTCGTGCGCTGCGGCTCATTGATATAATACTCGTAGCTGCCGTCTCTGTAGGGCTTGCCGCCGAGCCCCGCAACGGAGCAGACATGGTTGAGATTCACGGTGCCGTCCGCATCCATGCCGAGAAGCGTCGTGGCGATGCCGTTGAAGGATTCTTCCGCGAGC
>JBLMZA010000041.1:0-2552 GCA_050258555.1 Acidobacteriota bacterium | reverse complement strand
CAGACGCGCTGAAGCGCAACTGACTGCAGCTGCAGTGCCGAATCAACAAATGCCGGACGCCACTGGTCCGGCATTTGTTTTTATCGTCCGCGTTTGATTCGAAACGAATATCCTTTTATATTAGTGCGCCCCAAGAGCAGCACATTCGCACACTTATCAAAGGAACGACACGATGCAACAGATCCGGATTCCTTCGACACGCCGCTTCATCATTATTGCTTCCATCCTCGCAGCACTCTTCACCGCATGCATGCAGATGCATGCCGCCGCGCCCATCAAACGATCGCAGGCGCCGGGATATTACCGCATCATGATCGGTTCGTTTGAAGTGACGGCGCTGTGCGACGGAGCGATCGCTGTCGAAAAGAAGCTGCTCACCAAGGCGACGGAACAGGAACTTGATGCGCTGATGGCTCCCTATGCCGAGGGCGGAGCGGCAACGCCGTCGACGACGAATGCCTATCTCGTCAATACCGGCTCCAAGCTCGTGCTGATCGATGCGGGAGCGGGCACGCTCTTCGGCCCCTCGTTCGGATACACACTGAAGAATCTGCGGGCTGCCGGATACGCTCCCGAAGATGTCGATGCCGTGCTCATCACGCATCTGCATCCCGATCATGTAGGAGGCATCGCCGATTCTACCGGAAAGGCGAATTTTCCGAATGCGACGGTCTATGTGTCGAAACCCGAAAGCGACTTTTGGCTTTCCGAGAGGGAAGACGCAGAATCGCAGGACATGAAGGAAATGCGTGCGCTGGTGAAGAAGAATGCATCGGCCTATCAGGCGTCGAAGAAGTGGATCACCTGTGCGGACGGCGACCAGCCCGTGTCCGGCATTACGGCATTGGTGAAGAGCGGACACACGCCCGGACATGCATCGTTCCTGATTGCAAGCGATACGGCATCGCTCCTGGTGATCGGGGATATGATACACAACATGCCGGTGCAGTGTGCGAGGCCCGATGTTGCCATTGAATACGATACGGATCAGGAGAAGGCCGTGGCGGTCCGGCAGGAGGCGTTTCAGAGAGCAGCGGCGGAGCATCGGATCATCGCCGGCATGCATCTGCCGTTTCCCGGCATCGGACGATTGCATGCCGAATCGGCTTCGAAGGACCGGGTGTCCTATCGGTGGATTCCCGTGGTGTTCTCGCCCGATCTCTAACAATCAGAAGCCGAACGGCTTCCGCTGGAACTGGATCATGACGAGCGTCGACCGGTCGATTGCCGGGGGAAGTCCGGCGGGAAATCGCGCGTAGAGGCTGATCACTTCGATCGGATCATCCGGGTAGGTGTACATCGGCGTATACGAGCGGTCGATCGAGACGATCGTTCCGCCGACGATCCACATGGGACCCGTCAGCAGGAAGCCGAACCAGCCGTTCGAGATTGCCGAGATCCAGCCAAGAATGGAAAGGCCGACGACTCCTTCCGCATTCGAATCGAATGCCGCAAGCTTCGCTTCTTCGACGGTACTCCAGGGGAAAGCATGAAATATCGGCGCGGCCACGTACAGCGTGTCTTTGGTGACGGCGATGAGCTCTCCGCCGAGACGGATCTTCCGTTTTTCATTCTCGCCTTTCTTCAGCGTTACATAGATCCAGCTGCCGTAGACGTGCGACGGCATGTCGTTCACGTTGTGCAGCGTTTTGACCGGTGCCTGTGTTATTGCGCATCCGCCTGCAATAACGGATATCAGAACTGCGGCGGTGATGCGAGTCGTGAGACGATACGGGATTCTCATCGCATGCCTCCACGGGTGCGGCGATCCGGCGCGTATTTGCTTTTCCAGAACTGCGCTTCGATGAGCCGTTCGGAGCGCGAGAACTCCGGCGCCAAACGGCGCAGCGCCTCCGCCGGATCGAAAAGAATCTGCGCCAGGGCAAGCGGATCCTCCTCGGCCAGCCACGATTTGCGTATCCATTCGAGATAATACCCGCGGCTTTCAAGAAAGAGTGCAGCGTGCTTCAGGCTGTCCGGCAGCATGAACTGCATCCGGTATGTGTCCCCGGGAAGCGTGACGAGCGTCTTCGACGAATCGAGCAGCATCGAGAGTGCCACAGGATCATGCGCGCCGTCGCGCTGCACATCCGCGGGAGAAATGCGGAGCGCTTCTGCCGTTCCGATGATGCTTGTCAGCGCAGCCTGATCCACGCGCCAGTATCCTTTGGTCAGCGTGAGACGCACGCGGAGGGAATCGCCTTCGACATGCGGCAGGGAAACGAGATGCACATCCGTTGCCAATGGTCCGTATTCGAGCATGGTGCCCGCCGCCTTCCACGCGCCTTGTTCATCCATCACGCTCACATCGATGCCGCCCAGGATGTCTTCCAGCGCGCGGATCGGTTCATTCACATTGCTCCGTTCCATTTCCGCAAACCACTGTCCGGCATCCCTTCCCATATAGCCGAGCGTCTTATAGAACAGAAACGTGGTCATGAGACTCTGTCTGGCAGCAAGGACGAGTCCGAGCGAATCGCCTGAAGGGCGGGGGAATGTCAGTTCGATCGTCTCTTTTGCTGCAAGATCGGTTGAATCCGCTTTGCTCATAC
>JBLMZA010000040.1:0-80737 GCA_050258555.1 Acidobacteriota bacterium | reverse complement strand
TGATAATATCAACTACTGGTCATCTATGCGCCTCTTTATTAAAACATTGTTAGCGCTGATCATTCTCAGAACTGCCCCCGATCTTTATTCCCAAGTTCCATCCTTTACCTGGGCTCAGTCGGTGTTGGGTCGCGTTGAATTTTTGGGAATCGGCGTTGACTCTGCCGGGAATTCATATTTTTCCGGGGAAATTAATGGAGCGATCAGAATTGGACAGCAAGAATTCTCCACTGCCGGAGTTTCTAATTGTATTCTTGCAAAGCTTGATGTTGCTGGCAATTTCATCTGGGTTAAGCAAGAGGGGGGTATGACCTCTTTCTGGCCGCGCGATTTAGCAGCCGATGCCTCAGGGAATATTTATCTCACCGGCGGCTTTACAGGGAGCCGCCTGATGTTGGGTTCTGTCTCTGTAACGGGAAATGGTGAAAATGATGCTTTTCTGGCAAAATACAACACCAATGGAGAGTGTCTCTGGGCAGTGCCTATCGGCGGCAAATCAATCGATGTGGGATTGGGAGTGACGATGGACTTAAAAGGAAATTGTTATGTTACAGGGACGTTTCAAGGCACAGCGGCATTTGGAAATGGAAAGGCATTAATTACACAAGCAAATGCAACAGATATGTTTGTCGCAAAATATGATTCGTATGGTGCGTGTTTATGGGCTGTGCGGGGTGGCAGTACCAATAGTTCATCCGGTTCGTTTGGGAGAAGCATCAGTGTAGATCCGGCAGAGAACGTTTATGTGACCGGATCGTTCTATGGCACCATGCAATTCGCGAATAGTGCATTGGATGCAGGCGGAGGCAAGGACATTTTTATCGCCAAAATCGATAGTCTCGGAAATCCCGAGTGGGCCAAGCAGTCGGTCTCCACCACATGGGCACTTCTTAATGCAAATGGAATTTCTACTGATCGTGAAGGGAATAGCACGATCACTGGAGAAATTATAAGTTCAGATCCTTCGTTCGATCAATTCCAATTGCCCCACTCCGATGCCTACCGAACGTTCGTCGCACGATATGATTCGAAAGGTTCATGCTTGTGGGCTACAGCGAATAGCGGTAACGGGTTTTCGATCGGGAAGGGACTGAAAGTCGATGCTGAGGGAAACACATATTGTGTCGGAGGGTATTGGAGTGCTCAGGTGACATTCGGACCATGGTCGTCCGCTCTTGAAGGACAGAATGCGTTCATTCTCAAGTATAGTCCTGACGGACGATGCCTTTGGGGCAAAACAACGACGAATGTCGGCTGGGACGCGTCCGGATTGATGACGGCTGTGGCCCTGAATGGAAAAAAGGGGCTGTGGACTGTCGGCAATTTCACTACAGACTGTGCGTTAGATGGAATTCACTTGACGGGAAACGGCGCATTTATTACACGGCTTGACGAGGTCGTACTCGGAGTCGAGTCTCAGGGTGACGGGCTGGCAACGCTCCCTACTTCGTATACATTGAAGCAGAATTATCCCAATCCGTTCAATCCTTCGACGACCATCGCATTCAACCTGCCGACGCGATCCCATGTCTCTCTGAAGATATTCGATGTGATCGGCCGCGAAGTCGCGGCGCTCGCATCCGAAGAACTGCCTGCAGGCAACTATACGAAACAGTGGAACGCCGCAGGCATGCCGAGCGGCGTCTATTTCTACCAGTTGCGCGCCGGCACGCATTCAGAGACAAAAAAGTTACTCCTGCAAAAGTAACGTTCATTTCTGAGAGGATTGCCATGAACAACGAGTTTGGTTCACGAAGAGCTGCACTGCGCATTTTCATCGTCATCATTCTTGTGCTCCTGATTGTCGGCACATCTGCCTTGGCATTGGAACCGCATGCGAAAAAAACGACGCTTCGGAGATCGAGCAGCTTCTTCGGCCTGCATTTCGATTTCCATGCCGGACCCGATTCGAAGGAGATCGGCCGGAACGTGACGGAGGCGTCGATCCTCGAAATCCTCCGTTCGGTCAATCCGGATTTCATACAGATCGACTGCAAGGGACATCCGGGACTCTCGAGTTATCCGACGAAGGTGGGCAATCGTGCGCCGGGATTCGTGGGCGATCCGCTCCGCCTCTGGCGCTCCGTGACGTCGAAGGAGCACGTCGCGCTCTATATGCATTATTCCGGCGTGTACGACCAGCAGGCCATTAAAAATGATTCGACGCTCGCCCGCGTGAATGCCGACGGTCGGCGCGACCATGATATGGTTTCCGTATTCGGACCATATGTCGACCGAATCATGATCCCGCAATTCCTGGAACTCAACGACACGTATCACGTGGACGGCGTGTGGGTGGACGGAGATTGCTGGGCCACCGGCATCGATTATAGCCCAAAGTCAGTGGAATCATTCAAGAAGAAATCGGGACGCATGTCGCTGTCCAAAACAGCCGCTGAACCGGGATTCGACGATCTCCGCGACTTCAGCCGCAAGGCATATCTCGATTACCTGAAGCATTACGTTGACGCTGTGCATGCGCATAATCCGAAATTCCAGATTGCAAGCAACTGGGCCTTCTCATCCTTCATGCCGGAGCCGGTCTCTGTCAATGTGGATTTCCTCTCGGGAGACTATAACTACGTGGGCAGCATGAACTCCGCGCGTTGGGAGGGCCGCTATCTTCAGAATCAGGGAAAGCCGTGGGACCTTCTGAGCTGGAGCTTCGTGACGAACAACGGCGTGCAGACTCCCAAGACCGAGACGCAGCTCATGCAGGAAGCCGCTGCGGTGATCTCGCTCGGCGGCGGTTTCCAGGCATACATCACGCAGAACCGGGATGGTTCGGTGACGACATCGAAGATCAAACCGATGGTCGGCGTGGGAAAATTTATTCGCGAACGACAGAAATACTGCAAGGGCGCATCTCCCATCCCGCAGGTTGCGCTCTTTTATTCGAAGGATGATTTCTACAAGAGGATCCCGGGACTCTACGGAGGGTGGGGAACAGGCGAATATGCCAAGGGTGTGCTGTTCGCCATGCTCGACGACCAGCGCTGCGTGCAGGTCATCAGCGAACATCATCTGAAAGGGAAGATGAGCAGATATCCGCTCATCGTCATTCCGGAAATGGAATATCTCGCCTCGGATATGAAGCGCGAGCTGCTCGACTATGTGAAGAAGGGCGGAAAGCTCCTGGTGACCGGCGCCCGCAGCTCAGGCTTCTTCCGTGATGAAGTGCAGACCGAGAGCGGAGGAGAGGACGCCATCGTTCCATACGGAAAAGGCTCGATCGGATTCATTCCGGAGGACGTCGGAACACAGTATTACAAACAGCCGACCGATGAAATACGCGACCGCATCAGCCGGTCCGTCAACCGGCTCTTTCCCGATCAGACCGTCACTGTCGCCGGGATGCACGGAGTGGATGTAACCTTGAACCGCGTCGGCAAAAAGACGGTCGTCAATCTGATCAATATCGGCAGAGGTCCCGATGTGGGTGCGGCAGGCGTTTACAGCGAGATTCCGCCGGTGAAGGATGTACATGTTTCGTACCGCTCACAAAAAAAGCCGTCGAAGATCACGCTCATCCCGGGAAACAAGAAACTGCCGATGTCATATCAAAGCGGAATCGCATCCGTCATCATTCCGCGCGTCGATATTCACTCTCTGCTCGTCATCGAATGACATGCATACTATACTCGGCAATGATTGTGATTCCGCGGCGAATCCTTGAATTCGCAGTTTTTGCTTGATTCTGTAGCCGATACAAGCGATATTATTATCTGTATGCTCTGAACCTGGCGTGGAAGGGGACTCGAGGAATCAGCGGGGAGGATGTGCCATGGCCGGCAGCGGAAGTGCTAATTTTTTCAATCAGTTAAAAGGGTATCCTTGTGACGTTTCTCAGGAATGTACTGTACGGCCTCTTCCTCCTCTGCCTTGCAACGTCCGCAGTGCGGGCCCAGGAACAACAGCGGCCGCAGACCCAGGCTGCACGGCAGCAGGAAACCAGCCTGATGCTCAATCAGACGTTGAAGGTGTCCACGCTCGACGGACCGGTCGATCCGATGGAATATATCGTCGGACCGGGAGATATCTTCACGACGAATGTCATCGTCACCCCTCCCATGAGTCTGCAGATCCCGGTCACACCCGAAGGAACACTCATCATTCCGACTGTCGGTGAGATTCCAGTGGCGGGCCTGACGCTCGATGCGGTGAAGAAAAAGGCGCTCCAGACGATCCGGAAAAAATATTTTGTCGGAGAAATTGTCTTTACGCTCACCACGCCGCGCATGTTCAATGTGACGGTGAAGGGCTTCGTCGCCAACGAAGGCATCCTTGCCATGCAGGCCACCGAACGCGTCGATGTCGTTGTGGCGCTTGCCAACGATCCGACCGACCGCAATCTGCGCACAATGCTGAAGGAGATCAAGCCGACAGAGGGACTCGATCCGCGTCTCACAACCGATAAGAAGGGATCGCGCCGAAGGATTCAGCTTCATCACAAGGATGGAACGACAAGCCGGGTCGACCTCGAAAAATATTACGCCACACGGCGAAGCGAATTCAATCCGCTCCTGAGAGACGGCGATGTGGTTATCGTGCCGAAGGCCGAGATCTCGCGCGATTTTGTGGGCGTCTATGGCGCCGTCAACGGGGAAGGCGTGTATGAGTTTGTGGAAGGGGACAGCGTCTCGACGATGGTGAACATTGCGCGCGGCTTGACGGCCATCGCCGACAGTTCTCATGTCGAAGTATTCCGTGCTTCGTCCAACGGCGACCGGATGAGCACATTCACATTCGATCTGAGACAGATCCTGCGCGGCAGCCAGCCCGATTTCCCGCTCCAGCGCGGCGACAGGGTGGTCGTGCGCGAGAAACCGGCGGTGAAGCGGGATGACAAGGTGTACATCGACGGCGAAGTGAGGTACACCGGCTATTATCCCATCACGAAGGATTCGACGAAGCTGAGCGATATCATCCGTCAGGCGGGCGGATTCACCGAATATGCATCGCTGGCCACATCGCAGCTGCACCGGAATTCCGTGTCCGAGAACGAGATCAAATCCGAGCGGCTCGAAAGCGCCCGCGGCGGCGTCACGCCCGACGATTCGGCGTACTTCTATATGGAAACGAACATCCGCCTCAACCGCGAGCTCGTCGTGACGGATTTCGTGGGATTGTTCGAGAAGCATGATCCGACGAAGGATGTGCTGCTGCGCAACGGCGATTATATCTCGATCGCATCCAGCAAAAAGACGATCTATGTGTTCGGGCAGGTGGTGAATCCCGGGCACATTCTCTTCGAGAACGGATACGATTATGAATACTATATAGAGAAAGCCGGCGGATTTACGGAATACGCGCGCAAGAATGATGTGCGCATCATCAAGGCCACAACGAAGCAGTGGCTCGCGCCGGATGAAACAAAGATCGAAGACGGCGATTATGTCTGGGTGCCCAAGGAGCCGTATAGAACATTCAGCTTCTATATCGACATATACAGCAAAGTGTTCGGCATTGTCGGCACGGTTGTCACGCTTGCTGTGCTCGTCTTCAAACAATAACCGATATTGCATTTATCTGATTTTTAAGGAGCCGGTTCATGGCTGAGATCAGCAGATTGGACGCAAAAGCGTCCGCCCCGAACATGCGTTCGCTGTATTATCTGGAAATTCTCCTGCGGTGGAAGAACTTCATCATCGTCAACACGCTCGTGCTGGCGCTGGTCACCACAGGCATCTGCCTGCTGCTTCCGAACTGGTATAAATCCACCGCGTCTATCCTTCCTCCCAAGCAGCAGGATCTGTTCGGATCCGCCGTCGGGGCCAGTTCGCTGCTGAAAGGCATCGCCGGAGGAAAGGCGCTCGGAAGCCTGGGTAAAACTTCGAACAATTACAGCTATCTTGCGATCCTGAAAAGCCGCTCGACGCTGACTGCCGTGATCGAAAAGTTCAACCTGATGTCGGTCTATGAGATTGCCGACAACAATATGGATCTCGCGATCAAGGCGCTTCAGGGAAACATGCTGGCCGAAGCGCAGGACGATGATAATATCGATGTGGAGGTGATGGATAAGAACCCGCAGCGCGCCGCCGATATGGCCAATTATTTCGTCGAGCTGCTGAATACGACAAGCATCCGTCTCGGCACGCAGGAAGCGCGCAGCAACCGCGAGTTCATCGAAAAGAGGCTCGATCAATGCCGCGCCGATCTGGCCAATGCCGAGGATGCGCTGAAGGCGTTCCAGCAGAAGAAGGAGATTTTCATCTCGACCGATGAAAAGAATTCGAGCGTCGCCGCGTATGCCGAACTCTATGCCACAAAGGCGAAGAAGGAAATCGAAATCGCGGTGCTCGAAAAATACGTTGCCCCCGACAATCCCGCCCTGCAACAGTCAAAAGCCGAGCTGAGGGAAATCGGGAAAAAGGTGAGCACATTTCCGCAGGCGGGACTCGAAGGTGTGCGTCTTTACCGAGACGTGATGACGCAGCAGAAGATTCTCGAATTCCTGCTGCCGGTCTACGAGCAGGCAAGAATCGACGAACAGAAAGACGTGCCTGTCCTGCTGGTTCTCGACAAGGCGGTGCCGGCCACGCGGAAGGCGAAGCCCGCGCGCATGCTGATCGTCCTTCTTGTCACAATGGTGGTGTGCGCGCTTTCTGTGGCATTGGTATTCCTCTTTCAACGGCTGGAACAACTCGACGGCACAGGAAGCCGTCTGCTGCAGAAGGTAAAAATCCGTCTCGATCGGATCCGGGCCTTCTATCGCATCCGCAGCAGCGAAGCCTCCATTTAGATCGTGTCCGGGAAAAAGCCACTATGGTGTATATCACAGTCATTTCTGTCGCACTCCTGATCGCTGCCGTCAGCCGGAAGATCTTCGGCGCATGGTTCAACCATGTAAGCCTGTACACGGCGATCTGGTGCGGCGCAATGGTGCTGTTCGAAGTCAGGATGATCAACTATCCGGTTCTGTCGTACGAGACATGGACCGTCATCGTTGCATGCTGGCTGCTGTTTGTGCTGGGAGCGGTCACTGTCGCCTTTGCCCGGTGGACGGCCGGCCGGGAAGCCGATCGTCCGAATGCGGAAGAACCGCCGCGTTCGTTCGAAGGAGAAATGAAAAGCGTGAAGACGGCGCTCTGGATCCTGAACATCCTCACGTTTGCGGCCGCGGTCCATGACCTCTACATCGTCTCCAGACTGTTTGGCGGACTGGGCAAGGCCTTTGTGCTCGGCAATCTCCTGTATTCCTATCGCATTTCTGAAGGGCTGCCCGGCAGCATTCCGTACGTCAGTTCGCTTGTGTTCACCGCTGCGCTGCTTGCCGGCAGTTATACAAAGCGTCTCGGCCGGCTCACGATCGCCGCCATCCTGCCGGCAGTCATCATCATCATGATCGACTTTGCCAATATGGGAAGAGTGGATATCCTGATCGTTTCCATACTCTTTGCAAGCGCATACTTCCTGACGCAGAAGCGGCAGGCCGAGCGGGAAAAGCAGGATGGACGCCGATTCAGGAAGATCGCCATGGTGATCGTGCTTGCGGCCATTCTCATCGGCGGCGCGGATTTCATCCGCAGCACGAGAGGTTCCAACGAGGGCCTGCGCGGATCGTCCGGCACGCTCAAGAAATTGAATATGGCAAGCGTCATCACGCCGTCGGTGTATCTGTATCTCTCATCCGACTATGCGGTCCTGAATCAGTACCTGCATTATGATTGGGAGTCGACGCCGTGGGGCGGACACACATTCCTGCCGGTCTACCGGATTCTCGAGCGCCTCGGCCTCGATGTGCATGCATCGACATTCCAGAAATACTACCGCACACCGGTCTGGACCAACACCGGGACGTACCTGCGAGAGCTGCATGGTGATTTCGGAATCGCCGGCCTGCTTCTCGGCCCGTACCTGCTGGGACTGCTGGCGTCCATTTTCTGGTTCAGAGTGAAGGCGCGCCGGAGCTACGTGGACTTGGCTGTGGCAGGCTTTCTCTTCGGGATCATCGGCATGAGCTTTTTCGTGATGCCGACGCGCATCAGTCCGTATTTCTTCTTCTTCGGCGTTTCGATCATTGTGGGCGCTGTCCTGGACAGAAAGGTGAACCGCACGAGTTTTGATATCCACGGCCATGCTCGCTAAGCGGATATCGAAAAATTTCGTCATGCTGTTCACCGGCAATGTCATCAGCCAGGCGATCGTCTTTTTCGGACTGATCAAAGTGGCAGGAGCGCTGACGCCGGAAGATTTCGGGAGGTTTTCGTTCGCGCAGGCGATTTCCACGTTTTTTGTGCGCTTCACAGAATTCGGAACGGAAACCGTCGGAGTGCGGAGGATCACACAGCATGACAACGACGCATTCGTGCTGGAAAATGTCTTCTTTGCCCGCACAATGCTGTCGCTTTTTGTGATCGGTGCCGCATTCATCGTGCGGATGCTGTTTTCCAAATCGCAGGATGCCGATATCATTTTCATCATGCTGATTTCTCTGATCGGCATCTCACTATCGCTGGAATGGTTTTATCAGGCGCACGAGAGGATGGAGATCGTCAGCATCATCCGGACGGTCCGGGCATTGCTGTTTGTGTTGCCGTTTCTCGGTGCGTCTGCACAATTCCACACCGACGTGTTTGTGTCATGGCTGCATTCGTTCAGCTTCATCATCGTCGCAGCGCTCTTCGGAATCCTGTATCTCCGGAGAAACCGATTCGCTGTTTCGGCGATCACGATGAAGAAGATCGTCCCGCTGTTGAAGGAAAGCGCCCCGATCGGCATCGCGATCACGCTGATGCAGATTCCCTACAACTATAACACATTCATCATCGGCGTGACGATGAGCAAAGAGGATGTCGGGGCCTTCAGCGCGGCATATCGGCCGGTGCTGGCATTCTGGAGTTTCGGTATTATCGCGGCATATCAGGCGTTTTTCCCGGTGGTGAATTCGCTGGTCCACGATATGGAAGCGTTCCGGGCCTTTGCCATGAAACTCACACGGATTTTCATGGTCTCAGGCCTTCTGCTGGTTCTGACCATCGCGCCCTTCGGCGAGATCATCGTGGAAGTGCTCTATGGTCCGAAGTATTACGGCACGGGGTACATTCTGCAACTGTCGCTGATCATCATTGCCATCGTGCTTGGGCGCGCGGTGATCGAGTATTCACTGGTCTCCCTGAAAAAGCAGAAGGAATATCTGAAGGGAATGATGTTTGTCAGCACGCTCTATGTCATCCTGTGCTGGCTGGGGGCGGTCGCCTTCGGCATTGTCGGAGTCATCGCTGCCTCGATTTTTTCGGAAGTGCTCTACAGCTGGTATATCTTCCGGCAGGTCAGGGCGTTCGGCAGATGGGAAGAGTATCTCTCGCTGGTAATGAAAGCGGCGCTGGTCGGCGTGCTCTCGTACGCCGTTTTCCTCATTCCAAGCGGCTTGCATTTCGCAGTGAAACTGCTGATCATGTACGGCGTGTTTTTCGCCGGCGTCTGGACGTCGAAGATGATCAGCATCAGCGAGCTTCTTTCGCTCAAGGCGCTGTTGCGAAGATGAATTTCATTGGATCTTTTTTATGACTGACGGATACACGGTGAGCAGCGGCAAGACAGCGGCCCAGGTGGCTGTGATCGTGCTCAATTACAACGGCTATGACGACACGATCGAGTGCGTGCGCTCGCTGGAAGCGATGCGGTATCCGAACTTCTCGATCATCATCGTGGATAACGCATCGCCCGATGGAAGCGGACCGAAGCTCCAGCAGGCGTTTCCGCAGCATACGGTGATCCTCTCGGAGCGCAACGGGGGCTATGCGGCTGGCAACAATATCGGCGTCCGCTGCGCGCTCGAAGAAAACGCGGACTATGTGCTCATCATCAACAACGATGCGACCGTGACGCCCGATCTGCTCGACCATCTTGTGGACTATGCCGAACGCCATCCGGAGGCGGGCGTGCTCAATGCGCGCGTCTACTTTCCGGGAACGACGGAACTCTTTTCGGCGGCGGGACGGTTCAACAAGCTGCTCTGCACCGGTCAGAACAAGGGAGCGGTCTCCATCGATCAGAAGGAGACGAACGAGCTCAAGGAGACCGACTACGCCTGCGGCGTGCTCCTGCTCGTGCGCGCATCGGTCTTCCGCGATGTCGGATTGATGGACGAACGGTATTTCATGTATTTCGAGGACCAGGAATTCTCGCAGCGCGTGCTGACGAAATTCAAGATCGTCTACATTCCGGAGGCCGTCGCCTATCACAAGAGCGGCGGAGGCAAGGGATGGAAGAACTATACGGAGCTGTATCTGTACTATCATACGCGCAACCGGTTCTGGGTGTTCGAACATGCGTCCCCGCTGTATAAGCTGTATGTTGCGCTCTTTACGACCGTGAACAGCATCGCCAAGACGATCCTCATGCTGCAGAACATGGGAGAGCCGGGAAGCAAGGCGGTCAGACAACTGAAAGCGCTCTGGCGCGGCTGGCGCGACGGCATCATCGTATTCATCAGACGGAACAATGCATCATAACAACCATACATTGAGACTGCTGTCGCTGTACTTCCATCCGGACATCGCCACGACCGGCCAGCTCCTGACCGAACTCGCCGCCGGCCTGACGGAAAAAGGAATCGCCGTGCAGGCGATCACCGCCCAGCCTACGTATGAGAAGAATACGGCCCCCCGGCGTGAGACGTACAGAGGCGTGGATATCCGCCGGGTCTGGTCGACGCAGCTCAACAAGAATTCGTTTCTCGGCAAGGTCGTCAATTCGCTGTCGTTCTTCTTCTCGGCGCTGGCGGCGGTGCTCTTCAGCCGCGACCGCACGCCGCTGCTCATCGTCTCCAATCCGCCGTTTCTTCCGCTCATCGGCGCTGTGAGCAACCTGCTTCAGGGAACGCAGTTCATCTTCCTTGTGCACGATGTGTATCCGGATATCGCCGTGCGGCTCGAGTATCTGAAGAAGGGCGGAGTGATTCACCGCGTCTGGAACGCCGTCAACAAGCTCATCTTGAAGCGCGCCTCATCGATCATCGTGCTCAGTTCGACGATGAAGGAACAGATCCGTCACAAGTTCACGCCGAAAATGGGAACGCCGCCGCCGATTGACGTCATACACAACTGGGCCGACGGCGAATTCCTGCGCCCCGTCGCACGCGAGGCGAATGAATTTCTCCGTTCGAATAACCTGCTCTCGAAGTTCGTCGTGCAATATTCGGGAAATCACGGATTGTTCCACAAGCTGGAAACCGTCATTCTTTCCGCGGAACACTGCAGCGATCGCGATATCACATTCCTTTTCATCGGGGACGGCGGCAAGAAGCCGCTGCTGGTGCAGATGGCGGGCGAACGGCATCTGGACAACGTCGTTTTTCTTCCGTATCAGAAATTCGACATGCTGCCCCAGTCGCTCACGGCGGCATCGGTCGCGATTGTGACGCTCGAGGAGAATATCGAAGGCCTCGCGATGCCGAGCAAACTGTATTCCATCCTCGCATCGGGCACGCCGGTGATCGCATTGTGCGATGCGGACTCGTCCGTGGCGGAAATCATCCGCTCTGCCAAGTGCGGATTCGTCGTTTCGCAGGGGGACGCGGAAGGCCTTCTTGCGGCCATCGTGTCGCTGAAGGCCGACGATGCGCTTCGGTGCTCGCTGGCGGCAAACGCCCGGCGATACTTCGAGGACCATTTCACATTTCCCATCGCCCTGGACCAGTACCGGTCCGTCATCGAGCGCGTCCTGTAGGACCGCACTTTTTTTGATTTGTGCCGCGCCTTTTGTATATTTTTTACATTTGGCAGCGGCAGTACCGCTTCCCGTTTGCGAATGAATGATCACGATGCTGCCTCAGGCGGCGTCTTCCGGAAAGGTTTCGAAAGAATGAGCAAGGTAATCCTGGACTTTGAAAAACCCATCGTTGAACTCGAGAAAAAGATCGACGAGATGCGGACGCTCTCCGACACGCTCGACATCGCTGAGGAGATACACAACTTGGAAAACAAAGTCATCCAGCTGCGGGAAAACATTTTCGCCAACATCTCCCGCTGGCAGCGCGTGCAGCTTGCGCGCCACCCCGAGCGCCCCTATACGCTCGACTATATCGGATACATGACGAACGATTTCATCGAACTCCACGGCGACCGCGCCTATGGCGACGACAAATCGATCGTCGGCGGCTTCGCCACACTGGATTCCGAGACGGTGATGATCATCGGGCATCAGAAGGGCAGGGACACGAAGTCGAACGTCTATCGCAACTTCGGCATGCCGCAGCCCGAAGGCTACCGCAAGGCGCTCAGGCTCATGAAGATGGCCGAAAAGTTCAACCGTCCGATCGTCACGCTGCTCGATACGCCGGGAGCCTATCCGGGCATCGGCGCCGAGGAACGCGGCCAGGCCGAAGCCATCGCGCGCAACCTCTTCGAGATGTCGCATCTGAATGTGCCGGTCGTCGTCGTCATCATCGGCGAAGGCGCCTCGGGCGGGGCGCTCGGCATCGGCGTCGGAGACCGCATCCTGATGATGGAAAACACCTGGTACTCGGTGATCGCGCCCGAATCGTGCTCGAGCATTCTGTGGAAGAGCTGGGATTACAAGGAACAGGCGGCAGAGGCGCTGAAGCTCACGCCGGCCGATCTGCTCGAGCAGAAGATCATCGACGCCATCATTCCCGAACCATCGGGCGGCGCGCACAGGAATCCGGAGCAGGCCGCGCGCATGCTCAAGGAAGCCATCCTTGCGGAACTCGGTCCGCTTAAAAAACTGAAGCCGGAAAAGCTCGTCGAAAAGCGCATACAGAAATTCTGCGCCATGGGAGCATGGAATGAGTGAGCGCGTGCAGCACGAGGGAGGCAACGGAGCGGGCACGCCCGCAGCCGTCGGACACGAGCGGATGCTCGCATCGACGACCGAATTCCGCGTGCGCTATGCGGAAGTCGATCAGATGAAGTTCGTCTACTACGGCCGGTATCTCGAATACTTCGAAATGGCGCGGACCGACATGCTGCGCCTGATCGGACTTCCATACTCGGAAGTGGAGAAGCAGGGCTTCTTCCTGCCGGTGCTCGAAGCGCATGTGAAATACCGCCACCCGGCGCACTACGACGAGACGATCCTCGTGAAGAGCATGATGAAGGGCAATCCGCCCGTCCGGATCCTGATCGAGTACGAAGTGACGAACAAGGAAACAGGGACGCTGATCGCAACCGGCTCGACGCATCATGCGTTTCTCAATCCCGAAACGGGCGCCGTCACGCGCGCGCCGAAGATTTTTACCGATGCGGTCGAGGCCTATTACGCGGCGCATTGTTAATACACACGCAGCACGACATACGATTATGATCAAAAAAGAACTTCTCGACATCCTCTGCTGTCCCCGGTGCAAGGGAGAGCTGCTTTACAAACCCGAAGAAAACCTGCTCGTCTGCAAGGCATGCGGAAAGCAGTACGAGGTGAAGGACGATATACCGATCATGCTGGTGGACGAGACCGATGGAAAATAATCACGACAGCAGGATTGTGCGCCTGGTCGAACTGGCGCTGATGGAGGATGTGGGTTTCGGCGACGTGACGAGCGAGTCGACCATACCCGAGTCGCAGCATTCCCATGCGACGCTGCTCTGCAAGGAAACGGGCGTGCTCTCGGGCATCGACATCGCCCAGCTGGTCTTCAAGCTGGTCGACGAGTCGATCGTCATGAAGCCCCTGCTTGCCGATACGTCTCTCATCCGGAAGGGCGTGACGATCGCCGAGATCGACGGACCGACGCGAGGAATTCTTCTGGGCGAGCGCCTGGCGCTGAATTTCATGCAGCGCATGTCCGGCATCGCCTCGCTCACGCACATGTACGTGCACGCCGTGGCGGGAACGAAAGCGAAGATCACCGATACGCGCAAGACCGTTCCGGGACTGCGTGTGCTCGACAAGAAGGCCGTCCGCGACGGCGGAGGCGTCAATCACCGCTTCGGACTCGATCAGATGGTGCTGATCAAGGATAATCACGTGGCGGCGGCTGGCGGCATCAGAAAGGCGATCGAGGCATGCAAACGCTACCTCTCGGCGCATTCAGTCAGCGTGCCGATCGAGGTCGAAACGACGAGCCTCGCCCAGGTGAAGGAAGCCCTGGCCTGCGGCGGCATCGACCGCATCATGCTCGATAACTACGAGCTGGAGGCGATGAAGGAAGCGGTGGAAGTGATCGCCGGAGCGGTCGAAGTCGAGGCCTCGGGCGGCATCACATTGCAGACCATCCGCGCCGTGGCCGAAACGGGCGTCGATTTCATATCAGTTGGCGCGCTGACGCATTCGCCGAAGGCGCTGGATATTTCTCTGGAAATTCACTGACTATGTTCTCGCAAATCAAGCGGCTGGGCGCCGATACCGCCGTCTACGGCATCAGTACGATCGTCGGCCGCTTTCTCTCGTTCTTCCTCGTTCCGTTCTACACCAACGTGCTGGCGCCAGGAGCCTACGGCATCGTGGCGATCGTGTATTCCTATATCGCTTTCCTGAATGTGATCTACAGCTACGGCATGGAGGCGGCGTATTTCCGCTACGGATCCTCTCTCGAGACGGGGGATGAGAAGGACAATTTCACCACTCCGTTCACATCGATCGCCGTCACGTCGCTGATCTTTTCATCGATCCTGTATTTTTCGGCGCGCTCGGCCGCGCCGCTTTTCCAGATCGACGAGTCATACTACCGCATCATCCGCTATGCGGCGGGCATTCTCTTCTTCGATGCACTGGTGATCATTCCGTTCGCGTCGCTGCGCCTTGCCCGCCGCGCGAAGTTCTTCGCCTTCCTCACGATCGTCAACATCGCATCGAACGTCGTATTCAACATTGTGACGCTCGTCGTGCTGCGCTGGGGCATCGAATCGATCTTCATCAGCGGACTCGCATCCTCCGTGCTGACGTTTCTTCTGCTCATTCCGCATATCATGCGGAATATCAAACTGTCATTCTCGAAGCCGCTCTACAGGGAACTGCTGAAATTCGGTCTGCCGTATATTCCCGTGGGCGTCTCGGGCATCATCCTTCAGGTCGTGGACCGTCCCATTCTCAAGCTGATGACGACAGACAGCGCCGTGGGCATCTATCAGGCCAACTACCGGCTCGGCATCTTCATGAACCTCGTCTCGTCGATGTTCGAATACGCATGGCGCCCCTTCTTCCTCTCGCACGCGAAGGAGGAGAATGCGAAGCCGCTGTTTGCGCGCGTCATGACCTATTACGTGCTGGCCTCGGCATTCATGTTTCTGGTGCTCTCGCTCTTCATTCCGGATATCGTGAAATTCCGGATCCTCGGGCGCTATATCATTCATCCTGCATACTGGAGCGGACTCGGACTTGTGCCCATCGTGCTTCTGGCGTACGTCTTCGCCGGAATTTCGGTGAACCTGAATGCGGGCATACAGATTCAGAAGAAGACGATGTATCTGCTCCCGGTTTCGATTATCGCGTCCGTTTCGAACATCGCGGCGAACTTCCTGCTCATCCCCGTCTGGGGCATCTACGGCGCGGCGTATGCCACGCTGATCGCCTATGTGCTTTCGACGGCGGTGCTCTTCGTGGTCGTGCAGAGATTCTATCACATTGACTATGAATACGACCGCCTCTCGAAGATCGCCGTCGTCACGCTTGCGGCGTATGCGGTCTATGCGCTGGCCGTGCCGGAAGCGCCCGTGTGGCAGAAGCTGCTTGTGATCGCATTGTGGGGGGCGGCGATGGCGGCGGGCCGATTCTTTACGGAGGATGAAATGAAGATCGTGAAGAGGGTGATGAGGATAAGGCAGTGAAAAAAAGATGAAGCAGGGGGAAGCAAAAGAAAGGTGAAGCAGGGGGCGAAATGGCATTTCGCCCCACATGAAAAATATTACTTCACGAGCATCATGCGCCTGACCTCGGTCAGGGAGCCGGCGCGCAGACGATACACATACAGTCCCGAACCCGCTGGAACTCCGGCATTGGTGTCGCCGTTCCAGACCACCTCATGCGTCCCCGATGCGCGGACGCCGCTCACGAGCGTTTTCACTTCCTCTCCCAACATGTTGTAGACCGACAATGTCACATTCGATTCCTTCGGCAGGGAGTAGCGGATCGTCGTCGACGGGTTGAAGGGATTCGGGAAATTCTGCTCGAGGGCAAACGCCGCAGGCGCCGATGCGCCTTGGTCACCGACCGCCGTCACGGCATCGAGTGTCAGATCATCGACGATATAGAACGATCCGACATGCGGATCCGACGAATCGGGCGCCGAGTCGACAATCATATGGATCGTAACGATCGACGGCACCTGGGGCGAGATGTATGTGATCGGCGCCGTGAACTTCGCCCATGTCGAGCCGGTGCTCGTCGAGGTCGCGAATTCGCCCGCGCCGATGAGCGTCAAGTTCGATCCGGATCCGGTATACATGAGCACGGCAACATTGAACTGGTCGCCGGCGACGCCCGTGAACTGATACCATCCGCTCACAGAACCGTGCCGCGCATTGACAGGGAACCCCTGCGCGCCGGCGCCGCTTTGCACAAGCGACCCCGTGGGCGTATTGTTGAAGATCACGACGCTGGCTTTCAGCGCCGAGGAGCCCGAATGAGCCACGGACGACTTGACAACATCGTTGAAGATGGACTGATAGGTGAACCATCCGTCGGGCTGATTGTTCGTCCAGGCTTCAAAGCCCGGGTTGGCGATTTGCCCCATGGCAGCGTTTGCGCACAGCATGAGTCCCGCTAGTACAGCAGACAGTAACAACCGTTTCATGATAACCCCCGATGGTGATGATGAAAAATGAAGAATGAACTCGTTGAAAGACAGATAAAGATTGAAACAGGCGTCCGGAAAGAGGAGTTCCGGATGTTGCGCGGTGGATTTTCCGGATCGCGGAACGTACATTGCATGAATGAATGAAGGAACGACGATGGGACTCTTGAAGACATATTGCGACTATGTGAAGGATCGTTCGGACGAGAACGGGCTGCTCCACAAGGCCTACCACGACACGCAGTACGGCTTTCCGCTCGCGGACGATAATGAGCTTCTGGGAAGGCTCATCCTTGAGATCAATCAGGCCGGGCTGAATTGGACGATGATCCTGAAGAAGCAGGAACATTTCCGGAAGGCGTACGACAATTTCGATGTGGAGCGGATCGCCGCCTACACCGAGCGTGACATCGACCGGCTGCTGGCCGATGCCGGCATCATCCGCAACCGGCTGAAGATCCGCGCCGCCATCCGGAATGCCCAGGTCGTGCGCACGCTGCAGCAGGAGCACGGCTCGTTCCGCCGCTGGCTCGATATGCAGACGTGCGCCGATCTTGCCGAATGGACGAAGCTCTTCAAAAAGACATTCACGTTCACGGGAGGGGAGATCGTCAACGAATTTCTGATGAGCACCGGATACCTTCCGCATGCGCATGCGGAATCATGTCCCGTCTATGCGACGATCCTCGAGCACAAGCCGCGATGGGCCGAGCGGCTCGCCGCGCGAAGCGCATGAAATATTTTTCACGGCACTTGTTTGGCATTGCCAGTGATCGTATATTGTGTCGTTGATGTTGTTCTTTTCCATACATGGTATAGGTGTCCCGCCGGACAACGGCGGGATGAAAAGGGAATTCCGTAGAATCGGAAGCTGACCCGCAACTGTACGTGACGAGGTACTGCGACGGCCCACTTGGCGGAACATCACAGATGTTCTCCTGGGAAGGCGCCGCCGGGACGATGTAGTCACAAGCCAGGAGACCTGCCTGCACCAAGCACACTCCGCCTTCGTGGAACAGAGGTGGGACAGTCTGTACGCATCCGATCTTATGCGCAATTCCGCGCAAGATCGGATGCGCATGCCCCAATGTTCGCACGCGGATATTGGGGTTTGTTTTTTTAAACAACTTATGAGACTCTTACTCTTTCTTGCTCTGATCATTCCCGCCTCGGCAGTCGCCGATGATGACGCCGCCGATTCCGCGCGCGTCTACCGGATGAACGAAGTCACCGTCACCGGCAGCCGCATGAGCGCCGATGTGAAGACGCTTCCGTCATCGGTGTCCGTGATCGGCCAACAGGCGATCGAACTGTCGAACGGCTCGAGCGTCTCGGACATACTGCAGGGCGCGCCCGGCGTCTTCATGAAGACGTACGGCGCCTCCGGATCGCTCCAGACCATTTCAGCGCGCGGGATGGGTCCGGAATACACGCTCATCCTGGTGGACGGTCAGCGGTACACCAACTTCCAGAACGGGCAGGTGGATCTCGGAATTTTTCCCGCCGCCGATGTCGAGCGCATCGAAGTGGCGCGCGGAGGGTATTCCTCGCTCTTCGGTGCCGATGCGGTGGGAGGCGTGGTGAATATCGTCACGAAGAAGCCTGAGCCGGGCATGCATGCCTCGGTGCAGGCAGGCGGCGGATCGTACGGCTACCAGCACTACCAGCTGTCGATGAACGGGGGAACCGAGCGCTACTCGCTGAAGGGGACGTATCGGAACGAGCAGTCCTCGAACATGTTCGATTGCTGGTTTCATGACGGAGCGAAACGTCAGCTTCTGCAGCGCACGAATGCGGATTATGCGATTGCGCTTGCCGATGTTGCCGCATCGCTGAAAACCGGCGAGACGATGAATTCTTCCGCGTCCATACGCTATACGAAATCCGACCGCGGCACCCCATCGGCACTCACTTCCGCATTCAATACCGGGGGAGCGGCTCGGCTTCTGGACGGCGATTACTTCGCACAGCTGGGCACCGAGTGGAAGCCTTCCGATGAATCGCGTCTCTCCGTCCATTCAAACTTCCATTACTGGGAGCAGCATTACAGCGATCCGTCGCTCCTTTCCGGAGGCAAGCCGGCGCTGTATTACTATGTGAACCGCAGCGCCATGCTCGCTCCGCAGTATGAAACATCGCTCGGGGCAGGACACTCGCTCGCCGTGGGCGCGGAACTGGTCCACGCCTGGATCGTCTCGAGCGAAGTGCGAAGCACGGCACGCACCCAGCTGAGCGCATTCCTTTCATCGACGCATGCGCTGAAGTTCCAGGCGGGCCTTCCGCTGGAGCTCACCGTGTTTCCGAGCATACGGCTCGACCGGTTTTCGGATGTGGGCACGTCGGTGAATCCGAAAGTCGGGTTCAATGCCGGCATCGAGGACTTCGACGCACTGCGCCTGAGGGCGAGCATCGGGAAGAATTTCCGCGTGCCGACATTCAACGAGCTCTACTGGAAGACGGGAGGCAATCCCGATCTCGTTCCCGAGCATTCGCTGAGCGTCGATGCCGGAGTGCTCTCCACGGTGCCCTTCTTCGGCGTGGTCGATTTCGAGGCAAATTATTTTTACATCGACTCGCGCGACCGGATCCTCTGGCTTCCGGGCGCGAACAATCTCTGGTCGCCGAAAAACATCCGCCATGTGCAGTCGCAGGGAGTGGAACTCTCGGCGCGCTGGTCGCTCCTGGACGATGCCGTGACGCTCGGCTATACGCAGAACATCATGCGCGTCGTGAAAAAGAACTCCGAATCGGCGTCCGATCCCACTGCGGGCAAACAGCTGCCGTTTCTTCCCGAGGCTTCGGCATCGATCGACGCCAGTCTGCGCTATGCCGGCGTCACGCTCTCGCTCCGCGCGGCGGTCACGGGCCAGCGCTACAGCACGGAGGACAACAATCCTCTCTATGCGCTCGATCCCTTCGCGACGGTGGATGCGAATATCGGATATCGGATCGTGTTCGGCCGCACGGCGGCCAAAGTCAAGCTAGAAGTATTCAATCTGTTCAATGCCGACTATGAGATCATTGCGCTGCAGCCCATGCCGCTTCGCAGCTTCCGGATCTCGGCGGAATTTCTGTATTGATTATCCACAATTCACACTCACACATATCGAAGAAAGAGAATCCATGAAGAATATATCCTCTGTTCTGTTGCTGTTTCTGCTGCTTGCCGTTGGCGGATGCAAAAAAGACAATACCATTGTCGATCCGGGCGTTTCGATCGGCACATCTCAGGTGGTGTACGTCGTCAACGAGGGAAATTTCAACAAGGCCAACGCCTCGCTCACGCTCTTTATTCCCGATTCGAACAAGACCTATCAGGATGTGTTCGCCTCGGTCAACCAGCGCAATCTCGGCGATGTCGGCAACGACATGGTCGTCTGGGGATCATACGGATTCATCGTCGTCAATAATTCCCAGAAGATCGAAGTCGTGTCGCTCGACAATCTGAAATCGATCGGCACGATCGCCATTCCCGGATCGAAAAGTCCCTTCAAGGTCGCGATCTTCAGCGACGCGAAAGGCTATGTCACCAATCTCTATGACAATTCGGTGACTGTGTTCAATCCGATGTCGTTCGCCATTGTCAAAGACCGCATCCCCGTCGGCGTGAATCCGCAGGGCATCGCCGTCTGCAACGGCAAAGTCTACGTCTGCAATTCGGGCTACGGCGCGGACAGCACGGTTTCGGTGATCGATCCCTCGACCGATACGGTCGTGAAG
This sequence comes from Acidobacteriota bacterium, assembly GCA_050258555.1. Classification (GTDB taxonomy): domain Bacteria; phylum Bacteroidota; class Ignavibacteria; order UBA10030; family UBA8401; genus CAISDA01. The sequence goes on along the minus strand of JBLMZA010000040.1, from coordinate 60,321 downwards.
ACGATCGTGGTCGGAAAGTCGCCGAGCGAAATCGCGGTGGATTCGCAGAACAAGCTCATCGTGAAGTGCGACGGCGTCTCCTCCTATCCCGATCCGCAGAAGGAATCGGCCGGTTCGATCGTCAGGATCGATCCTGCCACGAACGCCGTCATCGGCACGCTTGCGCTTCCTCTGGCCACGTACGATCATCCGTCGAAGATGGCCGTCACGGCGACCGGATTCGCATTTATTAAAGTGAAGACGGGCATCATGAAGATCGCCACGACCACGATGTCCGTTGTCAATGCGGCATTCATTCCCATGTCCTCCTTCAGCGTCAACGGCATGGCATTCGAAAATGCGAAGAACAGGCTCTATGTGGCCGATGCCATGGATTATGTCAGTGCGGGGACGGTCACGCTCTACGACGGCACCTCGGGCAGCGTGGTGACGACGTTCAAGACCGGCATCATTCCCGGCACGATCGCATTCCGCGGCTCGTCGCTCACGTGGTGAGAAGGTGTTGATGCACAATCAAAATTTTCCTACATTAGTGCCGTTATCAACGAAAATTCTCTTCCACAACAGGCATATTCATGGAAACAATCGCATTTCATATCGGCAGTCTCGAGCAGCCGGTGCAATCAACGTTGTCGGCATTTCAGGAACAGGACATCATCAATCGGCTCTGGAAAAAAGATCACACCATCTGGCGCTCAGAGGAGGTGCATCGGAAGTCGATTCTCAACCGTCTGGGCTGGCTGACGAGCGTCGAGCTCATGCAGTCGCGTGCGGGCGAGCTGGCTGCGTTTGCCGGGGAAATCAAAAATGCGGGATTCACGCATGCCGTCGTGCTCGGAATGGGCGGCAGCTCGCTCTGTCCCGATGTGTGCCGGGCCACATTCGGCTCCGCGCCGGGATTTCCGCAGCTGCTCGTGCTCGACAGCACGAATCCCTCTTCGGTCGCGAGGATCGAACAGGCCATCGATATCGCCACGACGCTGTTCATTGTTGCAAGCAAGTCGGGCGGCACGACCGAGACGAACACGTTCTACCAGTACTTCTATGATTGCGTGGGAAAGGCGAAAGAGAATCCCGGCGAGAATTTCGTGGCGGTGACCGATGCCGATACGAAAATGGAATCGATCGCGAAGCAGATGCAGTTCAGGAAGATCTTCATCAATCCCGGAGATATCGGCGGCCGCTTCTCGGCGCTGTCCTATTTCGGGCTTGTGCCGATGGCGGTGATCGGCATGGAGATCTCCGGCATTCTGGCCAGCGCGGCACGCGAGATTGCGTGCTGCAGGGACACTCAGTTCGGCGTCAATGCGGCTGCGAAGATCGGCGTGGTGATGGGAGAGGCCTACAAGGCGGGCATGGACAAGCTCACGTTCATCACTTCTCCGGGCATCAGCACGTTCTGCTATTGGACCGAACAGCTGATTGCCGAGAGCACCGGCAAGGAAGGCAAGGGCATCGTGCCGATCGAAGGCGAAATGCTCCCGAAGCTCAGCGGCGTGTCGAAGTATTCGAACGACCGCGTGTTCGTGTTCCTGCTTCTTCAGAAGGATGCCGTCTCGTTCGAGCCGCTCATGAAGGCGCTCATCGACGACGGAAGACCATGCATCTCTGTGGTGATCGAGGATGAATACGGACTGGGCGGCGAATTCTTCCGCTGGGAATTTGCGACGGCCGTTGCGGGCGTCGTGATGAACATCAATCCGTTCGATGAGCCGAATGTGAAGGAAAGCAAGGACAACACCGTCCGCGTGATCGAAGAGTTCAAATCCACCGGCACGCTTCCGGCAAAGCCCGTCCTTGCCCAGCGCAACGCGCTCGAGCTGATGTGTGAAGCCGATTACTCGAAGCAGCTGCTGACCGCGGCCAAGAGCGACGATTTCGCGAAGCTGCTTGCCGCTCATTTGACGGCATCGCCCGGCTACGATTACATCGCCATTCTCGCCTACGTCGATCAGAACGATGCGAACGTCGAGCGGCTGCGCGGCATACGCGAGAAAATACGCGAAGTCAGCGGCTGCGCCGTCACGCTCGGCTTCGGCCCGCGCTACCTGCATTCGACGGGACAATTGCACAAGGGGGGGCGCCCCAACGGCATCTTCCTGATGATCACCGCCGACGAATCGTGCGACGCGAAGATTCCCGGCGAGCAGTTTTCGTTCGAAGTGCTGAAGAACGCGCAGGCGCTCGGAGACTACCGGTCGCTTGCATCGCGCTCGTTCCGACTGGCCCAGATCCATCTGAACTCCGCCATTGAAAAGGGACTGAAGCAGATCGAGGCGATGATCTCATGATGACCGGATTCCTCCTTCTTGCGATCTTCGGCGTGATGGCTGTATTGATGTTCCGGCGCAAGCTTCCCGTACTGCTTGCGCTTCCGCTCATGGCCATCGCCATTGCAGCCGTGGGCGGCATCCCTTTGAGCAGCATTCTTTCGGATGTCATCGGCAACGGGGCGCTCCGGCTTGCGGAAGCGGCGACGATCACAATGTTCGGAGGCATGCTGAGCTTTTTTCTGCAGAAGACCGGCGTTGCCGAAAGCCTCATCAAGATGGGCGCGGAACTTGCGGGCGATGATCCATGGAAAGTGGGACTGATCATGCTCATCCTGATCATCACGCTCTTCACGACGCTCGGCGGACTCGGCGCGATCATCATGGTGGCGACCGTCGTGCTTCCGATCATGGCCTCGGTCGGCATGACGCCGATGATCGCCGGCGGATTGTTTCTGATCGGGCTCAGCGCCGGAGGCATTCTCAATGCCGGCAACTGGGCGGTTTATATCGGCGTGATGCACCTGGATGTGCCGACGGTGCGCAATTACGCGCTGCTGCTGTTTGCCGCCGCATTCGTGATGGCGCTCGTCTTCATGACGGTCGAATTGTGGCGCGCGCGGCAGATCCGTTCGCTCAGGAAATACTTCATCCGTGCGGGCGTCGGCGTGGCCTCGGCAGCCGCCCTTACGCTTGTGGCACGCCAATTGCCCGCCGAACAGGTCGATGCCATCGGCTCTCAGGCGCTTGCCGTCATCGGCACCGGGCTGGAATACATCCTGCTGGCCATCGGCGCGGCCGCGGCAATCCATATCGTCTCGGATCTCGTCAGGAAGCGGAAGGCGCCGCAGTCGGTGCGGCCCGTCCAATGGTACGCGTATCTGATTCCGATACTGCCGCTGATTCTGATACTGGTCTACCAGGTGAATTTCATCTCCGCGTTTCTGATCGCGGTGGTTTACGGCTACATCGTCACGCTGCGCAAGGGCAGCCTGAACCTGCTGACGCAGGCGGTGATCGAAGGCAGCGCGAGCGTCATTCCCGCCGTGCTGCTCATGTTCGGCATCGGCATGCTGTTGAATGCGATCATCGGACCGTCCGGGTATGCGCAGCTGCATGGCGGCGCCGAATGGCCTGTCATCGGCTATCTTCGTCCGCTGATTGCCTCGACAATTCCGACCACATGGGTCTGGTATCTTGCGGCATTCACGATCGCGGCTCCGCTGGCGCTCTACCGGGGACCGCTGAACGTGTGGGGACTCGGTTACGGACTGGCGGCGGTGATGATGGCCACCGGAAAAATTTCTGGTGCGGCGATCATGGCGATGCTTCTGTCGGTCGGACAGGTGCAGGGCGTGTGCGATCCGACCAATACGCAGAATGTCTGGCTGGCCAATGAACTGAAACTGGACGTACAGGCAATCCTCTGGAGGACGCTGCCCTATATGTGGGGGCTGGCGTTCATCGGACTGCTTGTGGGCGTCGTGCTATTTTACTAACAGCGGCACATCCTATGATCTGCTATCAGTCTGTGTGGAATGATATCCATCATCCCTTTCATGCCCGTTTTGCCAACGGAAGAGAGCTCGACCGGCTGAATGCGGACGGAGGGGTTTCGCGGATGCTCGCCTCGGTCATCAGCGATGTGCGTGATGGACATCTTCTGCCGGAGGAAGCCGTATGGCGCGAGCGCATCGAGTCGCTGCGCGCATCGATGAACCGCTCCGATGAAATGCTCGAGATCGCGGATTACGGCGCGCAGTCGCCGCTGAAAAAACTTTCCGACGACGAGATGTACAAGGGCCGCGTCATCGTGCGTCGCATGGGCGAGCTCTGCCGGTCGTCGAGCAAGCCGCCCAAGTGGTCGCTGTTCCTCTTCAGGCTGGTCCGTGCGTTCGCTCCGTGCACATGCATCGAACTGGGCACGTGCCTCGGCATTTCCGGCGCCTATATCGGTGCGGCGCTCGCGCTGAACGGAAAGGGAAGGCTGATCACGATCGAGGGCGCGGAGTCGCTGGCGAAGGCATCGAGGAGAAATTTCGACGAACTCGGCCTGCCGTCCATCGAGGTTGTCCCGGGCCGATTTCAGGATGTGCTGCCGTGCGTGCTCGAGAGCGCAAAGGAAATTCAGATGGTCTTCATCGACGGGCACCATGACGGTCCCTCGACGCTCCGCTACTTTGAAACGATCGTTCCGTCGCTTGCCGACAACGCGATCGTCATCTTCGATGATATTGCATGGTCGAAAGAGATGCATGAGGCGTGGAAGGCGCTCGAGCGCCATCCACGCGTCCGTTTATCGGCCGACATGTTCGATATGGGACTCTGCTGCATTGGAACGCAGACCCATCAACGCTTCAGAATCGCTGTTTAACAAACCGGGCTGCTATGGCACCAATTGTGAGACATGAACGCCGCGACGTCGTCGTCGTGGGCGGAGGACCCGCCGGCGTCTGTGCGGCGGTATCGGCCGCGCGCGCGGGACGGCAGACGCTGCTGATCGAAAAATACGGATTTCTCGGCGGCATGGCCACGACAGCGATGTTTGCGCCGTGGAAAGGATTGCTTTACGACGAACCTTCATTCGCGCCGTCTGTCGCCGCCGAGATCATCAACAAGCTCGAGATCGCGTCAGGCTGCCGCAAGATCGCCGGGGACCAGACGTTCACGGTCATGTTCGACGTGGAGACGCTGAAATCCTGTCTGCAGGAGCTCGTGCTCGATGCGGGCGCCGATCTGCTTCTGCATACGCATTTCCTGAGCGCATCGGTCTCGCATGCCCATGTCACATCGATCATCGTGCAGTGCCGCGAAGGAGCTGTGCAGATCGACGCCGATGTCTTTATCGATGCCACAGGCAACGGGGATCTTGCCGCTTCCTGCGGCGAGCCGTTCAGCCTGTCGGGCGATCCGGTCTCGTACAATTTCAGCATGATCAATGTCGATTGTGCGGCGCTGACCCATTCGCTCTACTATGCCCGCGAGCGCATTGCGCAGGCGCAGGATGAGTGGCGCGCCTCATCGCCCCTGCTTCATCCGCGCACGACGATTGAAATCAACGAGGGCATCATTCCCTCGAGCGCAATCGTGAGCATGATCATGCTTCCCGGCGACGATGTGCTCACGATCGACGGACTCACACGGGCGGAACTGAAGGCGCAGAGCCTCCTGCCGGCGGCGGAGAAGTTCCTGCGCGCCGCGATGCCCGGCTTTGCTCAGGCGCAGCGCGGAGCCGCCGCCCCGCAGATCGGATTCCATTCGACGCGCCTGTTCGACAGCAGGCGGCAGCGCGAATTCGACGATGAGGAAATCAGCGTGGCCGTTCCGGGATCGCCCGAAGAGACGACGCTCATTACCAGCAACGCCATGCGCGCCACCTGCGTCAACAATGTGCTCTTGACCGGACGGCTGCTGCTGGCGCCGGAGCTCTTGTATTCCACGAACAATCAGCCCGCGAGCATGGCGTTGGGAGAGACGGCGGGATTTCTCGCCGTCTCGTTGTAGATGCTAATATCCGGCACGCCCTTCGGGCGTGCAAAAGAAAAAGCAAAATTTGAGAAACGAATGCATAAAGACATCGAATCATTAAAATCCGGCCTGATCGTCTCGTGCCAATCCGAAGGCACCGACCCGTTCAATCATCCGGAATACCTCGCGCTCTTTGCGCGCGCGGCCGAAATGGGCGGCGCCCGCGGCATCCGCGCGCAGGGAACAGTGAACATTTCCGCCATCTGCCGCAGCGTCTCGCTGCCGGTCATCGGCATCACCAAGGGCGCCTATGCCGACGGCTGGGTGCTCATCACCCCCGATTTTTCGGATGTCGATGCCGTCATCGCCTCGGGTGCGCAGATCATCGCGCTCGATGCCACGGCGCGTATCCGGCCCAACGGCATGGACGGCAGGGACTTTTTTGCCGAAGTGCGGAAACGCTACGGCGTTCCGCTCATGGCCGACTGTTCGACATTCGAGGAAGGCGTCGCCGCGGCCGAGGCGGGCGCCGATATCGTTGCCACGACGCTTTCCGGATATACGGCCGAAACCGAAGGGCATGCGACCGACGAGCCCGACTATGATCTCGTGAAGAGCCTCGTGCGCGCCGTTTCTGTGCCCGTTATTGCAGAGGGGCGGATCTGGACGCCGGCCCAGGCCCGGCAGGCGCTTGAATGCGGCGCCTATGCCGTGGTCGTCGGCACCGCGATCACGCGTCCCCGCGTGGTGACGCAGAAGTTCGTTGAATCGATGGGAAAGATCATCAAACACGAGTCGGAATGAAGAACCATTATGATGTGATTGTTGCGGGTGCCGGCATCGCCGGCGTTTCGGCGGCGATCGCCGCTTCGCGCGCCGGGGCATCGACGCTGCTCGTCGAGCGCTACGGATTCGTAGGCGGCATGTCCACGGCCGGCCTTGTTTCACCCTTCATGAAATACTGGATACAGCGCAAGCATGAGGCGGCCGTTCCGCTGGTGGGAGGGATCTTCGAGGAGATCAATCTCCGCATGGCCTCGCTCGGCGGCATGCTCGAAAACGGATTTTCCGCCGCCGCGTTCAAGCAGGCGGTCAACGAGATGCTCTCGGGAGCCGGCGCCGATTGCGCGCTGCACTCGATCATCACCAATGTGCACCGGCAGGGAAACCGGATCGTCTCGATCGAGATTCAGAACGGAGCAGAGCGCGCCACAATCGGCGGTACCGTCTTCATCGATACCACCGGCGACGCCGATCTCGTGTTCATGAGCGGGGCGCCGTATGTGAAAGGCGACGAGAAGACCGGATTTCTTCAGGCGATGACGACATTCTTCCGTGTCGGAGGCTTCGATGCCGAGACGGCGGTGAAGGACGTTGCGGAACATCCCGATCAGTACTATGAATGGTCCACGAAGACCTACGAGCCGGGCCGCATCATTTCGATTGCCGGATACACCGATATTGTGCGGCGCGCAAAGGAGCGCGGAGATCTCCCCGAAGCGGTGAACTATCTGTTCTTCTGCACGCTGCCCGGCACCGGCGAAACCTCCTTCAATACGACGAACGTGCTGGGGCTCGACGGTTCCTCTTCCGTCGATCTGACGCAGGCCGAAATCGAGGGACGCCGGCAGGTGATGAAAGCCTTCCACGTCATCAAACAGGAATGTCCGGGGTTTGGGAATTCCTTCCTCATCGAGACCGGCGTGCAGATCGGCGTGCGCGAGACGCGCCGCGCAGTGGGCGAGTATGCCGTGACCGGAAGCGACGTGCGGGGCGGCGCGAAATTTCCCGATGCGATCGCGCGCGGCAATTACGGCGTCGATATTCACGGACAGAAGGGGGAAGATTCGGTGATGGAATATCTCGAAGAAGGCGAATATTATGAAGTTCCTCTTCGCGCGCTCATCGTGAAGGAAGTCGGGAACCTGCTCACGGCGGGACGCTCAATATCATCGACGCGCGAAGGACATGCGGCGCTGCGCATACAGGCGACCGCTTCGGCCACCGGCGAAGCCGCGGGCGTGCTCGCATCGCTTGCCCGGATGAACGCCGGCGATGTCCGCGGCGTGCCGCACGAGGATGTGCGGAAGATCCTTCATGCGACGGGAAACATCTGATCGGGAACTTCCGCGGTATTTTTTTCATTGTAATGAGTTGTTGCCACCACACTCCTGACCGATGATGAAGATTACTACATTGTTTTCGATAATGCTCGTGGCTGCCATGCCATGCCTGGGCATGCAGGCCGAAGGCGAGGACGCATCGGCGACGCGAACCGATACGCTCGCATTCCGCAGCATCACACCCGGACAGGCGGCGTATACGAAACCCGGCATCGCCGAGTTCATCACCGATCTGCCCGGCGCATGGAATGAATGGGGAAAGAGAACATTCAGGACCGAAAATATTCCCCTCTATACGGGCATCGGTGCGCTCACAGCGGCGATGGTTGTGACGGATCATCAGACCTATGCGCCGCTGCGGCGCCTCTATAATGATAACAGGACATTTCATGATGCCGCCGAAGTCTTCCAGTTCATGGGTGACGGTTGGTTCCAGTTCGGCATCGGAGCGGTGCTCTGCGCCCACGGTCTTGTCTTTGACGACGCAAAGTCGCTTTCCACGGCAAGCCAGACGGTCGAAGTCATTCTGGCGTGCGGCGGCGTCGTGCAGACGCTCAAGCATCTGACGGGACGGGAAAGCCCGTTCGTCGCCACATCGCCTACCGGCAAGTGGATCCTTTTTCCCAATCAGATCGAATATGCGAAGCACGTTCCGCACTACGACGCGTATCCGTCGGGGCATGTCGCCACGGCGATGGCGACGCTGACGGTGCTGACAGAGAATTATCCCGATGCGGTCTGGCTGAAATATGTCGGCTATCCCACCATCGGGCTCATCGGCATCAGCATGATGGGAACAGGTATTCATTGGCTCAGCGATTATCCGCTGAGCTGGGCGCTCGGATACACATTCGGCAAAGCCGTCGCACACCGGCATAAGCCGGCTGATGCCGACCCGGCCGCGCAGAAAAAATACATACCGCAAACCGATTTCACGATCATGAGCAACGGTTCACCCGGCATCTCACTTACGTGGAAGTGGTGATATGGTTTTTCTGAAATCTCTGTGCATTGTCGGATCCGCGCTGCTCATTCGATTCAGCGCGGAATGCGGCTCCGTCGTCCCCGATTCCGGAGCTGCGGGAATTGCGGCTCCCGATACGGCATTCCACGCCGCTTCCGCAACCGTCGCGGCCGCGCCCGATACGGCGGCCGGGCATGCGCCTGATGGCATGCATTTATTTTCCCGGGTCGGAAGCGACATGCTCATCCAGGCTTCGGCGCCCTTCCACATGGATGCCGCACAGGTGCTGAGTGCCGCGGCGGGCATCGGCATCACCGCCGGACTGATCGCGCTCGATGAACCGATCGACCGGAAGATCCGGCACGCGGGCGAAGATCATTCCATGATCGGCACGACCAGTCGCTACGTGACCGAACTGGGCGGAACCGGCGGCATCGCAGCCGTTGCGGCGTATGCAGGATACAGCCTGATTGCCGGCGACAAGGAGGCGCAGTGCACGTCGCTGCTGCTGGCCGAGGCGCTCATCACATCCGGTCTCTGGGTGAGGATGGGGAAGCTGGCTTTCGGCCGCGAACGGCCGAGCGCCGCCTATGAATATTCGCATCTACCCGGCGGACGCTGGCACGGCCTGTCGGGCTCTCTGCGGAAGAAGAGCAGCGAACCAATTTCAAAATATGACGCTTTCCCGTCGGGACACACGGCGACGGCGTTCGCCATTGCCACCGTCTTTGCCAAGCGCAGCGGCGAATCGAGCTATGTGCCCGTCATCTCCTATACACTCGCCGCAATTGTGGGGATCTCGCGCATGATCGAGCATACGCACTGGGCGTCGGATGTCTTTGCCGGCGCCTGCCTGGGATATCTCTGCGCGGGGCAGGCCGTTGCACAGTATGAACAACAGGAGTCGGCAGCGGCACCAGCCCGGATGCAGAAGCCTGCGATCCGCGTGTCGGCCGGCATTCTCAACGATTCACCAGCGCTGCACCTGACAGTCGCATTTTAATTCATTACATGACACAGACAATCACATTTGGAACAGACGGCTGGCGTGCCGTCATGGATGAACTGTTGACGGACGAGAACGTCGTGCGCATCGCCCAGGCATTCGTGCGCTATCAGCGGCGCGGCAATGCCGGCGCACTGCGACCGGTGGCCGTCGCCTACGACGGCCGGCGGAATTCGCGGCACTATGCCTCGCTTTTTGCCGAGGTGCTTTCCTCCCACGGCATTCGCGTGCTCGTTTCGGATCGCATTGTTCCCACGCCCGTCCTTTCGTACACCGTGAAACACCGCGGCTGCGGCGCCGGCGTCATGATCACGGCAAGCCACAATCCTCCGAAATATAACGGCATCAAATTCAAGGCGGCCTACGGCGGTCCCTTCATGTCCGAAGAAACGAAGAAAGTCGAGGACTGTCTTGCGCCGGAGCCCGAAGCGTTCACACCGGACCGGCATCTGATCGAGGAGTGCGATTTTCTGCCGGACTATATTCTCCAGCTCAAGACGCTCGTCGACTTCGACCGTCTGCGTTCGTTCGCAGCGTCGTCGGCATCGCATGCCGCCGTCATGATCGATTCCATGGGCGGAGCGGGACAGACGCTCCTGGAGGATCTGCTTGCCGGCTGCGGATGGCGCGCGCAGACGCTCTTCGGCGCGCCCGATGAACAATTCTACGGCCGTTCGCCCGAACCCGTCTCGCAGAATCTCGAACCGCTCAAATACAACGTCAGCGTCACCGATGCGGTGCTCGGCATTGCCACAGACGGCGATGCCGACCGCTGCAGCGTCGTCTATGACGACGGCGAGTGGGTGAACGCGCAGGAAACCATCCTGCTGCTGGTGAAGCATCTGCGGGAGCAGAAGGGCTGGTCGGGCGGCATCATCAAAACCGCTTCGGTCACAGACAAACTTCGGAGCCTTGCGGAATCGTGGGGCGTGCCGGTCTACGACACGCTCGTCGGATTCAAGTACATCACCGAGATCATGCTGAAGGAAGACTGCATGTTCGGGGGAGAGGAGAGCGGGGGATTCGGCTACAAAGGGCACATCCCCGAACGGGACGGGATTCTTTCTGGACTGTTTTTCGCCGAAATGATCGCTCAGACGGGCCGTTCGCTTCACGAGCTCGTCGCCGAAATCCGGGCGCAGGCCGGTCCGCTTCATTACCGGCGCATCGACGCGGCCTATGAATGGCCGGACAGAGGCGAACTGCTTCCCGCGATTGTGCGCGCGGCTCCGGCGGACCTCGCCGGCTTTGCAATAACGGATATCAGGACATACGAAGAACTGGAACAGATGACCGGCGTCAAGCTTCAGTGCGGAGCGGGCCGCTGGCTCCTTCTTCGCACATCGCAGACCGAACCGCTCGTGCGATTGTATGCCGAAGGCAGGAGCGACGGAGAAGTGGATGTCCTGCTTGAAGCAGGGAGGCAGCTGGCGAGACTGGACCGGTAGGCGGCGCGAAGCAGCGCTTGCTTTTAAACGAATATTTTGGCAAGTACCTATAGAAGGCAGCGGATCATCGCATGGCGTGTGTGCCCCGGGCACAGTACGCCGGATTCTTATCATCAGTCAAGGAGGGTGCCATGTTCTGTCCGAATTGCAAAGCCGAATACATGCCGGGTGTTACCGAATGTGCCGAATGCAGGATACCGCTGGTCGAATCGCTTCCTCCGGAAACCGACCATGAGAAGGATGTGCCGAAATACGTCGAGGCGCTTTCCACGTACAATGCGGGCGATATCGCGCTCATCAAATCGATTCTCGACGATGCCGAAGTGGAGTATCTTCTGGAAGGGGAATACTTCAATCAGGTGGAACCTCTCGTACAGCCGGTGAAGGTGATGGTGCCCGAGGAAAAGATGGATGTGGCGAAGGAAATGCTGAAGGATTTCGAATTGAAATATATGGGATTGAGTCCGCGCAATGAATAAACAGTTTACAGAGCAGCTGCTTGCCGTGCGACAGGCGCGCCACCCGCAGCTGCCCATCAAATCGCGGGCGTACGAGTTCGCCGACAATCTCCTGCGGCTGCTCTTTCCCCACTTTTCGGAGGAGTCGTATGACGAGCCGACGGAAGTGGCCGCTCAGCTGCGCCTTCTTCAGCGCGATCTGAAGGCGGCCTTGCAGCCCCTTCAGTCGCAGATGGAACTGAGCATCGATGAAGCCGCCGGCCAGTTTTTCGAAGCCCTGCCCGGCGTCTTCACCGATCTCTGGGCCGATGCCGAAGCGATCAACAACGGAGACCCTGCAGCCGAGAGTGTCGACGAGGTGATTTCGGCCTATCCGGGATTCTACGCCATTGCCGTCTACCGCATCGCGCATCAGTTCTACTGTCTCCGCGTCCCCATCTTTCCGCGCATCCTTTCGGAATTCGCACACCAGAAGACGGGCATCGACATTCATCCCGGTGCGCAGATCGGGAGGGCCTTCTGCATCGACCACGGCACGGGCATCGTCATCGGCGAAACCTCCACGATCGGCGACCGCGTGAAGATCTACCAGGGCGTCACGCTCGGCGCGCTGAGCGTCGAAAAGACGCTCTGCGCCACGAAGCGGCATCCGACCATCGAACACGATGTCGTCATCTACTCGAATGCGACGATCCTCGGCGGCACCACGGTGATCGGGCACGACAGCGTGATAGGGGGCAACGTCTGGCTCACCGAAAGCGTCCCTCCGCATTCACTCGTCTACCACAAAAGCCAGGTCCGTGTGAAAAACGTCGGCGAGTCGTCGGACGTCATCGATTTCTCGATCTGACCCCTGTCTGCAACCAGAGGCCCGCCTGCTGTCGCAACAATTCCGATATTCACGTGGCTTTCCAGACAACTTTCACGTATATTACGATCCAATTGACTGAACAGGCATGCCGCGCTCGCTGCGTGCCGATAGAAGCGCTTTCATAGACAACAATCCGGTCGTATGTCCAGGCGGTCCCTGTCATCTATTTATATTGTTGCCGCACTTTCGGCGTTCTGCATCATGACACTCGATGCGGACACTTCGCCGAAGCTTCATAACCTTTCGGTCATTCAGGGACTCTCCCAGAATTCCGTGTGGTGCATTCTTCGCGACCGGCAGGGGTTCATGTGGTTCGGCACCGATGACGGGCTCAACAAATACGACGGCTATCGGTTTCAGGTCTTCCGTCACAAAAAAGACGATCCCACCACGATCTTACACAATACCGTCCGCGCGCTGCTGCAGGATCATACCGGGCTCATCTGGATCGGCACATCGGGAGGATTGAATGTGTACGATCCGGTGACAGAGCTCATCTCGGCTTACGTGGCGGACCCGCACAATCCCGACAGTCTGAGTTCGAATGAAATCTCGAGCCTCGCCGAAGACAGCCGGGGCACCATCTGGATCGGCACACGCACCAACGGCATCTGCCGCTTCGATCGTGAGCGGAAGACGTTCCGGCGCTATACCGACATCCCCGGTCCGGTGGGCGTGCGCGTGAAGACATTTGTGATGACGCTCTACATCGACCGATCGGGCACGCTCTGGGCCGGATGCCTGCAGGGCGGACTCTTCCGGTACGATCCTTCCACCGACACGTTCGTTCCCGGCGTGAAGGAAGGCGGACTTCCCGATTATAATGTGTATTCCATCTTTGAAGATTCGAAAAGTCGTTTCTGGATCGGCACGCGCGGAGCGGGGATCATCCAATTGGACCGGGAGACGGGACGCTACCGGCAACTTGCGAAAGTGAAGTCGTCGCGTCACTTCAATCTCGATTCGGCCAGCGTGCTGACAATCGGTGAAGATCGGGAGGGCAGGATCCTCTACGGTTCATTTGGCGGTGGTTTGACTTATTACACTCCAGAAACGGGCGAGCGGACTGTGTGGCGCCACAGCATCTATGACCCCTACAGCCTGGGCGGAGATCAGGTCATGGCGCTCTATTTCGATCAGTTCGAGAATCTCTGGATCGGCACATACACCGGCGGCGTCAGCCGCTATGATCCTCACGGGGAGCATTTCGTGACATACCGGAACGAAATCCCCCATATGACGCTTCTGACCGACAACAATGTGCGCTCGCTCTACCGCGATCGGGACGGATCGATCTGGGCGGGCACGTCGAAAGGCCTGACCATCATCGACCCGAAGACGGGCCGCACGGAGCAGTATCAGAACGCGCCGGGCGATTCGCACAGTCTCAACGACAATTTCGTCAGCGCCATCTACAGGGACCGGAAGGGGACGATGTGGATCGGCACACGCGACGGGCTGCACATCTTCGACCGGAGGACAAAGAGGTTCACGCGCATCCTCGAGAATCCGAAGGATCCCCGCGCGTTGAAAAACGGATATGTCCGCCAGGTGCTCGAGGACCGGCATGGCGTGCTGTGGATCGCCACGCTCGACGGTCTTCATGTTCTGGACAGGACAACGATGCGTTTCAAGCGCTATGAATTAGACCGGGCAAATCCGAAATCGATCAGCAACAACAACATCCGATCGCTCTATGAGGACCGGAACGGCTCGCTGTGGATCGGCACCTACGGAGGCGGCTTCGACCGCTACGACAGAGAATCGGACACGTTCCAGCGCTTCATGCACGACCCGAACAACCCGAACAGCGTCAGCCACGATTTCGCTTCGCCCGTTTCCGGCGACAGGGACGGCATGATCTGGGTCGGCACCTACGGCTTCGGACTCAACCGGTACGATCCGAAGACCGGCACGTTCACGAACCTGACAGAAAGCGACGGCCTGTGCAACAATACGATCTATGGCATACAGCCGTGCGCGGATGGGAGAATCTGGATCACGACGAACAGCGGCATCTCATGCTACGATCCCAAAACGCGCCGATTCAAGAATTATACTTCGTCTTCCGGACTGCAAGGCGAGGAATTTAATCTGAACAGCAGCTTTCAGGCCGAAGACGGCACGCTTTATTTCGGTGGTCCGAACGGATTCAATGAGTTTCATCCGGCCAGGATCCAGGAAAATTCCGTCGTTCCTCCCGTCTTTATCACGGGGATGCACATCTTCAATAAACCTCTGAAGAGCGATTCCTCCATCACGCTGAAGCGGCATGTGAAGCTTGAGTACGACGAGAATTCGCTGAACTTCGACTTTGTGGCGCTCAATTACCGGAAGCCCGAGTTGAACCGGTACCGCCATAAGCTCGAGGGCTTCGATAAGGAGTGGAGCACGGCGGGGTCCTCGCGCCGCGCTTCGTATACGAACCTTTCGCCCGGTACCTATGTGTTCCGCGTGCAGGGATCGAACAACGACGATGTCTGGAACATGGAGGGAGCCGCGATCACGATCGTAATCGCCCCGCCGTTCTGGCTCACATGGTGGGCCTATACGCTGTATGTCCTTTCGGTCCTCGGCATTTTTGCAGCCATTCTCTGGTATGTCCAGCGCCGTCAGCGCCGGATCCTGATGATGGAACAGCAGCGCCATGAATCGGAGCTCATCCGGCAGAAGAATATCAAGCTGAAGGAAGCAAACGACGAGATTCTGCGCCATCAGGAGATCCTGAAGGAGCGCAGCGACCAGATCGAATGGACGAATCAGGAGCTGAAGGAAGAGATCCTCGAGCGGCACAGGGCCGAGGACCAGCTGAAGGAAGCGCTGGCCGAGAAGGAGGTCCTGCTGAAGGAAATCCATCATCGCGTGAAGAACAATCTCACAATCGTCGGCAGCCTGCTCGGCATGCAGTCCGATATTGTGGTGAACGACAGCGACCGCCAGCTGTTCCATGAGGCCAAGAACCGCGTCATCACGATGGCGCAGATTCATGAGAAGCTCTACCAGTCGAAGAACCTTGCCGACATCGACTTCGGCGAATATATCCGCGGCGTGGCGACGCAGCTCTTCCATGCGTACAATAACGGAAGCGCCCAGCTTCGCATACACGCCGAAAAAGTGAAGTTCGGTGTCGATACGGCGATTCCCTGCGGACTCATCATCAACGAGCTGGTGACGAATTCGCTCAAGTATGCCTTTCCCGAAGGAGCACACGGGATGGTGCTGGTCGAATTGCGTTCGACGCCGGAGAAGGAGTACGAGATCGTGGTGGGCGACACGGGCATCGGCTTCCCGGATTCGGTCGACTTCCGCTCCACAGAGACGATGGGCCTGACACTGGTGCGGTCGCTCGTGAAGCAGCTCCGCGGCACGATCGAACTCGACATCAACTACGGAACGAAGTTCACAATCCGCTTTCCTCTGGAAAAAAACTGACAGAAAAGGTATGTAACCTCTGAATGTAAATAAAAAGTAAATCGCGGCCGCCGGCTCTTGACACTCACCGGCGTTTTGCGTATTATAATTCAAGCCAGAACGATAATTAAAAAATTCGTTATGGCTTTTTTTATTTTGAGGAGTCTTCCTCCCGGAGCCGCGTGCAGTCTGACCGAACTTTCCAGGACCGGGACGGAAGGATGTGACACTTAAAGCAGGAGGGATAATGGGTAAGGTACTCTTCAATGTTGTGATGTTTTTGCCAGTGATCATTTTCGGCTGTTATGAGGGCCGGATGATCATGGAAACCGCGCCTGCCGCCGGCAGCATCGAGAATCTGGAGACCATACAGCTCACCGAGCGCTCCCGGTTCCTGGTGAAGCAGTATGGCAGCGTGATCCGCAAGCATGCCGAGCATTACGGGCTCGACTGGCGTCTGGTGATGGCGGTGATCGAGAAGGAATCCCGATTCGATCCCGACGCCGTCAGCGAGCGCGGGGCCTCCGGCCTGATGCAGATCACCCGGTCCACACAGTGCGAGATTGCCTCCGAGTGGGGTGTGGACAGCGCGCATTTCGACCGCCCGCACGAGAACATCCGCGGCGGCATTTACTACCTTTCAAAAATCTACAAATCGTTCGACGCAGAACATCTGTCCGAAGAGGACCGCCTCAGTTTGACGCTTGCCGCATACAATGCAGGCCTGGGAAGAGTGCAGGATGCGCAGGCGATGGCGGAATATGTGAACGATAACCCGAATCAATGGCGATGCGTCAGAAACGCATTGTCGCTCTTGTCTAAAAAATACGCGACGCTGCACAGACACGTATGGGATACACCGCGTCCTCCCAACGGTTATTTCCGGGACTGGAAACAAACAGTGCAATACGTCGACGGTGTCATGAAAAGTTACAACGAACTCCGCACCTATCTTCCCAAACGGGTGTAACCATGACATCATTCATCAACTTCATGTGCCGCCAGACGCTATGGATAGCGCTGGCGGCCTTCTTTTTCACCCCCGATCAGGCTCCGGGCCAATCCCCGGCATCCCTGTCTGCGGCGCTCGGGCAGACCTGGTCTTCGGCACCGGCCGGACGGCAGGCGCAGGATGTGGCGCCTGCCTCGGAAGGCTTCGATACGCGGCTCTTCCGTCGGGTCAACGACGCCCAGACACCCTTCAAGACTTCGCTCTTCAACGTGACGGACAAATCCGTGGCCGTGATGGCCGTGGGCGTGCCGCTGGGATGCATCGTCTACGGTCTGGCGGCCGACGACCGCTCGGCGCTCAACACGGGCGTCCTGTTTTCGGCAACGGAAATTCTCGCCTACGGCGTGAAGCACGTGCTGAAGATCACCATCAAACGTCCCCGTCCTTATGAGGAACTCTCCAACGTGCATGTGCATGATCTCGAATCGGCCGACGAGTATTCGTTTCCCTCGGGACACACCACAGGCGCATTCGCGCTGGCCGCAATGCTCACGCTGCGCTATCCGAAGCCTGCCGTCTACATCCCGGCATTCGTCTGGGCGGGACTGGTGGGGTACGGGCGCGTGTATAACGGCGTCCACTATCCGAGCGATGTGCTCGGGGGGATGGCGGTGGGGGCGGGAAGTGCGGCGCTGACCTTCGCACTGCGCGGCACACTGATCGACGCGTTCGACCGCGTGACGGGCCGGGAGACGAAGGAGGAGGCCTCATTCATCATCGTTCCGGTGGAAGGTGGAGCCAGGGCGTTCCTTGCCGTCAGTTTTTGACAAGGCCGACAATAAAAAAAGGATCCATTCGTCGTCGAATGAATCCTTTTTTGTTGAAGCTGATGATATTCAGAGCATCACGGAAGCAGCACGGCAACGGCGACGGTGGTGGTCCACTTGCCGTCTTTGTCGCCTTCGGCCGACTGCGTGACGTTATACGTTTTCAGAATCTTACTGCTCATCTTGAAATGTTTTTCACGTTCGTCCCACGCCAGATTCGGATCGAATTCGATGCCGAGCGTCGTGGCAAGCATCGTCGCGGCGAGATCCTCGGCGTAGTCGCCGGCTTTTTCTTCCGTTTCGCCGAAAGGATGATGCTCGGAAAGGTAGCCGTACTGCGATTCGTCGGCGGCCTGCGCGCAGCCGATCGACGAGGCGATCAGACGGTTCGGCTCATTGGTCGCATTGCGCGCCATGACGCAGAACGTGATCTGACCCGGTTCGAGAAGCTTCAATCCCTCTGACTGCGAAATGCGCTTGCACTTGGGAGGATAGATGCTCGAGACCGTGACCAGGTTGCATTTCTCGATGCCCGCGCTGCGAAGCGCCAACTCGAACGACTGCAAGTAGTCTTTATGCCTTCCGACTCCTTTTGTGAAAAATATTTTCGTTGGAACAAACAATCTCTCATCTCCAATTTAGAGTTACGAACAATGCAGGCGGCGGAGTTTTCTTCTCCTGTCTGCCGTGAATGACTGCTCTTCGCAGCATGGTTTTAAAGATAAACAATTAAATCGGAATAATCTTCAAAAATTTTCGTTTCCCGACTTTTAAAATCGCCGGCTCGAGCAGCGCCACCGACGCCTTCGGATCGGAGACCTTTTCGGCGTTGACGCTCACGCCGCCCTGTTCCACAAGGCGCCTCGCCTCGCTCTTGGTCTGCGCCAATTGCGCATCGACGATGAGCTGGACGATGTTGACACTCCCGGTCTTCGGCCATTCCTTTTCGGGGATGTCGTCCGGAATGTCCTTCTTCACGAAGATGGTATCAAATTCACGTTCGGCGGCGTCCGCGATTTCCTGCGTGTAGTACATGCCGACGAGCGTGCGGGCAAGCCGGCGCTTGATGTCGCGCGGATTGACAGAACTGTCGGAGAGCTGGCTCCCGATCTGGGCAAGCTCGGCAGCCGGGACGGACGTGGTGAGCACAAAATACTCGTAGATCAGCCGGTCGGGAATCGAGAGCGTCTTGCCGTACATGTCCTTCGGCGTGTCGCTGATGCCGATGTAGTTGTCGAGCGACTTGCTCATCTTGTCCACGCCGTCGGTGCCGGCCAGAATTGGCATCATGAGGATGACCTGCGGCTCCTTGCCGAATTCACGCTGTATGTCGCGGCCGACCAGCAGGTTGAACTTCTGATCCGTGCCGCCGAGCTCGACATCCGATTCGATCGCGACGGAGTCCATTGCCTGGGCCAGGGGATAGAGGAATTCGTGCACCGAGATGGGCTCGCCCGCCTTGAAGCGCTTGGTGAAGTCGTCGCGCTCGAGCATGCGCGCGACCGTGTATTTGCCGGCAAGCTTGATGACGTCCGAGAAGGTCATCTTGCCGAGCCATTCGGAATTGTAGACCATGCGGATTTTCGACGGGTCGAGGATCTTCACCGCCTGTTCGAAATAACTCTGGCCGTTCTGTCGCGTCTCTTCGATAGTGAGCGAGGGGCGGGTCTTCGATTTGCCCGAGGGGTCGCCGATCATGCCGGTGAAGTCGCCCACGATGAGAATCGCCTGATGCCCCAAATCCTGGAACTGCCGCAGCTTGCGCAGCACGACCGAATGGCCGAGATGAAGGTCGGGGCGGCTCGGGTCGCAACCCAGCTTGATATTGAGGGGAACCGATGTTCTGATCGATTTTTCGATTTTCCGCGCGAGGTCTTCCTCCGGAATGATCTCGGAGACGCCGCGGCGGATGATATCCATTTGTTCGTTGAGAGAGGGAAACGGCATTTGTCTTGATCTGGTGTGGAGTGAATGGAAATGTTGCTGCTCGAGTACAGACAACAGAAAAAATATTACCCGCGCGCGCGCCGGGCGCGCTGCATTTCGATGTCGTGATCGCGCTTTGCGAGCGACTCGCGCTTGTCATAGCTTTTCTTGCCGCGGCAGAGAGCGAGCTCGATTTTCACCCTGCCGTTTGAAAAATACACCTTCAGAGGCACGAGCGTCAGTCCGCGTTCGGCGGTTTTCGCGTAAAGCTTTCGTATCTCTTTTTTGTGGAGCAGAAGCCGCCGGGCACGGACGGGATCATGATTGAACTGGTTGGCCTGTTCGTACGTGTTGATGTGCATGCCCTCGAGCCACACTTCTCCGGAGCGGATCGTCGCATACGAATCCTGCAGATTCGCGTTGGCCAGGCGGAGCGATTTCACTTCCGATCCCTTCAAGGCGATTCCCGTTTCGTACGTGTCGAGCACTTCGTAATCGTGGCGGGCTTTGCGGTTCGAGACGACGATCTTCTGTTCGGCTTCCGTGCTGGTTGATCTCATAGATTTAAATAACGCCAGAAAATCGGACAAATTCAACCGCAAGATTTTCATTTTTTCGGTTCTTGGAGAAACGGAAACTAACACGTATCTTTAGAGACAGTATCGTAAATGTGGGTCGATGCGCTGCATCGACCCACGGGCGAAGCAACTAACATACGCGCTTAACGCGCGTATCATTTCCGGCTTCGCCCCACATTATAACCTCGACCTCATGACACATCCCGACTCCATACTGATTCTCGATTTCGGCTCGCAGTATACGCAGCTCATCGCCCGTCGCGTGCGCGAACTGAATGTGTACTGCGAAATCCATCCCTATAATTTCCCGATCGACGCCATCCGCTCGTTCAATCCCAAAGGCGTCATTCTCTCGGGCGGTCCCTCGAGCGTGTATGCGCCCGACGCGCCCATTTCGGATCCCGCACTGTTCACGCTCGGCGTGCCGGTGCTCGGCATCTGCTTCGGCCTACAATTGATCGCCTTCCAGAACGGGGGGGAAGTGAACAAGGCGGCGCGCCGGGAATACGGACGTGCCGCGCTCACGATCGACGGCGCTTCGGCGCTCCTGAAGGACATTCCGCAGGCATCGAACGTGTGGATGAGCCACGGCGATTCGCTCACCAAGCTTCCCGAAGGATTTCGGGTGATCGCGCATTCCGACAACGCCCCCATCTGCGCCGTCAGCAACGAAGCCAGGAATATCTACGGCGTCCAGTTCCATCCCGAAGTCGTCCACACGGTCCACGGCCGGACGCTCCTGAAGAACTTTCTCTACGACATCTGCGGATGCAAGGGGGAATGGAATGCCGCGTCGTTCATCGAGCGTGCAATAGCGGACATACGCGAGAAGGTGGGCGGCGGAAAGGTTCTCTGCGCGCTCAGCGGCGGCGTCGACTCGTCGGTGGCGGCGGTGCTGCTGCACAAGGCCGTCGGCGATCAGCTCTTCTGCATCCATATCGACAACGGCGTGATGCGCAAGGACGAAAGCGCAAAAGTGGTGAAGATGTTCCGCGACGAATACAAGATCAAGCTCGATTTCGTGGACGGCACACACCTCTTCCTGGGACGGCTCAAGGGCGTGACCGATCCGGAGCGGAAGCGCAAGATCATCGGCAAGGCCTTCATCGATTTGTTCGAGGAGGAGGCGAAGAAGGCCGAAGGCGTGGCGTTCCTGGCCCAAGGGACGCTCTATCCCGATGTGATCGAATCGACATCCTTCAAGGGACCCTCGGCCACGATCAAATCGCATCATAACGTGGGCGGACTTCCCGAAAAAATGAACCTGAAGCTCATCGAGCCCTTCCGCGAGCTCTTCAAAGATGAAGTGAGGGAGGTGGGACGCGCGCTCGGACTGCCCGATGCGTTCATCGACCGCCATCCGTTCCCCGGCCCGGGTCTTGCGATCCGGATTCTCGGCGACATCACGCCGGAGCGGCTCGACGTGCTGCGCGCGGCCGACGAGATCTTCATCACCGAGCTCCGGAAGCAGAATCTGTATCATTCCGTCTGGCAGGCCTTCGCCGTGCTGCTGCCGGTGCAGTCGGTCGGCGTGATGGGCGATGAGCGCACGTACGAGAACACGATTGCACTCCGCGCCGTGACGAGCGTCGACGGCATGACGGCGGACTGGGCTCCGCTTCCGTACGAATTCCTTGCGCACGTCTCGAACCGCATCATCAACGAGGTGCGCGGCGTCAACCGCGTCGTCTACGACATCAGTTCGAAGCCGCCCGCCACGATCGAATGGGAATGAGCCCCGGTGATCGTCCTTGACCACATCACAAAGCGCTTCGGCGCATTTGCCGCCGTCGACGACGTCTCGCTCACGATCGCAGAGGGCGAGTTCTTCGGATTCCTCGGACCCAACGGCGCTGGGAAAACGACGACGATCAAGATGATGACGGGACTCTTCACGCCGTCCGGCGGCACGATCCGGATCAACGGCTTCGATATCGTCCGCGAGCCGGTGGAAGCGAAGCGGACATTCGGCTACATACCCGACCATCCGTATCTGTACGACAAGCTCACCGGCCGGGAATTCCTTTTCTATATGGGCGCGCTGCATGAAATGCCGAAGCAGCGCCTGAAGCAGAACATCGCGCGCGTGATCGACGAACTCGAACTCGGCGCATGGATCGACAAGAGGACGGAAGACTACTCGCAGGGCATGCGCCAGCGCGTGACGTTCGCCGCGGCATTCGTGCACGATCCGAAGACGATCATCATCGATGAGCCCATGGTGGGACTCGATCCGCGGAGCGCACGCATCGTGAAGGACATGCTTGTCCGGTGCGCCGGCAGCGGCGTATCGATTTTCATGTCGACGCACATTCTGGAGATGGCCGACGAGCTCTGCACGCGCATCGGCATCATCCATAAAGGGAAGATGGTCTTTCTCGGATCGCGCAGCGACCTGCATGAAGAGAAGGCGAAATACGGCGGAAGGATCGAATCGGTTTTTTTCGAGCTGACAAAGGACGAAGAGGAGGCATGAGAGAGAGGTGAGCGCCTGAAGCAGCTGATCGACATACTATGGTATAAGGCGGCCGTGTGGAATACATTTTCATTCCTGCGCCTGCGGCCGCTTTCCGCCCGGAGCGTCGTGTCCTTCATGGTATATGCGGCCTTCGCCGCGGGGGCCGTCGTCTTCACGCGCTTCGTGACGTGGTATCTGCTGGACTATGTCCGCATCGGCCTCTTCCTGTATCACCGTTTCATAGCGATGGTGCTGTTCGTCTTTTTCATGACCGTCAGCGCCGGGAACATCGTCGTCTCGTTCGCGACGCTTTACCGGTCGCCTGAAATCGGCTTTCTGCTCTCGTCGCCGGTGCCCTATGCGACGATCTTCACGGTCAAGTTTCTCGATAATTTCTTCTATAGTTCCGGCACACTCTTTCTGGCATCGGCCGCCGTACTGATCGGCTGCGGTTCGTATTTTCACCTCTCGTGGTATTTCTATCCGCTGTATCTTTTCGGCGTGCTGGTTCCGTGTATGCTCATGGCCGGCAGCCTGGCGGTGATCGTCCTGCTGATCGTCATGAAGCTCGCCTCGAAAGTCCGCCTGAGAACGCTCATTGCCGGGGTGGCGCTGCTGTATGCGGCGCAGATCGTTTTGTATTTCACGCTCACGAATCCTGTGGCCCTGGTCAGGGACGTCATGCAAAATTTTCCGGCCATGAACGCCTATGACGGTTCGCTCGATCCGTTTGCCGCCCGCTTTCTGCCGAATTACTGGGCTGCGCAGACGCTGTATTTCTGGATCACCGATTTCACGCCGGGCGTCGGGTCGAATATCGCCCTTTGTGTGCTCACATCGGCGGCCTGTTTCATCGGCGCCGTGCTGTTGGGAGGAACAATGTTTTACGGCACGTGGCTGACATCGATCTCGCTGAGAGGCGTCAGTTCCGCGCAGGCGCCGGGAGCGCCGCCGTTTTTCCATTTTGCGCGGCCGTCCCGGCTTCCGTCGCACGTTGAAGCGGTGTTGAAAAAGGAATATTGGATCTTCTTCCGCGATCCCGGCCAATGGGTTCATGCCTCGGTCATGGCTGCGCTGCTTCTGATTTTTCTGGCAAGCGTCGCAACGATGGAATTCCGGGCGGCTGCGGCGAACCTGCGCGCCGTGACGTTCATCATCATTTTCATGTTCAATGCATTCCTGATTTCTTCCATCGCGCTGCGCTTCGCATTTCCGTCGATCAGCCTCGAGGGGAAAGCCTATTGGACCGTCCGCAGTGCGCCGATGACGGCTGCGCGTCTTTACTGGATCAAGTTCCTGTCGATGGCCGCGATCCTCGCTGTGCTGGGTGTTCTCATCTGGCTCGGCTCCATCGTGCCGTACCGGCACATGCCGCTCATCCCCGGCAGTTCGCTTGCCGTCATTCTCGGAATCGCAGCCGCCGCGGCAAGCCTGAACTTCGGCATGGGATCGGTCTATGCCGACTTCTCCGAAAAAAATCCGATCCGCATCGCATCGTCGCAGGGAGCGACCATGACGTTTCTCTTCACGATGATGCTGCTGGGAGCCGTCGTGGCCCTGTATTTCAGTCCGGCCCTTGCCGCCTTCATCGCGCAATCGAGCGGGGCCGCATCCGATCGGCCGGCAATGATGAAGGCAACGATGCTGATCCTGCTGCTGTGCCTGGCCGTGGCAGGCGTGACGCACCGCGCCGGATTGCGCGCACTCAAGAACGATTTTTAAGAGCAACCATTCGTTTACCGAAAGACAGAAGCGACCATGAAGAAATATTTTCTGCTGCACATACTCCTTGCAATTGGGTCCGCCTCCGCCGCATTTTCGCAGAGTGCCCGCGATACGGCAAAGACCTATTATTTCGATCCGGTCGTCGTGACCGGCACCAACACCGATGTGCTCAGAAGCGCGCTTCCGAACAGCATCACCGTGATCGGCCGTCAGCAGATCGAGGAAAGCGGAGAAACATCGCTGCTGTCGATCATCAACAAGCGCGTTCCCGGCGTGTTCGTGACGGAACGCGGCGTGCTCGGCTATGGCGCATCCGATGCGTCGGCAGGCAGCATCAGCATCCGCGGCGCCGGCGGCAGTCCGAACACCGAAGTGCTCGTTATGACCGACGGCAGACCGCAGATGATGGGACTCTTCGGCCATCCGCTGCCCGACACGTATGTGAACGCGGACGTCGAGCGCATCGAGGTGATACGCGGACCGGCCTCGCTTGTGCACGGCACGAACGCCATGGGCGGCGTGATCAACATCATCACGAAACCCTACCGGACGCCGGGACTTCATTACCACGCCGATGCATCGCACGGCAGTTTCTCGACGGAGACGATCGACGGAGGAGTCTCGTACGGCACGGAAGGCGCATCGATTTCTCTCGGAGGCGGACATTATCAGACCGAAGGGCATCGTGAGCATTCCTCCTTCCGCATGAACAACGGCATGGTGCGTACACAGAGCGCGCTCGGCGGAGAATTCTTCGTCTCGGCCGATGCGACACTGACGGCGTATACGGCGTTCGATCCCGGAACAATCTTCGCGCCTGCTGCTCGCCACTGGGTCGATATACAGCGCGGAAGCTCGGGCATCGCGCTGGAAAACCGCAATCCCGGACTGCAGGGCGCGTTGAAATTCTTTTACAACTTCGGCATACACGACATTTACGACGGTTTCCATTCGACGGACAAGAATATCGGCATCGTCTTCTATGAAGGGATCAGGCTCGGAGCCCAGAGCGAGGTGACCGCCGGCATCGACTACAATCATTACGGAGGCGCTGCAGAAAACAGGACCGCCCGCCACAGCTTCGGAGAATATTTCACCGACGAGAAGGCCGCATACGTTCTTGTGCAGCAGACGATTGCCGGACGCGTCACCATGAATGCCGGCATCCGCGTGAATCACCATACCACATACGGCTACGAAACGATTCCGCAGATCGGCGCCGCCTTCCGCATCGACACATCGCTTACACTGAAAGCTTCGGCGGGAAAGGGCTTCCGCAGTCCGACGATCCGCGAACTGTATCTTTTTCCGGCGCCGACGCCCGGACTTGAGCCCGAGCGGATGTGGAATTATGAGGCGGGTTTCCTGTATCACTATCGCGGCATCGCAAGCGCCGAAGTCACCGCCTTTACATCCGAGGGCTCGAACATGATCCGCGTCGGAGGCATGTTCCCGAATCTGACGCTGAGCAACTCGGGAAGGTTCGTCCACCGCGGCATTGAAATGTCGGCCACTGTGCATCCGGGCGGACGCCTTGAGATCGATCTGACGTACGGCTATCTCGATCCGGGCGATCAGACGATGGCCAATCCGCGGCACAAGCTCTATGCCGGCGCGTCCTATGCCTGGGAAACGCTGCGATGGAATGCGGGCATCCAGCACGTCGAAAAGCTCTACGGCGCGGATTTCGGCGGACGGCCGCTGCCAGACTATACGGTCGTCAATTCGCGGCTCACGTGGGATGTGCTGCCGAGGGTGGCCGTCTACCTCTCGGCCGATAACCTCTTCAATACCGGCTACACGATCATGTACGGCTATCCGATGCCGGGCAGGACGGTGATGGGAGGCATCTCGCTCCGGCACTAAAAACCGGAAAGAAAAGAAAGATGAGGCAGGGCGAAGCAGCGCTTCGCCCCACATGTGAGGTTGTGCGTTTCAGAAAATATCTGCGTATATTGCAGCACAGCAGTCATAATCATGAACAGGGGGGATTGATTATGAAGCGATATCTTGTTGTCGTCCTGCAGTCTCTCTTCATCATCCATATCGCCGCATCGGCCGGACTTCCTTCTGCGCAAGCATCGAAGCTTCATCCTTCGCTGCGCATGCTTGCTTCCGCTCAGGAACATTTTTTTCACGGCGCTCCTGTCTTTTCCGCCTATGGTGCGGCGCCCGAAGAGATCGGCGTGATCGTCTACGCCTCCGACATTTCCGCGCTCAGGCATGCCGGCATCCGCGTACAGACGGCCGCCGGCACGATGGCGACCGTGCGCATCCGCACACGCGAGCTTCAGAGGCTCTGCGAAGTGCCGGGCGTGGAATGGATCGATCCGGGTTCCCTCAATACTGTCCTCAGCGACGTCAGCGTTCCCGAAACAGGCGCATTGCTCGTGCGCGGCGGCATGATCACGTCACGCCCGTATACGGGGAAGGATGTCATCGTCCTCATCTATGACACCGGCATCGATTACCGGCATGGCGATTTCCGCGATCCGGCGGATCCGGCGCGCTCACGAATTCTTTCCATCTGGGACCAGACACTCACGCCGGCAGGTGGAGAAGCGTCGCCGGCCGGATTCACATACGGAGTGGAATACACCAAAGCGCAGATCGAAGCGGAATTGAAAACGCCGGCGCCGGGCTTCGTGCGCCAGAAGGATGTGAACGGGCATGGCACGCACGTGGCGGGCATCGCTGCGGGGAATGCCGGAGCCGCCGGCAAGTACATGGGCATGGCTCCTGAAGCAGATATTGTCGTCGTGAAAGGAGGCAACGGTTCCTTCAGCGAGTCGAGCATGATCGACGGATTGCAGTATGCGGAGAACGTCGCAGCGAAGTACAACAAGCCTGTGGTCGTCAACTGGAGCATCGGCGGCCAGGGAGGACCGCATGACGGCACGCGCGCCTATGAAGTGGCGGTGAACACGTTTTCTGAAAAGCCCGGCCGCATTGTCTGCATCGCGGCGGGCAACGACGGCAGTTCGGCCATCCATCGCTCGGGTACGCTCTATCCGGGCGAGCCGGATACGATACGCGTGGTCGTGCCGTTCTATAGTGCCGCAACCGGGAAGGATGACGATGCGTTTATGCTCGATATCTGGACGCTCAGCGGCGCGAGCGTTGATGCCGAGGCGATCTCGCCCTCGGGCATCTGCTATCCGCGGGCGTCGGAAACATCGGGCGATTGTCCCAACGATGCGGACGGCACCATCTCGCTCTGGAATTTCAATGCATCGAAGATGAACCAGCACCGCAACATCCAGCTCTACGTCCACGATAAGAGCGCATTCGTACCGAAGCAGGGCACATGGAAGCTCGTGCTGAAGAATGCATGCAATGAGATCGTTCACTTCGATGTGTGGCTCTCACTGCGCAGTATCGGCGGCAGCGCCGTCGCGCTGATGGGCGGAGACAACAGCAAGACCGTTTCGATGCCTGCCACGTCGGCCGGCGCGATCACCGCCGGCGCGTATGTGACGCGATGGACCTGGCCCAGCATGAAAGGTCAGTACCAGTACACGAGCGCAGACAGGACGGGCAACATCGCATCGTTCAGCAGCATCGGCCCGACGGCTGACGGAAGGCAGAAGCCAGACATTGCGGCACCTGGACAGGCGATCTTTGCCGCCATGTCGGGGTTCTCCTCGCAGAGCAGTGATTCGGTCTTCTGCGCAATGGAAGGAAAGCATTACCTGCTCAGCGGCACGAGCATGGCGACTCCGCATGCGGCCGGGGCCTGCGCATTGCTGCTCGATGCCGATCCGTCGCTGACAGCCGCCCGGGCAAAGACGCTGCTGCGAGATGCGGCAGATGCCGATCCCTTTACGCTCTCGGCATCGCCGTACATCTGGGGATCGGGAAAGCTCGATATTGCCGAAGCGGCGGCGCGCGTGTTTTCGCCGTCCTCTCTTGTGGCGCGCCGCATCATCGCGTACGATTCCGGCGTCGCGAATTACCTCTACACCCTGACAGGCGGAGGCCGCATCGGCATGCGGTTTACGCCGCCCGAATCGGGGCCGCTCACACGCATCCTCATCAATCTGACGACATCATCCAATCGGGCGATCGTCGGAACAGGACAGCTCGTTTCCGAAGTGTATGCAGGCGGCAGCGGCGTTCCGGGAACGCCCGTCGGAACGGCATGCAGCGTGCCGCTGACGTCGCTGAGTCCAGGCACGCTCAATACCGTCGCTCTGACCGGTGCGCCGATCCGTCTTGAACAGGGGAAGGAATACGTTCTCGTTCTCCGGCTTTCGCACGATTCCGACACGCTGAGACTGCGGAGCGACAATGCGGTGACGAATGTGCATTCCCTTGTAATGAAGGAGAACCTATGGTCTGCGTATGCGAATAATTTCAGGATACGCGCCGAGGTCACGTCGATGCAGGGGATGAACACGTCGGTCGATGCCGGGGCGCTTCCGCTCGCATGCGTGCTTGGTCAGAATTTTCCCAATCCCTTCAATCCATCGACATCAATTTCGTATACGACGCCGCAGCGGGGAACAGTGAAGCTGTCCGTCTTCGATGTGATCGGACGGAATGTGGCCGTGCTGGTGAACGGAGAGGAACCCGCCGGAGCCCATCGCGTGTTCTGGAACGGGCGGACCGGAAACGGAGCGCCGGCATCGGCGGGCGTGTACTTCTATCGGCTCGAGGCTGCAGGCATGGCGATCGTGAAGAAGATGGTCCTGCTGAAATAATGCGGTCCATTGCCGCGCATTCCCTTGCAGATGGCGCATGAAGTTGGTACTTTGTTTACCGGTGAACCGAAGAGACCACACACGATCGTGAAGAATCATTGAATACTTTTGGCATGACCGGAAAAACAATGCTTCATGCGCTGCTGCTCACGGCGGCGTGCGCCTGCATGCTGCGCGCCCAGCAGCCGCTGCCGTATGATGCGCAGGCCGAGACGATGTTCCTGCTCGGCGTGCGGCAGTTCGTTCAACAGGATTATGCAAGCGCGTATCAGACGCTGCGGCAGACGGCGGAACTCGAGCCGATGCATCAGCGCACCACCGCTGCGATGATCATGGCGGCGAAGTCCGCCAATGCGCTGCATCAGTATGAACATGCGGCGGAGCTCTGCAGAACGTTTCTCGAGCGCTTTCCTTACAGTTCGTACGTGGAGGATGCCCACTATACGCTCGGTCTTGCGCTTGGAGGAATGGAGCGGACGCGCGATGCGGCTTCGGAAATGCTCGCTGCCGCGGGCATGGCCGGTGTGGATGCGACGCGATGGCGCGCCGAAGCATGGCTCGAACGCTATGCGCTTTCCTTCACACCGAATGTGCTGCGCTCGCTCGAGGCGGGCGTCAGGAACGATTCTTCACGCGTTTTGTTAATGCTTTTGCGGGGCGAGGCGTATATGCGCCGAGGGGAAAAGGATTCGGCGGCCGAGGCCGCACGCGCTGTCACGGCGCTCACATCGGACCCCCGCCTGCTCCGGCGCGCGAAGCGGCTCTTCATGGAAACGCCCTCGGCTGCAGCCGGCGACACGGTCGTGATCGGCGTTCTTCTGCCGCTGATGAACAATTACGCCGTGCAGACGCGCGAGGGCGTCACGGCCCGCGAAATCCTGAGCGGCATACGCCTGGCGCTGCGCGAGTACGCAAACACAGGGGCCGCCGGGCGCATTCCCGTTGCGCTCGATGTGCGCGACAGCCAGCGCGACACGAGCCGGGTCCGGAGGATCATCGAGGAGTGGAAAGGCGATTCGAGCACGGCTGCGATCCTGGGTCCGCTGTATTCGGATGAGACGTCGTGCGCCGCAGCATGTGCCGAGGGAGCGAAGATGCCGCTGCTCACGCCGACGGCCACCGGCAACGATATCGCCTCGATCGGGGACTATGTCTTTCAGGCGAATCCCGATTACCATATGCGCGGCACGCTCATGGCCCAATATGCCGTGCGCATCGCCGGCGCGAAAAATGTCGCCATCATCACCTCGGAGGTGTTTCCGGCCCCGCTGCTTGCCGAGGCATTCGCACAGGAAGCCGCGCGGCTTGGAGCGGCCGTAGTTTCTTATCAGAAGTATCCGGAAGGGGTGACCGATTTCCGGCATCTCTTCCGCGCCATCACCACCGATGCATCGAAGATCGAAGGGGGATCGCTGCAGGCTGTCTACTGTCCGATCGCATCGTCCCTCGATATCGGCGTCATCGCATCGCAATTGCGCCTGCTCGATCCGAAGATCATGATACTGGGATCGGATGAATGGAACGACGACGAGGAGCTCGACCGCAACAGAACGAGCGCCGACGGAGTCATCTTTTCATCGGACCGGTGGGCCGAAAAGAAGGGACAGCCTGTTTCCGGACTGAAATTCGAAAGCTTCGGGTACGATGCCGCGTCGCTGCTGCTTGAAGCTGTGGGGATCTCGGGCGGGGCGCGTGAGGAACTCCGTTCCGTGCTCTCGCGCGTGAATGAGTACGACGGCATCCATTCGAAAATCATATTCGGTCCGGAGCGCGTGAACGAATTCATTCATATACTGCAATACCGGAGGGGATTCATCAAAAAAATCGGTGAAGTGGCCTATGAACCATAGGGGAGGAAGGAGCCATGAAGAGGGGAACCGAAACGGCGCAGCGGAAGACGGATGTCGTGCATTTCACGATCAAAGACTGGCCGCTGTGGGAACGACCCCGCGAAAAATTGATACAAAAAGGGGCGAAAGCGTTGAGTGATGCCGAGCTGCTGGCAATTTTCATCAATGCGGGCAATGGGCGGCAGACGGCGGTCGATATCGGGAAGACGCTGCTGAAAAAGTACGAATCGCTGCAGAAGCTTGCCCGATTGTCTGTCGACGATTTCCGCAAAGAATGCGGAATCGGGCAGGCCCGGGCGGTGTGTCTTGCCGCCGCGTTCGAACTGACGCGCCGGGTCGATGCGCCGCCGCCGGAATTGTCTCCGCCGATCACCTCGCCGAATGATGCCGCACACCGGTATATTCCGATGCTGAGGGACAAGACGCAGGAGGAATTCATGGTCGTCAGCCTGAACAGCAGCAACCGGATCGTGTCGGAACGCGTGATAACGACCGGATTGCTGAATTCCTCGCTGACGCATCCGCGGGAGGTCTTTCATGCGGCGATACTCGAACGCGCGGCGGCCGTGCTCCTGGTGCACAATCATCCGAGCGGGAACCGCGAACCGAGCGAGGAGGATGTGCGCGTGACGCGCCAGATTGCGGAGGCCGGAAGGATCATGGGCATCCCGGTCCATGACCATCTGATCGTCGCCGGCAACGCGTACACGAGCTTCGCCGAGCGCGGTTTGCTGTGACCCAAGTCATTGATTCCATTGATGAAAAGACATTTTATTCCGAAAGGACTTTAATGAAAATTCTCTTGACATCAATTCAACTTTTCGTTAAAATACGGACGTAGCAAGAAGTCCACTACACAACATACAACCGTCAAAAGGAAAGACTATGGACAAATTCAGAAATGCTTTACTTACCTTCTTGCTTGCAGGCATCGCGATGGGCTTTGCTTCATGCTCAAGCGGTCCGAGCGAAGAAGAATTAGCGCAGTTGGATGCCTTGAAGGCCGAGGTCGCCTCGCTTCAAAAAGAAGTAGCATCGAAACAAACGATCAAATCCGATCTCCAAAAACAGATCGCCGACAAACAAGCAAGCCTTTCTCAGCAGCAGGCTGAGTTGAAGGAAGCACAGGACCTTCTGAAGTAACACACTAAATTTCATCCAAAGGAGAATACTATGATTGTCAGGAAATTGTCGTTGGTGATGTTACTTCTCGTCTCATGCGTGCTTGTGAGTCAGGCGCAGGAAAAGATGACGAAAGAGGAGTGGCAGAACCAAATCACGGAAAACACGAAGATGCGCGACGACTTGCGTGCGCAGCTGACACAACTGAATAAGGATATTGACAGCCTCAATGCATTGAATGGATCGCTCGATCAGCAGATGAAATCGACCGCCGATCAGTTCAAGGCCTTGACGGGCACATATGAAGCATCGATCAATGACCTCAACAGCAAGATCGATGCGCTTGCAAACCTTTCGGACGCCGATCTGTATGCGCGGAAAGCCGAGATCGACCAGCTTCAGGCCCAGAAGGACGACCTGATGAAGCAGAAGCTTGCCGGTATGAAACGCTTCTCCGCCAGCCTCGCTTCCATTCAGTCGAAGCTCGATGCGCTGAAGGACCGCGTGAAGAGCGGCCGCGAGAAAGAATACACGGTGGGCACATGGGCGAAGGACCGCGACTGCCTGTGGAACATCGCGAAGAAAAAAGATATTTATGCCAATGCATTTGCATGGCCGAAGATCTGGCAGGGCAACCGCGACCAGATCCGCGATCCTGATATCATTCATCCGGGCCAGGTGCTGAAGATCCCCGCCGATCCGACACTCACCGATACAGAAAAGAAAGCGGTGCGTTCGTATTGGAGAAAGAAGCACTAAGGACACCGATCTTAAATTGAACCATTTGCAACAACATTCAAAAGTCCTTCATCCGCTTCGGCGGAGGAAGGACTTTTGCGCTTTAAAGGAGAACCGCTTACGGTAGAAAAAAAATTGCGCATCGAAGGAGTGGACACGTTTTCGCTCCTTGGCTTCAATGACAATCATCTGCAGATGATCGAGGACCGGTACGACGACGCGACGATCATCGTGCGCGGAGACAACATCACGCTGCGCGGAGAACCGGCGGACATCGCGCAGCTGGAACGGATATTCAAGGAACTCACATTCCTGCTGGCGAAGAACGGATCGCTCACCTCGAACGATGTGGGCACGGTCATCGATCTGGTCTATGATCTGAATCCGAACGTGCGCTCGGCCCATCTTGCGAAAAACGAGATGGATGCCGTGGTGCTCTTTACGAAGAATGCCATCATCAAGGCGAAGACGCCCACGCAGAAGCTGTATGTCGACCGCATTCAGCGCAACGACATCGTCTTCGCCATCGGTCCGGCAGGCACGGGCAAGACCTATCTTGCCGTGGCAATGGCCGTGGCGAGCCTGAAGAACCGCGAAGTCGGCAAGATCGTCCTTGCCCGTCCGGCCGTCGAGGCGGGCGAAAGCCTGGGATTCCTTCCCGGCGACATGAAGGAGAAGGTCGATCCGTATCTGCGTCCGCTCTACGACGCGCTGGACGACATGCTTCCGTCCGAGAAGCTGAAGAACTACATGGAGCGGCGCGTCATCGAAATCGTGCCGCTGGCCTATATGCGCGGACGCACGCTGAACAACGCATTCGTGATCCTGGATGAGGCGCAGAACGCGACGACGATGCAGATGAAGATGTTTCTGACGCGCCTCGGCATCAATTCGAAGGCGATCGTGACGGGCGACATCACGCAGATCGATCTTCCGAGCAAGGTCTCATCGGGACTGGTGCAGATTCAGGATGTGCTGCGCCATATCGAAGGGATCGACTTCGTGTATTTCGAGAGGGGGGATGTGGTGCGCCACCGGCTGGTGAAGGAGATCGTCGACGCCTACGACCGGTTCCACGGAAAGAAGGAGAGTGGGGCGCCGGCCGCGCCGCATCACGAAGCGGAGGAGAAGGCGAAGACCGGCACGTAACGCGAGCCATGACCGTTATTCGGGCTGCCGCTCGATTGCCTTCGCCTCGTTCCACAGGGCATCCATTTCCTCGAGGCTGGAGGAATGAATATCCTTGCCGGCCTTTTTCAGTTCATGTTCGATGAAGCGGAAACGGCGGACGAACTTGTTCGTCGTTCCGCGCAGCGCATCCTCCGGATGCACATGCACGAAGCGTGAGTAGTTGACGAGCGAGAAGAGCAGGTCGCCGAATTCCTCTTCCATCCTGCGCGGATCGTTGTGTTCGGCGGCCTCATGGAATTCCCTCATTTCCTCTTCCACCTTTTTCCAGACATCGTCTTTCGCCTTCCAGTCGAAGCCGACCTGCGCCGCCTTTTCCTGGAGCCGCTGCGCGCGCTGGAGCGCCGGCAGATGCTGCGGCACGCCGTCGATGATCGATTCGCGTCCTTCCTTGAGCTTCACTTTTTCCCATTGCGCCTTCTGCTCCTCGCTCGTGCCGATCTTCGCGTCGGCGAAGACGTGCGGATGGCGGCGGACGAGCTTTTCGGAAACGCGCGCGATGACGTCGGCGAGCGTGAACTCGTTTTCCTCTTCAGCGATGATGGCCTGCAGCACGACATGCAGCAGGATGTCGCCAAGCTCGATGGAGAATTCCTTCATGTCGTTCTGCTCGATCGACTCGATCACTTCATAGGCTTCTTCAAGAAAGCTGTGCCGGAGCGAGGCATGCGTCTGCTCACGGTCCCACGGACATTTCAGACGGACTTCTTTGACAATGTCAACAAATTTATCGAACTCTGCGCTCACTGCATGGTCCTTTCAATGGCATCTTTGACGCCGCTTTTATATATTCAAGAAGGAAGTCGGATCCCGGCGTGTTCTGTTCAATATAGCAGACTTCTTCACATGCTCAAGAAAAAAATGCGGAGGATACGCGCTATGTACGAACAACTGTTGTTGAAATCGGAACGATGCATCGAGCAGGAGCCCGCCCGACAGCTGACGATCTCGTCGCTGTGGGAAAAGGTGAAAGTGCTGGCCGCGAAAGACCGCTTTGTGATTCCCGATACGAAGACCGACTTCGAATGCCTGCTCGAAGGCGACAAGCGCTTCAGCTTCACCAACCTGAATGC
The DNA here is from genome assembly GCA_050258555.1 of Acidobacteriota bacterium. Taxonomy (GTDB): domain Bacteria; phylum Bacteroidota; class Ignavibacteria; order UBA10030; family UBA8401; genus CAISDA01. Next base: position 25,162 of record JBLMZA010000040.1, on the reverse strand, counting down.
CGCCGAAGACGAGCATGATGAGCGGGACATCCTGGAGAAGGAGTTTCCCGATCTCGACGAGATCGAAGGCCTCGGGTTCGACCGCGAACAGACCGTCACGCTGAGCCGATTCCTCCGCCAGGAGGAAGAGGATGCGGCGGAGGACGAGGCCTTTGCGCCCCGTCCGTTCAAAAAGGACGACGAGCCTTCGGACGGCATCGCGCTCGTCGCATCGAAACAGTCAACACAGCCGCGACCGAAGAAGGCGGCTTCTAAGAAATCATCCACGAAACGGAAGCAATAGGTGGCGTCACAGACCAGCCGGGAAACGAAAATCTGGACGGTGCTCGAGCTCATCACATGGAGCACCGCCTATCTGCAGGAAAAGAAGATCGATGAAGCGCGGCTGACCGCGGAGCTCCTCCTTGCTCACGCGCTCTCGATGAAGCGCATACAGCTCTACATGAATTTCGACAAGCCGCTCAAGCCCGACGAGCTTGCCGCCTACAAGGCGCTCTTCAAGCGGCGGCTCGAACGCGAACCGGTGCAGTACATCGTGGGTTCGACGGAATTCATGGGACTGCCGTTTGCGGTCGATCCGCGCGTGCTCATTCCCCGCCCCGAAACAGAAATCCTTGTGGAAGAGACCATCCGCCTCTGCAAAGAGCTGCGCTCCGGCGCGCCGGTATCGCTCCTGGATATCGGAACCGGCAGCGGCTGCATCGCCGTGAGCTGCGCGAAACTCATTCCATCCTCACGCATCGCCGCGGTCGATGCGAGCGCCTCGGCGCTCGATGCGGCGCGCGCGAACGCCGATCGCAACGGCGCCGAGATCGCGTTCATGCATGCGGATATTTTTTCGGACGAGATTTATCAACTCGAATGCGGCGGCGTTTCCGCAGTTCATGAGCCGCAAGGTGGAAGAGAAGAGCGTTCCGGATTCGATGCGATCGTCTCGAATCCCCCGTACATCTCCTGCGCGGTCTATGAAACACTGCAGCCGGAGATCACGAAATACGAGCCGCGCTCGGCGGAAACCGACGGCGCCGACGGCCTGAGCTTTTACCGGCGCATCGCCGTGATCGGAAAAGCGCTTCTGGCGCGCGACGGTTTCATCGCCGTCGAGCACGCATGGGATCAGCAGGAGGCGGTCGCGTCCATTTTCCGGAGCGAAGGATGGCGCACCATCGGCACAGTCAACGACTACAGCGGCCATCCGCGCTGCGTCATTGCACGGGATTTTGCCTGATATGAAAGCACTCGTACAGCGCGTTACGCGCGCCTCGGTCACGATCGGCGGCGCCGAGCACAGCCGGATCGGCGCGGGCTTGGTCATTCTGCTCGGCATCCGCACCGGCGATACCGAACGCGATGCGGCCTATGTGGCGGAGAAATGCTGCTCGCTGCGCATCTTCGAGGACGCGCAGGAAAAGATGAATCTCTCTGTGCGCGATGTCGACGGCTCGCTCCTAGTGATATCGCAATTCACGCTCTATGCGGACACGCGCAGGGGAAACCGTCCGAGCTTCGTCGAGGCCGCGCCGCCGGAGACTGCCGAACCTCTCTATGAAGCGTTCGTCGCGCATGCGCGGCGGCTGCTCGGCGATGAAAAAGTGAAGACCGGAGTGTTTCGCGCGATGATGGACGTCGAACTCGTCAACAGCGGCCCGGTCACCGTCACGGTCGAAAGCAAATAGCACGCTCATGTCTGTCTATCTGATTTTCTGGGACGGCGTCGGATACGGCCGGAAGAATTCGGATGTGAATCCGTTCTTTGCCGCCAGACTGCCGGCGCTTTCCACATTGTGCGGAAGCGGGCTCTTCTCGCTTCGGAACCGGCGCATCGAAACCCCGCTGGCTTCGGTTGCTCCCGTGAATGCCACGCTCGGCGTGCCGGGACTTCCGCAGAGCGGCACGGGGCAGACGGCGCTCTTTGCGGGCGTCAATGCGCCGAAACTGATCGGAATGCATTTCGGTCCTTATCCGTATTCGACGCTCTGCCCGATCATCGATTCGTCCAATCTCTTTCGCCGGCTTCAGGATGCCGGGGCCAGGGTGCGCTTCGCCAACGGCTTTCCCCAGCGCTATCTTGACCATCTTGCCGCCCATCCGTCCAAAATGCCTGTTGTGGCGCGCGCTTTTTCATCGGTGAACGGCGGCCTCCATACGCATGCCGATGTCCGCTCCGGCTACGCGCTTTCTGCCGACATCATCGGCAGCCGCTGGAAGGAACTCGGCCATACCGATATCGAGGAGATTGCATCCGAATCCGCCGGCGAACGATTTTATGCGCTCGGCCGGCCCTGCGATTTCATCCTCTTTGAATATTTCCTCACCGACAAGGCGGGACACGCCCGCGATCATGCGGACGCCTGCATGGTGCTCGAGCGCATGGACCGGTTCATCGACGGCCTGATGAAACGGTTCGACTTTGGGAGCGACACGCTTCTGATGATCAGCGACCACGGCAATATCGAGGATCTGTCTGTGAAGACGCATACGCGCAATCCCGTGCCGCTCATCGCCGCAGGACGCGGCAGGGAGTTCTTCGCTTCGAGTGTGAAGCGGCTCCACGATCTGACACCCGCCGTCGCGGCGTTCGTCTCGGAACGCCTGAAGGAACGCCGCCGCCTCCACGCTTGAATTTCGACACTGGTGTCTGTACATTGAAGCGGCACACTGGCATGTCGTTCTCTTTGGGGGGATGCGATGTGGAAGAACAAGCCGGCGCTGTTTGCCGCCTTCATCATGGCTGGCGGATTTGCAGCGGCGCGCATGCTGCCTGTTCCGCCCGCTTTGTGGATGGCTGCGGCACTCGCGCTTGCCGCCATTGGCGGCGCGGTTCTTTTCCGTGCGCGCAGGCATGCATCCCCGCCGATGCTTTCCTCGATCTCCATTCCTCTTCTGCTTTTTGCCGCATCAGGACTCTGGTACGCGGCCTCCGTCGGGTTCGGTCCGGATCATCTCGTGTCACTGCTTCATATCGGACGCCCGCTCCGCATCACCGCCGACATTGTGGAAGAGCCCGTTGTGCGCGACGGTCGCATGCAGTTCGTCATCGATGTGGTTTCGGCCGCGGCGGAACAGGATTCTGTTTCCGTGGAAGGGAAGGCGCTCCTCACGGTGGCGCATGCCCGATCACCGTTTGCCTACGGAGACCGGATCGCGTTGACCGCCGTTTTCGAAGAGCCTCAGGATGTGCGGAATCCGGGAGAAGTGAGCTACCGCGATTACCTCGCACTGAACAATGTCTTCGCCGTGCTGCGCGTGAAGGATGCCTCTGCAATAACGGTCATCGGAAAGGGCGAGGCCTCCTGGCTTTATGCGAGTCTCGTCCTGCCCGCGCGGCATTTTGCCGCAGGAACAATCGCATCGGTTGCGAAAGGGGACGAGCGGCATTATCTGACCGGACTGCTGCTCGGCGACCGCTCCGATATCTCCAAAGAGATCCGGAAGGCGTTTGCCAATACCGGGACGGTGCATGTCCTCGCCGTTTCCGGCTCGCACGTGGTGGTGATCGTGGCGGCGCTCTATGCGCTGTTCGGCATCATGCGCATTCCGCTCCGTCCGAAAATCGTCGCCACGATCATTGCGGTGCTGTTCTACATGCTGCTGACCGGTGCGGCGCCGTCGGTCGTGCGCGCATCGTTCATGACGTGCGTGGTGCTGGCCGGGAAACTTGTGCAGCGCCGCGCCTCCGTCTACAACTGTCTCGGCGTTTCCGCGATCCTCATGTTCCTGTACGACCCCAGGCAGGTGTTCGATGTGGGCTTTCAATTGTCCTTCGCCGCCGTGCTCTCGATGGTCTTCTGCTATCCGCGCATGGCAGTGTTCTATGAACGCATCCCGAAGGCGTCGCGCTGGGGAAGGGTCGCATCGGCCGCGGCGGCGCTCACGGCTGTCTCGGCGGCTGCGCAGATCGGCACGATTCCCTTCACCGCACTGTATTTCGAAAAAGTGTCGATGATCTCGCTTGCGGCGAATCTCGTGATCGTGCCGCTGGCGGGACTCAACATCACGCTCGGCGTGGCCGGCATTCTCGTCAGCCTCGTCTCGTTCTGGGTCGGTTCATGCTTCACGGAAGTCAACTGCCTGCTGGCAAGGCTCGTGCTGGCGTCGGTGAAAGCCTCGGATCTCGTTCCCTTCGCCGTCATCCACACTCCGTCTTTCGGCATAGAGGAAACGGTCCTTTACATGCTTTCTGCCGGACTGCTCTTTGCCGTCCCGCATCCGCGCATGTTTAAAAAACTCTTTTTGGTGTTGTTCTTTGCCGTCGATTGCCTGCTTCTTGCCTCGGCGGCGGCTCCGCGGACCGATCCGCTTCGTGTCACGTTTTTCGATGTGGGGCAGGGCGATGCGGCGCTCCTGGAATTTCCCGGCGGAACGGCGATGATGATCGACGCGGGCGGCCGCACGGCGTTGTTCGATGCCGGAGAGAAGATTGTGGCGCCCGGGCTCAGGCGGCGGGGCGTCACGAGACTGTCGTCCGTGCTCATCACGCACGCGCACGACGATCATGCGGGCGGACTGGAAACGATGTGCGGGGAGATTCATGCGGACAGGATCATCACATCGGCGCTTGTGCCGCAGGCCGGCATCACGGGCGCGGAGCGACTTCCGCATCCGTTTGCCGCCGTGAAGATGGGGGATACGATCGGCGTGTGCAGCGCGGTGCGGCTCTACGTTCTGGGTCCGGCGCGTGTGGACCGCACCGATTCCTCCGATGCCGAGCAAGCCGTGAACAATTCCTCTGCGGTCGTCCGGCTCTGTTACGGCCGCGTCGCATTTCTTTTTATGGGCGACGCCGATAACGCGGTCGAGCGCGAACTTGCCGATCGATACGGAGATTTTCTCTCTGCCGATGTGATCAAAATCGGGCATCACGGATCGCGCACGAGCACATCGGAGGAACTGCTGCGGGCGGCGCATCCCGCCGAAGCGGTCATCTCCGTCGGCCGCTTCAACGCATTCCGCCATCCGTCGTCTGCCACGCTGCGCCGGCTTGCCGCCTTCGGCATCCGCACGCACCGGACCGACCGGGAAGGGGCGGTCATCTTCGAAACGGACGGGCGCGAACTGCACCGGAGCCTCTGGCGCGATGAAGCGCGCCGGCGGGGGATCGTTCATTGATTCTCACGGCGAATTTTTATACATTGAACGGTAACGGCCGATCGTATGCCGTGTGCCATGGTATTGAAACGGACGGAAAACAGGACTATGACGCGGACTCCTAAGCTCTCACACCGGCTTCTTCAAAAGCATTCTGAAGAATATCTTTCTTCTCTCTCATCGGCTGAAACACGGGGCACATACGGGCGTGCGTTGCGCGAATTTCTGCGCTGGCAAAAAGACCACGCTCCTTCGTTTTCGGGAAACGGCGACGTGCTCAAGTACCGGAAGCATCTCGAAAAGAAGAAAAAATTATCGGCCGCGTCCGTTGCCACGTATCTGACGTCGCTGCGCCGGCTGTGCGACCACTTGGTGAAGCGCGGCGTGCTTCACTCGAACCCGGTCGAAGGCGTGAGCTGTTCGCAGGCCACGCGCGCGCATACGCGCGGCATGCTGAGTCTGGAAGAGACGAGACAATTGCTGTCTTCCATCGAAGGGAACGATGAACGCGGCAAGCGCGACCTGGCGCTCTTCCGCCTCATGCTCGACTGCGGTCTCACGCCGGTCGAGCTTGTACGCGCCGATATCGGCGATCTGACGCTCAACGGCAGGCATTCGACGCTTGCCGTCCAGCGCAAGGGAAGGAAGAAGAAGGACACGCTGATCGAGCTTTCCGCCGAAGTGAAGCATGCCGTGCGCGACTATCTCGAGTTCCGCACGAGTGCGCGCAAGAGCGAGCCGCTCTTTGAAAGCAGCGGAAACCGCACGCGCGGCGCGCGGATGACTCCGCGCGGTCTGCGCTCCCGCATCAGCTTCTATATGACGAAAGCCGGCATCGAATCGACATCGAAGCGGACGCTCTCTCCGGCATCGCTGCGGCATACGGCCGTCGCACTGTCCGTGCAGCGCGGTGCGACGATCGAAGAGCTCCGTTCGAAATTCCATATCGGCACCGATACGACCGCGAAGCTCTACATCAGTCCGCAATAGCGGAACGGTTCGGATTCTCGGAAACTTATTTTTGTACACCGCGATGCCGGATGGCGTTCATTCGGCATCTTGCTTTTCATCCATCACATTCTCATTTAACACGAATTCTCATGCCATATCCTTTTTCAGACATCGAGCCGAAATGGCAGCGCTACTGGCTGGAACACGGCTCCTTCGCTCCCGCTGAACAGTCCTCGAAACCCAAAATGTTCGTGCTCGACATGTTTCCGTACCCGTCGGGTGCGGGGCTCCATGTCGGCCATCCCGAGGGATACACGGCGACGGACATCCTCTGCCGCTACCACCGTCTGAAGGGCGTGAATGTGATGCATCCGATGGGGTGGGACGCCTTCGGCCTGCCGGCCGAGCGCTACGCCATGCAGACGAACATTCACCCGCGCATCACGACCGAGCAGAACATCAACAACTTCCGCCGCCAGATCCAGATGCTCGGCCTGAGCTACGACTGGACGCGCGAAGTGAACACGACCGATCCGAACTATTACAAGTGGACGCAGTGGATCTTTTTGAAGATGTATTCGTCGTGGTACGACGACCGCGTGCAGAAGGCACGGCCGATTTCGGAGCTGGAAGAGGAACTGGCGCGCACGGGCACGGAGCATCTCGCTTCCGAAGAGAGCTTCACGGCCGAGCTCTGGAATGAAAAGAACGAATTCGAGCGGCAGCAGTTTCTGGACCAGTACAGGCTTGCATACATTTCGGAGATTCCGGTGAACTGGTGCGAGGAACTGGGCACCGTGCTGGCCAACGAGGAAGTGGCGGAGTGGACCGACAAGGGCTACACTGTCGAGCGCAAACCGATGCGCCAGTGGATGATGCGCATCACGGCATATTCCGAACGGTTCCTGAAGGACGGGGAACAGCTCGACTGGCCCGTCTCCACGCTCGAGCAGCAGAAGAACTGGATCGGCCGCTCGGAAGGCGCGGAAATCGATTTCCAGATACAGGGCACAGACAAGAATATCCGCGTCTATACGACGCGCCCCGATACGCTCTTCGGCGCCACATACATGGTGCTCTCGCCCGAACATCCGTACGTCGACGGCGTCACGGCGGACGAGCGGCGCGCCGAGGTGAACGAATACCGGCGCCTTGCCTCGCTCAAGACGGAACTCGAGCGCGGCACCGAAAAGGATAAGTCGGGCGTCTTCACCGGCGCCTACGCCGTCAATCCCGCCACCGGCCGTCCGATTCCGATCTGGATCGCCGACTACGTGCTCATGGGCTACGGCACCGGGGCGATCATGGCCGTGCCCGCGCATGACGAGCGCGACTTTGATTTCGCGAAAAAATTCGAGCTGCCGATCATCCATGTCGTCGCCGGCGCAACCACCGATACCGAGGCATTCACCGGCGACGGAGTCGCCATGAACTCGTCGAACGGCGAGGTCACGCTCGACGGCCTTGCCACGCCCGAGGCGATGAAGACGATCATCGCCTGGCTTGAAAAGAAGGGCTGCGGCAAGAGCGCCGTCAAATACAAGCTGCGCGACTGGCTCTTCTCGCGCCAACGCTACTGGGGCGAGCCCATCCCGATCATCCATTGGGAAGACGGCACGAAATCGGCCGTCGAGGAAAGCGAACTTCCGCTGCTGCTGCCCGAGCTCGTCCGATTCCAGCCCAGCGGCACGACCGAATCGCCGCTTGCCCTGGCCACGGACTGGGTGAATGTGACCGATCCGAAAACGGGAAAGAAGGGACGGCGCGAGACTAATACGATGCCGCAGTGGGCCGGATCGTGCTGGTATTACCTGCGCTATATCGATCCGAAGAACAACGACGCATTCTGTTCGAAGGACAAGATGCAGTACTGGATGCCGGTCGATCTCTATGTGGGCGGAGCGGAGCATGCGGTGCTCCACCTGATGTACTCGCGCTTCTGGCATAAGGTGCTCTTCGATCTCGGCTATGTGACGACGAACGAACCGTTCATGAAACTGCGCCATCAGGGCATGATCCTCGGCGAGGATTCGCGCAAGATGTCGAAATCGCGCGGCAATGTGATCAATCCCGATGATGTGGTGCGGGAGTTCGGCGCCGATTCGCTCCGCATGTTCGAAATGTTCATGGGGCCGCTCGAGGAAATGAAGCCATGGAGCACGAAGGGTGTGGAAGGCGTGCACCGGTTCCTGAACCGCATCTGGCGTTTGCTTGTGACCGAAGAGGGTGCCTTGAATCCGATCGTGACCGATGCGCAAGCTTCACCGGAATTCGAGCGTCTCTACCATCAGACGGTGAAGAAAGTGGAAGACGATGTGGTCGCGCTGCGCTTCAATACGGCGATTTCGCAGATGATGATCTTCGTGAACGAGGCGATGAAGCAGCCCTCGCTGCCGCTTCCGATGATGGAGAATTTCGTGATTCTTCTGTCTCCGTTCGCGCCGCACATCGCCGAAGAGCTGTGGCAGAAGCTTGGCCATGCGGGCTCTTTGACCGAACGCGCCGAGTGGCCAGCGTTCAATCCGGCGATGCTCGTGAGCGACGAAGCGATGATCGTGGTGCAGGTCAACGGCAAGATCCGCGCGAAGTTCAGCGCGCCGAAGGATTCCGATGAGGCGGAGCTGAAGCGCCTGGCCTATGCCGAGCCGAATGTGAAGGCGCACACCGACGGCAGGCAGGTGGTCAAGGAGATCATCGTGAAAAACAAGCTCGTCAACATCGTTGTGAAGTAACGCACTGTCTATGCAGCGAATATCAGTCGTTATTATCACCAAGAACGAGGAACGCAACATCGGACGCTGCATCACGAGCGTCCGGTGGGCCGATGAAGTGATCGTCGTCGATGCGCAGAGCACCGACCGCACGGCGGAGCTGGCCGTGTCGCTCGGAGCGCGCGTGATCGAGCGCGCGTGGCAGGGATTCGCACTGCAGAAGGAATTCGCCGTCGCCCAGGCGCGGAACGAATGGGTGCTTTCGATGGATGCCGACGAGGAATCGACCGAGGAACTGCGCACGGAGATCCTGCGCGTGACGGACAATGGCGGCGACGGATCGCCTGCAGGCTACCGCATTCCGCGCAAGAGCTTCTTTCTGGGACGCTGGATCCGGTACGGCGGGTGGTATCCGGGCTGGCAGATGCGCCTTTTCAAGCGTTCCTCCGCGCGCATGAACCACCGTCCGGTGCATGAAGGCTTCGAGATCGACGGCGCCATCGGCACGCTCACATCGGCGCTCAACCACTACACGTACGATTCGCTGCATCAGTACCTCGAAAAGATGAACGACTATACGTCGCTCGATGTGATGAACAAGCTTTCCGAGCGCCCCGATGCGGTCATCCGCTGGTACCACTGCGTGCTCAATCCGATCGCGCTGTTTCTGCGCATGTTCATCTCGCTCAAGGGATACAGAGACGGCATGGAGGGCTTCCTTCTGGCGGTCTATTCGTCCCTTTACAAATTACTTGTCTATGCCAAGAGCTGGGAGTATCAGCGCGCGCGCAAGCACGACGCCGAGCTTCCGCCTGTCGGCAGCGAGGATCTTCTCGCCATTAAACGGCTTCGCTCATCATGAAAATTTTTCTCCGTATTCTCGGATACGTCCGACCGTATTGGAAGTGGCTCCTGCTTTCAACGCTCTGCACCGTCTTCTTCACCGTGCTCAGCGGCGCGTCGATCTATCTGACCATCCCGCTGCTTGAGACGCTCTTCACGCAGTCTGCATCGGTGCAGGGGAGCGCCGCGGCGCCGGATGCATCGCAGCCGCAGGCGGCACAGGCGCCCGAAGGGGCGGGTGACGGCTCCATCGTCTCGCATGTCTCGTCGATCAAGGAGGAGGCGCAGAGGATGTTCAACTCGTATCTCTTCGCCGGCGACAAGACATCGACGCTCTACAAGATCTGCATCATCATTCTCATCGTCTTCCTCCTGAAGAACGTGTTCGATTATCTGCAGTCGTACACGATGGCGTACGTCGAGCAGGGATCGATGATGGATATACGCAATCAGCTCTACGAGCATATGCACAACCTCTCGCTCAGCTACTTCACGAACGAGCGCACGGGCAATCTCATCTCGCGCGTTACCAACGACGTGAACGTGGTCAACGGCGGCGTCTCGGCCACATTCGTCACCATGCTTAAGCAGCCGCTGCTCATCATCGTGTTTCTCGGCATGGCGCTGGCGCTGAGCTGGAAGCTCACGCTTCTGGCGTTTCTCGTCTTTCCGGTGATCCTGCTTCTGGTGAGCGCGATCGGCCTTCGCCTCTACAAGCAGAGCGGCATCATGCAGGAGAAGATGGCCGATATCACATCGGTGCTGCAGGAGACGATCTCGAATGTGAAGGTGGTGAAGGCGTTCGCGATGGAGGAATTCGAAAACCGCAAATTCCGGCGCGAGACCAACAGCTATTTCAGAACGATTCTGCACATCACGCGCATCCGCAATCTGGCGTCGCCGACGACGGAGCTCCTCTCGGTCATAGCCGGCGCGGCGATCATCTGGTACGGCGGCCGGCAGGTGCTGATCACGGGCGAAATGAGGGCGTCGGAATTTCTCGGATTCCTTTTTGCGATCTTCCAGCTCATGCCTCCCGTCAAGGAGCTCTCGAGCGTGCACAACCGGCTTCAGGAATTCGCCGCGGCCGGCAAGCGCATCTTCGAAATTCTGGACACCGAGCCGAAGATCCGGAATGCCGCCGATGCCGCGACGCTCGAGGGGATCAGTCGTGAAATCGAATTCCGCGACGTGTCATTCGGCTATACATCGGAGGAGAACGAGGTGCGCGAGGTGCTCTCGCATGTGAACGTCCGCGTGAAGAAGGGGGAGGTCGTCGCGATCGTCGGACCCAGCGGCGGAGGCAAAACGACGATGGTCGATCTGCTGCCGCGCTTCTACGATCCGACGGAAGGCTCGATACTCATCGACGGCGTGGATCTCCGCCGCCTCGATGTGAAATCGCTCCGCGAACAGATCGGCATCGTGACGCAGGAAACGATTCTCTTCAACGACACGGTCCGCAACAACATCGCCTACGGCATCGGCAATTGCCCCGAAGAGAAGATCCGCGCGGCCGCCGCGGCCGCCAATGCGCTCACATTCATCGATGCGATGCCGGAGGGCTTCGACACGATGATCGGAGACCGGGGCGTGAAGCTTTCGGGCGGACAGCGCCAGCGACTGTCGATTGCCCGGGCGCTTCTGAAGAATCCGCCGATCATGATTCTGGATGAGGCGACATCGGCGCTCGACTCGGAAAGCGAAATTCTGGTGCAGGAGGCGATCGAACACCTGATGCAGAACCGCACGTCATTCGTGATCGCGCACCGGCTCTCGACCATCCGCAATGCCGACCGCATTCTGGTGCTCGAAGCAGGGAGGATCGTTCAGGAAGGGCGCCACGTCGAACTCATGAAGCAGACGCAGGGCGTCTACCGGAAGCTGCATGATATGCAGTTTCAGACGGCACAGATGTGAAACGACGGGGCGAACAAATGCTTCGTCCCACATAAAACAATCAATTATGGATCAACAGCGTTCCTCGCGTTTCGGCGCCATTCTCTTTCTCATGCTCATGCTGCAGGTGTGCGTGATCTCGGCCTCGATCGCCGCCGCATCGCTTGCCTTCGGCGCCATGCTCATCGTGATGGCCGTCTGGATGGCGCGCGAGAAGCGGTGGATCGTTCCGCGCACGGACCTCGACTGGTATTTTCTTGCCTATTGCGCGATCGAACTCGTTACGGCGGCGTTTGCCGTGTATCCTGCCGATGCCTTCCACAATGCGAAGCGCCTGCTTTTGATCTCGATCGTCTATGCGTCGCTTCTGGCGTTCGATTCGAAGGAACGCCTCCGGACGGGACTGCTCATGCTGCTTGGCGTCGTGGCCGCACTGTCGCTTGTGGAAACGGGCGTCTATTTCGCCGAGCACAAAGACCGGCTCAATATTTTCCAGTCGTATATGACCGCAGGCGGACTGAAGATGATGTCGGCGCTCGTGATCCTGCCGTTTCTCATCAGCCGCTCGACGCCGAAGCGCGAGAAATGGCTCCTTGCCGCATTCCTTCTGCCGATCCTCTTGGCGCTCATGCTCACGAACACGCGCAGCTCATGGCTCGGCTTCATCGCCGGCGGCGTGGTGATCGCGGTCATCCAGTACAGAAAATTCCTCTTCGTGCTTGCGGCCCTCATCGCCGCCTTCTTCCTCTTCGCGCCGGCGCATCAGGTGGACCGCGCCCGCTCGATCGTCGACATGTCGCACCCGAGCAATTACGGGCGCATCCATATGTGGCAGACGGGACTGAAGATCGCGCACGATTATCCGCTGCTCGGCGTGGGCGACACCGATCTCCATGTATTCTATGAGCGCTACAAGGAACCGTGGGATCCCGAAACCGGCGGACATCTGCACAATAACTTCGTCACGCTGCTGGTCACGCTCGGCGCGGCGGGACTCGCGGTCGTCTGTGCGCTTTTTGTGCAGATCGGCCTCGTCCTTGTCCGCCTCTATCGCGCGCACAAGACAGACTGGCTCTCCGGATCGATTGCCGCCGGAGTGCTGGCGGCCTATTGTGCGTTTCATGTGAACGGACTGTTCGAATGGAATTTCGGCGACCACGAAGTGATGGTCTTCCTGTGGTTCTTCATCGGCCTGGCGCTTGCCGCCGGACGCGCAGACGTCGCATCAGAGGCGGGAAGGAAAGAGAACGCCGCATGATCTCGGTCATCGTCATCACGAAGAATGAGGCGCGCAATATCGACGCCTGCCTCGAGAGCGTGCGCTGGTCGGACGACATCGTGGTCGTCGATGCCGAAAGCGCCGACGATACCGTCGAGCGGGCGCGCCGCCATACGTCGAAGGTGCATGTGAGGAAGTGGGAGGGATTCTCCAGGGCGAAGCAATTCGCCGTGGAACAAACCGTTCACGACTGGGTCTTGTGGCTCGATGCCGACGAGCGTGTGATGCCGGAATTGGCCGAAGAAATCGCGCGCCTCGATCTCCGCTCTTCGGCGCACTCGGCCTACAGAGTCGCACGCCGCGCCTATTTTCTCGGCCGGTGGATCCGGCATTCGGGTTGGTATCCGGGGCGCGTGACGCGTCTCTTCAGGAAGGACAAGGCCCGCTTCACCGATGCGGCGGTGCACGAGGGGCTGGTAATTGAGGGAAATATTGCCGATCTTTCACACGATCTGCTGCACGATACCGATCCGAACCTGTATCATTATTTCGAAAAGTTCAACCGGTATACCACGCTGGCCGCCTGCGAGGCCGACGCACGGAAGAAGCGCTTCGGCCGCAGCGATCTCCTCATCCGGCCGGCGTGGCTGTTCGTGAAAATGTATGTGATCAGGCGCGGATTTCTGGACGGGATGCAGGGACTCGTGCTGGCGCTGCTGTCTTCGGCGTATGTGTTCACGAAATACGCAAAGTTGTGGGAACTGCAGAATAAAGGCCACAATAATGAAATTCGGAATTGTCGGTAACCTGACAAAAGAGACCGTCAGCGATGCGGTGCTCCGCATCCTGAACTGCGAAGAAAAAGACGAAATCGAATTTCTTGTCCATGAAGAACTGGGCAGGATCGTCAATAAAAAATTCGGATCGAAGCTCATCCCGAAGCATCAGCTGCTCGACGACGAGAAGCTCGTGCATCAGAGCGATATCATCATCGCCTTCGGCGGAGACGGCACGATCCTTTCCACGGCGCGCATGGTGGGCAGGGCGCAGGTGCCGATTGTCGGCATCAATCTCGGCAAGCTCGGATTCCTGGCCGAACTCTCGCTCGATGAGATGGACGCCTTCATCCGCGACATTCTGAACAACCAGCATGCCGTCGAAGAGCGCACCGTGATCAAGGTGACGATCGAAGGAACGGATACCGAGATGACCGCGCTCAACGACGTGGTCGTCGACAAAAGCAGCTCATCGCGCGCCATACAGCTCACGACATTCGTCGACAACGATTACCTTATCAGCTACACGGGCGACGGCCTCATCATCGCCACGCCAACCGGGACCACGGGCTACGCGCTTGCCGCCGGCGGCCCGATCGTCGTGCCGACGACCGATGTGCTCACCGTGCAGCCCATCTCGCCCCACACGCTGACCGCACGTTCGATGATCGTCCCCGACGAGAGCATCATACGCATCGATATCGAAGACACGGCCGCCGAGGCGCGCGTGACGGCCGACGGCCAGCAGGAACTCGTCGTGACGCCTCCGGTCACCGTGATCGTGCAGAAGGCCGATTACACGATCAAGCTCGTGAAACCGAAAGACCGGAGCTATTACGATGTGCTTCGCGCGAAGCTGTTATGGGGACGGGACCTGCGCGTCTATCCCCGCAGCAGCATGAAATAAATTCCCGACCATCATGAAATTGTTCATCATTTGTGCCGCAGCCATGACACTTGCAGCATGTTCTTCGACCCCCGACTCGTACCGCATCGAGACCGATTTGTCCGGCAGGAAGGTGCTTGTGGGGAAACTGACGCGCGCCGCGCTCGAAGGCGACACGACATTCACCTGGTTTCAGGCCGGATACCGGCGGTATCAGCCCGACAGCGCCTCGATGGCGGCGCTGAAGCCGAAGGCGAAGGACCTGCGCTTTGTGCTCTTTCTCGGCACCTGGTGCTCCGATTCGAAGGCCGAAGTGCCGAAGATGTTCAAAGTCTTCGATCAACTGGCAATCGGACCCGGACAGATCGAACTCTACGGCCTGGATCACCTGAAAAAGGCCGACAGCGATGTTCCCGAGCGCTACGGCGTCACAAAGGTGCCCACACTGATCGTCTATGACGGCTCGAACGAGGCTGGACGCATCGTCGAGCAGCCGCGCGAAAGCGTTGAAGAGGATCTCCGGCTCATGCTCGGGCACCGGCCCTGAAACGCCGGAAAAGCCTTCAGGCGGCGCAAAAATCTTGCATTAATGAGCATTTTTTTGTATCATTGATACTAATGCAGCACAGGGTATCTCCGTCGGAGTCATGGACTCCGATTTTTTATTTTTATTGAACAAGAGAATGTCGACGATCACATTAACATTTCCAGACGGCAGCACGAAATCCTTCGAGCAGGGCACGACCGGCATGCAGGTGGCGGAATCGATCAGCCGCGGTCTTGCGAAGAACGCCCTCTCCGTTTCGGTGAACGGGGAAGTGTGGGATCTTCAGCGGCCGATCACGACGGATGCGGCGATAAAAATCCTGACATGGAACGATCCTGAAGGCAAAGACACCTATTGGCACAGTTCGGCCCATCTGATGGCCGAAGCCATCGAAGCATTGTTTCCCGGAACGAAATTCGGCATCGGTCCCGCAATCGAAAACGGATTCTATTACGATATCGACATGGGCGACCATTCGCTCACGCAGGCCGATTTGCAGGCGATCGAAGCGAAGATGCTCGAGCTTTCGAAGCGCGACGTTCCCTACGAGCGCAGCGAAGTGAAGTGGGAAGAGGCGGTCGATTATTTCACGAAGAAGGGCGATCCGTACAAGCTGGAGCTGCTCGAGGAGTTCAAGGGCCAGCAGATCAGCATGTATCATTCGGGCAACTTCACCGATTTGTGCTACGGTCCGCATCTTCCGTCGACAGGAAAGATCAAGTTCGTCAAGCTGATGAGCATCGCCGGCGCCTACTGGCGCGGCTCGGAAAAGAACAAGATGCTTCAGCGCATCTACGGCATCACATTCCCGACGAAGCAGGAACTCGACGAGTATCTCTTCCGGATCGAGGAAGCCAAGCGCCGCGATCATCGCAAGCTCGGACACGAGCTCGAGCTCTTCATGTTCTCTCCGCTTGTCGGACCGGGTCTCCCGATCTGGCTGCCGAAGGGAACGATCATCCGCGAGACGCTCGAGAATTTTCTGCGCACTGAGCAGCGCAAGCGCGGGTATCAGCCCGTGGTGACGCCGCACATCGCGAATCTGAATCTGTACAAGACGTCGGGACATTATCCGTATTACAAGGAATCGCAGTTCGCTCCGATTACGATGGAAGACGGCGAGCAGTTCCTCTTGAAGCCGATGAACTGTCCGCATCACCACATGATCTACGGCGCGAAGCCGCGTTCGTACCGCGATCTTCCGGTGCGCCTGGCGGAGTTCGGAACGGTCTACCGCTATGAGCAGTCGGGCGAGCTCAACGGATTCACGCGCGTGCGCTGCTTCACGCAGGACGATGCGCACATCTATTGCGCGCACGATCAGCTGAAGCAGGAGATCAAGAATGTCGTCGAGCTGACGCAGCTTGTCTTCACGACGTTCGGCATGGAAGTGAAGACGCGCCTGTCGTACCGCGACGACAAGAATGTCGAGAAGTACGGAGGCAACACGGAATACTGGGAGCAGGCGCAGCGCGAGATCAGGGAAGTCGCCGATGAAATGGGACTCGATTACTTCATCGGCCTCGGCGAGGCCTCGTTCTACGGCCCGAAGATCGACTTCATCGTGAAGGACGCGATCGGGCGCCAGTGGCAGCTCGGCACGGTCCAGGTGGACTATGTGATGCCGGAGCGCTTCCAGCTCGAGTATACGGGCGCCGACGGACAGAAGCATCGTCCCGTCATCATCCATCGCGCCCCGTTCGGATCGATGGAGCGCTTCATCGGTCTTCTGATCGAGCATTTTGCGGGGGAATTTCCCGTGTGGCTTGCGCCGGTGCAGGCGGCGGTGCTGCCCATCACGACCGGACATGCGGACTATGCTCAGTCCGTGGTCGAAAAGCTGAAGGCCGCAGGATTGCGCGCCGAGATCGACGACCGGAACGAGAAGGTCGGCTACAAGATCCGCGAATGGGAATTGAAGAAGGTGCCGTACATGCTCGTGGTCGGCGAAAAGGAGAAGGAGGCGGGCGCGGTGGCGGTGCGCCGGCACAAGCATGGCGACAGCGGCACGCTGCCGGTCGATGAGTTCATCAAGCAGATACAGCACGAAAATTCTGTCCACTCACTCACAGTATAGGAGATACGCGTATTAAACCTAAACGTCCTCGTCTGAACGACGAAATTCGCGTCGACTCGATCCGCGTTATTGACGACAGCGGTCAGCAGCTCGGTGTCATGTCGCCGCGCGAAGCCATAGCGCTCGCACAACAGAAGGAGAAGGACCTCATTGAAGTTGTGCCCAACGCCGTTCCACCGGTCTGCAAGATCATGGATTTCGGCAAGTACAAGTACGAGCTGGCCAAGAAGGAAAAGATGCAGAAGAAGCACCAGCACGTGTCGCAGGTGAAGGAAATCCGCTTCCACCCGAACACGGACGTACATGACTTTGAGTTCAAGACCAAGCACGCCCTCACGTTCATCGAGGAAGGCGACAAGGTCAAGGCGACTGTGATCTTCAAGGGACGCGAGATCGCGTACAAGGAAAACGGCGAAAAGCTGCTCACGAGCTTCGTCGAGCGGCTGGGGTCGATTGCAAAGGTCGACCAGCCCATACACATGGAGGGACGCAACATGATCGTTCTGCTCGTCCCCGACAAAACCGTTAAACCCGGAAAGCCGGCAGACGGAGCCGGAAAGGAAAAACCTTCAGCAACCAAACCAACACCATAAGCACAAAGGAACACTATGCCGAAGATGAAATCGCACCGAGGCGCTTGCAAGACGTTCGGTGTCACAGGCTCGGGCAAGATTAAGCGGCGGAAGATGAACCGCAGCCACATCCTGACCAGTAAATCAACAAAGCGGAAACGCCATCTCCGCCGGTCCACACTCGTGGCGGGCGTCGATGAGCAGCGCATCCACCGGATGCTCCTGCAGTAACCGAGACACAATTTAATTCACAGACTCATCATTTCTATTGTATAGGAGACAAGAGCAACTATGCCTCGTTCGCAGAATAAAGTTGCCTCCCACCGCCGTCGCAAGCGCATTTTAGCGGAAGCGAAAGGCTACTGGGGTGCGAGAAGTAAAGTGCTGACAGTGGTCAAGCACGCGGTCGACAAGGGTTACCAGTACGCATACCGCGACCGTAAAGCCAAGAAGCGTACATTCCGTCAACTTTGGATCACGCGTATCAACGCGGCAGCCCGCTTGCACGGGCTCTCGTATTCGCGCCTGATCGACGGCCTCGTGAAGAAGCAGGTCTCGATCAACCGCAAGGTCCTTGCCGAACTCGCCGTTCACAATCCTGACGCTTTCGCCGAGATCGTGAAGTTCGTTAAAGCCTGATAACGATGATGTGAAAAAAGGCTCTCCAACCGAATTCGCTGAAGAGCGGTGGAGAGCCTTTTAATTTTTATGACATGTCACACACTCCTATGGAACCGACAACCGCTGAATCACTCGATCTGGCGATCGAGTCGCTGAAGGGCGAACTCGCCGGAGCATTCCCGCACATCGCCACGCCGTCCGACGCCGAAGAATTCCGCATCGCCTATCTGTCGCGCAACGGCAAGGTCGCATCGCTCTTCGAAGCCATGAAAACCCTGCCCGGCACCGACAAGCCGGCCTTCGGGCGCAAGCTCAACGAACTGAAGAAGTACGCCGAGAGCTCGTTCGGCGAAATCGCCGCAAAGCTCGAAACGGCACAGGCCGCCGCCGCATCGAAGGCCGATCTGACGCTGCCCGGGCGCACGCTTCCTCTCGGAACGGTGCATCCGATCACGCAGACCCTCGACGAGATCAAGTCGATCTTCTTCGCCATGGGGTTCGATCTTGCAGACGGACCCGAGATCGAAGACGATTATCACAATTTCGAGGCGCTCAATTTCCATCCGAATCATCCGGCGCGCGACATGCAGGATACATTCTTCGTTGCGAAGGATGTGCTCTTGCGCACGCACACATCGCCCGTGCAGATCAGGGTGATGAAGGGACAGCAGCCGCCCATACGCACGATCATGCCCGGACGCGTCTACCGCAACGAGGCGATCAGCGCCCGCAGCTACTGCATGTTCCACCAGGTCGAAGGACTGTTCGTCGACAAGCGCGTGACATTCAGCGAACTGAAGGGCACGCTCGTCGCCTTCGCAAAGCAGTTCTACGGAAATGACATCCGCTACAAGTTCCGTCCGAGCTATTTCCCGTTCACGGAGCCGAGCCTCGAGATGGACATCACATGCTTCCTCTGCAAGGGGCAGGGATGCCGCATCTGCAAGCATTCGGGCTGGCTCGAAGTGCTCGGAGCGGGCATGGTCCATCCGAACGTTCTGCGCAACGTCGGCATCGATCCCGATGTGTACACAGGATACGCGTTCGGCATGGGCATCGAGCGCATCACGCTTCTGCGCCACGGCGTCACGGATATCCGCCTGCTCTTCGAGAACGATATCCGGTTCCTTCAGCAGTTCTAACAGATAAAGAGAGCATATGCGTATATCATTACAGTGGTTGAAGACCTATGTCGACGTCGACGCCTCTCCCGAAGAGATCGCGCAAAAGCTGACGTCGGCCGGCCTCGAGGTCGAGGCGATCGAGAATCTCGGACAGAAATTCGACAAGTTTGTGGTCGGCTTTGTGAAGAATGTGGTGAAGCATCCGAAAGCCGACAAGCTGTCGCTGTGCGACGTGCAGATCTCCGAATCGGAAACGATCCGCGTCGTCTGCGGCGCCCCCAATGTGGCCGCGGGACAGAAGGTGCCCGTTGCGCTGCTCGGCGCGGTCATTCCGAGCAACATGCATGATCCGGAAGGGAAGCCCTTCGTGATCACGAAGGCGAAGATCCGCGGCGAGGAATCGAACGGCATGATCTGCGCCGGCGTCGAGCTTCAGCTGAACGACGATGCCGACGGCATCATGGTGCTGAAAGAGGATGCGCGCATCGGCCAGCCGCTGGCCGAATATTTC
The DNA here is from genome assembly GCA_050258555.1 of Acidobacteriota bacterium. Taxonomy (GTDB): domain Bacteria; phylum Bacteroidota; class Ignavibacteria; order UBA10030; family UBA8401; genus CAISDA01. Next base: position 5,337 of record JBLMZA010000040.1, on the reverse strand, counting down.
GGCATGGACGACGTGGCCTTCGAAATCGGCATCACGCCGAACCGTCCCGACTGTCTCGGACACATCGGCGTTGCGCGCGAAGTCGCCGCCGCCTTCGGCGTGCCGCTCAGGCTTCCCGATGCGGCGCCGGCCGAGAAACAGGATGATCCCGTTTCCGCGGCAGCGACGGTGCGCATCGAGAATGCGGACGGCTGTCCGCGCTACGCGGCCCGTGTCATCCGCAACGTCACGATCGGACCCTCGCCCTCGTGGATGCAGGATTATCTGACCGTGGCCGGCGTGCGGCCGATCAACGCCGTGGTCGACGTGACGAACTTCGTGATGCTGGAATACAACCAGCCGCTCCATGCGTTCGACTATGACAGGCTTGCCGGCCACGCGATCGTCGTCAAGACCGCCGCGCCCGGAGAGAAGTTCACGACATTGGACGGGAAGGAGCGCGTTCTGCCCGGGCAGGCCCTCATGATCTGCGATGCCGAGCGTGCGGTGGCCGTGGCCGGCGTGATGGGCGGACTGAATTCGGAGATTGCCGACTCGACCACGACGGTGCTTCTGGAGAGCGCGTATTTCGATCCGATCAGCATACGCAAGACATCGAAACAATTGGGATTAAGCACGGACGCTTCGTACCGTTTCGAGCGCGGCATCGATCCGTCGAAAGCGGTGGAGGCGGTCGACCGCGCGGCACGCCTCATCGCCGAAATCTCCGGCGGAACGGTCTGTGCCGGCGTGATCGATGTGTATCCCGCGCCGATCGGAAAGAAGCGCGTCTGCGTCCGGCCCTCGCGCGTGAACCAGATTCTCGGCACAGCGATCACGAGCGACGAAATCGTCCGGCTGCTGACCTCGATCGGCATGGAGCTCTCCGACGGCAGGGAGCCGGCATCGGAGTCCGGCATCGGCTTCCTCATTCCCACATGGCGGCCCGACATCGAACAGGAGATCGATCTGGTGGAGGAGGTCGCGCGCCTGCATGGATTCACGAATATCGAAGACAAGATGGTGAGCGAGATCGATTTTTCGAACAAGCGCGTCACGCATCCCGCGGCGGACCGGCTGCGTCAATGGCTTGTCGGCAGCGGCTTCAACGAAGTCGTCTCGAACAGCCTGCTCGATGAATCGCTCGCATCGCTCTTTTCCGACAAGCTGGTGAAGCTCCTGAATCCCATCAGCAAGGAACAGTCGGTCATGCGTCCGAATCTGCTCGTTTCGATGCTGCAGACGGTCATGCATAATGCGAAATACGGCGCCGAAAGCCTGCGCCTGTTTGAAATCGGCCGGGGCTTCACGCTGGCATCCGGGGGCGATGCTTCTTCCGTGATCGAAGGATACAGGGAAGACAGCCTCGCAGGAATCTGCCTGACGGGTACGGCGGCTGCCCAGGCATGGCATGCGCCCGAACGCCCTGTGGATATCTTCGATATGAAGGGCGTCGTCGAGTCGCTCCTGCGGAAAATTGCTCTTGACAAATTTGCTTTTATTTACTATGATGCACAAGATGCTTTAACTGAGCAAAGAGTTGGTGTTGAAATTAATGGAGTTTATGCGGGTTATTTTGGCAAGGTTCAGTCTTCGCTCTGCAGAAAATTAAAGATTGAAAATGATGTATTTATTGCGGAACTTAGACTTGATGCATTCGAAGAACGGGAACGCGTGTTCAGGCAGTATGTGCCCGTGTTGAAGTATCCTGTTGTAGGAAGAGATGTCGCATTCATTGTCGAAGCGGAGACGGCATCGGCGGAGATCGAAGCCACCATACGCAAGAGCGGCGGTCCGTTGCTGCTGTCGGTCGGTCTGTTCGATCTGTTCGAAGGAAAATCAGTCGGTGAAGGAAAGAAAAGCGTCGCCTATGCGCTGCGTTTCGCCTCGCCGGACCGGACGCTCACCGATGCGGAAATCGAACACGCCATGAACGCCGTCATTGCGGCAGTCACAAAGAATCACCGCGCGAGTGTGCGTGCGGTGGAGACGCGGTAACAATCTGATTGATCTCTCATGCACTTAGAACCAGTGTCTATCGAAGAACAGCAAAATCCGTTTTCCTCGGCGCTTGAGCCGGTGTGGGAAAAGGTCCGCGCCGTTGCGGCGCTCCTGTCTTCGCTGCGCCAGGAAAAGAAGCAGCTTGAAGAACGGGTGGCCGAGCTGGAAGCGGAGGTTCGCCGGGCGAACGAGACGCTTGCCGTACAGGAGGCGGAACTTGCCCGCGTGAAGGCTGAATTCGACACGATCGAGACGACAGGCCGGACGCAGGTGCAGTGTCCCGCCGCCGTGCTCGGAACGGAGGAGCGGCTTCAATTGCAGCAGAAGATCAAGACCGCTCTTTCCAAGATCGACACGTACCTCTCGGCGTCATGACGCCGGGCAAGCGTATGTGCCGATGCAGTTGCTGATGCGGATCACAACGGACTCTTGTTTATACCAACACATGGCAATGCTCAATGGACAGAAAAAGCGTTAAAGTAAAAATTTTCGGATCGGAATATCCTCTTCGCGGCGAAAGCGAGGAGTTTACCAAAAAAGTGGCGGCGTATGTGGACGAGATGCTCACGTCCATTCACTCGAAGATCCCGGAGCAGCCGCCTCTGACCGTTTCTGTCCTTGCAGCTTTGAATATCACCGAGGAATTGCTTAAAGAGAAAGAGAAAAATCAGCAATTGATTGCTGCGCTGGAAACGGAAGTCACGAAGCTTGTCAACTACCTCGATACAAGTATTCAGGCTGGCGATTAACAGGGATTGTGTTTGTATGCAGTAAGCATGTCTGGGTCCGGTTTTTATATCCGCATCCTCAGCCATAGTCAATCATAATAAAGAACCAACACTTTATGTGAGGGAGTCCGGCTCAACATCGTCATATTGCAGGCCTCATCCGGTCCTCACGGACCGGAAGCGCGAAACGCCTTCGGGTTTCTCCCGGCCGCAAGCCGGGGGATAGCAAACAGTGGAAGCAAGAAATGATGTGGCGGATGCCCAAATGTGTACAAGGAAAGGGTTCTTTCTTTACACTTGACTGTGGCTGCCGTGCGGATTTTTATTTTTAAAGACAGCGGGAGAAGCGCCCTGGGCCGGTCTGGGCCGGGCGCCGGTAACAGCGGCAATTAACAGGCGATTACACTTGGTACGATCATGGAGCATGTATGGACATTTATTTATTGATAATCATCATCGCGTTCGTTGTCGTTCTTGCGTTCGTGGGGGGATGGTATTTTTCGACGCGTGTCGGACAGAGCAAGGTGCTCAGCGCCGAGGAGCGGGCCAAAAAGATCATCGCCGATGCCGAGCGGGATGCCGCCGCCACGACTCGTGAAAAACTCCTTGAAGTGAAGGACGAATGGTACAAGAAGAAGCAGGAATACGACAACGATGTGAACCAGAAGCGCAACAAGTTGCAGGCCTACGAAAAGCAGCTGCACGCGCGCGAAGAGAATATCGACCGCAAGGTCGAACTGCTGAACAAGAAGGAGCGCGAGGTCATGCAGCTCCAGAAGAAGAACGAGGATCTCGCCAAAACCCTCGATACGAAACACATTGAGGTCGAAAAGATGATCGCCGAGGAGAATACGCGGCTTGAACGCGCATCGGGCATGTCGCGCGATGAAGCGCGCAGGCACCTGATCGACAATCTGACCGACGCCGTCAAGACCGAATCGGCGCAGATGCTCAAGGAGATCCGCGACAAGGCACGCGAAGAAGGCAAAAAGGACGCCCAGAAGATCATCGTGCAGGCCATACAGCGCACGGCGGCCGACCACGCGGTCGAAACGACCGTGAGCGTGCTCAACATACAGAGCGACGAAATGAAGGGGCGCATCATCGGACGCGAAGGCCGAAATATCCGCGCCTTCGAAGCCGCCACCGGCGTGGATGTGATTGTCGACGATACGCCCGAGGCGGTCATCCTTTCGGGATTCGACGCCTTCCGGCGCGAAGTGGCGCGCGTATCGCTCGAGCGGCTCATCGCCGACGGACGCATCCATCCGGCGCGCATCGAGGAAGTGGTCGAGAAGGTGCGCAAGGAGCTGGAAGAGGAAACCATACGCATCGGCGAGAACGCCCTGCTCGAAGTCGGACTTCCCGGCGGACACGCCGAGATCGTGAAGCATCTGGGACGCATGAAGTACCGCTCGAGCTACGGTCAGAACCTCCTGCAGCACTCGATCGAGGTCTCGTATCTCTGCGGCATCATGGCCGCCGAGCTCGGCATCGATGTGAACCTCGCGAAGCGCGCCGGTCTTCTGCACGACATCGGCAAGACGGTCGACCGCTCGATCGAAGGTCCCCATGCGATCCTCGGTTTCGAACTCGCGAAGAAATACAGCGAGCATCCGATCGTGATCAACGCGATCGGCTCGCATCATGAAGACATCCCGATGGAGCATCCGATCGCGGCCCTGGTGCAGGCGGCCGATGCCATCAGCGGCGCCCGTCCGGGCGCGCGGCGCGAGTCGGTCGAAGGCTACGTGAAGCGCCTCGAGAAGCTCGAGGATATGGCCAGTTCGTTCAGCGGCGTCGACAAGACATACGCCATCCAGGCCGGCCGCGAAGTTCGCGTGATCGTCGAACACGACAAAGTGGACGATGCGGGCGCCGACCAGCTGGCGCACGACATTGCGCGCAAGATCCAGCAGGAAATGGAATACCCCGGACAGATCAAGGTGGTCGTGATCCGCGAAGTGCGCTCGGTCTCGTACGCAAAATAACAACGCAGCCCTTATGGTCCTCATCGGAGTCACAGGCGGAATAGGAAGCGGCAAAACGACGGTCTGCGGATTGTTCGCCGAACTCGGCGCGCCGGTGTTTTATGCCGACACGGTCTCGAAAGAGATCGCGGAAACGGATGAATCGGCGCGCGCGGAAATTTCGGCGCTCCTTGGTGCTGACGCCTATCAAGCGGCAGGGGGTGCGCTCAACCGGCAGTTTGTGGCCTCGAAGGTCTTCGCCGATCCCGCGCTCCTGCAGTCGCTCAACGAGATCCTTCATCCCCGCGTGTTCGAGCGGATCGACCGGTGGCGTGCCACGCTTTCTGCGCCGTACGCGCTGGTCGAAGCGGCGCTCATCTTCGAGTCGGGACTCGATGAAGTCCTCGATTACACGCTGGCCGTCACGGCCGATAAGGAAATCAGGATCGCGCGCGTGATGGAGCGCGGCGGCGTCGCCCGCGATGCGGTCAAAGAGCGCATGAAGCATCAGATGACGAATGAGGAATTGAAACAGGAAGCGGACTTTGTGCTCGCCAACGAAGGCGCCGTGGACGACCTTCGCATGAAAGTGCGCTTCTTCCATATACTTTTTTCCACGCTCACACAACGCAAAGAACTCGAATGACGACACTGGAACA
>JBLMZA010000039.1:0-10382 GCA_050258555.1 Acidobacteriota bacterium | reverse complement strand
AGCGCAATCGGATAGTCCGAGCCGCCGGAGGAGATGAAGCGGAGATAGTGCTTCGTCGCCTCGGCGTCTCCCGCCAGCACTTTTTCAGAGAGCGCGGTCGAGGCGATGATGCCGGTCGAATACTGGTAGACGTAGAACGTCCGGTAGAAGTGCGGAATCGTCGCCCATTCGGCCTTCGCGTTGTCGTCGACCGTGCAGACGCCCTTGTCGTGGCCGTAGTATTTCCGCGTGATCTCCAAGTAGAGCGCATCGAGCTTGTCTCCGGTCAGCGCCTCTCCGCGTTCCGCCATCTCGTGTATCCTCAGCTCGAATTCCGCAAACTGCGTCTGGCGGAAGAGGGTTCCGCGCACGGCATCGAGATAGTTGCCGAGAATGGCCAGGCGCTCGTCGTCCTCCCTGATCTTCTTGAGCATGTAATCGTTCACCAGCGCTTCATTGAACGTCGAGGCGACCTCGGCCACGAAGATCGGATAGCCGGCCATGGGATACGGCTGCGTCTTGTTGGAAAAATAACTGTGCATCGAGTGCCCGAGCTCGTGCGCCAGCGTGGTCATGTCGTCGTACTTGCCGTTGTAGTTCAACAGCATGTACGGATGCACGTCATAGACGCTCCCCTGCGAATACGCTCCGTTGCGCTTGCCCTCGGTCGGCTGCATGTCGATCCAGCGCTCATTGAACGCGCGGTTCGATGCGGCCACATAGTCCGCGCCGAGCGGCGCGAGCGCCGCAAGGATGTTCGCTTCGGCTTCCGGCACCGTGAAGCGCGCATTGACCGTGCTCACCAGGGGGACATAGAGATCGTAATAATGCAGATCCTGAAGGCCGAGCATGCGCTTCCTCAATGCCAGATAGCGGTGGAATGTCGCCAGATTATTGTTGATGTTCTTCACGAGGCTGTGATAGACTTCGAGCGGAATATTGTTCGCATCGAGCGCCATCTCGAGCGACGACCCGTAGCGGCGCGCCTTCGTCGTGAACATGTCGGACTTCACTTCCTCGTTGAGCGCCGCGCCGAATGTGCGCCGGAAATCGTTGATCCGGCCGAAGTAGACGTCGAAGACGTTCTTGCGGTCCTCGCGGTTGGTCACGGTGCGATAAAGGTTGAAGCCCACCCTGTCCAGAAGCACCTTCTTCCCATCCGAAAGCGTGAGCGAATCGTAGGGGAATTCGGCATCGGTGAACACGCTGTAGATGCCGCCGGCGGCGCGCGTGACGAGTCCCGCGTCGGCCATGATCTTTTCTTCGCCTTCGGTGCCGGTGTGCTTCTTCATGCGGAGAAGATCGCTCAGCATGTGCCGGTAGACTTCAAGCTTCGGCTCCTTCTTATAGAAGGATTCGAGCTTCTTTCCGTCGATCTTCAGAATCTCGGGCTGCAGGAACGATGCGGCCGCGGCATAGGCGCTTCCGACCTGCGAGATTTCCTGGCGCATGCCGAGATATTTCGAGTCGCGCGTGTCGGTGTCGCTTGCAAGCGACGCATAGACGGCAAGCCGCGTGAGCGTCTTATCGAGCTCATCGGAGAACGAGAGGCACCGGTAGAGCGATGCGGCCGATTCGCCGAGCGCGCCCTTGAATTGTCCGATTGCCGGATACTCGGCGATGAATGCGGCCTTCGCCTTCACCCATGCCTCATCCGACGGATAGAGATCGGTAAGATTCCATGTGTCGCGTTGGGCGACTTTTGAACGGTCGCGCTCCTGGCCCTCGGCCGCGGGCGCCATCATGACGGCTGCCAGCGCAAGCGTGCCGGCAATGCGTTTCAGTGACTGCTTCATCGAACGACTCCTCGTGTCTCTGGAAAAAGTGAACGGTTGCGTGAATCCTGTGTGTCCGTCATGATAGCACAATTTTTCCGCAATGTCTATCACTTCTTCGGCTTCGAGCCGTCTCCGAAGATCGAATAGTTGATGCCGAGCGTGAGCATCTGCTTGACCTGCGTGCGCGATGTCACCTGCACGTCGTTGACGAGCATGAGATTGAGCGAGACGACGATGTACTTGCTCACCTTGGCCGTCACCATATTGTCCGAGCGCAGGATGATCTTCTCGAGGTGATTGATGGGATCGAAGAGTTCGAGATGCGATGTGAAGAGCACATTGCCGTCCAATTTCAGCTCGAGATCGGTCACCGATTCGAAGCCGCCCTCGGTTTTTGTCCGTTCGATTGTCTTGGTCTTCGGATCGTCCGCAAACGACGGGAAGCGCGAGGTGATCACTTCGCGAAGGGCCACGCCCAGACGGGTCTTGATCAGCGTGGAGGGTTTGTATTCGATGCCCGCCGACTCCACAAGATAGGCCGGATCGAAAAATGCGGAGACCGCCGTCCGTCTGTCGCTTGCGTCGTACGAATAGCCCCCGTCGAACTGCGTCTTCATGGTGAAGGCGCCATACGCATTGATGGCATGGTCGCCCCGGTAGGAAAGCACGGAGGCAAGATCGATCTGGTCGTCGGTCTTGCGCAGCGATTTCTCGCCGACTTTGGCCTGGCCGTAGGCGAACTTGTACGTGTTGGTCCATCCCCAGCGCGGCACCGTCATTTCCGACTTTCCCTCCAGGCGCATCGTCCAGGCGATGGCGTTTTGTCCGCCCTGCGCCCAATTGCTGAGCGACACCTGCGTGGCGGCAAGTCCCGCGACTCCGGTGTGCTTCCATGTCGTATCGACCGGCTGCGGCATGGAGACCGGCGCCTTCAGAGAATCCGGCACCTGCGTCGAATCCGACACCTGCGTCGAATCCGGCGTCTGTGCGCCGGCCGTTGTGAAACAAATGAGAAAAAGTGCCGCAACATACCAACTGAATTTCATGAAAATTGTGTCCGCCTGTTCTTCTGGTCTGAAAAGGAAATGCCTTGCCGTCCTTCCTGATGCATGCGCATGATGCTTCCGCGTCAAGGATACTGATAATCTAACAATATTCACACATTTCACTAGAGAATCCCCGCGAAAACCGAATATTTTCCTATGGGAAATGCCGGTTTTAGTCTCCGGCACCGGGACACGAACGTACACCCCCCGATTATCTGTTCAACATAACATACGGCTGAACGCACGGAATTCCGACCACACATAAAAAGAGAAGAGAGGGATGATCCCATGAATGCCTTTCCGGCCCGTCTGCTCAGGGAAGTACTGGCACAATCGAAAGACGACATCGTCGAGGACTGGCTGAAAGAACAGCTGGGCGTCTTTGCCACGCGCAAGGCGCAGCTTTCGGAAGTGGACCTGCGGCGCGAATCGATGGAATGCATCTCGCTGCTTACGTCGTCTGTGGCCGCCGAACAGGCCGATATCACCGACATCTCCACTCCGCAATGGGCGGGCATGAGAGACTTCCTTGCCGGCATCTCGCGCTCGCGGTCCATCCAGAACTTCACTCCCAACGAAACGGCGACGTTCATCTTTTCGCTCAAGCGTCCGCTCTTTCTTCGTCTGCAGAAGGCGGCAGGCAGCGATGCGGAGACCCTGGGGCGCGAGCTGCTTGCCGCATCGATACTGATGGACAAACTCGGCATGTTCACATTCGACGCCTTCCTGATCAGCCGCGAGAATATCATCAAACGCCAGCAGGAGGAAATGCTTGAACTCTCGACGCCGGTCGTGAAACTGTGGGACGGCATTCTTGCCCTGCCCCTGATCGGCACGCTCGACAGTTCGCGCACGCAGATCATCATGGAAAGCCTTCTCCGCACCATCGTCGAAAGCGGCAGCGCCATCGCCATCATCGACATCACCGGAGTGCCCGCTGTCGATACGCTCGTGGCCCAGCATCTGCTGCTGACGGTGGCCGCGGCCCGGCTCATGGGCGCGCAGTGCATCATCAGCGGCATCCGTCCCCAGATCGCACAGACAATGGTGCATCTCGGCGTGGCCTTCGGCGACGTCGTCACCAAGGCGTCGCTGGCCGACGCGCTGGCATACGCGTTCCAGCGCACCGGCCTGGCGGTCATTCAAAAACAAAGTCATGCATGATCCGTCACGGAGACATTGCGATGGAAAAGATACCGATCCTGAAGATGGGTCCGTTTCTCCTGATCACGATCCAGGTGGACATGCACGACAGCCTGGCGATGTCGCTGCAGGACGACCTCACCTCGCGCGTCGTGAAGGATCATGCCAAAGGCGTCCTGATCGACATCTCGTTTCTTGAGATCGTCGATTCGTTCATGGGACGCATGCTCGGCAATATCGCCTCCATGACGCACACGCTTGGCGCCGAAACGGTGATCGTGGGCATGCGGCCCGCCGTGGCCATCACGATCGTGGAACTGGGCCTCTCGCTCGAAGGCGTACGCACGGCGCTCGATGTGGATAAAGGCATGGCGCTTCTGACGTCGCTCATGAATGCCGCACAGGAGGCCGATCCCTATGATCGTGACCCGGAGTGAGACGCTCATGCTGCGCACTTCTGAGGACATCGTGCGGACGCGGCAGACGGTCCGCGCATGGATGGTGGAAATGAAATTCAGCCTGATCGACCAGACGAAGATGATCACGGCCGCAAGCGAACTGGCGCGCAATACGGTCGAGTACGGAGGCGGCGGCACGGTGACCATCCACGAGGTGGAAAACGGCGCCATGCGCGGCCTGCGTGTCGTCTTCGAGGATGAAGGGCCCGGCATCGCCGATGTCGAAACGGCGCTCCGCGACGGCTACACATCCGGCGGCGGACTCGGGCTGGGCCTGGGCGGCTCGAAGCGCCTCGTGCATGAATTCGACATCCATTCCGTTCCCGGCGAAGGCACACGCGTCACGATCGTGAGATGGAAATGAATGAAATGTATCGATTGCGCGTGGAGGATTCGAGCCAGGTGGGAGAAGTGCGCCGCCGCGCCGCATCGATGGGAAGAATGGCCGGCCTGGATGAGGTGCGCGTCGAGCATGTATCGATCGTCGTCACGGAGCTGGCAACGAATCTCGTGAAACATGCCCATGGAGGCGAGCTCCTCCTGCGCATGCATGATGCCCCGGAGACACCCGGCATCGAGGCCATCTCTCTCGATACCGGCCCCGGCATCAATGATATCGGGCAGAGCCTGGGCGATGGCTTTTCAACGGTGAAGAGCGCCGGCACCGGGCTCGGTGCCATCCAGCGGCTTTCGACCCTCTTCGACATTTATTCGAAACCCGGAGAGGGAACCGCGGTCTTGAGCATCATTCGGCGCGACCGCGCGGCCTATGGGCGTCCGGCTCCGCACACGCTTGATATCGGCGTCGTCTGTGTGCCTGTCCAAACCGAACGGTCGAACGGAGACGCCTGGGCGGTCTATCAATCGCCCGAGCGCGCGCTTATCATGGTAGCCGACGGCCTCGGCCACGGACAGCATGCGGCCGAAGCCTCGGGAGCAGCCGTCGCCGTCTTCCGGAGCCATCCGGACTCGGGCCCGAAGGAGCTCATCGAACGGATGCATGATGCCATGCGCCAAACGCGCGGCGCGGCCATCGCCGTGGCCGAAGTGCGCTGGCACGAGAACATGCTGCGCTATGCGGGCGTCGGCAATATCTCGGGCCGCGTCTACGGCGGCGATACGGTTCACAATATGGTGTCGTACAACGGCACCGTCGGCATGGAAATGCGCAAGATCGATGAATTTCTATCGCCATGGCCGAAGGACGGACTCCTGATCATGTTCTCCGACGGCATTGCGACACATTGGAATCTCGAAGAATATCCCGGCCTGCAAACGCGCCACGCCTCGCTTCTGGCCGGCGTCCTGTTCCGCGACCACAGCCGGATGCGGGACGACAATACCGTCGTGGCCGTGAGGGAAGCAAGGAGCGTTTCGTGACGACAGCAATCACACGCGTGAAGATCGTGTACGAGCAGGATGTCGTCTACGCCCGTCAGCGCGCGCGCCTGCTTGCCGAAGTGCTCGGCTATGACATGAACGACCAGACGCGCATCAGCACCGCGGTCTCGGAGATCGCCCGCAACGCCTATCAGTATGCCGGAGAAGGAGACGTGGAATTTCTTCTCGACGGCACGTCGCGCCCGCGCGGCTTTCTGATCGTCATACGCGATCACGGCCCGGGCATACGCGATCTCGAAAAAATCATGGAAGGACGCTACGTCTCGCGCACCGGCATGGGATCGGGCATCACGGGAACACGGCGGCTCATGGATGCATTCCGCATCGAAACCGAATCCGGCAAAGGCACGTCTGTCTTCCTGACGAAACACCTTCCCCCCTCGGCTCCCGATGTGACGCCGGCATTCCTCCACCGTATCGCCGACATGCTGGCTTCACACACAACAGAGTCGCCGCTCGAGGAAATACGCGTCCAGAATCAGGAGCTCCTGCGCACGCTCGATGAGCTCTCGCGGCAGCGCAGGGAACTCGAAGACACCAACCGCGGCGTGCTGGCGCTCTATGCGGAACTCGATGAGAAAGTGATACAGCTCCAGGGAATCGATCGCGTCAAGTCGGGCTTCCTTTCCAATATGAGCCATGAATTCCGCACGCCTCTCAATTCCATCCTCGCGCTCTCGCAGCTGCTCATCGATCGAGCGGACGGCGAACTCACCGCCGAACAGGAACGGCAGGTGGAATTCATCCGTCAGGCCGCAAGCGACCTCTACTCGCTCGTCAACGGACTGCTCGATCTGGCAAAGATCGAAGCCGGAAAGATGAACATCCATGCCCGCGACTGCTCGGTCGAGGAAATCTTCAGCGGTCTGCGCGGCATGCTCAAGCCCATGCTGACCAATTCCGCCGTCGAGCTGATCTTCGATCCGGCCGGCAGCCTACCCAGAATCTTCACGGACGACGGGAAAGTCTCGCAGATCCTGCGCAACTTCCTTTCCAATGCGCTCAAGTTCACGCTTTCGGGTTCGATCCGCGTCTCGGCGCGCCTGAGCCGGGACGCCTCCATGGTCGAATTCTCCGTCGAGGATACCGGCATCGGCATCGCCGAAGAGAATCTCGAACGCATCTTCGACGAATACGCGCAGGTCGAAAGCGCGCAGCTGGGCACGCCCAAAGGCACGGGACTCGGACTTCCGATCTCGCGCCGGCTTGCCGAACTGTTGGGAGGACGCGTGGAAGTGCGATCCGTCTTCGGCACTGGATCGACATTCACCGCCGTCATTCCGGCACACTATCATGCTCCCGAGACAGAAGCGCACATCCGGCAGCTCGCCCCGTCTTTCCCTCCGTCGCAGCCTCTCGAACCGCCCTCGGCCCCCGTCCATTACCGCATGAAACCGGTGGAACGGGAATGGCTTCTGGACGCGCTCGGCAGCCTCGACCGGCGCTCGCCCCTGGGAAAAGTGCTCATCATCGACGACGAATATCCCATCCGGCGCCTCTTCAAGGGACATCTCTCGGACACGGACTATACGGTCGTCGAAGCCGCCGACGGGGCAACCGGCCTGAGCCTGGCGAAGGATGAACGGCCCGATGTGATCATCCTCGATCTTGTGATGCCGGACATGAACGGGTTTGAAGTGCTCAGGCGCCTCAAGAACGATCCCGACACGCGATCGATTCCCATCATCATCTGCACATCGAAATCGCTCGACGAGGCCGAGAAAAATATCCTGCGCCGGCTTTCGGCGGACATGCCGGCAAGCGGCCGCATGAACATTAATCCGGACCAACTATGAATGACAATCGACAGCGTCTGATCCTGAATGTGGACGACAACGACGCGGGGCGCTACGCCGTCACGCGCATCCTTCAGCATGCCGGCTTCAGAGTGCTCGAAGCGGCGACCGGCCGCGATGCGCTGAAAATGGCCGAAGAACAGCCGGACCTGATTCTTCTGGATGTGAAGCTGCCCGATATCAGCGGCCTGGAAGTCTGCCGGCAGATCCGCTCCAATCCCCGTACAGCCGCTCTGCCGGTCGTCCACCTTTCGGCTGCCTACGTCCGCACGGACGATCTCGCCTCTGCCATGGAGCAGGGCGCCGACGGATATCTCACCCATCCGATCGATCCGAAGGTGCTCATCGCGACGATCAACGCGTTTCTTCGATTGAAGGCGGCCGAACAGCGGCTGCGCGAGAGCGAAGAGCGCTTCCGGTCGCTCTATGAAAATTCCGCGATCGGGCTCTACCGAACGACGCCCGAGGGCCGCGTCATCCTCTCGAATCCCGCACTGGTGAAGATGCTCGGCTATTCCTCGTTCGAAGAGCTTGCCGGGCGCAACATCGCGAAGGAAGGCTTCGCCTCCGATTCCGGCCGGAAGGAGTTCGTCGACCGCATCGAATCCTCCGGCGAGATCAAAGAGCACGAATCGGCATGGCTGCGCAAAGACGGATCGGTCCTCTATGTAAACGAAAGCGCGAAGGCGCTGCGCGATGCCCGGGGCGTGACGCTCTATTATGACGGCACGGTGCAGGATATCACCGAGCGCAAGAAGGCGGAAGAACAGCTGCGGCTGTCCGAGCAGACATACCGCGGCATCCTCAACAGCATCAGCGATGCCGTCTACATCAAGGATGAACACGGCGTCTATCTCGATGTCAACACCGCCGGTGAGCATATGTTCGGCTACACAAAGGAGGAGCTGCTCGGACAGACCTATGAGCTCTTATCGCTTCCGGGAAAAAACGATCCCCTCCTGCTGAAGGCGAATATGGAAAAGGCGCTCGCGGGCGAAGCGCAGACGTTCGAGTTCTGGGGATGCCGCAAGGATAAGACGAGCTTTCCGCTCGATGTCAGCTACAGCCCGGGAGAATATTTCGGAAGGAAAGTGATCATCGTCGTTGCGCGCGACATCACCGAGCGCAAGGCGATGGACGGCCTGTTGCGCGATGTGCAGCGGCGCGAGGCAATCGGCGTGATGAGCAGCGGCATCGCGCATGATTTCAACAATCTGCTTGCCGCCATGATGGGAAACGTCTCTCTTGCACAGATGCAGCTCGATGCCGGGCATCCGATACAGAGCTATCTCGGACATGCCATGCTGGCGATGGAAACGGCCGCCGAACTCGTGCAGCAGATTCTTGCCTATACAGGCAAGGGCAAATTCCAGATACGCATGATCGATCTTGCCGCGGCGATCAAGGAGCATGTGAGCCTCTTCAGGATCTCAACGCCGAAGAACGTCCGGCTCACCACGCATCTTCCCTCTGCTCCTGTGTATGTGGCAGGCGATCCGGGACAGATCAAGCAGATCATCATCAACCTGATCATGAACGGAGGCGAGGCGCTCGGAAGCAAACATGGAGAGGTGTCCGTCACGCTCTCGCCAGTGAGGCTCGATGGCGCCGGACTGCGCACCTTCACACAGTTCACCACGGCAAGGCTCAATGAAGGCGGCTATGCGCTGATCGAAGTGCGCGACAACGGCATGGGCATGAAGCCGGAAATACTGCAGAAGATCTTCGATCCCTTCTACTCGACGAAATTCATCGGCCGCGGACTCGGTCTCGCCGCCGTGCTCGGCATCATCCGCAGCCATGAGGGCGGCATCGCCGTCGAAAGCAAGGAAGGGGCCGGCACGACATTCAGCGTCATTCTTCCGCTGGCCGAACCTCCGAAGGCTGCGCAGGCGGATTCCCCATCGGCGCCGCCCTCTTCCGAAGGCGCCACAACGATTCTCGTGATCGATGACGAGGAAAGCATCGCCATGATGGCGAAGGAAATTCTTGAACTGGCCGACTATGCGGTCCTGACCGATCTCAATCCGGTAACGGGCATCGAGCTCTTCCGGCAGCATCGATCGGAAATCGGCGCGGTGCTTCTCGATCTGACGATGCCGGAAATGTCGGGAAAGGAAGTGATGGATGCGCTCCTTGCAATCGATCCCGCCGTGAAGATCATCATCTCTTCCGGCTACTCGGAACAGGAAACGAGCACGAAAGTGGATATGACGAAAGTCGCCGGCTTCATGCAGAAGCCGTACTCCGTGCCCTCATTATTGGCGATGGTCAAGACCGTGGCCGAAGGCCGCTGAAAAAGGAGCGGACGCGTCTTTGTCAGCGGCCTTTTTCCCATGTACGCAGAAACTCCCGGCTCGCCCGGGCTTTTTCCGGATTGGCATCCTCGAGCAGAATGCTGATGCCGGGCTTTCGCTGCAGGGCGAAGTCCATCACCAGGTCGTGGCGCAGCAGGCCGAGTCCGGCGCTCGTGAATTTCAACTGGCCTGAGTCGATCAGGAAATCCTTCGCATGGATGACCGCGATGCGGTCGCCGAAGAGATCGATCGCTTCGGAAATCACGCGTTCCTGGTCGCGGTAGTTTTCGGAGGTGAGATAATTCACGGGATCGAAGACGACCTGGAGATTGTTCGAGCCGACCTCATCGAGCATGCGGCGCATTTTTTTCGGCGTCGAGACGGGATGATCCGCCACGCCTTCGATGCCGACCGTGACGCCGAAGCGTTCCGCCTCTGCCGCAAGTTCCGCAATGCTCTTGAGCGACTGCGCAAACGCGGCCTC
>JBLMZA010000038.1:0-36252 GCA_050258555.1 Acidobacteriota bacterium | reverse complement strand
AAGGCTCACGGTGACCGCCGCGCTCAACTATCAGTTGTTGGTTGCGCCGGTGGCCGAGTTTCTTCGTGTTCCGGAAAGTGAATCGAGGATCGTCAGAGTCAACGACCATTCGACCGCAATTGCAGTGCTGCCATGAACGAGGAGGAGAGAAAGGGGGAAGTCATGAACAGAATGCTGGTCTGTGTGTGTGCTGTCGTCGCGCTGCTGCCCATAGTTCAGGAGCATGCGCTCTCGATTCCCGCCTTCGGGCGCAAGTATGCGATGAGCTGCCAGACATGCCACGCCCCGTTTCCGCGCCTGAAGCCCTATGGCGCGGAATTTGCCGGCAACGGCTTCGCGATTGCCGACAAGGATGCCCCGCGCTATTTCATGAAGACCGGCGACGAGGATCTTTCGCTGTTGCGGGAGCTGCCTCTGGCCATCCGCTTTGAAGGCTATCTCACATACAATCTTCTGCAGTCGGAGCGGATGGATTTCAGCGCGCCCTATCTTGTGAAGCTCCTGTCGGGAGGCGCGCTGGCCGAGCATTTCTCGTACTACTTCTATTTCTTCCTGGGCGAGCGGGGCGACGTCGCCGGCATGGAAGACGCCTTTCTCATGATCAACGATCTCTTCGGCGCGCATCTCGATCTCTATCTCGGACAGTTCCAGGTCTCCGATCCGCTTTTCAAGCGCGAGCTGCGTCTGACATTCGAAGACTACCGCATCTATACGGCGAAGCCGGGACTGTCGCGCGCCGACTTGACCTACGACCGCGGCATCATGCTCACATACGGACTGCCCACCGGAACCGACATCGTCCTTGAAGTGCTCAACGGCACGGGCATCGGCGGCGCGAATTCGTTTCAGATCTTCGACGAGGACAAGTACAAGAATCTCTTCGGCAGGATCTCGCAGGAGGTCATCCCCGACCGGGTGCGCATGGGCGCCTTCGGGTATTGGGGAAAGGAGGAACTGGCGGGGGAAGCCGGGACGGCGATGTTCACGAACGCCTTCCGGATGTGGGGCCCGGATCTCACGCTCAACCTCGGCGATGTCGTCGAACTCAATGCCCAGTATGCCCGGCGCATCGATGACAAGCCGGAACTGCTGCGCGGGCGCACGGAGACCAAGGGCATCGTCGGCGAACTCATTCTGACGCCGGAAAAGGATCAGAGCCCGTGGTATGCCGTGGCGCTCTATAACAAGGTCGATTCGGACATGGAGGAGTTGGCGTATGAAAGCATGACCGGCTCACTGGGCTGGCTCCTGCGGCGCAATATCCGCCTGGTCGGAGAGTATACGCACCGTCTCGATAAAAAATTCGGACAGGCGGCAGTCGGCATCGTTGCGGCATTCTGAAAAATTTCACACTTTAGAGAATGTCCCTCGTATTCAAATTTTACCAGAAGGCCGATGAAGCAGATCACACAGACACAGAAGCTTGCCGATATTCTTCATGATAACTACCTGCTCATTCCGGTCATCAACCGGTTCGGCATCCGCCTGGGCTTCGGCGAAAAGACCGTCGGTGCGGTCTGCGCCGAGCGCGCGATCGATCCGGAATTTTTCATCGCCGTGCTCAATGCCTTCGGCTGCGAGAATTATGCGCCGGCAAAGAAGCTCCGGCCGCAGCATGTGCCGATGATCGTCGCCTATCTGCGAAGGACGCATGCCTATTACCGCAGGAGCCAGGTGCCGACGATTGAACGATCCATCGGGCTTCTCATCCGTTCGGCCTCCCGCTCGGGAACCGATCTCTCGATCGTGAAGGACTTTTTCCGGGAGTACAAGACGGAGCTCTTCCACCATCTCAAGCGCGAAGAGACCGTGACATTTCCCTATATCGAAACAGTCTCGGCGCAGTTCAATGGCAGCCCGGCGCCGCATCCGTCGAAACTTCCGGACTCCGAAACGTATTCCATGCGCATCTACGGCATGGAGCATACCAATATGGATGAGAAGCTCAACGATCTCAAGAACATCCTCATCAAATACATCACCGGGGATTTCGACGAAACCGTCTGCAACGCGATCGTCTTCGAGCTCTTCCGTCTGGAAAAAGATCTTCAGGATCATACGCGCATCGAGGACCATATTCTGCGGCCGCTGGTGGCCGGCATGGAAGCGCAGCTTGGGAGGCAAAAGAGCGGAAGGCGCATCCGATGAGGCTGGAGGGAAAAAAAATTCTTCTGGTCGGAACCAACCAGCTTGCGCTTCTGGGACTCAGAGCCATTCTGCGCGAGAATTTCTCTCCCGATGAAATCGAGGCCTGCAGCTCTCTCGATGCCGTCGCAAGGCTCAGCGCGTGGGACTTCATATTCATGCCGCCGGAGGTCTATGTGCACTGTCTTGAGAAAATCAGGACGGTGAAGGCCCATATCGTGATCCTCTCGGATGACGCGCCCTCGGACGGCCGTCCGGCACAGGGCGCGGCTTTCGACACGCTCTCTGTCCGGCTGGATGAACTCGAGCTGAGCGGGCGGCTGCAGGCGATCTTCCGGTCGGCAACCGGCAGGGCGGCGTCGCCGCAATCCGATACGCTCACATCGCGCGAGACCGATGTGCTTCGGCTCGTGGCCATGGGGCATTCCAACAAACAGATTGCCGATGCGCTCTCGATCAGCATGCACACGGTGATCTCGCACCGCAAGAACATCACGCAAAAGCTCGGCATCAGAACCGTTTCCGGGCTCACGATGTATGCGCTGCTCAACGGACTCATCTCGATGAAAAATCCCAATTAATGGGGATTGCTTGACGTCGGGGAATTTGATACGTTGAAGAAGAGTCCACCGATTGTATTCACGACGGTAAGAGAGCGACAGAACATTCCTATGAGTACGCCGAAAGCAGCAGGAGCAGTGCTTCTTCTCACCCTTACATTCTTCACCCTTCCGGTTCATTCACAGACGACAAAGGCCCCGGTCGCGATTGCCGGATCATACGTGGGCGACATCCTTTCGAATCTGCACGGCGGCATCAAAACGGGATCGTGTTATCTGGGCATGGCTTCGATCACGATCGACTATGAGCCGGAAGAAGGGCAATGGCTTTCGGGCGGGCATTTCTTCCTCAGGGGCGCAAGCACGCACGGGGCGCATCCCTCGCAGTCGTTCATCGGAGATTTTCAGGTCGCGTCGAATATCGAAGCGGGCAATCACACCTATATACAGGAATTGTGGTACAGCCAGAGGCTCGGCGATGTGTCGGTGATCGCAGGCCTGCAGGATCTGAATGTGCACTTCGCCGGTAACGAGTACAGCGCGCTCTATCTGAACAGCTCCTTCGGCATTCATCCCACCATTTCCAGCAACGTGACCGCGCCGATCTTCCCGTTGACCTCGGTCGGCCTCTCCATCATCTGGAATCTTTCGGAGTCCTTCGCCTTCAAGGCCGCCGTCTTCGACGGTTCTCCGATCGATTTCTCCGACAATCCACACAATCTCAAGTGGCGTTTCAACGCCGGCGACGGCGTGTTTGCCGTGACCGAGGCCCGGCTTACATCCGGCATCGGCACAGCCAAGCTCGGCGTCTATCATCACAATCATCATGAACACCTCTCGGATGCCGACGTCATCAACGAGACGAATTACGGCATCTACGGCACGTTCGACCGCATGCTCTCGGGCAAGCCGGGCGAAGCCGGAAGCGTGGCAGCCTTCGTGCGGGCGAGCTTGAGTCCCAGGGCGCGGAACGACAACTACTGGTTTGCCGGCGCGGGCGTGAATCTCTACGGACTGATGCATGAAGACGGTTCCGATGTGCTCGGGCTTGCCTGTGCGCATGCAGGGCTGGACACGCGCGAGGATGAAACGGCCATCGAGCTGACCTATCAGCTTCCGCTTTCAGGCGCCGTCACGCTGCAGCCCGACATTCAGTACATCTTCCATCCCGAGGGAACCGAAGCGCGGCTGCCCGACAGCGTGACGGGCACCGTGCGCGTGGCCGTGAATTTTTAGGCGCGGGCGCCGGAGGATATCCTCCGGCAAATCACTTTCATCCGAGCGATCCCAGGAGCGCGCCGAGCGCTTCGGCCATCGCATCGCCGAATCCGGGCCGGCGTTCGCGTCCGAAAAGAAGGGCGTTTCCTTTGTGCCGGGCGGGGCTCCATGTGACGGCGGCCGCGGCATCGACCGACGCGTCGATCGGATCGAGTCTAAAAGGCCACACGGTCCCCTGTCCGGCCTGATGAGCGGGAATGAAGCGCCAGCCGTCATTCGTCTGTGCAAGCACACGGCCCGATGCCGCCACAAGCGACGCGGTCGCCCACATGTTGCGCGGCTGTGCAAGCAATGCTTCCCATGCGTGCGCATCGGGCTCTTCGGCAAGCGCGCCGATCAGATCGCTGCGTGTCGATGCCGAGAGCGCATAGAAAAACCACGAGCGCATCCGCGGCGAGAGGCCGCGAAAGATCGCCGCATGCGACGTCTTCCAATACGTTCCGCGTTCATGATCGGGATTGAACGCGCCGCGCTCGGTCGAGCACGGATACCAGTGCAGCGGAAGACCGGCATTCCACAGCGCCGTGTATGCTTCCGGGTCGAGACCGACATTCCATTCCCGCTTCACGCCGCCGGTCGAGCCGGCATTCAACAGGACGGCGCGCGTTTTGGCGCGTACGAGCCTGGGATTGCGGTTCCAGGCCGCAGAGAGCACGCGCGCCGAGCCCACAAGCGAAAGCACCACCGTTTCTTTCGATTCCTCCAGCTTCTCCAATAGGAGCCTGATGCCGGCCTGTTCCTCTGCGGGACGGTCCGATGCGTCGTCGTGCGGATTGGTTAACGGCTGATGCGGGCCGGCTGCGGCGGGAATGGAACGGCCCAGCAGATATCCGAGCTGCGCCACGGGAATGAATCCCGGATCGCGGCGGATGTCGAAGCCGGCCGGAGCGGCATGGAGAAATTTTCCCGTCACATCGAGGATGACCGCCTTGAGATCGAATTCGCCCAGTGCGGCAATGGTGGCAAGATCGATGTGATCATCCGGATCCTGCGGGGGATGGTAGAGATCGGTGATGTGGATGAGGGGGATTTTTCCCTCTCCGGGCTCGCGGGTGCCCGGTGTCTGTTCGAAGGCGGCAAGCCGCTGCGAAGCCAGTCCGGCCAATCCGGCTGCTCCGGCATAAAGAAGATCCCGTCGTTTCATGCGTCCTTATCTGTGTCCATAGTCTGGAAAAAATACCCAATCGATGTGTCAAAAGCAAAAGGCGATTGCGGAAATAGAAAAAATAGAATACTTTGTGTGGAAAGGAAAACCGTCTGCTTCACACAGATTGTTCGGGAAAAAATGACAATGGAACTGAGAGATCTCGGATTTGACGACTGCTTCGAGAAGGCGGCGCGCGAGCGCAGCCAGTCGCCGGCATGGAGTCCGGCGCGCGTGACGCGCGTGGACAGGGAACGCTGGCTCATCCATAACGGAACACATGAAATACAGGCCGAGGCCACAGGCCGATTGTTGTTTTCTGCCGTCTCAACAGAGGATCTGCCGGCCGTGGGCGACTGGGTGCTTGTCGAATACTTCAATGACGGCGAACTGGCGATCATCCACGACGTGCTGCCGAGAAAGACATTCCTTCGGCGCAAGGCGGCGGGCAAGAGTTCGGACTTCCAGATGATCGCGGCGAATCTCGACGGCGCCTTCATCATGCAATCGTGCGATCACAATTTCAATGTGCGTCGCCTGGAGCGCTATCTCGTCATGGCGCGCGAGGGACGGATCGAGCCGGCGATCCTGCTTTCCAAAACCGACCTGATCGATGAGGCCGGGCTCGATGAGCACATCAACATGATCCGGCATGCGGGCATCAGTGCGCCGGTGCATCCGTTCAGCAGCATGACATCGGAGGGAATCGATCGTCTCCGATCGCTGTTGCCGAAAGGAAAGACATTCTGCCTTCTCGGCTCCTCGGGCGTCGGAAAGACCACGCTGCTCAATCATCTGCTGGGAACAACGGCCTATGAGACCGCGCCCGTGCGCGAAGCGGACAGCCGGGGCCGGCACACGACAACGCGCCGGCAGCTTACCGTTGTCGGGGATTCGGGCGCGCTCCTGATCGACACGCCCGGCATGCGCGAGCTCGGCATGACGGCCGCCGACGAGGTGATCGATGAAAGCTTTCCGGAAATCGACGAGCTTGCATCCGAGTGCCGGTTTGCCGACTGCACGCACATGAAGGAAGCCGGCTGCGCCGTGCGCCAGGCGATCGAGGAGGGCCGGCTCGATCGGGGGCGCTATGAAAGCTATCTCAAGCTCGTGAAGGAAGCGGAATTCCACCGCATGTCGTATGTCGAACGCCGGAAGAAGGACAAGCAGTTCGGACGCATGGTCAAGAACGTGCTGAAGGATGTCAAACGCCGGAAATCATAATCCCTCCGGGGAGGAAAAGCAAAGGGGGCGGCTTCACTATGGACTCGATGGACAATGGTGCGGAGCAATCGGAGCGAAGCCTGCGGAAGGACGCGGTCGATCCGTCGCTGGATCATCTGCGCTTCAGCACGCTGTTCGAGCCCCTGGGCGCCGACGTGTACCGGTCGGTCATGAACCGGCTCACCCGGCGCACATACAAGGAACAGGAAGTGATCCTTCAGGAGGAGGGAAGCGGCCAGGAGCTCTTCTTTCTTGTCGAAGGCCGCGTGAAGATCGTGCACTGCACAAAAAGCGGCGCCGAGCTCATGATCAATCTCCTGCATCCGGGCGACTTCTTCGGCGAGATGGAACTCATCGACGGCCGCAGCCGCACCTCGCGTGTCGTGGCGGAAGATGACTGCGTGGTCTACTGCCTGGAGAAGGCGGGCTTCGCGGAACTCTCCGAGGCCAATCAGGCCTTCGCGCTCCGGCTCATGCAAGTGCTCTCGATCAGGCTGCGGTCGCTGAAGCAGACGTTCATGGCCGAACTCGAGCGCAACGAACAGCGGCAGAAGAAGGAAGAGACGAAGCTCAATCTCATCATCGATGCGGCGCAGATCGTCAATTCGACGCTCGAGCTGCACGAACTGGTCGATGTCATTCTGGAGACATCGCTGCGCTTGCTCGATGCCGACCGCGGCACGGTCTACATCATGGATGAGAAGCAGAACGAGCTCTGGTCGCTCATCTACAAGGGGCCGGAGCAGATCAAAATCAAGCTGCATCCGGGGCAGGGCATCGCGGGTTATGTGGGCGCCATCGGCGACACGGTCAATATTCCCGATGCCTATCTCGATCACCGGTTCAATCCGGAAGTCGACAGGCTCTCGGGATACCGCACGAAGACGATCCTCTGCCTTCCGATGAAAAACAGGGAGGGAAAGATCATCGGCGTCTTCCAGCTGCTCAACAAACATACGGGAGCCTTCACGACGGAAGACGAGCAGCTGCTATCGGCCTTTTCCATCCATGCGGCCATCGCGGTGGAAAACGCCCGGCTCTATGCGCAGGAGCGCGAGCGCGTCGCGATGGAAAAGGACCTGCTTGCGGCGCAGGAAGTGCAGAAGACACTGCTGCCGCGCCGCATTCCGAAGGTGAGCGGCTTTCAGTTCGCCGCCTCCAGCATTCCGGCGAAGAATGTGGGCGGCGATCTCTATGACTTCATCACGATCGACGAGAAGCGCATCGCCTTCTGCCTCGGCGATGTGACCGGCAAGGGCCTGCCCGCATCGCTTCTGATGGCCAATGCCCAGGCGACACTCCGCAGCAACACGTATTCCGATATCACCCCGCGTCAGTGCATCGAGCGCTCCAATGTGCTGCTTTATAATACGACGGCGCCCGATAAGTTCGTCACGCTGTTCTACGGCGTCATCGATACCAGGGACGGCTCGCTGACCTATACAAACGCCGGGCAGGAACATCCCATGCTCATCGGCCGCGACGGAAGCGTGAAGCGACTGAGCGCGGGCGGCATTCCGCTCGGCCTCCTGGGAAGCGCGCCCTACAACGAGGAGCGCATCGTGCCCGATGTGGGAGATGTGATCGTGCTGTTTTCCGACGGCATCACGGAAGCGGCGAATGCATCGAACGAGCTGTGGGGGGAAGAGGCGCTTGCCTCGGTCATTGAAGGATCCCGCCTGGAAGAGCCGCAGGTCATTCTGGAGCGCATCCTTGATGCCGTGAGGCTTCATGCCGGCGCGGCGCCGCAGTGGGACGATATGACGCTCATGGTCATCAAATGCACGGCATGAACGCCGCGCGCGCCGAGCGAGAGCCGTCAGATCGAGATATCGATCTGCATGTGAAACTGGAGGAGCGGATAGGGCGACTCTTCCATGATGTCGAAGGGGTACATGATCCGTTCGCCCACGAGGATCCGGACATCTTCCATGAGCGACATGATGACTCCCGGTGTGAGTCCGATCATCCAGTGCGAGGACGTGACGCGGCGCATCCCGGTTTCGTCGGAGAAGATCAGGAGCGCGTTGGACGGGATATTGTCGATGAGCCGCTGCTTGGTGACCGAGGCATGAAAGAAGAGATTCACCGGCCAGGTCTTCCTCGTCGTGTTCAGTGTGAGCGCGCCGAAGAGATTGATGTGGCTGTCCTCGCCCTCGTCGCAGCAGTAGGTCGTGTCGGCGGGGCTTCCCTTTTCCGAGCGGATGACGCGCGAGACGGCGCTGTAGAGCACGGGCGTGGAATGGATGCCGAAGTCGAAGCGCACCGCTCCGTGTTCCTTCTCGTTGAAGAGTCCGAAGCCGGCCGTCCATGCGCCGTAGGTATGGCTGCCGAGGCTCGAAAGCCCCAGGCCGAAGGCGAGCGCGGCATGGTCCGAGAGGAGGTAGTCGACATCGACGCCTCCGCTCATTGCAGGAACATTCCACAGAAGCCTGGCCGTATCGCGCGGAGCGCTGCGCCATGCCGAGGGTTCGTTCAGCTCGAGCAGTCCGGTGATGCGCCTGCGGGAGGGCCACGAGGCATGCGGCGAGATGGTGATCCGATGGGCCTTTGCATCGTCGGTGATGCGGATGGGGAGCGCGGCAACGGGCGAGGTCGATTCGATCGACTGCACGCTCACGCTTTCGGTCACGGCGCATCCAGTGGAAATAAATGCGAGTGCGGATGCAGCGGCGGCGATGAGAGAGGCGGTAAATTTCATGGAGCGCTCCTTGCTTACGGTGGCAAAATACGGAGAGATGCGGAAAATTGCAATTGCACCAATTTGTGCGTAAATTTTCGGCTTCCGATGCTCCGTCTTGAAGCGGAGACGATTTTCTCAACAAACGGCAGAGTCAACGACGATGGGCGAGATCTTGTACAGACGGGGAGGCTCTTTCGCACCCGATTTTTCACAGCTGGCATGCGTGCTTGAAGGCGGCGTGCCTTCGCGTCCCACACTCTTTGAATACGGTGTGAATGACCGGCTGGCAGGAAGGCTCTCGGGGATTCCCGAAGCCGATCCGTCGGACCGTCTCTCGCAGTTCATACGCCAGATCCGGGCATTCACCCATGCGGGATACGACTACACGACGCTCTCGGCATGGAGGACGAACACGCTCTCGTTTCCGAAAGGCGGAGCGGAAAAGAAAGCGAGTATATCGCAGAATGCCGCTCCGGTGATCACCGACCGCAAAAGCTTCGAGGCATACGCATGGCCCGATGCCGATGCGGGCGATTACGACATCTATCATGATCTGAAGCGCGAGCTGCCCGACGGCATGAAGCTCATTGCAAGCGGCAACGGGGGATTGCTCGAGAATGTGGTCGATCTGGCGGGCTTCGAAAATCTCTGCTTCCTCTACATGCTCGATGAGGAACTGGCCACGGATCTCTTCGAAGCGGTCGGAAGCCGGCTCTTGCGTTTTTATGAGATCGTTTCCTCGATCGAAACCGTGGGCGCCTTGATCGTCAACGACGACTGGGGATTCAAGAACCAGCTGATGTTTCCGCCCGAGATGCTCCGGCGCTGGGTCTTCCCCTGGCATAAAAAAATGGTCGAAGCCATACACGCCTCCGGCAAATATGCGATCCTGCACTCCTGCGGAAGGCTCCATGATGTGATGGAGGATGTGATCGACGATCTCGGGTATGATGCGAAGCATTCCTTTGAAGATCAGATCATTCCCGTTGAAGAGTTTGCGGGAACCTGGGGCGCGCGCATCGCGATCATGGGCGGCATCGATGTCGACTTTCTTGCCCGCAGCACGCCCGCGGAAATCCGCCGGCGCGCGATTGGCCTGCTCGAGTATCAGAGAGAGCACGGCGGTTATGCGCTCGGCTCGGGCAACAGCATTCCGGACTATATTCCGGACGAGAATTTCCTTGCGATGGTCTCGTCCGTCGATTCACTTTAATTATTGGAAAACGATCGGGATTACATGGACAGCATACTTGAAGAACTCAGCGGCATGATCGAAGCCGGAAAGATCGATCTGGCCTCGCCCTATCCCGCCGAACTGCGCGGCAAAGCGGGCGCGGTCGAATTGACGAAGAAAGCGCTTGCAGAAAACATCGATCCGAAGACCATCCTGAATGAAGGACTGATCCGCGGGCTGAACCGGGTGGGTGAGAAGTTCGCGCGCGGCGAGGCATTCATTCCCTCGATGCTCATATCGGCGCGCGCCATGAGCGCGGCGATGGAAGCATTGAAGCCGTATCTGCGCGCCGGCGCGATCGAAGACAGAGGCACGCTCATTCTCGGCACGGTGCAGGGCGATCTGCATGATATCGGAAAGAATCTCGTGAAGATGGTCATGCAGAGCGCGGGATGGAACGTCGTCGATCTCGGCACCGATGTGAGCGCGGAGAAATTCATTGAGACGCTGAAGCTCCACAAGAGCGCCATGATCGGACTGAGCGCGCTTCTGACGACGACGATGCTGGCGATGGGAGAAGTCGTCCGGCGCGCGCGCGTTGAAGATCCTTCGGCGAAGGTGTATATCGGCGGCGCCCCGGTCTCGCAGGCCTTCTGCGACCAGATCGGCGCCGACGGATATTTTGCCGATCCCTACAGCTTCGCCAAGGCCGCGGCGGTCATGTAAAAATAACAGAAGTGTGTCACATTCACCTTTATCCATCACTATCGACAGGAGCAGACACCATGAAACGCACCCTATCCGTTCTCGCTCTTTTTGCGGCCCTTCTCTTGTTTGGCGCCGCCCCGCTTGATGCACAGCAGCAGCCGGCAAAGCCGCGCGCCAGTCTGAAAGCCGGCGTGATGCAGCGCATCGGCACCGGCACCGATATCACGATCGAGTACAGCCGTCCCGGCGTGAAGGGACGCAAGATCTGGGGAGAGCTCGTGCCCTATGGACTCGCGCCGGGCAACAAGAGCTCGAATATGAAGCCGTTCCCGTGGCGCGGCGGCGCCAACGAGAACACGACCATCCGGTTCTCGACCGATGTGGCCATTGAAGGCAACAAGCTTCCGGCCGGACGCTACGGCGTGCATTTCATTCCCGGCGAGTCGACATGGACGGTCATCTTCAGCAAGAACGATTCGTCGTGGGGATCCTATAAGTACAATGAGGCCGAAGATGCGCTGCGCATCACGGTGAAGCCCGAAAAAGCCCCGTTTGAAGAATGGCTCACATACGGCTTTGATGACCTGAAGGATTATTCGGCCCGGGCATTCCTGCGCTGGGAAGAATTGAAGGTGCCCTTTACCGTTGCGGTCAAGCAGTGACCGCTTCCCGGACTCGTGAATAAACGGCCGCGTATATACAAGTATATACAAGGTTGGGAAATATCTGTTGCATATGACCGGATAATCCCTTATTATCCTGCCATTGGAATGAGCGTCATGATCCGCAATGCCGGCAGGGGTACGTGTCTCTATCAGTGCGGCAGATCTCAAGCGTGATGAAGCCTCTGAAGAATCGGAAGATTCTTTCGAGGCTTATTTTTTGTACGGCGATCCTGATGTGCGACGGGAAACGGATTGTCATGTGGAGTCCAGAACCCACACGAAAAAACGGGGCAGTGTTGAAATGCCGTGTGTGCCACCTTATGATGGAGCAGATTCAATGAAAAAGAACGTCCCTTCTCTCCTTGTCTGTCTATTGCTCTTGAGCAGTGCCGCAATCGCCGCGGGGAATTCCACATCGGAGTCTTCGGGGCACGGCATCGACTGGATGCAGATCCTATTCGTGGGTTCGTATCTCGGAGGCGTCTTCATTCTGCTGCCGATCGTGATCTACACGAATCTGACCAGCCGTCTGTTCGTTCCCGATGCCGATCACCGCGGGCAGGTCCGCCTGCTCGAAGGCGTTGGCGAAGCGGAACGGAACGCCCAGGCCGAACGGATCCTGGAGCGCATCGGCGAACAGCTCACGCCGTTCACATCGGACAGCGGTGAGCGGCTCATTACGATCACCAAAGGAAAGCAGGCGAAGTTCATGAAGCGGGGACTCGACTTCATCAATAAGCGGCTCTCTCCGACCGATCCGGCTGTTCTTGAGCGGATGAAGGAGTTCGAAGGAGTCTATAAGGACAGAGCCGGTCGCGCGTTCACCGGATCGTATTGGATCATCGCCTGCGGCGCGGGCGTCGGCGCGCTCTTTCTGGCAGGGGGAATCTCGACGTTCGTCGTGATTCATTTCCTCGGTCTGCTGTTCTATATTCTCTCGAGCAGAACGACGATGTATGATCTCGAGAAGCGAATGAAGCTGTTCCGCGGCGGTGCCGGCATCATCGGCGGGATCATGACGGCACTCCTGGTGGGAGACGGCACGAAATATTATGTGAAGACGGGCGACGGCCCCTGGAAACGCGATTGGGAGACGGAAGGGAACATGGCGATCGCGGGTCTGCTCATCCTGTTTTTCGTCGCGATGGTATTGGGCGTCCTTTCCGTCGTGCTGGGGGTGATCAACTTTTTCATCAACTATTCGACATCGTTCCTGCTTCCGATCGGTTCGGATGACAAGTGGTATGAGGAACAGTTCACGCGTGCGGCGGCATGAAAGCGCCGCGCGTTGTCTGCCAGCGGATATCTCCATGACGAAACTATCGAAGCCGGCGCTCTATTCGCCTCCGGAATTGTTGAAACTCTATCAGGATCTGGTCGAGACCTCGCACGACATCATCTGGCAGGTCGACTCCGACGGATGCTTCACGTACTTGAATCCGGCCACGGAAGCGATCTTCGGCTACCAGATCGAAGACATGCTCGGGCATCCCTTTACGGAATATCAGACTCCGGATGCGGCGGCCGCCACACTCGAGAGATTCGCGCTTCTGCTTCAGGAAAATATCCTGAAAGGCTATGAAACGACATTCATCGCGCGCTCGGGCACGCCGATCCATGTCGTGATCAATTCGGTCAGCATCCGCGATGAACGGGGCGTGATCCTCGGCGCGCGCGGCACGGCGCACGACATCACGCAGCGGAAGCTTGCCGAAGAGGCGCTCAGGGAAAGCGAGCAGCGCCTGAAGTTTCACTTCGAAAATTCGCCGCTGGCCGTGGTCGAATGGGATGGGGACTTTCATGTGACGCAATGGTCGGCCGAAGCCGAGCGCATGTTCGAGTGGAAGAAGGAGGAAACGCTCGGCATGCGGATCGATCGTCTGCATCTCATCCATGCGGAGGATATTCCGATCGTCGAACGCACGATGAAGCGTCTGACCGGCCGCGAGGCGGGACCGGTTGTCGTGTCCTCCAACCGCAACCGCACGAAATCGGGCGCCGTCATCGAGTGCGTCTGGTACAACACGATCCTGCTCGACGGCAAGGGCGAGATGTCTTCGGTCCTCTCGCTCGTGGAAGACGTGACCGAGCAGCGCAGAGCCGAGCGCGAACTGCGAAGCCTGTATGAGCAGACGCAGCGCGATGCCGTGGCCAAGACCGAGCTCCTGAACGAAGTGAATCACCGCGTGAAGAACAATCTCATGGCCGTGCTCGGCCTCATCCTGGCGGAAAAGCGCAAGCAGACGGCGCACGCCGAAGGCCTGGGGATCTGGACGCGCTTTGAAAACCGCATCAACGGGATGCTCTGTGTGCATCAGATGCTGTCCGATTCGCAGTGGAAGCCGATTGTGCTGACGGAGCTCGCCGAGCGCATCTGCGCCCGCGCGCTCGATGACGACGGAGAGATGAAGGAGGAAGTCTCATTGCACATCGAGCATGACAGCGTCACCGTCTCGGCGCGCCAGGCGGGCAATCTCGCCCTTGTGCTGACCGAGCTCACGATGAACAGCATGAAGCACGCCTTCATGAAAGCAGGAGGCGATCAGCCTTCGATCACGATCAGGGCGCGCCGCGCGGCAGACAGGATCTGCATCGAGTTCAGGGATAACGGAGGCGGCTATCCGGATGACATCCTGGAGGGCGCGTTACAATACGGAGGACTCCGCCTGGCGCGGCAGATCGTCGAAGAGACGCTCGACGGGAGATTGGAATTTGTCAACGCGCAGGGCGCCTCTGCGCTCATCTGCATGGGGGCGGAAGATGTCGATTTGACTCAATAAATCCGCTCTTGATCTCATGCGGTGAAATCCGTACTTTTTCTGTGTTTCATTCCATCTGCATCATCTCTGCAGAGCCGGCACCACATATCCCGAAAGAAATGACGAGCCGTCATGTTGTTCAGGTTCTTATTTTAGGAGGGCATATGAAACGTTTGAGTACGCTTGCGGCTATCTGCTTCATCCTTTCTCACACTCTTCCTCTTTACGCACAGACCGACCTTCCCGATACCGAAAAGAAGAAACTCGGCACCGGACTTCCCGAACAGATCGCGGGCTATGCGAAACGGTTTTCAGTGCACACCACCGCCGCCGGCGGAGGACGCATTTCCTGGAAAACCGGGACGGGCACATACCTCGACCGCTACATCTGCTACGGCGAGTCGGATGATCCGATCAAGTTCGAAATCAAGATCGATCAGGAGGTGAAGGACCTCAAGAACGTCAAGCTCACATTGAGCGTGTGGGACGTGGACGAATCGAGCGGAGAAGTCGATGTTGTGTATGTGAACGGGCAGAATATCGGCACGCTGCACGGGGCGAACGATTCCTGGAGCGTGAACAATTATTCGATCAAGCCGTCGATCCTCGTCGGCGGCACGAAGGCCAATCCCGGCATCAACACCGTGACCGTCGATCTCACGGTCAAGGACTGGTGCGTGATGGTGGACTGGGGAGAGATCTCGGCCGATGCGGGGCAGATGAAGATCGTCGAATTCATTCCCGGAGCGAACAAGCTTGCGGCCTTCAAGGCGGCCGACATCCGCTTCAAGTTCAGCGAAGATGTCGATGAGAAGACCGTGAGCGACGCCACCGTCAAGCTGCAGTACCGCAATGCGGCCGGCGCCGCCGTCGATGTCGCATCGACGCTCACGGTGACGAACAATCTGCTCACGATCAAGCCCACGGGAGACCTGAAGGACGGCGTGAAGTACTCGATCACGATCTCCGGCAACTCCGACGGCGTGAAAGGCAAGAAGGGCGACACGCTTGCCGGTCCGCAGAAGTACGACTTTGCGACCGTGCCCGATCTGACGCCTCAGGGGCCGTCGGCCGGGGATGCGGGCGTGTTTCCCATACAGGTCGTCAGGAACGCAAAGCAGATCCGCGAGAAGGCGACCGTGATGCGCATCTACACGAACAAGTGGGACAAGAAAGCCGATGTGCATCCGGGCTCGCAGTTGGAAAAAGTGAAGGTGAAGGTCACGCTCAAGGAAGGCGCCACGCAGATCACGTCGCAGGAGGCGGAGGCAGAGAGGACCGACCTGCGCCAGACGAACGCGAAGAAGAAGGCTGGCACGAATACCGTGAACGTCTTTTACAACTGGCTTGCCTCGCTCACAGACGGAGCGCACTCGATCGATGTCGAACTCGAGCCGAAAGATCAGACCGCGACGCCTCCGGCGAGCTTCAAGAATTCGGCGGCCGTCACGATGAAAGCGGGCAAGACATTGAAGGTGGTCTATCAGTACATCCGTTCCGACTCCTGGGCGGGAGGCGTGCCGGCCGCGGATCTTGCGCGGATGGACCGCATGATGACCAACTGCAAGGCGTTCTTCCGCGATAACTTTCCGGTGAAGGATGTTGATGTGACCAAGTCGGCGGATATCGACCTGGCCGTGCCTCTGGCATCCTATACATGGCCGCATGCGCGGACCGTCGCGGCTGCCGTGGCGGCCGATGCCAGTCCGTATGCCGATACGGTCAGAAGCATCCTGCTGAATCTCAACGCCTGGAAGAACAAGGCAAGCGGCACGGCATTCGTCGCACTGATTCCGACGAACTTCGGACGCCGCAGCGCCGATTCCGGATGGGGCGGCGAAATGGATTTCACGGGCATGTCGTGCACCGTCGGCGCCACGGCGGTGGTGGAAGACAACAAGCTCATCTTCCTCCGGGATGACGGCGGCACGGCCGGCACCGGCGCCAATGCGACCACCGTGGCGCACGAGTTCGGACACAATTATTCGCTCAGTTCGAAAGTCTTCGACGGCACGCGTCACACGACCGATACGATGCCGACCGAAGGTTATTGGGTCACAAAGAAGCTCAACAAGTCGAGGACCGAGGGCAACTCCGAAACGGCGCTTCAGAAGAGCCTCATGTCGAAGTACATCGAGCCGGAGAATGAACGCTGGATCTGCGACTACGATTACAACGAGCTCTTCGACAATGTGCCGAGCGCGCTCATACGCAAGACGGGTGCCGCCTCGCCGCATTTGTTTATCGCCGGCGGATATGACCTCTGGGACCGGTTCTATCTGTCCCCGGTCTGGGAATCGGACTATGAACCCTCCGGAGCCTATCCGAACCAGGGGGATCTGACGCTGCTGCTCTTCAGCCGGCTGGGCGCCCAGATCGCATCCTATGCGTTTCCCTCGAGCACGACGATCAACGGAGACGGAAAAGAGAAGACGCAGAAATCCTTCTCCTTCTTCGTGCCGTCTCCGCCCGATCTCGGCTCGCTCCAGATCCGGAAAGGATCGGCCGTCCTGAAAGAAATCAGGAAAAGCACGAACGCCCCGACGCTCTCGATCACCAGTCCCACAGACGGAGCGCTCTGGCAGGGCACGCGGACGATTTCCTGGAGCGGCGCCGATGCCGACAATGAAAAGCCGCTCTACCGCGTCAGCTACAGCAGCGACGGCGGCTCGACATGGCTTGCGCTGGCGTCCAATCTCGACCGGACATCGCTCGAGATCAATACGGCGCAGCTTCCTTCCACGCGCAACGGCAAAATCAGAATCATCGCCACAGACGGCACGCTCAACTATACGACAAAGGATGTGGCGATCACGGTCGATAACGGACTTGCCGTGGGACTTTTGAATCCTTCAGACAAGAGCGTGAATGTCCCCGTGGGCACGACGATCGAGGCGTCGTTCATGACGCCCGTCGCCGAAACACAGATCACACAAAGCACGCTCACGCTCAAAGAATCGTGGGGGCAGGCGGTGGCGGGGCGGCTCACATATCAGTACAGCTCGAAGACGATGACATTCACGCCTTCCGCGAATTTGAAATACAACACGCGCTATACCGCCACAGTCAAAGGCGGCATCACCGATGAGTCCGGCATCAAGCTTTCGTCCGATGTCACGTGGGAGTTTACGACGGGCGCCGACAGCTCCGATCTCTCGATCCGTATGACGGAACCCGCGCCGTCCTCGAGCAACAGTCCCGTCAACGGCAATATCGCCGTCGTCTTCTCGAAGGACCTCAACAGTTCGACGCTCACCTCGTCCTCCTTCACGGTGTATGACAACACGGCAAAGAAGGCGGTGCCCGGCACGGTGAGCTACGTGTCATCGACACAGAGCGCGCTGTTCACGCCGCAGCTTCCGCTGGCGAAGCAGAACGAGTACAAGGTTACGCTCACCACCGCACTGCGCTCGGCGGACAATAAGGCGCTCGCACAAAACTACGAGTATTTTTTCGTGACCGGCAGCGATTCGATCGCCGGCGTGCGTCTTGCGGGCACATACGCGGAAGCGGGCATCGACGACAACAGCGACAAGCTGTATGACTGGCTTGCCATCGATGTGGATGTGAGCGCGATCGAAGCCGGCCGGTATTCGATCAACGGCAAGCTGGCCGACAAGGACGACAACGAGCTCGTCTGGGCGACGTCGAACAATGTGCAGTTGAACAAGGGCACATCGACGATCCGGCTCTTGTTCGACGGAAAGATCATCAACGCCTACCGGATCAACGGGCCGTATTACCTGAACGACCTGCAGGTTTACAACGCCAGCAACACCAATTTCAGCGACTGGCTTTCGTATGCCTACACGACGAAGGCGTATGCGTATACGGAGTTCCAGACAAGCACGATCCCGGTCGTCATGAAATTCGCGCCCGAAGACGGCGCCGAGGAAGTGCCGACCAACAGCGCGGTCACGGTCACATTCACCCGGGCGATGAATCGCTCGTCGATCGACAGCACGACATTCTACATCGCCGACCGTTCGGATGCGCATGTGCCGGGCTCGATCACATACGACAGCGCCACGACCACTGCCGCATTCATGCCGAGAGAGCCCTTCAGGCCCGATTCGGTCTACAGAGCCGCCGTCACCACCGGCGTGCGCGATCTGCAGGGCACCAGGCTCCTGAAGCAGTACAACTGGTCGTTCACGATTTCCTCCACCGCGGCCACCGGACACGGATCGATCGCGGACCTCTACACGTATCCGAATCCCTTCCCGCACTCCTCGCTTCCGCAGGGCGGCATGTATTTCACATATGTGCTCGATCAGGGCGGAGGCTCGGTGAAGATACGCATCTATACGATCACCGGAGATCTCGTGAAGGAGATCAAGGAGACCGCCGCCGGCGCATCGCGCGGATTCAACCAGGTGTACTGGGACGGGAAGAATGAAGCGGGCAAGGCGCTGGCCAACGGCACATACGTCTACATGATCTATTACAAGGACGGAGCGGGCGAAGAGCACAGGGAAAAAGGCAAGTTCACCGTGCTGAAAGGAGAGTGAACCATGAAACGCTGCATCGTTGTACTTGTGGCGCTGCTTGCGGCATCGACGCTCTACGCCCAGAAGGAAGATGCCGGAACCACGGGCGCCTCGTTTCTGAAGCTCGGCGTGGGGGCGCGCGCCGCCGGCATGGGATTTTCCGCTCTCACGCTGACGCAGGACGCCTCGGCGCTCTTCTGGAATCCCGGGGCGCTCGCGCATATTCCTTCGACCGACCTGACGGTGAACTACAACCGTCTCTATGCCGATATGACGCATTCGTTTCTCGGCATGGCGCTGCCCGGAAGGGACGGAACGTTCGCGCTGGGGCTGCTCTATTACACGAGCGGCAGCATGACGCGCACCGAAGCCGTGTCCGATGGCACGCTGCCCTTCACCAAGACCGGAGAGTTCGCCAATCATGACGGCGCGCTCATGCTCGGCTACGGCATGTCGCTGTCCGATCAGATCCATGTGGGACTCAGTCTCAAGGGCATCTTCGAGTCGACCGGAGAAAAAAGCGGCTACGGCGGCGCGATTGATCTCGGCGCCTATGCGAAGCTCGAAATGATCGATGTCGGGATTTCGGTGAAAAATATCGGGCCGAAGCTCAAATACAAGAATGCCTCCGAGCCTCTGCCCCTGCAGGTGCTTTTGGGCACATCGGTCTACCTGATCCCCGAGGCATTCCTCGTGACGGCATCGGGCGGCGCGGCAGGCGAGGGGAAAACGCAGTTCACCGTGGGCGCCGAATACCGGTATGACTTCATCGCCTTCCGCGCCGGGTACCGGACGGGTCTGGAGGATGTCACGGGATCGATGAAGGGCCTGACCGGCGGGCTCGGCCTCTATTATAAGCAGATCCGTCTCGATTACGCCTACAATACATACGGCGATCTGGGCGGCGTGCATCTGATCTCGCTCGGATTCGAGCTCGGAGACAACGGAAGCGCGCGCCGCAGTGTCGAAGCGCCGAAGTATGTGCCGTCGTCGATGCCGGCGCCGGCAGAAGAAGTGAAGGAGGAAAAGCCGCTGCCGACGAAAGAAGAGGTTACGCCGGTCACGCCTGACGTTCCGAAGGTGCCGACGGCCATCGTCAATACCGCCAATGAGAATCTTCGCGCGCTGCCGTCTCTGAAGGGCAAGGCGGTCGTGAAGGTGAAGAAGAACGAGGAAGTGAAGATCCTGGACGAGAACAAGCTCTGGTATCTTGTGGAGACAGCGAAGAAGAAGCAGGGATGGATACAGAAAAAGAGCCTGACTGTCGCACAATGAGCAGTTTTTTTTA
Source organism: Acidobacteriota bacterium (assembly GCA_050258555.1). GTDB lineage: Bacteria > Bacteroidota > Ignavibacteria > UBA10030 > UBA8401 > CAISDA01. Next base: position 16,134 of record JBLMZA010000038.1, on the reverse strand, counting down.
CGGCCGGGCTGCACGGAGCGCCGCGAAAAATGCGGCGTGACTTGTAACCCGGCCGTATTTTTTGTACTTTTCAACAATCACGATGATACGACGGTTCGGACATACACTACAACGCTGCACGGCTGCCTGCTGCCTTGCCGTGCTGATCTTCTCGTTTCTGCATTCGGAGCTCGGACAGTTTTCGAGCCAGGACGATACGCATGAGACGCACGACTTCTGCATGCTCGTCGTCGATACGCCGATGCACTCGCAGCACTCGCGCACGCTTTCGGCGGCTTCTCTTTCTCCGGTGACTTTCTTTGCTATGCCTGCTTCCGATATCGAAGGCGCGGCAGGCATGTCCTTCGGCATGCGGCTTCCGAAGCGTTTCGAACGATCCGCGTTTCTTCCCTCAGGCGTCGAACTCCACATCTACATGCGCGTCTTTCTGATTTAAGACGCCATCCCGCTGTTCATTTTCTCCATTCCCATTATTTTTTCTCGCGTGATTCTTTTTTCTTGAGCGCGCAGAGGAGTATTCTCTCTCTCTGTGCGAGGAAGGAGAAGTATGCGTTCATTTCTCATGCAGGGAGTCAATATTGTTCACGAAGAGAATTGGTATTGCACTGTGCCTTCTTGTTTCCGGCGTATTTGAGCCGGGACGGGCGCAATCACTCTCGCTTGCCGATGCGATCAATCGCGCGCTTGCGCATCATCCCGCCCTTCACGCTTCGGCAGCGGGCATCGAGGCCGCGCGCGGACGCTTCTGGAGCGGCATCGCGCTTCCGCAGCCGGAAGTGTCGGCAAGCTACGAATACGCGCCGTCCGGAGGGCCGCTTGGAAATGCCGGCGAGAAGACCTACGGCGTCACGCAGGCGCTCGAATTTCCCACGGTCTATCTGCTGCGCGGCGCCAAATTCGGGAAGGAATATCAGGCCGTCGAATCGGAATCGGAGCATGCGCGCCTTGGCGTGATCGCTTCGGTCAAGTCGGCGTATTATGAGGCGCTCTACAGGCGCGAGGCCTTGAAGATCGCGGAAGAAAATCTTGCGATCATGGAGGACTTCAAAAGGAAATCCGCCGTGCGTGAGCGTGTGGGCGAAGGAACGCATCTGGAGAGCCTGACGGCGCGCGTGCAACATGCCGAGGCCGTGGGCGCACGCGATGCCCAGCGCAATCATCTCGCATCGGCCATGGCAGAGCTCGCCGATGCGATGGGAGAGCGTCATACGGCCGGCATGGTCTATGAACTTTCCGATACGCTCGGCTTCGTGCGTCTGGATCCGTCGCTCGAGCGTGTGCTCGACGACGCCCTGCGCGTCAACCGGATGCTGCGCGTGCAGTCGCTCCGTGCCGAGGCCGCTGCCATCGACGAGACGCTTGCCTGGTCCGAACTTCTGCCGAAATTCGAACTCGGCTATTCCCGTCAGACGCTCGACGGTAAGACGGGTTTTTACGGCGCTTCATTCGGCATCACCCTGCCCATCTGGTTCATGTTCGATCAGAAAGGAAAAATCGAAGAGGCACAGGCCAACCGGGTGATGGCCGAGGCGGAACTGCGCCGGCAGTCGAACGCCGTGGCGCTCGGCATCGAGAAAGCCTTCGCCGAATTCAAAAACGAGGAGGCGCAGGTTCGTTTGTATCAGGCCGAGATCATTCCGCAATCCGAAGAAATCTACCGCACGGCCGTGCGCAGCTATGAAGCCGGCGAAATCACATATCTGGAATTTCTGCAGGCGCGCCAGACACTCATCACGGCAAAGAGCAACTATGCCGGCGCGCTCTATGCCTCGAACCGTGCGCTTGTCTCGCTCGAGGAAGCGGCCGGAGTCCGGTTTCAGTAACTATTCCATTGAATTTATTTTTTAGAAGGAACCATCATGGTCATGATACACAAGCAACAGCGGCGGGTATTCGCGCTCCAGGCGCTGGCGGCCGCCGCCATTCTGGCGCTTGCCGGATGCGCAGACAATGAAGCAAAATCAACCGATCACGAGGCGCATCATGAGCGCGTCGCGGATGTCACACTCCCGCGCGCCTCGCGCGAGGAGATCGGGCTGCGCACGGAAGCGGCCGAAGCCCGGAATTTTTCCGGCACGATGACGATTCCCGCATCGGTCATGGCCGATCAGGACCGCGAGGCGGTCGTGGGCGCACTGGTAGCCGGACGCGTGGCGCGCGTGATGGTCAGGGCGGGCGAGCGCGTGAAGGCCGGGCAGGTCCTCATGGAAGTCGAGGGACTGGAAATCGGCGAGATCAAGGCCGCGTTTCTTTCGGCCAAGGCGACGCTGGAATTTCAAAAAGCCAATCTCACTCGCCAGCGGCAATTGGCCCGGGAGCAGATCGGCTCGCAGCGCGCGCTCCTGGAAGCCGAGGCGGAATATGAGAAGGCGCTCGCCGAATTCAACGCCGAAGACAAAAAGATCCATTCGATCGGACTCGGCGATGCCGATGTGTCCAATCCGAAAAACGGCGCCGCCGACGAGCACAGAGCCGGCACGCTGCCGGTGAAATCGCCCATTGCCGGCATCGTCGCCGAGCGCAACGTGGTGATCGGCCAGTCGGTCGATGCCGCAACCAACGCCTTCCGGATCATCAACACCGCATCGGTGTGGGTGAGCGGGCAGATCCATGAAAAGGACATTCGGACGCTTGCCGAGCGCTCGGAGGCGTCGTTTGCAGCGGCATCCTATCCCGAGGAACAATTCCGCGGACGCGTCACGCTCATCGGGCAGGTGATCGATGAGAAATCGCGCACGATCACCGTGCGCGCCGAGTTCGCCAATCCCTCCGGCAGACTCAAGCCGAACATGTTCGGAGAGCTGCGCGTGCCCCGGGGGGCGTCATCGCGCGCCATTCTGGTTCCCTCCGATGCCGTCGTGAAGATCGACCAGGCGGCCTGCGTCTTCATTGCAAAGAACGATTCGGTCTTCGAGTGCCGGAAGATCGAGACCGGCATCACAGAAGGCGGTATGGTCGAGATCAGAAGCGGCGTCAAAGAAGGCGAGCATGTCGTGGCCAAAGGCGCCTTCTCGCTCAAATCAGAGTTATTGAAATCCGAGCTTGAAGAGGAGGAGCACTGATCATGCTGGAACGATTCATTGAAGCGACGCTGAAGCATACGGGCATGGTGATGCTCTCGGCGCTGGTCATCGTGGCCGGCGGCATCTATGCCTTCATGCGCCTGCCGATCGACGCCTTTCCCGATGTGACCAATATACAGGTCGAGATCACGAGCCGCGCCGACGGACTCTCGGCCGTCGAGATCGAACGCTCGATCACGCATCCGATCGAGATGGCGATGCGCGGGCTGCCCGGCGTGACGCAGATGCGCTCGGTGACGCGCTTCGGACTCTCGCTCGTCACGATCGTCTTCGACGATAAGACCGATCCCTACTTCGCGCGCCAGCTCATCTTCGAGCGCCTGGCCGAGGCAAAAGAGCAGGTGCCCGAGGGCGTCTCAATCGAGATGGGGCCGGTGGCGACCGTGATGGGAGAGATCTATCAGTACACGCTCGAAGGCCGGATGCCGGCCGATGCGGCATCGAAGAAGGCGTATCTGACCAGGCTCCGCACGCTGGAAGAATGGGTGGTGAGCCCGCTACTGAAAAACGTCCCGGGCGTGAACGAGGTGAATTCCTTCGGCGGATATTTCCGGCAGTATCAGGTCATCGCCTCCCCCTCGAAGCTCCTGCAGTACGATCTGACGGCCGAAGACGTGTACGAGGCCATCGGAAAAAACAACCGGAATGTCGGCGGCAGCGTGATCGAACGGTTTTCCGAACAGTCGATCGTGCGCGGCGTCGGGCTCATCAAAGATACGGATGATCTCGGCGCCATCGTCCTCAAATCGGTTTCCGGCACGCCTGTGCTCGTGCGCGATGTGGCGGAAATCAGAGTGGGCGAGGCGGTGCGGCAGGGCGCGGCGATGATCAATGGAAAAGAGGAAACCGTGGGCGGCATCGTCATGATGCTGCGCGGCGAAAACGGGCGCGAGGTCGTCACGCGCGTGAAGGAGAAGGTGCGCGAGATCAACGAAAGCGGGGTGCTGCCCGAGGGCATCCGTATCGTTCCTTTTTATGACCGCACCGATATCGTCAATGCCAGCATTTGGACGGTGACGCGCGCCCTGATCGAAGGCTCGATCCTCGTGCTGATCGTGCTCTATCTTCTCTTGCGCAGCGTGCGCGGCTCTGCGGTCGTTCTGTTGGCGCTCCCGTTGTCGCTCTTTGCGACATTCATCGTGATGAAGCTCACAGGCGTGAGCGCCAATCTCATGTCGCTCGGCGGACTGGCCATCTCGATCGGCATGATCATCGATGCCACGATCATCCAGGTGGAGAACGTGCAGCGCCGGCTCGATGAAGCGCCGCATGCGGGAAGGCCCGCGATTGCGATCGTGCTCAAGGCCGTCCTGGAAGTGCGCAAGCCGAGCATCTTCGGCGAGCTCATCATCGCGATCACGTTCATTCCGATTCTTTCGCTCGAAGGCATCGAAGGAAAGATGTTCGGTCCCCTGGCGCTCACGGTGGCCATCGCGCTGCTGTCCTCGCTCGCGCTTTCGATCGTCGTGATTCCGTCGCTCTGCGCGCTCGTGCTCCGGCCCCAGAAGGAGAAGGAAAGCGCGATCATGGCCTTTCTGGCGCGGCGTTACCGCCCGCTGCTCGAATACAGCATGAAGAACAACAAAAAGCTCATCGGCGGAGCAGCCCTGGCACTCGCGCTTTCCCTGGCGCTCATTCCGCAACTCGGCACCGAATTCATTCCCGTGATGGATGAAGGCTCGTTCGACATGGATGTGTCGCTTCTGCCGGGCGTGTCGCTCGAGCGGGCGATGGAACTCAACCAGCTCGTGGGTCGCAAGCTCGGAGAGTTTCCCGAACTGCGCACGGTCGTCTCGCGCACCGGGCAGACCGGCATCGCGCTCGATACGCGCGGCGTCGATAAGACGGGATACGTGGGCGTCTTTTATCCGAAGAAGGAGTGGAAGCGCACCGTGAGCCGCGAGGAGCTGACGGCAAAGATGCGCGAATCGCTCTCGACGATTCCCGGCATCGCCTTCAGCTTCAGCCAGCCCATACAATGCCGCATCGATGAGCTCGTGGCCGGCACGAAGGCGCAGCTCATCGTGAAGCTCTTCGGAAGCGACATGGAGCTGCTCGGCCAGAAGGCCGACGAGATCGCGCGCGTGCTCGGCCGCATCGAAGGCGCAACCGATCTGCAGACGGAAAAGATCTCCGGCCAGCCCTATCTCACCATCGATATCGACCGGGCGAAGATCGCGCGCTACGGACTCAATATCAGCGACGTGCAGCATGTGATCGAAATCGCGATCGCGGGCAAAACCGCATCGAAGCTCTACGAGGAAGACAAAAGCTTCGACATCGTCGTGCGGCTTCCGGAAGAGAAGCGCAATTCCATTGAATCGATCTCGGATATTCTTGTGTCCGCTCCGGGGGGAGCGCGCATTCCCTTGGGACAGATCGCATCGATCAGCCAGACGGAAGGACCCGCGCAGATCAGCCGCGAGGATGGCGCGCGGCGCATCGGCATCGAACTCAATATCGAGGGACGCGATATCGGAGGCTTCGTTGCGGAAGCGAAGCAGAAGATCAGAGAGCGCGTACTGCTGCCGCCGGGATACTATCTTACCTGGGGCGGACAGTTTGAAAATCAGGAACGCGCGATGGCCCGATTGCTGGTGATCGGTCCGGCGGCCATCCTGGCGATTCTCCTGCTCCTGTTTGTCACATTCCGCTCATGGCGCCTGGCTCTCTTAGTAATTTCGAACCTGCCCTTTGCGCTCATCGGCGGGATCGTCTCGCTCTGGATCGCGGGACTCTATCTGTCGGTTCCGGCATCGGTCGGATTCATCGTGCTCTTCGGCGTGGCCGTCCTGAACGGCGTCGTGCTCGTCTCGCATATCGCGCAGCTGCGCGAAGAGCATGGCATGGAGTTGTCACAGGCGATCGTGCAGGGCAGCATGGACCGGCTGCGGCCGGTCCTGATGACCGCGTCGATTGCGATCTTCAGCCTGATTCCGATGCTGACGGCCGGAGGGCCCGGATCCGAAATCCAGAAGCCGCTTGCCGCCGTCGTGGTCGGAGGCCTCGTCACATCGACCGCGCTCACGCTGCTTCTGATTCCCTCGATGTATGCGCTGTTTGAAGGAAGCCGGGGGAGGAAGAAATCCGAATCGCTTGCGGAGTGATCGCTTTTTTTTCGTACATTAACCCTCATGAACCTCACCAAAGACTTCGAGGGCAAGGGCGGCATGAGGGAAGTCTTCGCGCTCGCGGTGCCGATGATCATCTCATCGGCCTGCGACGGCGTGATGACGTTCACCGACCGCCTCTTTCTTGCCAGGCTCGGTCCCGACCAGATGAACGCCGCCATGGGCGGAGCGGTGGCCGCGCAGGCGCTCATGTTTTTTTTCATCGGCCTCACCGGGTATTCAACCGCGCTGGTGGCGCAGTACTTCGGCGCGAAGGAAAAGCAGAAGACGACCGTGGCGGCCTCCCAGGCCGTGCTCGTGGCCGTCCTTGCCTGGCCGGTGATTGTGGCGGCCAAGCCGCTGGCGGCGCAGTATTTCCAGTTCATGCACATTCCCGCCTCACAGGTCGGCTATCAGACCGAGTATCTGAACATTCTTGTCTGGGGATCGCTCTTCAGCCTGTTGCGCCATACGTTCGGCTGCTACTTTTCCGGCATCGGGAAAACGACGATCGTGATGACGGCGACGGTCACGGCCATGGTGATCAATGTCGTGCTCGACTACGTGCTGATCTTCGGAAAGTTCGGCTCACCGGCGCTCGGCGTCTCGGGCGCCGCGATCGCCACCGTGGTCGGCTCTGTCTCCGCGTGCGCGATGCTCCTGAGCGCCTATCTCGGTCAAAGAAACCGGACGGAGTTCCATGTGCGCGGGTCCTTCCGCTTCGACTGGCAGGTGATGAAGAAGCTCGTCTATTACGGGTACCCGGCGGGACTGGAATTCTTCTTGAACCTCATGGCGTTTTCCGCGATGGTCTCGCTCTTCCATGCGCAGGGACCGACCGTGGCCACGGCAAGCACGATTCTCTTCAACTGGGATTTCGTCTCATTCATTCCTTTGGTCGGCATCGAAATCGGCGTCACAAGCCTGGTGGGCCGCTACATGGGCGCAGGCGAGCCCGAGACGGCCGAGCGCTCGGCCGTCTCGGGCATCAAGACCGGCATCTTCTATTCGGCGGCGATCCTGCTCTTGTTTGTGCTCGTGCCTGAAACCCTGGTGCGCGTCTTCAGTCCCTCGGCCTTCAACGCCACGTTTGAAGATGCCGTGCCGCTCTCGGCCTCGATGATACGGATCGCATCGCTCTATGTGCTCCTGGAGGCGATCCTCGTGGCGGTGGTGGGCGCGCTGCGCGGAGCGGGCGACACGCATTTCACGATGGCCGCCTCGGTGGCGGCGCACTGGACGTTCGTGCCGATTCTGTATGTCTCGCTCAATGTGCTCCATCTTTCCGTTTTGATGGGATGGTTTCTTCTGGTGGTGTTCTTTCTTTCGGTCTGTACAGTGTTCATTTGGCGCTTCCGGAAGGGAGCGTGGAAGCGCATCAGCGTGATCGATATTCACTCATGAACGAAAAGGAGGGTGTGCGTATGTTGACGCTCTTATCGCGCTATGAGCCGCAGCTCTATGCGGTGCTGCGCTGTGCGGCAGGATTCCTCTTTCTGTGGCATGGATCGCAGAAGCTCTTCGATGTGCCTCCGGCGGCGCATCCGTTTGCGCCGCATGTGCTGTGGATTGCCGGTCCGATCGAATTCTTCGGCGGACTTCTGATTCTGCTGGGACTGCGGACGCGGGAGGCCGCATTCCTGGCAAGCGGAGAGATGGCCTACGCCTACTGGACGGTGCATGCGCCGCAGAACATGCTGCCGCTGTTGAATATGGGCGAGCTTGCGGTGGTCTATTGCTTCCTCTTCCTGTATATGGTTGCGCGCGGCTCGGGTTCCTATAGCCTCGATGCGCTGCTGAAGCGCCGTTAGAGGCGGCGCACGATGACAAGCGAGAGATCGTCCGAGCGGTGGGCAAGACCCGTGAACGAATCGACGTCGTAAACGAGCTGCCGGCAGAGCCGGTCCGGCAGCAGCGAAGCGGCGCGCGTCAGCGAGGCCAAAAGCCGGTCGCGCCCGAAGAATTCCCCTTGTTCGTTCCTGGCTTCGGTGACGCCGTCCGAGTAGAGCACGAGCATATCGCCCTCTTCGAGTTCCACGCAATGCTCGCGGTACGATGCCCTGCCCACAAGGCCGATGGCAAGATCTCCTTTTTCGGTTTCGGTGACTGCGCCCTTGCGTATGAGAAAGGGAGGAAGGTGACCGGCGTTGACGAAGCGGACGGTGCCGTCGTTCTCGGTGATCTGCGCATAGAGAAGCGAGGCGAAAATCCGCGACGGGCTGTCGCGGTGAAAAATGGTGTTGATGCGCGCGATCAATTCGGTGAGCGAGGGCGCATCGAATGCCAGGGCGCGGATGGTCGACTGGAGCTTCGCCGTCAGGAGCGCCGCATGCAGGCCCTTGCCTGAGACGTCGGCGATGGCCACGGCGGCGTGGCCGTTTTCGAGCCGGAGATAATCGACAAGATCGCCGCAGACTTCATTGGCCGGGCGCGTATAGAGATAGGCCGACCATCCTTCGAAGTGCTGCACCTGTTCCGGCATGAGCAGTTCCTGAATCTGCCGGCCCTCGCGCAGTTCATGATGCGCAAGAAGCTTGTCCTTCAATTCGAGCAGGATCACCAGCACGAGCAGAAATCCGCCGACAATGCCGTTGGTGCTGCCGCTTGCGTTCGAGATGCTGATGATGAAAATGATGCCTGCAACAAAGAGCATACGGCGCAGCGGCGTGAGCCGGAAAAAAAGCGCCTGAAGGATCCAGAGCGTGCAGTAGACGATGCGCCCGAGTGCCGTCATTTTTTTGAGTTGCTTGTGCTGTTCGGGCGAGAGATAGAATTCGCTGATTTCCCGCGCCTCGCGCCTGAATGTCGCGCCAAGGGCCGAGTCGCGCAGATCGTCGCGCAGCGTGTCGATGGTCCGCTTGATTTCTGATGCGATATGTGCCATGTGTGCTCGGTTGTGGATGTCTCCGGTCTCTGCCGCCGGTCGGGGCGTGCCGCACGCGTTCTGTGTTGTATACGGCCCGGAGGCCGAAATGTTCGCGTGTGCGCGTCCCTTTTTTCCCTTCTTGAACCGAAGGCCGTTTTTTCCGATATTATCACATATGTCCGCTTTTCACCACACACACGAGATGGCGCGCCCGAAGCTTCATGTCTGGATCGATGCCGCACGGCCGCGCACGCTGCCTCTGGCCCTTTCGAGCACGCTTCTGGGAAGCTTTCTTGCCGCCGCCGAACATCGGTTCAATTGGAGCGTCTTCATGCTGGCCATCGTGACGACCGTGCTCCTGCAGATATTGTCGAACTTCGCCAATGATTACGGGGACTTTGTCAACGGCAAGGACACCGCAGAGCGCATCGGTCCCGCTCGCATGATGCAGTCGGGCGAGATCCGGCCCGAAGTGATGGTCCGCGCGATGATCGGTGCAAGCGCGCTTGCCTTCGTGTGCGGTCTTGCGCTGATCGCCGCCGGCACACAGGGACTCGCATATTCTCTTCAGGCCCTGTATGCGATGCTCGGGATCGCCGCCATCGCCTCGGCGCTCAAATACACGGTGGGGAAAAATCCGTACGGCTACCGCGGTCTCGGAGATCTCTTCGTGTTTCTCTTCTTCGGACTCACCGGCGCGCTCGGCACGTACTTTCTTCACACGCATCATCTGAGCGCGGATGTCTTTCTTCCCGCTTCCTCGATCGGCTTCTTAAGCACCGGCGTGCTCAACCTGAACAACCTGCGCGACATCGAAAGCGACCGCCGATTATCCAAGCGCACGCTCGTGGTGATGATGGGAGCGCGCCGCGCGAAGCTTTATCACGCGGGACTGCTTGCGGCCGCGGTCGTCACCGGCATCGCCTACACGATCATCCATTACCGGACCGGCTTCCAGCTGCTCTTCCTTCTGGCCCTTCCCCTCTTTCTGAAGAATCTCCGCGTCGTCTTCGCCACGAAGCATCCTGCCGAACTCAACGGCGAACTCCGGCGGCTCTCGCTCTCGACGCTCCTGTTTTCCGTCGCCTTCGGCATCGGTCTGCTCATGCGCTGAGTGATTGCATGGCGGGGTGCGTTTTCATTTTCCCACATCGTCAACCGGAATGAAGCCGCAGCGGCGTGTGTTAGAGAAGACAACACACATACGCATGCGGAAAGGGGGAAGGCGATGAAACGGATCTTGCGCGAGAACGGACTCTCGATCGTCTGGCTGGGACTCTTCTTTCTGACGATCATGTTCGGCCAAAGCGTGACCGGATGGCATGAATACAACAGTGACCAGCAGGAGCATGGGGAGCAGGCCGTCACGTATTTCGCCTATCTTGGCACGCCGCATTTTGCCGAAGCGACGATGGAGAACTGGGAGTCGGAGTTCCTCCAGATCTGCTTATATATCTCGCTCACGTCGTTTCTCTACCAGAAAGGATCGGCCGAATCGAAAAAGCTCGGTGAGAAGGAGGAAGTCGACCGCGATCCCGCCCGATTCAGAACGAAGAAGGACGCGCCGTGGCCGGTGAGGAAAGGCGGCCTCTGGCTTGCCCTCTATCAGTATTCGCTTTCAATCGCCTTCGCCCTTCTGTTTCTCGGATGCTTCGCGCTTCATGCCGCAGCCGGCTCCCGGCTCTACAATCAGGATCAGCTGACGCATCATGTGCCCGAGACCGTGACGACGCTCGGATATCTTGCCACATCGCGCTTCTGGTTCGAATCGTTCCAGAACTGGCAGAGCGAATTCTTCTCTGTCGGACTGATGGTCGTCTTCTCGATTTTTCTGCGCCACAAGGGTTCGCCCGAATCGAAGCCGGTGGATGCGCCGCACAGTCAGACGGGCAAGGACTGAGCGCCCGCTTTTATATTCCGGATTCTTCATCGATGGTCGCGCGGATCTTCCGCACCACCGCCGGGATCGGGCACGGCTTCTGGATGAAGTCGCGGAGCCCGGCTGTTTCCATTTCCCTGCGCGCCTCCGGCGAGAGATATCCGCTGGCAAGGATGATCTTTGCCTGCGGGTTATCGGCGCGGATGCGCCGCGCCATTTCGATGCCGTCGATGCCGGGCAGTCCGATATCGCTGAAGACAACGGCGATCTCCTCTTTGTGCGTTCGATACAGATCAAATCCCTCTTTGCCGTCCCCCGCCGAAATGACGCGGTAGCCTTGCGCCGTGAGTCCTTCGCTGATGAGACTCCGGAGCATCGGCTCGTCCTCCACAAGCAGGATCGTTTCGGAGCCGCTTCCGGCCGCCTCATCCATGGCGGCATCGGTTGGATGGAGGATCACTCCGCCCGCAGGCACGGGAAGATAGAGCGTGAAGACGGTGCCTTTGCCTCTTTCGCTTCGGACGTCGATCGCTCCATGATGATTTTCGATGATGCCGAAGACGACCGAAAGACCGAGTCCCGTTCCCTTGCCCGGCTCCTTCGTGGTGAAGAACGGTTCGAAGATCCGCTTCTGCACCGCTTCATCCATGCCCATGCCGGTATCGGCGATGGTGATTGTGACGTATCGGCGCGGCGGATATTCGTGGCGTTTTTCACGGATCGCGCCGCTTGCGGCAATGCCGGTGGAAATCGAGAGCGTGCCGCCGCGCGGCATGGCGTCGCGCGCGTTGACGCAGAGATTGAGCACCACCTGGTGCAGCTGCGTGGCATCGGCGTCGATCTCGGGCAGATCGTCCGCAAGCGCGAGTTCGATGGTGATGGTTTTGGGGAAGGTCTCGTGAAAGAGCGCGCGCAGCTCGTTGATGATCGTGTTGACATTGGTGGGCGCGTAGATCGTCGGCGTCTTCCGGGCGAACGTCAGCAGCTGCTTGACCAGGCCCGCGCCGCGGTTGATTGCATTGGTCATCATCGCGAGCGCATGCGCGGCCTTTTCGGGGCGGCCGAGATGCAGACGCAGAAGGTCGGCGTATCCCATCATGATGCCGAGAATGTTGTTGAAGTCATGGGCGATGCCGGCGGCAAGCGTGCCGATCGAATCCATTTTCTGCGCATGGAACAGTCGGTCCTCGCTTTCGCGCATCAGTTCCTCGGCCGCCTTGATGATCGTCACATCCTGCATCGAACCGCGCACGGCCACGGTCCGCTCTTCTTCCGTGACCGGATGCCCGATGACGCGGACCCATTTCCTGCTTCCCTTGGCTGTTGCGATTTCCAGGATATGGTCGAATGCCCGAGCGGACGAGGAGGCTTCCTTCATGGCGCGCATGAGCGTGGCGCGCGAGGCCTCGGCATACAGGGCGAACCATTCTTCCAGCGGCAGGCCCGGCGCGCCTTCACGGTTATGGATCTGCGCGACGATCTCGCTCCAGCTCATGAAGCCCGTCTCGAGATCGGCGCGCCAGGCGCCGACTTTGGCGATGCGCCCGGTTTCCTGCAGCAGCGCCTCGTTGTCTCTGAGCGTCTGCTCATAGCGCACGCGCTCGGTGATGTCGAGGAAGGAGGTGAGCGCATAGGGCACGTCGCCGAGCCTCAATGGTTCAACCGAAACGAGGATGCGGCGCTTGGCGCCGCCTTTGGTGTACATGATGACGCTGTAATCCGAGACCGAGCCTTTCTCGAGCAGACGGCCGATGATATCCTCCCGCACATCGGCCGAGGAAATGAGCTTAAGCGCGATGAATGTGCTTCCGAGCGTTTCCTCTTTCGTGAATCCGAACAAATGCAGGAAGCGCTCATTCACATCCATGATCGATCCGTCGGAGATCCGCGTGATCGCAAGCGCGACCGGCACCCCGTGGAAGGCTCTGGCGAAGCGATCCTCGGACTGCACGAGCGTCACATCCGAACGGCGCACGGCGCGCACCGACAGCAGGAGCGCACCGCAGATGCCGGAGAGAAGCAGGATCGAGACGACGAGCGCTGTGACGAAAACGGCGTTCTGCTGCCGGTGCGTCACCATCAGCATGTCGCGGATGCCGGCATCGAGCCGCTCGGACTGCCGTTCGAGATCGTAGAAGGCGATCCGCAGCCGCGCTTCTTCCTGCGCTGCCGCCTGGGGTGACGCCTTCCAGGCTTTGAGCTGCTGCGTGAAGGAGTCGAGCGTATGTCGGAATGTCGAGAAGACGGCGGAGTCCGCAGAATCCATGTCCGCGTTCAATTCGATCGCGCCGGTGACCGCATAATAATCATCGATCGACTGCTGCAAGAGGGCGAACCCCTGTCCGCGTTCGAACGGCGAGGATGCCTGGCCGGAGAGACTCACATAGAGAAATCCCTTGGCCATATCGATGCGCGCCGTGCGGACATTTTCCAGCAGCCGGCTTGTGCGGTCGATGGCGTTCATCGACTCGAAGTGGATCCATGTGATCGTGCCGGCAAGAAGCAATGAAAAAAAAACCGCCGCCCAGATCCAATATTGGAGCCGCCGAAGAAGAGCGGGGTCGGTCCGGGACGATGTGAATGATGCGTCTGTCATACGCGTGTGTATGGAGTCGTTAGTGAGCGGCCGCGCCCGTTGCCGAAGCCGCCTGCGCCGAATCGGGCAGTTCCTCATCCGTGAATCCGAAGCGCCTGATCAGCTGCCGATGTTCGCTTGAGCCGATGAACGACCGAAGCTGCGCGTTCCACGCATCATGCAGCTGCGTGTCCTCGAGGCGGAAGGCGAATCCTCCGTGGCCTGATGCGCCGTGTGCCGCATGCGGAGCGATCTCCGTGTCGCCGGTGCTGTCTTCCTGCATCAGCATCCAGCGCAGCGTCGGCAGCGACAGGGCAAGCGCGTCGGCGATCGATTCCTCGACGGCGACTTTGCCGGTGCGGGCATCGGGCACGATCACGAGATTCGTATCCCGGCATCCGAGCGAACGCAGAAGGCTTTCTTCGACCGATCCCGAGAGCACGGCGATATGGATGCCGGGAACCGAACACGCCTGCTCGTACGAACCGAGGTGTCTCGGATTGCCTTTGCGGACAAGCAGGCCCGGTGAGACGCGGAATGTCGGAAGGGAAAAGGCCGCATGCCCGGCGCGTTCGGGCGTGATGAACATGCCGGCGGCAATCACATCGAACCGTCCGGCATTGAGTCCCGAAAGAAGCGATCCGAACTCGACCTGGACCCATTCGATTTTTTCGATGCCCAGGCGGCGGACGATCGCGCGTGCGATCTCGGGCGATTCGCCGGTGACGCTGCCATCGGGCAGGAGGAAGGCATACGGCGCCTCGACGGCATATCCGATGCGGATTGCGCGCGCCTGGCGGAGCCGGTCATAGGAATGGTCGCTGCAGGCGCTGATAAGAAGCGCCAGAAAAAGAAGGCAAGTTCTTCGCATTCAAGAGCATAGTGAATTCAGATGAGTTAATCAACTCCGCGTGACGTGATTTCATCGGCGTTCCGGCTTGCTTTTCCGGAGGATTTCGACCTATATTCCTCACACCCCCACACACATGCAGAAGGACCCGACCTATGAACAGAAGAGGCTTCCTTTCCACCACCTCCGCGGCCGGACTTGCCGTTGCATCGATTGCAGCGGCGCCGCACCTGATCGCAGCCGAGACACCGAAGACGTCAAAGAAGCACGCGCCGTCCGCGTTCATGCTCGATGAAATGACGATCGAGGCGCTCCAGAAGAAAATGGAGCGCGGCGAGCTCACCAGCCGCACCATCACCGAAATGTACCTGAAGCGCATCGAAGCGATCGACCGGAAGGGCATCGCGCTCAATTCGGTGATCGAACTCAATCCCGATGCACTGGCAATCGCCGATGCGATGGATAAAGAGCGGAAAGAAAAGAACGTGCGGAGCCGTCTGCACGGCATCCCGATTCTCATCAAGGACAATATCGATACGGCAGACCGCATGATGACCACAGCCGGCGCGTTGGCGCTCGAGGGCAATCATGCCAGGAAGGATGCCTTCATCGTCGGGCGATTGAGAGCCGCGGGCGCCGTCATCCTCGGCAAAACGAACTTAAGCGAGTGGGCAAACTTCCGCTCGACGCGCTCGACCAGCGGATGGAGCTCGAGAGGCGGGCAGACGAAAAATCCGTGCGTGCTCGACCGCAATCCCTGCGGTTCCAGTTCCGGCTCTGCCGTGGCCGTGGCGGCCAATCTCTGCGCCGTGGCCGTGGGCACCGAAACGGACGGCTCGGTCATCGCGCCATCATCCTTCTGCGGCATCGTGGGAATCAAGCCCACGGTGGGACTCGTGAGCCGCTCGGGCATCATCCCCATATCGAAGACGCAGGATACGGCAGGTCCCATGGCGCGCACGGTCAGAGATGCGGCGATTCTTCTGGGCGCGCTGGCCGGCATCGATGCCGATGATCCGGTGACGGAAGAAAGCCGGGGGAAGTCTGCCGATGACTATACGAAGTATCTCGATCGCGGCGCGCTGAAGGGAAAGAGAATCGGCGTCGAAAAATCGTTCCTCTCGGGTCATGAGGGCGTCGTGCGCATCTACAAGGAGGCGATCGAGATCCTGAAAAAAGAAGGCGCCGAAGTGCTGGAAGTCGAGCTCCTCAAGCGCACGAAGGAACTGGGAGACGCCGAATATGCGGTGCTCTGCTACGAGTTCAAAGACGGCGTGAATGCGTATCTGAAGCAGGCGCAGGCGCCCGTGAAGACGCTTTCTGAGGTGATCGAATTCAACCGCCGCCATGAAGAGCGGGCGATGCCGTATTTCAAGCAGGAGACCCTCGAAGCCTGCGAGAAGAAGGCGGGACTCGATGCGAAAGAGTATCAGGAGGCGCTCAAAAAATCGACCGGCGCACGCGCGGTGATCGATCAGATGATGAAGCAGGAGAAGCTCGACGCGTTCTGCGGCACGAGCATCGGACCGGCCAACTGCATCGATCTTGTCAACGGCGACTACGATACGGGATTTTATTTTTGTCCTCCGGCAGCCATGGCGGGCTATCCGCATATCACCGTGCCGATGGGAAGCCTGCACGGTCTTCCTCTCGGACTCTCGTTTGTGGCAGGCGCCTATGAGGAAGGAACAATCATCGGCATGGCCTACGCCTTCGAGCAGGCTTCACGCAGACGCGAGGCGCCGAAATTCATTCCGACATTGATGCCCTC
>JBLMZA010000037.1:0-55162 GCA_050258555.1 Acidobacteriota bacterium | reverse complement strand
CTCCTGAGCGAGAGCTCGACCGGCACCTTGAAATAGAATGCGATATCGGGCTTCACGGCGAAGCCGTAGAGATCGCGCACCCATTCGCGGTGCACGCCCCTGACCACATCGCGCGCGAAGGCGGTATAGATGTAGCGGTCGGCGCAGACGATCATCCCCGCCTTCAGCGGCGGAATGATCAGGTGCGCCAGGCGGTCGGCAAAATCGGTCGCATGGAGAATGGAAAACGTGGCCGGCGTGAGCAGATTCTTTTTCTTGCCGTGCTTGATCGTTTCCTTCACCAGGGCCGAGGAGTTCCATTCGGTGAAGAAGACGCGGTACTTCCGGCTGAGCAGCCACTTCTGCAGCAGCTGCAATTGCGTCGACTTGCCCGAACCGTCGATCCCCTCGACGATGATGAGCCTGCCGGGATAGGGATGGGGTTTTGTAAACAGCCGTGTGGTCGGCATATCTGATGCCTCCTCTCTTCTCTTCATTCCTGCGACAGCTGCCGCAGCTGCTTCGGCTGCAGCAGCCACAGAAGTTTTCCGTCCATGCGTCCGGCAAGCGATGCGATCTCCACGAGGCAGAGCGCCCCTTTCTTCAGTTCCACAATCGCCGTCTGCGATCCCAGCAATGCCGAGGCGAGCACATTCAGATCGGGCGCATGCCCCACGAGCATCACGGATTCGGCGCTTGCATGCCGGGCGATCGCCTCGATGACCTTCCGGAATTCCGCGCCCGGCTCGAGTTCCGGACAGAGCTCGACTTTCTCGCGGCATCCCATGGCCTCGGCCGCAATGAGCGCCGTGTCGCGCGCGCGGATCAAGGGACTTGTCAGGATCACATCCAATGGCGCATCGATGATGCGCCGGATGCCTTCGGAAGCCCGTTCCATTTTCTCGCGGCCTTCCCTGGTCAAAGGCCGGTCGTCGTTCGGATAATTGCCGTCGCCTCGCGTGACGGCGATCGCATGCCGCAGAAGATAAATGAACATCACATCCCCCCTTCTTGTGTTGCTTCCGTCATGGAGCGCGCGATGCGCCCTGTCATGTCAGTTTCCTTCCAGCGCGCGAGGCTCCCGGCCATTTCCGCAAAAAGCCTCGTGCGCAGCAGTGCGAGCTCTTCGCTGAAGCCAGAGAGCGCACCGGCGTCGCGCCCGGCGCGGCGCGCACGTTCGATCCTTCGCGCCACACGCGGAATATTCACATCGCAGTCATGGATCGTGCCCATCAGATCAAGCAGCGCTTTCACCTCCTCCAGGCATCCGGCATACTCGTCGCCGAATGCCGCCGCAAAATTTTCCATGCCGTAGCGCACACGCTTCCCCTCGATGCGCATCGCATGCAGCAGCTCGGCCGAGTCGGGATGTGAGCGCACGCCGGGATGATGCGACAGAAATTTTTCCAGAAGCGCATGCACGATCTTCCGCGCCTCGATGGCAAGCACGGGCTCCTGAGCCGCCGACTGTGACAGTTCTGCGCAGCCTTTTGGCCGAAGCGACCGGCCGACACTCCTGCGGAAGTGCCGCATGAAATGCCGCGCTTCCAGTTCGCGGAGCATCTTTTTGGCGCGGCGCCGGAACTTCTCCCTCTTCCGCGCCTCATGCGCGATGAACCGGCCGAGCTCGTCGATGCCGGGCGATTGCGGTTCCTGTCCGCTTTTGAACGTGCTGAGCGACTCGATGAAGATGTCCCGGTCGCGCACGCGTCCCAGGAACGCCAGCAGATCCTTGAGCGGCGCACGGAGCTTGCTGCGATTCTTCTTCCCGAAGCATCCGCTAAAGACCGACAAAGCCGATGTCACACGGCGCACCGCCACGCGCATGTCATGCACGCCGTCGGCATTGTTCCGCTTCATGGCCCGGCGCCCGTACGAGAAGGCCTCCTTCACACGCGTGTTCAGGATCATCCTGACGGCCGAATGCAGAGGCGTCCCGGCATCGAGATGCCTGACATCCCACGGCTTTGCCATGGCGTTTTCCCCCGGTGTCAGATTTTGTTCAAGGGGGTGAGGTGAGGATGCGCCGCCGCTGGGCGCCGTCGCGCGCTTGCGCGAACAATAAAAAGGAAGAGAACTCCGGACAGACCGCACACACATCCCCGCAACGCACGTATAGAGAAAACCTACTAAAGAAAGCACTCAGATGCAACTCTCTCAAGCTTGATAGAAATGCGCGAATTGGTTATGTTTCACTTGTGGCGGGCGGAAACCGGGAGGCGATGTTCAATTGTGAGGAACGAGGGGGAGCGCGCGATGGGCAAGAAGATCTCGATCGGTGAGTTCCGTGTGGAAGAGGGCACGAGTGTCGCATTGAAGGATTGGCCCACGGAGGTCGAGCCGTTTTTCGACTCGAAGGAAGAATACAAAGCGCTTCTGAAAGACCACATCGGCAGGCTGAGCGAATTGCAGACGCTGCTCTACGCTTATAACCGGTATTCTCTGCTGGTGATCTTCCAGGCCATGGACGCGGCCGGCAAGGACAGCATCATCAAGCATGTCATGTCGGGCATCAATCCGCAGGGCTGCCAGGTCTACAGCTTCAAGCATCCGGGGCCGCAGGAACTGCAGCACGATTTTCTCTGGCGCACCACCATCTGCCTGCCCGAGCGCGGACGGATCGGCATCTTCAACCGCTCGTATTATGAAGAGGTGCTCATCGTGCGCGTGCATCCCGAGATCCTGGCGGCGCAGGCGCTGCCCGAGGAACTGCTCGAAGGTAAGTCGCTCTGGAAAGGACGCTTCCGTTCGATCACCGATCTCGAAGCGCACCTCTACCGCAACGGCACGCGCACGATCAAGTTCTTCCTCCATGTGTCGAAGGAAGAGCAGCGGCGGCGGTTCATCGAGCGCATCGAAAAGCCCGAGAAGAACTGGAAATTCAATTTCGGCGACATCGAAGAGCGGCGGCTCTGGCAGAAATACGAAGAAGCCTACGAAGACGTCCTGAGCCGGACAAGCACCGAACACGCGCCGTGGTATGTCATTCCGGCCGACAACAAGGCCAACGCCCGGCTCATCGTCTCGAAGGTGATCCTCAAGACGCTCAAGCAATTGCCGATGTCGTATCCGCAGCCGGATGAAAAGCAGAAGCGCGACCTTGCACAGATACGCAAGATGCTCGATGAGTGAGCGCGCGCAATCACACAAGTCTACCAACGCAGTCTCGCATGTCTCTACTTCTGAAACCCCGCCGCAGCCAGCGACGCTTCGGCACACGTCCCTTCCTTTTTCTTGCACGCTCGATGAGCCGGATGAACGCCGTGCTTCTGACCCGGCTTCTGATGTTCTTTCTCGTCATCGTTGCGGCCTACTCCGCGCTCTTCCATGTGCTCATGCATGAGGAAGGGAAATCCTATCACTGGTTTGTCGGCGTCTATTGGACCATTGCGACGATGACGACCGTCGGATACGGCGATGTCGTCTTTCAATCGCTTGCCGGCATGGTCTTCTCGGTCATCGTGATCGTCACGGGCATTTTCTTCATCCTCGTCACGATCCCCTTCGTGCTCATCCGTCTCTTCCAGTCGGGCGCGCGCGTGCCGCGCGAAGTCCCGGAGGGCATGAGCGGGCATGTGATCCTGACGCATGACGATCCGGTCACATCGGTGCTCATCCGCCGGCTCGGCTATTATGAGTCGCCCTATATCCTCCTGACACCGGAAGTGACGCAGGCGGCCGACGAGCGCGACCGCGGCATCAATGCCGTGCTCGGAGAAACGGACGATCCCTCGACCTACGCGCAGGTCGGCATCGGGCGCGCCGCGCTGCTTGCCACCACGGCCGACGACGTCACGAACACGGTCATCATCCATGCGGCGCGCGAGTGCTCCGATTCGGTCAATATCCTCACGACATCGACGGAGCCCGAGTCGCTCGAGATATTGCGTGCGGCCGGAGCCGACGACATCCTTTCGCTCGATGAGATGATGGGACAGTCCCTCGCCCGGCGCACCATCGCCGGCGATGCGATCGCGCATGTGATCGGACATCTCGGCACGCTCACGATCGCCGAGGCGGCCGCGCGCGCCACGCCGCTTGCAGGCAGGACGCTCTCCCAGGCGCAGCTGCGCGCCGTGACCGGACTCGAGTGCATCGGCATCCTTGAAGGACCGGAATTTTTTCTTGCCGATCCGGAACGCATCATCACGAAGCACTCGATTCTGATTCTTGCCGGAAGCATGGAGGATGTGGCGCGCTACAACGAGCTCTTTTGCATCTACAACGCGTCGGATGATCCGGTGATCGTCATCGGCGCAGGCAACGTGGGGCGCTGGGTCGCCCGCTCGTTCGACGAGCACGGACTCGAGTACCGCATCATCGAAAAGAATCCGGACAAGCGCGAGAACGCGCCCAATGTCTCCATCACCGATGCGGCGAAAGTCGAGAACCTGAAGTCGATGGGATTTTTCCGCGCACCGGCGGTGGTGATCGCCACGCACCGGGATGATACGAATATCTATCTGGCGACGCTCTTCCGGAGCCTGAGGAAGGATATACAGATCGTGAGCCGCGCCACGCTCGAGCGCAGCGTGGCGCTTCTGCACAAGGCCGGATGCGATATCGTACTGTCCTCGGCAAGCTTCGGCGCCACGTTCATTCTCAATCATCTCAAGCGCGGCACCTATCTCATGCTCTCGGAAGGCGTCGACGTCTTCCGGATCCGCACGCCCCGGCAGCTCTCGGAAAAGACCGCGGCCGAGATCGCGGCCAGGCTTCCCTCCGGCTGCCGCTTGATTGCCGTCACACACGGTGAGGCTCCGGCATGCCTCATCAGCAGTGACGGATCGGAGCTGATCCGGGAAGACTCGGAAATGATCCTCATCGCCGATGCCGACTCGGAAGCGGCATTCCTTCATGCCTACGGGCGCGGACTCTGAGCATGCACCATATCAGCCTCTTCCGCGCAGGATGAGAAACGAGAGGATCCAGAGCACGATCACGATCTGCAGGAAACGGTCGCGGTAGAGCACGTCTGTCGGATCGGTGTTGCCGTCTTCCACGAAGACGATCTGCATGTAGCGCAGGATGCCGGTGATGACAAAAAGCGAGGTGATGTAGAGTGAGTGCGTGCGGAAATGGGCCTGGATCTCCGGCTCGACCGTGTAGAGCAGGTAGGCCACGATGATGACTCCGGCCATGAGCACCATCGTGGCGTTGATGAATTCGAGATTATAGGCGCCGATATTCCTCCGCGTCTTCAGTCCGAGCGCGCTCAATTTCAAATCCTGCCGGCGCTTGGCGATGCCGAGGAAGACCGCCAGAAGGAACGTCATGATCACGAGCCACATCGAGACCTCGATGCCCGTGACCGCGCCGCCTCCTGCCACGCGCAGAAGGAAGCCGAAGGAGAGGAGCACGATATCGAGGATCGCCACACGCTTGAGCCCGAAGGAATAAAAAACGTTGACGGCACAGTAGAGCGCGATGACATATAATAGAGCGGTGTCGATTGCCGCCGCAAGCGTCAGGGCTCCCAACAGCAGGACAGACAAAAGCACGCGTGCGGCGCCGAGCGAGACGCGTCCCGAGGCGATCGGACGATGCCTCTTTTCCGGATGCTCGCGATCCTCCTCACGGTCCATGAGATCGTTGAGAATATAGACGGCGCTCGATGCGATGCAGAAGCAGATGAAGGCTTCGATCGAAAGCACAACCTTGTCCGGTTCGCCATACGAGAACGAAAAAAACAGCGGCGCGAAGACGAGCATGTTTTTGATGTACTGATGCGGACGAAGCAGTTGTATGATGGGTTTCATCTGTGTGCGGGTCCCCTCTGTATGCATGTGTGTTCTAAATGCCAAAATAATTTCTCAAATGCAAGACGAATTCCTCACACACTCACGGTCTTTATTATTCCACCGACACACGTCCCTTCGTATGCGAACGATCAATCGTTTCATGATTCTTTTCCTCTCGGCGTGCGCAATGACGGCATCCGTTGCGCACGCCGATGACACCGTCATCGCACAGACGGCGTCCGGAACAATCCGAGGCTATCGCTATCACGGCATTTCCGTGTTCAAGGATGTTCCCTACGGCGCCAATCCCGCGCGCCGGCGCTTCAAGGCTCCGCTTCCCGCCCCGGCCTGGAAGGGCATCCGCGACTGCATGCGCTTCGGCGCCATGGCCATACAGCAGACGCGTCCCAAACCGGGACGCCTCCAGGAGCAGGTGAAAGAAAGCGAGGACTGCCTGCACCTGAACATCTGGACGCCGGGCGTGCGCGATCACAAGCGCCGGCCGGTCATGGTGTGGTTCCACGGAGGCGCCTACAGCAACGGCACGGCGAACTCCGATCTCTACGACGGCACCAATCTCTGCCGCAGAGGCGATGTGGTGGTCGTGAGCGTGAATCACCGGCTCAATCTCTTCGGGTTTCTCTATCTTGCCGAGCTGGGCGGAAAAGACTATGCCGAGTCGGGCAATGCGGGCATGCTCGATTGCGTGCTGGCATTGCAATGGATCAGGAAGAATATCGCGGAGTTCGGCGGGGACACCTCGAACGTCACCATCTTCGGCCAGTCCGGGGGCGGCGCCAAATGCGCCACGCTCATGGCCATGCCCCAGGCAGAGGGACTCTTTCAGCGCGTGATCACCGAAAGCGGCCAGCAAGTCACGGGCCGCACCAGGGAACATGCCACCGAAACGGCGCGCCAGGTGCTCCAGGCGCTCGGCCTCACGCCGGAGCGGATCGCAGAACTCTCGGGCATGCCGGCAAAAAAGCTCGCCGCCGCGGCGGAGGGCCGCTACTTCGGACCCGTGACAGACGGGCTTGTGCTGCCGAACGATCCCTTCTTTCCCGAAGCGCCGAAGCTCTCTCGTTCCATTCCGATGATGATGGGAAACACGCACGATGAAACGACGAACCTGATCGGCGGCGCGGATTCCTCGCTCTTCCATCTGAACTGGGAGGAGCTTCCCTCGGCGCTGCTGCGGCATATTCCGAATTTCATCGGATCGATCGCTCCCGATTCCATCGTCCGGTTCTACAGGAAGCTCTATCCCTCGTCGAGCCCGAGCGATGTCTTTTTTGCGGCATCGACCGCCGCCCGGTCCTGGCGCGGGCTGATCATCGAATCGGAACTTCGCGCCCGGGCACACGGGGCGCCGACATACGTCTTTCAATTCGACTGGAAGTCGCCGGCCGACTCCGGGAAATGGAAAGCCGCGCATGGAATGGAAATCCCCTTCGTCTTCGACAATGTCGCATACGGCCGCTCCTTCGTCGGCACGGAAGAGCGCGGACAACAGGCATTGGCCGATGTGATGAGCGAAACGTGGATCGCGTTTGCGCGCACCGGCAATCCGAACAATCCGAAGCTTCCCTTCTGGCCGGCATTCGATCTCAAGAAGCGCCGAACGATGCTCTTCGATCTCACGCCGAGAGTGGAAGACGATCCGCGAGGCGCCGAACGCAGATTCTTCGCGCCCGTCACATACATCCAGCCCGGCACATGAGAGACAGTGCTTGCGCATGGAAAGGCAATTCTGTATTTTTTTTCGAGAACATGTCGTACCGGATTTATTTTTGACTGGGAGCACAGAGACCATGACACACGCACGCACGCTTGTGACCGCATTCCTGCTCTTCTTCTCTGCCGCGCTCGATGCGCAGGCGGTAGCGCCGCGCATCGAGCATATTGGAATAAATGTCGCCGATGCACAAGCGGTCGTCGCGTGGTATGCCGCGCATCTGGGATTTTCCGTGCTGCGCAAGGGCCCGGCGCCGCAGTATTCGACCGTGATCACAGATTCGTCGCATGCGACGATGGCGCTCGAAATCTATCAGAATGCGGAGCATCCGCTGCTTTCGCCGGATACGATGCATCCGATGGCGCTGCATCTGGCGCTCGCGGTCGATTCACTTGAAGAGGTGACAGAGAGGCTTCTGAAGGCGGGTGCACGAGTGGCCGAAGCGCAGAAACAGACCGCATCGGGCGACCGGGTGATCACGCTCAGAGATCCCTGGGGATTTTCACTGCAATTGGTCAGGCGCGTGCATCCGATGCTTCACAACCGCGGGCTCTCACTGGAGCACGTCGCCTTCAATGTGGAGGATGCGCGGGCGAAAGCCGCGTGGCTTTCCGACAATCTCGGCTGCGTCACGGTGCGCGAGGGCAAGCCGCCCGCGTATTCGATGTTCATCGCGGACTCTTCCAGGCACATGATGATCGAACTCTATCAGGATGCGCGCTATCCGAGACTCGATTTCAACGACCTTGATTACATGGCGACGCATTTTGCCTTTGCCGTCCCGGATGTGGCCCAAACCAAGGCGCGGCTTCTGAAGGCCGGAGCGCATGTGGCCGAGGAAATGAAGCAGCTTCCCAACGGCGATACCGTGCTCATGCTGCGCGATCCGTGGGGCCAGCCCCTGCAGATCGTCCACCGTGTGACGCCGATCTTCCCATAATAAAATGGAAGACGCAAGAGGAGCGCCGCGCCGTCCTTCCCCCAAAAAATATTCAAAGCGGGATGTTGCCGTGCTTTTTCTTCGGCGTCTCTTCTTCCTTCCCCCGGAGCATCTCGAAGGCGCGGATGAGCTTCATGCGCGTCATCGAAGGCACGATGACGTCATCCACGTACCCGCGCTGCGCGGCCATATAGGGACCCGCGAATTTTTCCGAATATTCCGCTTTGAGTTCCATCTTCCGCTTCTGCGGATCCTCCGCCTTTTCGATCTCCCCGCTGTAGAGCACTTCAACCGCTCCGTCCGGCCCCATTACGGCGATCTCGGCCGAAGGCCAGGCAAAGCTGATATCGCCCCGTATGTGCTTTGAATTCATGACGCAGTAGGCGCCGCCGTAGGCCTTGCGCACGATGACGGTGATGCGCGGCACGGTGCTTTCGGCAAAGGCATAGAGGAGCTTCGCGCCGTTGCGGATGATGCCGTTGTGTTCCTGATTGGCGCCGGGCATGAATCCCGGCACGTCTTCGAAGACCAGAAGCGGAATATTGAACGAATCGCAGAAGCGGATGAAGCGCGCCGCCTTCACCGATGCATGATTATCGAGCACGCCGGCGAGCACCTTCGGCTGATTGGCCACGATGCCGATCGAGCGTCCGGCCAGATGCGCGAAGCCCGTGACGATATTCGGGGCGAACTTCGGCTGCACTTCGAAGAAATCGTAGTTGTCCACGACTTCCCGGATGATCTCCTTCATGTCGTAGGGACGGCTCTGGCTTTCGGGCACAATCGTGTTGAGCCTGTCGCAGACTCTGTCCACCGGATCGGAATTGGGAACGACCGGCGGCGCTTCGAAGCTTTTCTGGGGGATATAGGAAAGCAGACGGCGCACGCCCTTGAAGGTTTCCTCTTCATCGGGATAGATGAAATGCGCCACGCCGCTTTTGGTGGCATGGACTGTGGCTCCGCCCAGCTGCTCGGCCGTGATTTCTTCCTGCGTCACCTGCTTCAGCACCTTCGGGCCCGTCAGGAACATGTAGGAGATGTCCTCGGTCATGAAGACGAAATCGGTGATGGCCGGAGAATACACCGCGCCGCCGGCGCAAGGCCCCATGATGATGGAGATCTGAGGAATGACGCCCGAGTAGCGCACATTGCGCAAAAAGATCTCCGCATAGCCGGCAAGCGAGACGACGCCTTCCTGAATGCGGGCGCCGCCCGAATCGTTGATGCCGATCAGGGGGGCGCCCGAGCGCGCGGCCAGATCCATGATCTTGATGATCTTTTCGGCGTGCGCCATCGAGAGCGAGCCGCCGAAGATCGTGAAATCCTGCGCAAAGAGGAAGACGAGCCGCCCGTGTATCGTGCCGTAGCCGGTGATGACGCCGTCGGTGAACGGGCGGTTTTTTTCCATCTCGAAGTCGGTGCACTGGTGCGTCACCAGCGCATCGAACTCCTCGAAGCTGCCCTTGTCGAGCAGCTTGGCGATGCGTTCGCGGGCCGTGAACTTGCCGCGCTCATGCTGAACCTGTATGCGCTTCTTCCCCCCGCCGAGCTTTGCGCGGTCTTTCATTTCCTGGAGCTTCTGTATCCGGTTGTCTGCCGACATGCGCTGGATCCTCCCTGTGAATTACTCCGTGGTATCTTTTACTAACGCGAAACGACGGGAGGATAGTTTCAATGCCGGAGTCAAGCCAGCGATCGTTTGCACTCCAAAAGGATCGCCACCACGCGGTCGCTCAGGTCCGCCACATCGGCGCCGCGCCGGAACGCCTCCTCTTTCCTGCCGGCATTCCAGAGCGCGACCGTCTCCCGGATGCAGGTGTGGAAGGACTCGTGCGTCTGGCCCAGCTCCGCGTAGTGCGGGAAGCGGCTGAATGTCGCCGCATGCTCGCCGTAGTAGCATTTTCCGAGCGCACACTCTTTGTGATTGCCCGCCTTGTCGTTTGCGATCGCCTCGAGTCCCGTGAAGAGCTTCTTGATCCGGATCTTCCAGAGCTGGTGGCCGACGATCATCGCATCGAGCTCATCGGCCGTGAGGAAGGAAGCGCCGCCCGAATCCGCCCTCTCGGATGCGCCGATCGATTTCTGGGCGGATGCCGCAGCCGAGACGGTAAAGAGCGATGTCAATGCCTGAAGGTTTTCGGTGAGACGGTTCAGATCCTCGGCCGCGCGCGCGATCTGCTCGGTGCCGGCCGCGGACTGCTGCGTGACGCTGGTGATGGCTTCCAGATTTTTCGAAATCTGCTCGGCCGCGGCCGCCTGCTCCTCGCTTGCCGCGGCCACCTGCGTGATCGTATCGACGGCCCTGGATGTGCCGCTGATGATCTCGCGCAGAGAGGCGTCGGCTTTATCGGCAAGGATGCGTCCCTTTTCCACTTCCATTTTTCCTTCCTCCATCGAGCGCACGGCGCCTTCCGTATCTTTCTGAATCTGCTTGATCATGCCGGCGATTTCCTTTGTGGCCTTCGTCGTGCGCTCGGCCAGTTTTCTCACCTCATCGGCCACAACGGCGAAGCCCCTGCCCTGCTCTCCTGCGCGGGCGGCTTCGATCGCCGCATTCAAGGCAAGAAGATTCGTCTGGTCGGCGATATCGTCGATCACCTGGACGATCTCTCCGATCTGGTCCGACGAGGCACCGAGCGCGGCCGTGGTCTCGGCCGATTTCATCACCACTTCGGCAATGCGGTTCATGCCCTCGATCGTCTGCCGGACCACTTCTCCGCCTGCGCCGGCTGTCTGACCGGCTTGCCGCGCGATTTCCGCCGCATCGGCGGCATTCTTCGTTGTCTGCATGATCGTGGTCGTCATCTGCTCGACGGCCGCGGCGACTTCGCCTGCCTGCTGCGTCTGCTCGTGGGCGCCCGCGGCCATCTCTTCGGCCGAAGAGGAAATTTCGGTGCTTGCGCTCGCGGTGGCCGAGACGGCATTATTGACCTGGCGGATCGCCTCGGAGACCGATTCGCCCAGATGATTGATGCTGTCGATGATCAGGCGGTGTCCGCCCCGGTAGGAGCCCGTGATGCGCGCCGAGAAATCGTTCGCGGCCATCACCGCAAGCACGCGCGCTCCTTCGTTGACCGGATCGATCATCGCATCGAGCGTCTTATTGAGATTGAGTGTGATCTCGCGGTAGCCGCCCTTGAACTGCTGGGGATCGCAGCGCTTCGAAAGATCGCCGCCGAGAACGCTTTTGGTCAGATCCTGCAGCGAGAGCGTCAGGCGCTTGAGCGTCTCGACCATCATCACGAGTTCGCGCGCCAGCATATCGGACTCCGAGGCGACGGAGATATCGACATCGAGGTTGCCCTCGGCGATCTGCTTGGCTTCCAGCGCATGCGCGCGGATATTCCGGCAGATCAGCGCAAACGAGCGCTGCAGGCGGCCGATTTCATCCTTGCGCATGCTCTCTTCGATGCGTTTCTCCACATCGCCGCGCGCCACGATCTCCGCCGTCTCCGTCATTGCCGCGACCGGCGCCGTGATCAGTCCGGAGATGAAGCGTCCGATCGCAAGCGTAATTGCCGCGCCGACGACAAAGAGAATCGGAATCCACAGCGAGGCCGAGCTCGAGGCATCATTCATCTCCTCATGAGATTCTTTGGCGCTTTCGCGGTTGAGTTCCATCATCTGCCGCAGTGTCGCACGCAGGTCGGAAAGCGCCGTGCGCGCATCTCCGTTCAGGATGGCGAAGGCTTCCTCGTCCTTCATGGCAAGCGCCAGGGGCACGGCCCGGTCGCGCGCCTGCTTGTAGGCGCTCCATGCCGAAAGCGCACGTTCATAGAGTTCTTTTTCCCTCCCGCTTGTTTCAAAGGCGCGCAGTTCAGAAAGCCCCGATTCGGTCCGGGCGTATTCCTTCATGAAGACAGCGCGGAAGCGCTCCCGTGCTTCCGGCGTTTTCTCCAGCATCATGTTGCGGACGTCTCCGCGCGCTGTCAAAAGCGACGACTCGACGGAAGTGAAGAGCGCCAGACCGCTATAATCGACTTCATAGAGATCCGCCTGATGCTGCGCCATGGTGCGCACGGAAACATAGCCTTTGAGTCCGACAAGAATGATCGTCGTGATGGCCACGGCCAGCACGAGCATGATCTTCTGCTTGATGCGCATATCGATGAGAAACTGCATGGTGTGATTCTCCCCAGATTTTTTTATGGTATGAAAAAAGACAGTAATAGAGAGATTATCGGCAAAATGGAAGTTTTCTAGAGGAAAAAAGAGAAGTTTTTTTGTATTTAAAAAGGCATTTCAGTCTTCGGCGTGCGACGCACGGGAAGAAGAAAGCAGGCGGAGCCAGGCGTATCCGGTCACACCCGCGAGGAGCGAGGAAACCAGGATGGCGATTTTCGACTCGGCGATGAGCCCGGGCCCGGCAAAGGCCAAGAGCGTGATGAACATGGACATCGTGAAGCCGATGCCGCCCAGAAATCCCATTCCGCCGATGTGCAGGAATGTGAGCGGATGCGGCAGTCTGCTGATGCCCAACTTCACCCCCAGGAAGGCAAAAAGCACGATGCCGACGGGCTTGCCCGCCCAGAGTCCCGTGATGATGCCGAGACTGCTTGCACTCAGAAGCGAGGAACCGATATCGGCCGAGAGCGCGATCGCCGTATTGGCAAGCGCAAATACAGGAAGAATGAGGAAGGATACGGGACGATCGAGCCAATGCTCGAAGCGGTGCGAGAGCGACTGCGCCGATCCGTCGCCGAAGGGAACGGCGAGCGCCAGAAGCACGCCGGCGATCGTGGCATGAATGCCCGAATTGAGCATGCAGTACCACAGCAGAAGGCCTCCAATCACATGCGGCACGGGTGAAGTGCCCCGGAAGCGCCCGATGACAAGAAGCGCGGTGAAGACAACAAGAGCCGCGCCGAGATAGATCCACGAGAGCCCGGATGAGTAAAAGACGGCGATCACGACGATCGCCCCGAGATCATCGATCACCGCAAGCGCCGTCAGAAGCACGGTCAGGCTCGAAGGCATGCGGCTTCCCAGGAGCGAGAGGATGCCGATGGCAAAGACGATATCGGTCGCCATGGGAATGCCGGCGCCGGATTGCGTGTCCGTGCCGAAATTGAACAGCGAATAGACGAATGCCGGCACGATCATTCCTCCAAGCGCGGCGACGACCGCAAGAGAGGCCTTTTTCAGATCGGACAATTCTCCGGCGACAATCTCGCGCTTGAGCTCCAAGCCGACGAAGAAAAAGAAGACGGCCATGAGCCCGTCATTGATCCAATGCTCGAGGCTCATGCCCGCGATCTTTCCATGCCAGAACTCCCGGTAGAGGGATCCGATGCCGGAATTGGCAAGAATGAGCGATGCGAGCGTGCATCCGATCAGCACGATGCCGCCCGCTTTCTCGCTCTGGAAAAATTCCTGCACATGTTCAGCCGTCTTCTTCATGCCGATCCGGTCACAATCAGAAAATTCCGAATGCCCGAAGCAGCAGGGCAAGGATCGCCACACCGAGCACTGAGACCAGAATCAGTGGCAGGATCGGATGGCTGTGATCGTGTTCATCGGCGGGACGGACAGGCTGTGCTGAAACTGTTTTCTTTGACATGACATGCATCTCCTTCGTGTGATCCGCTATACATAGGATATATCCGGAAGGAATCATCGATGCCTGCGTGCCGCCCCTGTACATGCACCAGCATGAACGGGGAGGCGCACGCATGCGCTTCCTTCAGGATACGTTTGTTGAATGATCCGGAATACGAGAATGTGTCTATGCCAGCGAGGGGTCGCGGGGCCAGAAAGGAGGATAAGGAAAATGCGAGATGAGCATCGTATAGACCGGCGCCTGATGCAGCAGCCGTTCGGGAGCGGGAGGACAATACGGGGCGCGCGCGCCGATCAATGCCGAGCTGTCGCCGGCATGAAGGGCGGGTGCGGTGTACTTGCGCTGCGTCCAGAAGGGCTTCGTATCCGGAGGGCTGGATTTGCCCATCTCCGAATCGATGGCCGATTCTCCGCCGCTTGAGATCATGCTTTTGAGCACGACGAACTGCCCTGCAAGCGAGAGGCCTGCATAGCTCATCACAAGCGTACAGCACACAACAATGCGCACGATTGTTTTCATCATACTGTCAATCTAGACAATTTCCCGCTCATGCGCAAACGGCCCCCTCTCTCTGTCTCTGCCGCAGACTTATTTCACAAGCAGCGCCCGCTTCGTCTGGAAATACGACTCCGTGCCGCTCTGCGCCGTGAGCCGGTAGAGATAAACGCCGCTCGGATGCGAGGCGCCGTCGAAGGCCGCGCGGTGCCTGCCGGCTTCGAGCGTCACGCCGTCGATGAGCGAGGCCACGCACCGCCCGACCGTGTCGAACACATCGAGCCGCACGACGCTGCGCGAAGGCAGATGAAAGGAAATCTCCGTCGAAGGATTGAAGGGGTTGGGATGATTCTGCTCCAATCGGAATTCCCGGGGAAGCGTCGTCTCATTCCACGGCCGATCGGAGCCGATGCCGAGCGCGCCCTGCGACTGGCCGGCGAAGTATCCGGCCACGAACACAAGCGGCGCATTCCAGTTGATCGCGATCTCGTTCGAAGCGTAGCTGTCCGTATTATCCGCATAGATGAGCGCCGGGGGCGTCGAAGCCGTGAATCTTGCCTGGAGCACCGCGTCGCTCCGGTTCTGTTCGGGTCCGCCGGCAAGCAGTCCCGGCACCGGCTCGATGACCGTGTCGCTTGCCGAGGGCCGGTGATGCGGATGCATCACATGCATGGCGCCGATGCCGGTCACGAACGAAAGATTATGCGCATTGGCTCCGAGGATATAATCGAGCTGCGACTGCGCCGCGCCGAGCATCGCACTGTTGCCCGATTCGCGCGAGGCAAGAATGAGCAGGATCGCCCGATTGAGCACTTCAGAATTCGATCCCCACGCATACTCTCCGGGCCGTATGGCCACGCGGAAGCCTTCGCTTGCGATCTGCGAAAGAAGCGTCGTGCCGTAGTCGATAAGCGACTGCCGAAGCGCGGCTTTGACCGATTCGCTTGCCGAAGCCTGATGCGTGTAGAGATAGGCAAGATGCGCCAGCGTGCGGACGTTGGGCCAGCTCATCGATTGCGACAGAAGCGGGCCCGTGCCGTAGCGCAGCGTATAGAGCGAATGGAATGTCGATTCTCCGGTGGCCGAAAAAAGTTCGGCCGCGGCCCAGAGCCGCTCATCCGCATCGTTTGCGTCGCCGTACTCGCCTGTTGCCGTGCCGGAGGGATTTTTGAATCCGCCAGTGGGCACGATGCCCGAGTGCGATTGCAGATAGGCCCAGGCGCGGCGCGCCGCTGCAAGGCAGGTATCGGCAAAGGCGGGATCGAACGCGCGGTAGGTGCGCGAGGCGCGCGCAAAGACGGCGGCGAAATCCGCCGTGGCCGTCGATGCGATCTGATAGATGTAGCGCGTGCCGTTGTCCGCAGACGGCATCACGAAGCCTTCGAACTGCGCCCGGGTGAGTTTGGCAAAGACGCCTCCCGTCGTGTGCTGCATCGTGCGCATCCACTCCAGTTCCCAGCGCGTCTCATCGAGGATGTCCGGAATGCCGTTGCCGCTTTCGGGAATGCCGAGATCATCCTTGGCAAAGCGCTCCGGGAACATCTCGTAGGCCATCAAAAGCGTGCCCACTGTCACGCCGGCATTGACGATGTATTTGCCGTAGTCTCCCGCATCATGCCAGCCGCCTGTCGATGCGTGGAAGCCCGCCGATTCCGCCGTCTGGTGGAATGTGCCGTCGGCAAGATGGCAGGCGCTCCGGGCATAGGAGCCGGCAAAGAGCGCGGGAAGCGTCTGGCCGCAGCGCTGATAATAGAATCCTTTGAGCGCGGCGGAAGCCAGGGGCCCATAGACATCGTCCGCAATCGAAAAGGGAGAGGAGAACTTCGATTCGCCCTTCACCATGATCCTGTACTGTCCGGGGCGCGTGAGCGCGGAGAAATCTCCCTTGTAGACCGTCATGCCCGTTGCGGGATCGTTCGTGCGGACAAGACGGAGCGCCCCGCTGAAGACTTTTTCGGGATTCTGCAGTTCGTAAATGAGGAATGAGTCGGAAGGCGTCGTGGTGAAAAACAGCTTCTGCCCCGCAGGAAGATATCCCGCCTGATTGACCATGACCGATGCCGAAGCGTCATATGCAAGCAGCATCGAAAGAAGACAGACACGGAAGAGTGTGCGCATAAAAAAGAAGATGAAAAATAGTTTGTGCAGCCGCGCATGATCATGAAAACGCGAAGCCTCTATGTAATCATTTTCTCATGAAAGCGCAAGCATGCGTGCTTCCTACTCTTTTCTTCTCACTTCTTCGGACACATCTTTGTGCTTCGCCTGTTTCCTGATCGAGAGCAATGCGCGCTCTGCGGCCAGCGCCGTTGCCACGCCGGGACCGAGCGAGCGCAGCGAATCGATGACGGCGATCGTATCCTTGTTGAGCAGGTCCTCGCGTTCGAGCGCATGGAGAATGTGATGCGCCGCCTGGCGCACGAAGATCGAATCGAACTTGCGCTCCAGGAGCCGCAGAAGCGGCACGATGCTCTCGGTCTTGAGCCCGATCAGCGCCTCGGCCGCCAGCCACTGCACGGCCATGCTGTTATCGTCGAGCGCGAGCACCAGGGCTTCGGAGGCCGACGGATCCTGTATCTTCCCCAGCGCCTTGCAGGCTTCCCATCGCACGTATTCATTCCGGTCGTTCAGGAGTTCGATCAGCACCGGCACGGCCGGCTTTCCGATCCGCTCAAGACGCATGCGGGCATGCATGCGCTCTGCGGCGTCCTTTGAACGCAGCGCAACGACGTTTTCATTGATCGCAATATCGGTCTTCATCGTACACCATCCTCTTCTTTCATTCGTGCCGCTCAGGCGCATCGGGCTTTCCCCCCGAATCTCTCACAATCGCCCGTAGAGACTCCGGCTTTCGATCGGTCCCTTTTCGGCGATCAGCCGGCGCGCTTCATCGACCAGACCCCATCGGTTCCACAAGAGCACGCCCCGCACGCGTCCCTGGCTCACATAATAGATCACGCCTTCCTGAAATTCCGTTTTCCAGTCCTCGATCACTTCCAGTTTCGCATTGAGTTCCCCGATGGCTTCGTAGCCCAGGTCGAAGAGATCGGAATAAAAAAACGGCAGATGCTTGTAGGCGATCCCGATGCCGGTCATGTTGTTGCCGGCGATCTCGCCCATCGTATTCGCATTATCCTCATGCTCGACGCGGATGCGCTTCTCGAGCGCGGGATTGTAGAAGTTCGCCGCATCTCCCGCCGCATAGATGCCATGTTGGCTTGTGCGGAGGAACTCATCGACGACGATGCCGTTGTCGATGTCAAGTCCTGCGGCCTGGGCCAGATCCGTATTCGGCTCGATGCCGAGACCGGCGACGACCGCGTCGGCTTCGCGCGTCTTGCCGCTCGAGGTCTTCACACGGAAGCGTCCGCCCGCACTCTCGATCGCTTCCACGGTCTCCTGCGTCAGGAGTTCGATGCCCTTCTGCCGGTAATAGCTGTTCAGGAAATACGTGAGCCTCGGCGGATACATCACGGAACCGATGCCTTCTCCCGGAAAGATCATCGTGACAGACGTCTTGTTCATGGCCAGAGACGCCGCCAGTTCGGAGCCGATGAATCCGCCGCCGATCACGATCACGCTTTTTCCTTCCCCGCTCGATGCCCTGAGCGCGTGATAGTCATCGAGCGTCCGGTAATAGATCACGCCCGGCACATCGTTGGCCAGGCGCCGGACTTTTCCTCCGGTGGCAAGCAACAACTTTCCGTAGGAGTACGTCCGCCCGTGATTGTCGGTCACGGTGCGGCGCTGGATGTCGAGCTCCGTGGCCGTACAGGATAAATGGACCTCCACGTTGTCCTGCGGCGTGCCGCGTCTGATGCCGTCTTCGGGATCGCCTTTCCAGAGTCCCTTGGTCAGAGGCGGACGGTTGTACGGCAGATAACTCTCGCTTGAGATGATGCCGATCGACTCTTCGGTCTGTATCTGCCGGATGCCGCGCACGGCGGCATCGGCCGTCATCCCCCCGCCGATAATGAGATAGGTATAGTCGGGCATAGCACTAGTCTCCCGCTTCACAGTGTTGAAGAAAAAAAATTTCCGCTCGCCGTTCATCCCTTATAGGTGACGATGCGCCCCCAGAGGCTCTTGGTGCCCCAGATGCCCGAGCGCAGACACTCGAGCTGCACGATCTGGCTGTGATCGACGAAGAGGTTCACCTCGGGGCCGTAGTTCTTGATATACCAGGCAAAGACCTCCGGATCGGCCGCCTCGAACATCGGCTTTTCCAGTCCGAGTGCGTTGATGATTTTGGCGACGGCGTCGGTCCTCCAGACATGCACGTTCTCGGTGATGCCTTCGGATTCGATCATGATCATCGAGGCGCCCGCGTCGATGAAGCGCCGGGCCTGGGCGATCGCCAATTCGGGATCGCGCGTGCCTTCGGCTTCCAATTCCGACGCGGTCGTGGCTCCTCCGGCCCCGAACTGGATGCCCACCTCGGGCTTCGCCTTCAGACCCTCCTTCTGCACGCGCTCGATCAGGCGCAGCCAGTCGTCGGTCGGGATCGTGATGAAGCCGCTCGAGATCTCGATGATGTCGAATCCCAGTTCCCTGCACTCGCGCACATAGCCGTCGACGGCGTCCCTTCCCTGACCGAGCACATGCTCGAGAAAGCCGCCGGTCGAGACCATGACGTCATACCGGTGCGCCGTCTCGATGAGCGCTTTCACCGCCTGGCGCGGCATGAGGCTGAACGAGCCGCCGGCGAATTTCAGGCTGTCGACATATGCGCCCATCGTCTCGAGCACATCCTCGAGATAGCGTGTGCCCATCGGCGTATAATACGGACCGCGGATCTCGGTGATGCCGCGCGTGCGCGGCTTGGCCGGACGATCGTTCGTGTGCAGGAACGAAAACGCCCGATCGTCCTTTGTCATGAATGCATCGGCCATGTGTACCACACGTCCCTTCTCTAATAAATGAATGCGTCTTACTCGAGTATTTCCAGAAGCACGAAGAGCTTCCTGATGCGCATGGTTTCCAGTTCCCTGACGGCCCCGATGATGCGTTCCTGATGCTCGCGGCTGATCACCGGATTGGTCAGGAGCCGGAATTTCTGCACGACGGTGTCCCAGCGCATCGGGCGCGTGAAGAATCCCTCGTAATCGTTTTTCTCCTTCACATACTGCCTGCCGTCGGCGAGCGTGACGGTGATGCGGCAGGGCATTTCGGAAGGAAAGCGCACGCTGTATGCGTCGAGCGGACGGATGAACACGCGGCGCAGGAGCGTCTGGATATCGGAGCGCACGATGCGCTCAGGCGCATATTCTTCCGGCATGAGCCGTCCGTCGAGCATGGCCGCGGCGATCATGTACTGCAGGCTGTGGTCGGCCTGCTCCTTCGTGGCGACAAGCGTCTTATCGCCTTCCTCTCCTCCGCCGATGATGTGATAGGCGACATCGAAGGTTTCGACATCGATGCGCTCGATCTCCTTCGCATCGAAGCCTTCGTCGCGTTTCAATTCGAGTACGCCCTCGATCGTCGCCTGCGAATGGATCTCGGCATTGTAGCGCTTGACGATCGTGCGCGTGACGCGCTCCAAATCCTCATGCTCCCAGTCGATGACGAATTTTTCTGCGATCGCATCCATGAAGCCTTTGTTGCCCTCGAAGACCTCCAGGGGACCGGTGATGCCGTGCATGGCCAGAAGCGCGGCATGCGTCGCGCCGAAGCAGCTGTTGGGAGAGGCCAGGCCCTTCCAGTTCGAGAGCGCCCCCGTGCGCGTCACGCGCAGCGCGTTGAATGCCGTGCCGCTGATGGCAATGGCGTTGGCGGTCTTCTCTTCGCTCAATCCGAGCGCCTTGGCCACGGCCGCGGAGGCCGCATAGGCTCCCTGCGTCGTATGGTCGAATCCCTTTGCACGCACGGGCGCCTCATCGCTCAGCCGGCACTGTATCTGGTAGGCCAGCGCGAGCGCCGCAAGAAACTCCCTGCCGGTCCTGTCGGCATACTGGCTTGCCGCAAGCACGCATCCGATATTATCGGAAGGATGACAGGTCTCGCCTTTGGCCAGGTAGCTGTCGTTGAAATCAAGATAGCGCACCAGGGCGCCGTTATAGAGCGCCGCCCTGTCCGGAGAGGTGCGCCCTCCGCCGATG
Source organism: Acidobacteriota bacterium (assembly GCA_050258555.1). Taxonomy (GTDB): domain Bacteria; phylum Bacteroidota; class Ignavibacteria; order UBA10030; family UBA8401; genus CAISDA01. The sequence goes on along the minus strand of JBLMZA010000037.1, from coordinate 34,614 downwards.
AGCGTGCAGTGCGGCGTCCCCCCCATGTTGGTGATGTAGGCCCTGAGCGCGCGGATCGGCTCGCCGTGTATCGCCCCGAGCGCGCATCCGAGCCCGTCCAACACGCGGACTTTCAGATCCTCGCGCGCTCCGTCGCTGAGCATGTCGTAGCTTGCCTTGTGGACGAACCGGGCAAGATGTTCAACAAGCGTCGCCATCATGATCCTTTCTGTGACGAGGGCATGCGCTGCGATTTTGCCGGCTCTGTCGAATGGAAGGCGAGGCCGAGTATGGCCCGCTGTTCCAGCTGATGGGCCTTGGCCGAGCCCGTGGCGGGACTGGCGCTGGCCGAACGCCGGACGGAGCGCACCGGACGCGAGCCCGAGGCGCGCTCAAGCAGCGGCAGCACGAAGGCGAGCGCCCCCATATTGGCCGGTTCTTCCTGCACCCAGAGCACTTCGCGCGCCTGGATGTGGCGCGAGAGCTCCGAGGCGAGTTCGGCTTCGGGAAACGGATACAGCTGCTCGAGCATCACAACGGCCGTATGCTCGTTGTGCCGCCTCTTGCGCTCGGCTCTCAGTTCGTGGCCGATCTTGCCCGTGCACACAAGCACGCGCCGGGCATCGGCGATGTCATGATCGGGAATGACCCGCTGGAATGTTCCCTTCAGGAATTCCCCTCGGTCCGATGAGGCTTCCGCGCTGCGGAGCATGGATTTGGGCGTGAAGACGATCAGAGGCTTCCGCAAGGAGCGCAGCATCTGCCGGCGCAGGAGATGGAAATACTGCGCCGAGGTGGACGGCTGACAGATCTGTATATTGTCTTCTCCGGCAAGTTGTAAAAACCGCTCCATCCTTGCGCTCGAGTGCTCGGCGCCCTGCCCTTCATACCCGTGCGGCAGAAGAAGCACGATGCCCGAAAGAAGCGCCCACTTGTCCTCGCTGGCGCTGATGAACTGGTCGATGATGAGCTGCGCACCATTGGCGAAATCGCCGAACTGCGCCTCCCAGGCCACGAGCGCATCGGGATACTCACGGCTGAAGCCATATTCGAATCCGAGCACCGCGGCCTCGGACAAGATGGAATTGAGCATGGTGCACCAGACACGGTCTTTGCAGAGCGAACGCAAGGGGACGTATTCATGCTCGTTTTCGGTATCGATCAAGACGGCATGCCGGTGTCCGAATGTGCCGCGCTGGCTGTCCTGTCCCGAAAGCCGCACGCTCACTCCTTCCTGCAACAGCGAGCCAAAGGCCAGGAGCTCGGCCATGCCGAAATCCACGGCCGCTTCTCCGGCGCCCATTTTGGCGCGGCGCTCCAGAAGCTGCCGGACCTTCGGATGAACGGAAAAGCCCTCGGGCGTCTCGGTAAGCGCGCGCACGATCTCCGCCAGGCGGCGTTCATCGAGGCCCGTTTCCGGCTCGGTCGACATTTCATAGGGTCCGCCGCTGTAGCCCGACCAATATTCGGGCAGCACGCTCAGGCGCGGAATCGAGCGCACGGTCTGCGACTTCGACTGCTCCGCTTCGAGCATGCGGCGCCGGGCGCTCTCCTCCTCCGCAGCATCGATGCCCGTGCGCTCGGCATACAGTTTCCAGAGCGGCGGATGGTCCTTGATTTTTTTGTAGAGCAGGGGCTGCGTCACCGTCGGATCGTCGACTTCGCTGTGCCCGTGCCGCCGGTATCCGATCAGATGCAGCACGCAGTCGGAGCGGAAACGGAACCGGTATTCCGCGGCCATGCGCGCGGCATAGACCACGGCATCGGGATCCTCCGCATTCACATGAATGATCGGTATGGGCAGGCGCTTGGCGACGTCGGTCGAGAAGCGCGAGGAATAGAGCTCTCCGGGGCCGGCCGTGAAGCCGATCAGATTGTCGACCACGATGTGGAGGGTGCCGCCGACCGAATAGCCGTCGACCGCGCTCAGGTTCAATGTTTCGGCGGCGATGCCCTGTCCGGCAAAGGCCGCATCGCCGTGTATGAGCACGGACACGATGTGCTTCTCGCCTTCCGAGCCGTCGCGCGTCTGCTTGGCCTTCACGCGTCCGAGCGCCACGGGATCGACCGCTTCCAGATGGCTCGGATTGGAAACCATGCGCACCGAGAGCGTGCGCCCCTCTTTCGTCCGATAATTGCCGGTGGCCCCGTGATGGTATTTCACGTCGCCTCCGCCGAGCACGCTTCTCGGATCGACATCCTCGAAGGCCGTGAAGAGATCAACCGGGTTGGTGCCCACGATGTGCAGCATCACATTGAGCCTCCCGCGGTGGCTCATGCCGATCACGATTTCCTGCGCGCCTTCCCTTGCCGCCGTCTCCAGGGTTTCATCCAGAAGCGGAATGAGCGCTGAGAGCCCCTCGAGCGAAAAGCGCTTCGTGCCCGGATAGCGGTGCTGCAGCACCTGCTCGAACACTTCAGCCGAGACGAGGCGCCTGAGGATCGATTCCTGATCCTCTTTGGGACGGTCCGACTCCATCTTCTCCTGTATCCACTCTCTGCGCTCATGCTCGAGGATGTGCATGAACTCGATGCCGATCGTCCCGCAATAGCATGCACGCGCATGCTCGGCTTCCTCTCCCTCCGCCTGATGCAGCTCTTCCACCCTGTGGGGCGCAATCGTCCGCAGCGGATCGATGTCGGCCTCCAGATATCCCCAGCGTCTGAACAGATCACTGATAAGACTGTCTTGTATCACCTGATGCACGCTTTGTACACTCGCTTTCTTTAATTTTTCACGGATGCGTCATCGCAATCGGATCGAGCAGTCGTTCTGCCTCTTCTTTTGAAACAAATCCAAGCTCGACAACTGTTTCTTTCACCGTCTTTTTTTCTGCGAGCGCTTTTTTCACCGCCTGGGCAGCCTTCTCGTACCCGATTACGGGATTGAGAATCGTGGCGATGATCGGGTTGCGCCCGAGGATGTATGCGGCGTGCTCTCTGTCGATGTCGAATGTGCGGATGGCTTTCTCGGCCACAAGCACGGTCACAGAGCCCAGTATCGAGACCGACTGGAGGCAATTATGCGCCGCCACAGGCAGCATCACATTGAGCTGGAATTCGCCCATCGCATTGGCCGTCGAGACCACCATGTCGTTGCCGAGCACCTGGAGGCAGACCATGCGCGCGGCCTCCGGAATCACGGGATTGACCTTGCCGGGCATGATGGAGCTTCCCGGCTGCAGCGACGCCAGGCGGATCTCCCCCATGCCCGAAAAGGGTCCGCTGTTCATGAGCCGAAGATCGTTCGAGATCTTCAGAAGGCTCGTCGCATACGTGCGAAGCGCGCCCGAGAAGACCGAGAGCCGGTCCAGGGACGACTGCGCCTGAAAATGATTCGATGCCTCGCGAAAGTGGATCTCCGTCAGTTCCGAGAGCCTGTCGCAGACTTTCCGGCCGAAGCCCTCGCGCGCATTGATGCCGGTGCCGATCGCGGTGCCGCCGAGCGCGAGTTCAGACAAGCCTTCCATGGCATGGATCAGCTCCAGGCGCGCCGTTTCGATCTGCGATCTCCAGCCCGAGAGCTCCTGGGCAAACGTGATCGGAACGGCATCCATCAGGTGCGTGCGTCCGGTCTTGACGATGCCCTGCGACTGGCGTTCCTTCATGGCCAGTTCGCCTTCCAGAAGCTCGAGCGCCGGCAGGAGGTGCGCCCTTGTCTGCAGGCAGACGGCCGTGTGTATGGCCGAGGGAATCACATCGTTCGATGACTGCCCCATGTTCACATGATCGTTCGGATGGACGGGATGGGTCGTATGGCGCTGGCCGCTCAGGAGCTCGTTGGCGCGCGTGGCGATCACTTCGTTGGCATTCATGTTGGTCGATGTGCCCGATCCGGTCTGAAAAATATCGAGCGGAAACTGGCTGTCGAATTTTCCCGACGCCGCTTCGGCCGAGGCGCGGATGACGGCATCGGCCATGGAGACATCGAGCGCGCCGTCGTCCCGGTTGACGATCGCGCAGGCCTGCTTGATCATCGAGAGCGCGCGGATGAACACCGGCGGAAACGCGATGCCGCTCACCGGAAAATTTCCGATGGCGCGTTCGGTCTGCGCTCCCCAGTAGGCGTCCTTCGGGATTTTCACATCCCCCATCGAATCGTGTTCGATCCGGTAGATGTCTGTCCGTTCCTCTTCCATCATGTGCGCTTCATCCTTTATGAAAAAAATCCCGATGCGGCCGCGCGGATCAGCTCGATCAGCGGCGAGGGATAGACGCCGAGCACCACAAGCGCCAGCGTGAGCAATGAGAGCACGATGCCTCCTTCGATCGACAGGGGCTCCAGGTGGAGCGCCGGCTCGGAGGGCGCGGCATACATCGCCACGACAATGCGCAGATAGTAATAAATGCCGATCGCGCTGTTGACGACAAGAATCGCCAGGAGCGTCCACTGCGCCGCGCCCGCGCCCGCGCTGATGACGAGATACTTGCCGATGAAGCCGGCCGTGAGCGGAATGCCGGCCAGCGACAGAAGCGCGGCGGTGAACATGGCCGCCAGCCAGGGCCTCGTCCAATAGAGCCCGCGGTATTCATCGATCGTATTGAGCTGAAGGCTGCTTGTGGAGCAGACGCTCACGATGCCGAAGGCGGCAAGCGAGGTGATCATGTAGGCGGCAAGATAGTACATCACCGCCTCCGCTGCCAGCGCGCCGCTGGCAACGAATGCGACCAGGAGGTAGCCCAGATGCGTGATCGAGGAATACGCAAGCAGCCGCTTCACATTCGTCTGCTTCAGCGCCAGGAAATTGCCCGCGAACATCGAGGCGATGGCCACAAAGCCGAAGGCGCCTGCAAGCGCCGGATACTCCGCAATGCGAACGCCGCTCATCAATCGAAGCAGTGCGGCGGCCATGGCGCCCTTCGATGCCGTGGCAAGGAAGGCGGTCACCGGCGCCGGCGAGCCTTCGTAGACGTCGGGCGTCCACATATGAAAGGGCACCACGCCGAGCTTGAAGCCGACGCCGGTAAGAAGCAGTCCGGCTCCGGCATAAAGCACCAGGGGGGAGGACGCGCGCGAGGGCGCGGCCAATGCGGCCGCGCACCGCGCGAAATCCATCGTGCCGAGTTCGGCATAGATCAGCGCGATTCCGAAAAGCAAAAAGGCGCTCGAGGCCGCCGCCAGCACGAGATACTTCATGCCGGCTTCGAGCGCATGCTCATCCTCACGCACATAGGCGACCATGCCGTAGAGGCTCACCGTCAACAACTCGAGGCCGAGAAAGAGCGAGGCGAAATGCCGTGCCTCGACCATCACCGAGGCGCCCAGCGTCGAAAGCACGATGAGCACATAGATCTCCTCGCGCCGGTCCGAAAAATGCTTCAGGTATCCGTATGCAAGCGCGCATGTCGCGATCGCGGACACGAGGATCAATCCCATAAAATAGAGCGCGAAGCGGTCGACGATCAGAAGCGGCGTGACCGTAACGGGTGTCGTGCGCGCCGGACTCATCCAGAGCGAAACGAATGCGGCTCCAAGGCCCAGAAGCGCCAGCCATGCCGCTGCGGCATGCGTACGGATGAAGGCCGAGGCCAGAAGCACGATGATGCCTGCGGCGCTCAACGCAAGGATCGGCGCCAGGGCCGCCCATTCCTGCGCATTCATCGTTCACCTCCTTTTGTCTGCCCCGGCGCAGCTGCGGCGGCGGATGCTCCGCCCGCGATTTTCTGCAGATGCTCGATCGATGTCTGCGCCGTCTCGATCACCGGCTTCGGATAGAGTCCGAGCCAGACGAGCATCAGGATCATCACGCCGAAGATCGTCATGTAGCGCACCGAAAGATCGGGCAGATGATACTCGCGGATTGCCCTGCCCATGAAGGCCTTCTGCATGATCCAGAGCGAATAAATCGTCGCGGCCACAAAGCCCGTGGTGGCGATGCCGGTGAGCCAGGCATTCGCCTGGTATGCGCCCAGAAGCACGAGGATCTCGGCCACGAAGTTGCCGAGTCCCGGAAGACCGAGCGAGGCCATGGCAAAGAACATCGCCACGCCTCCCATGCGCGGCACCGTATCCCACATGCCTCCCATCTTCCGCATGTCGCGCGTGTGAAGATGCTCCTGGATCATGCCCACCAGAATGAAGAGGGCGCCCGTCGAAAATCCATGGCAGAGCATCTGCATCACCGCTCCCTGCAGGGCGAGCGTGTTCCAGGCAAAAATGCCCAGAAGCACAAAGCCGAGATGGCTCACGCTCGTGTAGGCAATGAGACGCTTCAGATCATCCTGGCCGAAGGCGACAATGGCGCCGTAGATGATGCCCGCGACGCCGAGCGCCATTGCAGCAGGAGCGAATTCATGTGCGGCTTCAGGAAAGAGAGGCACGACAAACCGGATCATGCCATAGGCGCCCGATTTGAGCATCAATCCTGCAAGAATTACGCTTCCTGCTGTGGGCGCTTCCGTATGCGCATCGGGAAGCCATGTATGAAACGGAAACATGGGCAGCTTCACGGCGAAAGCCGCAAAAAATCCGGACATCAGAAGCCAGCCGGTTCCCCGCGCAAGCGGCGTTCCAAGCAGTTCCATATAATTGAATGTGAAGACGCCGGTCTCCTGATGATGGACGTAATAGAGCCCGAGGATCGCCAGAAGCATCAGGAGTCCCGATGCCTGCGTGAAGATGAAGAACTTCATCGAGGCGTAGATTCTGTCCTCATGCCCCCAGATGCCGATCAGGAAGTACATCGGAATGAGCATCACTTCCCAGAAGAAATAAAAGAGGAAGAGATCCAGCGCAAGAAAGACGCCGTTGAGTCCGGCCAGAATCCAGAGCAGATTGAAGTGGAAGAACCCGACGCGCTCATTCACCTCGCTCCAGCTGGCAGCAATGGAGAGCGCACCCAGCACCGCGGTGAGCAGAATCAGAAGCAGGCTCACGCCGTCTATGGCCAGATAGAAGGAGATGCCGAACTCGGGCACCCACCGGGCCTGGAATTCCTCGAGCCAGGCGCCCTGGCGCATGAGATCGATCTGATCGAAATACCGGCTCCAGAGCACGAGCGCCAGGCCGAGATCGGCCAAGGCCGCAACAAGCGCAATGGCGCGCGATGCGTTCGGAGCGCGCCTGCCCGATGCCCAGGCAAGGATGCCGCCTGCAAGCGGAATGATGATCAAAAGCAGTAGTATCATGAGAACACCATAATGGCAACGATGATGGCCGCGCCGGCCGCGATCACCGCGGCATACCGGCGGATGTGGCCGTTTTGCGTGCTTGAGGTGACGCGATACATGATGATCGTCGCCCCGGCGATGCCCTTCGAGATGTAATCGGCGACGTCGTTCTTATTGGTCCGCGCCAGCCAGACATACGGAGCGATGAACAGCTTTTCATAGAGCCAGTCGAACGCCCACCCGGATTTCCAGAAGGCGTGCAGACGCGCGCCGGAGCGCGCAAGACGCTCGGAGGCTTCGCTGTTTTTCAGATAGAAGTACCACGCAATCGCGATGCCGAGCGCGACGGCTGCCACAGACAGCAGTTGAAAGAGGACTTCGGTCGACGCCGTGGCTTCGACAGTCGGCGCATCGCGCACGACCGATTCCATGAAGCGCGAAAAAAGCGTCACATGCCCGAGCGTCTCCGGCGTCTCGACAAAGCCCCCGACGATCGAGAGCGCGGCAAGTATCACAAGCGGCAGCATCATGCGCCATGTGGCCGTCTTATGCGGCACGGTATGCGTCGGGCCGTAGAATGTGAGAAAGAGCATGCGGAACGTATAGATCGCCGTGATGAAGGCCCCGAAAAATCCCGCAGCCCAGAGCCACGGGCTCCCGCGTTCGGAAGACCAGGCGCTCCAGATGATCATGTCCTTGCTGTAGAATCCGGCCGTCACAAGAGGCAGCGCCGAAAGCGAGATGGCACCGGCCGTGAACGTCCAGAATGCGGCGGGCATGAGCTTCCGCAAGCCTCCCATCTTGAACATGTCCTGCTCGTGATGCAGGCAGTAGATCAGTACACCCGCGGCAAGAAAGAGCAGCGCCTTGAAGAAGGCGTGCGTCATGAAATGGAACATCGCCGCGCTGTAGGCGCCCACGCCGAGCGCCAGAAACATGTAGCCGATCTGGCTGATCGTCGAATAGGCCAGAACGCGCTTGATGTCGTTTTGTGTGAGCGCGCTGAAGCCCGCAATCAGAAGCGTCAGGGCGCCGATCACTCCGACCGCGGTCTGGACAACGGGCGCCAGGTCGAAGAGCACATGCATGCGCGCGATGAGATAGACGCCTGCCGTGACCATCGTCGCCGCATGGATCAGCGCGGAAACAGGCGTCGGACCCGCCATCGCATCGGGAAGCCAGGTCTGCAGCGGAAGCTGCGCCGATTTTCCCACGGCCCCGCCCAGAAGGCAGGCCGCGGCGCCCACGGCCACGCCGGAGCCGGAGGTCCAGAGGAAGGGCGCGCGCGATGTGATCTCGGCGATCGAGAGCGTGCCGAAATGCATGAAGATAATATAGAGTCCGATCGCCATCGCCGTATCGCCCACGCGCGTGACGATGAAGGCCTTCATGGCCGCGCGGCCATTGGCCTCGTCCTCGTACCAGAAGCCGATCAGAAGATAGCTGCAGAGGCCCACGCCCTCCCATCCGAAATACAGGAGCAGAAGATTGTCGCCGAGCACAAGAAGGAGCATGCTCGCGATGAAGAGGTTCATCGAGGCGAAGAATCGGGCGTAGTCGCGGTCCTCCTCCATGTACTCGGTCGAATAGAGATGGATCAGGAATCCGACGAACGTGACGACAAACGTCATCACGAGCGAGAGCGCATCGAGCGCGAAGGCAAAGGCCGGACGGAACGTTCCTGTGCCGATCCATTCCCAGAGCGTCTGCGTGTAGCGGTCTCCGGGCGGAGGACTCATCAGGAAGCGGATGCCGATTGCAAACATCACCGCCATGGCGATGCCGGTGGCGGCAAGGGCGACAAAGGCGATCTGCCGCTTTGAAAGCGCCGCGCCGAAGAGCGCGAGTATCACGAACCCGATGAAGGGCGCAAGCGGTATCACATAAAGAAGATCGAACATGATGCTCCTTTCTTCTTACCCTCTCATGGTGCTGGCCGCATCGACGTCGAGCGTCTTGAGCCGGTGATAGACCTGGATGACGAGCGCAAGCCCCACGGCGACTTCGGCCGCGGCCGTCGTCACGATGAAGATGAACATCGCCTGCCCGTCCGGCTGCGCCCAGCGCGCGCCGGCGGCCACGAAGGCGATGCCGGCCGCATTGAGCATCACTTCGACCGAAAGCAGGATGAAGATGATGTTGCGCCGCACGAGCACTCCGGCAACCCCCAGAACGAAGAGTATGCCCGCCAGTATAAGCGCATGTTCCATCGGCACAGGCATGATGGCGATTCCTTTCTTGTGTGTGTGGTCAGCGCCGGCGCGCACGCGGCGCCAGGCGCACGGCGGTCATGTCGCTCTTTCGTCCGAGGTAATACGCCCCCACGAGCCCCGCCAGAAGCAGCATCGAGGCCAGCTCCACGCCAAGCAGGTAGGTCGTATAGAGCGAGATGCCCACTTCCTTCGGCCGCACGGCTGCTTGGGCGCGCGCCGCGTCACCCAACCGGGCGGGTCCGCCCGATACGGCGATGTAGATGAACTCCGCAAGCAGAATCAGCGCAAGCACACTAGGACCGATCCACATCGACGGCTCGAGCCATTCTCGCTCCTGTGCGATCGAGGCCTGTCCGAGATTGAAGAACATGATCACGAAGACAAAGAGCACCATGATCGCGCCGGCATAGATGATCACTTCGAGCGCGGCCACAAACGGCGCGCCGAGCGTATAGAGCACGACTGCGATCGAGAAAAACGACACGATCAGATAGAGCAGCGCGTGCACCGCATTGAGCCGCGTGATCACCATGACGGTCGATGCCACGGCGATGGCGCCGGCGATATAAAAGAATGCCGCATTCATAGGCGTCCGAGCCTTCCCGTTATGGAAGCAATGTGCGTATATCGATCGGGGGGTCCTCATGTTCGGCCTCCCCCTTGTCCTTGCCGCCGATTGCCATGCCGGCGACGCGGTAGAAATTGTAGCCGTGATATTTCCCTTCGCCCGAGATCAGGAGGTCTTCCTTTTCATAGACAAGATTGGCCCGCGCGTACTCATCCATCTCGAAATCGGGCGTGAGCTGTATGGCATAGGTCGGACAGGCATCTTCGCAGAAGCCGCAGAAGATGCAGCGCGAAAAATTGATCCGGAAAAATTCCGGATAGCGCCGTCCGGTCTCGTCCTCGGTGGCCTGCAGCGCGATGCATTCGACCGGGCAGACGGCCGCGCACAAATAGCAGGCCACGCAGCGCTCGGCGCCGTCCGGATCGCGCGAGAGAATGATGCGTCCGCGGTAGCGCGGCGAGATCGACGGCTTCTCATCGGGATACTGGACGGTCACTGCCGGCGTGAATGTGTGCTTGAACACTTCCCAGATGCTTCTGATATTGCTCAACATAAGATACCTTCCGATCGTGTTTTACATATCACGGACTTCAATGCCGCATCGACAATACGACCGCTCCGGTCGCCAGCAGATTCGCCAGCGCCAGCGGCAGCATGATCTTCCACCCGAATCCCATCAATTGGTCGTAGCGCGGACGCGGCAGGGTCGCGCGCACGAGCACGAAGAAGCTGATGAACGCGAACATCTTGACGAGAAACCAGACGATGCCCGGCAGGAACGGCCCCGTCCATCCGCCGAAGAAGAGCGTGGCGATCATCGCCGAGATGAGCGTGATGCCGAGATACTCGCCCACGAAGAACATGCCGAACTTCATTCCCGAATATTCCGAATGAAATCCAGCGATGATCTCGCTTTCCGCTTCCGGAAGATCGAACGGCAGCCGGTGCGTCTCGGCAAGGCCTGCAATGACGAAGATGACGAATCCCGCAAACTGCGGCACGACATTCCAGAGCGCACTCTGCGCCTCGACGATTCTGGTGAGGCTGAACGATCCGGTCTGTATCACGACGCCCATGAGCGAGAGTCCCATGAAGACCTCATAGGACAGCATCTGCGCCGCGCCGCGGAGTCCGCCGATGAGCGCATACTTGTTGTTCGACGACCACCCGGCCAGGACGACGCTGTAGGCGCCGAGCGAGGACATGGCGAAGAAGAACAAGAGCGCCACATTCATATCGGCCACGACGATGCCGGGGGCAAACGGAATGACGGCAAACGAAAACAGCACGCTGAACATGATCACCGTCGGCGCCACGATAAAGACGGGCTTGTCGGCAAAGGGCGGCACCCAGTCCTCCTTGGTGAAGATCTTCACCATGTCGGCAAGCACCTGCAGCAATCCGAAGGGACCGACGCGGTTCGGGCCGTAGCGGTCCTGCCACAAGGCGAGCAGCCGGCGCTCAAGCCAGATGAGTCCGGCGGCGATCGTCAACACGCCGAAGAGCACGCCCAGAGGCACGATGATGGAAAGAAGATTCATGACGGATCATTCACTCCTTTGTGATATCGACGCGCGCGGGTTCTTCAAGCGCGAGTGTGTTATCCGGCAGTCCATAGGGAATGCCGATGAGTCCGGATGGAAGCCCGGGGATGATGCGCATGGGAAGCGCGGCCTTCCTTCCGTCCGTGAAGGAAAGCGTCACCGTGGCGCCCTCTTCAAGCCCGCGCGCTTTGGCATCGTCCCCATTCATGCCGCAGTACATGCTTGGCGTGCGCTCTTTGATGCCGGGAGCGCGCGCGCTTGCTTCTTCGCTTCCGAAGATATGATAGAGCAGCACGGTCGTCATCGATGTCCCGCCGGAAGACGCGCCCGGAGGAATCGATGCTGCATAGCCCGATGCCGCTGTGGCGCCCTCCTCCTCGAGAAGCCGTACGCCTGCGGGTCCCCCGGCAAGCTCTCCGCCGGCTTCGGTCTGATATTTCGAAAGGGCCTGGATGGAATTCCATCCCGGCGCCCACACATAGGGCGTGAGCGAGGGCGGAGGCTGCCCCGGATAGCCTTCCATCGAGAAGGCCAGCGGCGAATCGACATCCGTCGGCGGCTTGGGCTCGTGGATTGTGCGGTGGGCCAGCATCGCCTGGCGTCCGCTGAATCCCGGCGTCTCGCGCGGGATCTTCAGGCCTTCGATCCTGAAATCGGAAAGCGGCGCCGCATCCGCAATCCTTCGAAGCCCCGGAACGGATTCGGCCATCGCCTTGATCACTTCATCCAGCGTGTTCCAGAGGCGCTTGCGCTCCGGATCGCGCGCCGAGAGTCCGCTTCCGATCCACCTCCAGCTTTCCCTCAGGTCGTCGCCCGGCAGGAACGTGCTGAAAAATCTCTGCGCCCGCGCCTCGTTGTTCACAAGCGTGCCGGAAGCTTCGGCGAAGGCCGAGGCCGGCAGCACGAGCTCGGCCATCGCAGTCGTGGCTGTTTCCGAATGATCGAGCGCGACGACATGCGAGGCCGAACGAATGAGCGCCAGGGCGCGCTCTCTGCCCAGGCGCCGGACGATGTCGTTTTCGCAGACCACCAGCAGATCGGGCTTCGACTCCGAAGCCTCCAGAAGCAGGTCATCGAGCGCCAGACCCTCGATGAAGCTCGCTCCCATCATATTGGCATCGGAAAGCGCAAATGCCAGATGCACATCCTTTCCCGCCACTGAAAGGGCGCGTGCGAGATTTGCGGCGGCATCGATCACGGCTTCGCTTCTCTGGCTGATGCCGGCAATCACCACAGGATGCGCGGATTGGCCAAGAAGCGACGAGACGCTCCCGACCATCCGCGCATGTTCCTCCCCGAGGTCCTTCACCGCCGGAGCCGACGGATCTGCCGCATGGGCAAGCGCAAAGCCGAAGCGCGCGATCTCATCCGGAGCGAGCGTGAGCGCATGATCGGCGATGTCGTCGAGTTTCGTCGAGGCGACCGAGGCGATCACAACCGGTCCCTTCCCGTTCGGATCCAGCTGGCGGATCGCGGCATCGTTCCAGACGGGAATGCCGAGCGAGGCCGCATTGTGTATGACGCGGCTTCTCGAGGCCTGGCGCACCGACAGCGCCATGCGCGGAGCGGTGTTCGTCAGATCCTCGCCGAGCACGATCACGCAGTCGGATGATTCAATATCGTGCAGGGTCGCATTCATCCCGGGCGCGGAGGCGATCACGGATGCGATCTTCTTCACGAGCCGGCTTTCCAGGCGCGTCATGCCGTTGGAATACGTGCCGGATGCGGCCAGCGTCTTTGCCGCAAAATTCGTCTCGAGCGAGGCGCGCGGCGAACCGATCACGGCCACGTTCTTCGATGCGGCAATGAGCGTCTTGAAGCGCTCGAGGGCCTCGGTCTCTGAGAGCATCGTGATGCTGCCGACCGGGGAGGCGCCGCGCGCCGAGGCGCGCCGTATGCGGTCCTCGGCGTTGACGAAGTCATAGCCGAACCGCCCGCGGTCGCACAGGAAATACCCGTTGATGTCGTAATGATACCGGTTGCGTATCCGGCGCAGCACGCCGTAGCGCTCGCCCGGGGTGATATTGCATCCGAGCGAACAATGATGACAGATCGAAGGCGACGACTGCAGATCCCATTTGCGCGTGTAGTGGCTCTGATAGGTCTTGTCGGTGAAGACGCCGGTCGGGCAGACTTCCACCAGATTGCCGGAGAATTCATTCTCGAGCACGCCGTCCTCATGCCGCCCGAAATACACCATGTTGCGGATGGCGAAGGCCGCCAGATCGTCTCCTCCCGCATAGTCGTGATAGAAGCGCACGCAGCGGTAGCAGGTGATGCAGCGGTTCATCTCGTGATTGATGAAGGGGCCGAGATACTGGTTGCGGTGCGTGCGCTTCTGAAAGCGGAAGCGCCGATAGTTGTGCCCTGACATGAGCGTCATATCCTGAAGATGGCACTCGCCTCCCTCGTCGCACACGGGACAGTCGTGCGGATGGTTGGTCATGAGCCATTCGATGACGCTGGCGCGGAAGGCCTTCGCCTCCGCATCGTCGATCGAGATGCGCGTGCCGTCCGAGGCCGGCGTCATGCAGGCCATGACGATGCGCCCGCGCGTATCCTTCTCGTCGCGGAACTGCTTGACGGCGCACTGCCGGCAGGCGCCGACGGAATGCATGGCCGGATGCCAGCAGAAATACGGCAGATCGAATCCGAGCGATAAGACCGCCTGAAGAAGGTTCGTTCCGTCTTTGACGTCGTGCGGAACTCCATCGATGAAGATTTTGGGCATCCCTTTTATTCCTCTCCCGCTTTTCGTGTGATGTGAGTCCTTCATTCGCCCCAGATGGTCACAGCGGCGCCGAGGCCAGCGCCGCGGCGCTGCCGTTGCCTCTGAACTTCCGGTAGTCGCAGCGCCTGTCTTTGATATGGCGCTCGAAATCCTCCCTGAAATATTTCAGCGCGCTTTGCAGCGGCTCGACCGCTCCCGGCGCCAGCGCGCAGAACGTGTTTCCCGGCCGGAGATTGTAGGCATGGGCGGAGAGAAGCTCGAGATCCTCCATCTCTCCTTTTCCCTGCTCGATCGCATGGAGGATGCGCTCGACCCAGGGAAGCCCTTCGCGGCAGGGCGTGCACCATCCGCAGGATTCCTGTGCGAAGAATTTGATCAGATTGTGCACCATGCCGACGGGACAGGTCTGGTCGTCCATCACGATCATGGTGCCGGTGCCCAGCCGGGAGCCCGCCTTCTGTATCGAGGTGAAATCCATGGGCGTATCCAGATGCTCGGCCACCAGAAAATCGGTCGAGGCGCCTCCGGGCAATAGTCCCCGGAATGTGAGGCCGTCCATCATGCCTCCGGCATGGACTTCCAGAAGCTCGCGCACGGGCGTGCCCATGGGCAGTTCCCAGGCGCCCGGCTTTTTCACCTTGCCCGAAACGCCGTAGAGCTTCGTGCCGGCATCGGAGGTGAGGCTGAGCGACTTGTACCATGCGGCGCCGTTGCGCAGAATGCCCGGAAGATTGCACAGTGTTTCCACATTCTGCACGATCGTGGGCTTGCCCCAGAGTCCCGAGACCTGCGGAAAGGGCGGCTTGGCGCGCGGATTGGCGCGCTTGCCCTCGAGCGCATTCAACAGTCCGGTCTCTTCGCCGCAGATGTAGCGCCCGGCGCTGGCATGGAGGAAGAATTCGAGCGAGAAGGAAGTGCCGAGAATGTTCTTTCCAAGGCACCGGCCCTCGTAGGCCTCCCTGATCGCCTGCTTCAGGCGCTCGATGGCGAGCGTGTATTCGCCGCGGATGAAGATGTAGGCCACATCCGCCTGGATGGCATGGGCGGCGATCACCATGCCTTCGATGAGCAGATGCGGATCCTCTTCCATCAGGAGGCGGTCTTTGAACGTGCCCGGCTCCATTTCATCGGCGTTGGCCACGAGATATTTCGGATGCGGCGCCTTGTCGCCCATGGGCACAAAGCTCCATTTCATGCCGGTGTTGAATCCCGCACCGCCCCTGCCCAGAAGGTTCGCATCCTTCACAAGCGCGGTGACGTCCTTCGGCTGCATTTCGAGCGCCCGGCGCGCGCCTTCATAGCCCCCGGCCGACCGATAGTCCTCGAGCGAGAGCGGCCCCCGGCCGGTTCTGATATTCTGTGTGAGCGGAAATTCCATCGCCTCTTGCTTTCGTTGTGTGTATGTCTCTCGTTCGGCGTCCCTAGGCGGTTCTGTAACGCTCGAGGATCTCGTCGATGCGCTCGGGCGTGAGATCCCGGTAGAGCTCGCCGTCGACCATCAATGCCGGGGCATGATCGCAGGTGCCGAGGCACTGCACGGGCAGGAGCGTGAAGAGATTGTCCTTGGTCGTGCCGCCGTAGTCGATGCCGAGCCGCGCCGAGAGCTGCGCGCGGATCGAGTCCACATTTTTGATCCAGCACGTGACGCTCTCGCAGACGTAGATCACATGGCGCCCGACGGGCTTTCGGAAGATCGAATTGTAAAACGTCGCCACACCGTCCAGCTCCTCGGCCGGCATGCCGATATGGTCGGCGATGTCGCGGATGGATTCATCCGATACCCAGCCCCGGCTGCGCTGCACGATCTTCAGCGCCTCGATGCACGCTCCCTGCCTGTGCTCATGATGGCGGAGCTCCTCGTCCATTTCCTGCTTTTCTTCGGCACTCAGCATAGCGGTATTTTTATGTCCGTTATTGTAATGTGATTGACTGCGTCACCGGTCGATATCCGACAGCACGAAATCGACGCTGCCCAAAATCGCCAAGAGGTCCGAGACGGTCGATCCGCGGCTGATCAACGGCACCATCTGCATGTGCGGGAATGAGGGAGTGCGGATGCGCGTCCGATAGGACATCGTGCCCCCGTCCGAGATGAGATAATAGCCGTTGTTGCCCTTGACCGCCTCGATCGAAAAGAGCGCCTCGCCCGCCGGTATCACCGGGCCCCAGGTGACATTGAGGAAGTGATTGATGAGCGTTTCGATATCATGCATCGTCCGTTCCTTCCTGGGCGGCGTGGCCAGCGGATGATCCGATTTGTAGTGCCCCTCGGGCATGTTCCTCATGCACTGCTCGATGATGCGCAAACTCTGCCGGATTTCTTCGACGCGCACCACGCCCCGGTCGTAGCAGTCGCCGTGCACGGCGGTCGGGATCTCGAACTCGAACCACTCGTAGCCCGAATACGGCCGCTTCTTCCGGAAGTCCCATTCGAATCCCGTGGCGCGCAGTCCCGGACCGGTCACGCCCCATTCGATTGCCTCGTCGCGCGTGTAGGCGCCCACGCCGATCGTGCGCGACTTGAAGATGCTGTTTTGCATCACGAGTTCGTCGTAATCATCCATGCGCCGGCGCATGTACGGAATGAAATCGGCCACGAGCTTCTCCCATCCTGTGGGAAGATCCTGCGCGACGCCGCCGATTCTGAACCAGTTGGGATGCATGCGGTCGCCGCAGACGGCTTCGACGATCTTGAAGAGCCGCTCGCGGTCGTTGAACATGTAGAAGACGGGAGACATGGCGCCGACATCCTGGGCAAACGTGCCGTACCAGACGAGGTGGTTCGAGATGCGGAAGAGTTCGGACAGCATGACGCGGATGACCTTCGCGCGGTCGGGCACGGTGATGCCGCCGAGCATCTCCACGGTCTGGCAGTAGGCCAGGTTGTTCATGACGCCGCCCAGATAGTCGACCCTGTCGGTGTAGGGGATATAGGTGTGCCAGGTCTGGCGCTCGCCCATTTTTTCGGCCGCGCGGTGATGGAAGCCGATTTCCGGAACGAGATCGACGATCTCCTCCCCGTCCAATTGCAGGATGAGGCGCAGCACGCCGTGCGTGCCCGGATGCTGTGGACCCAGGTTGAGGAACATATAGTCGGTGTCCGCCCCGGAGCGCGCAAGGCCCCACTCCTCGGGCTTGAACTGGAGCGCGCTCATCTCGGCTTCTTCCTTCTCCTCGGGCAGCTGGTAGGGACCCATTTCGGTGGCGCGCGCCGGATGCTCCTTTCTCAGCGGATGCCCCACCCAGCTCTGCGGCATGAGCAGGCGCCGCAGGTGCGTCCGGCCCTGGAATGTGATGCCGAACATGTCCCAGACTTCGCGCTCATACCAGTCGGCCATCTTCCAGAGCGTCGTGATCGTGGGGACGGACGGGTACTCCTCCTGCAGCGGGACCTTGAGGCGGATGAACTCGTTGCGGTCATAGCTGAAGAGATGATAGACCAGCGTGAATTTCCGCGCCGGCAGCGTGTCCGGTTCCTTGCGCACGCGCTCGTCGATCGCCGTGAGATCATAGAGCATGCGGAAGGGCTCACTGATCCGGTTCTTCAAAAATTCCAGGATCTCATAGATCCGGTCCTTGAAGATCCAGTATGTCGGGATTCCGTCGCGCGTCTGCTGTTCATCCACGATCGCATTCTTAAAGAGCAGATGCAGTTCGTCGCTGACCGTCTGTGTGCTCGCCATCGTTTTTTTTCATCCTCCCCGCTTCTCCTGGTTCAAGAGCGTCCCCGTCTGCGCCTCAGATCTGATCAGGCGGCGCAAGCCGTGTCGCTTTCTGCCGTTCCGCGCGCTTCAGGTCGCGCAGCGCGATCACTTCGGGCCGGATCACCGTCTGGCTTCCGGCCGCCCAGCTCAACGGGCGCCGCTCCTTGCCCACCGACGCCTGCAGGAGCGTCAAGCCTTCCATGAACGCCTCGGGTCTGGGCGGGCATCCCACCACATACATGTCCACAGGCAGGAACTTGTCCACGCCCTGCACCACCGAATACACGTCGTACATGCCGCCGGAATTCGCGCAGCTTCCCATCGAGATCACCCAGCGCGGCTCCATCATCTGTTCATACAGACGCTTGATCACGGGCGCCATCTTGACGAACACCGTGCCGGCAATCACCATCACATCGGCCTCGCGCGGAGTGCCGCGGATCACCTCGGCGCCGAACCTCGCGATATCATGACGGCTCGTGATGCTCGTGGCCATTTCGACATAACAGCATGAGAGGCCGAAGTTGAACGGCCACATCGAATTCTTCCGTCCCCAGGCTAGCAGATCCTGAAGCCGCGAGAACACGAAGCTCTCGCTCAATGCGGCCGTGAACGACTCTTCCGAGCGTTCGATCGGCTGGGGAATGGGCGCGGCCCATCCGGCTGGACTCGTCTTCATTGTTCGATGATGCTCCTTTCGGTATTGACAACAGGCTGGCGCTCGGCGGCGTCTTTGGGCATGCGCATCACGGGACCGAAGTTGAGTCCGCCTACGCGCCAGATGTACGCAAGCGCCGCCACAAGCAGGAGAACAAACACGAGCACCGATGCGTATCCCGCCCATCCGAGTTCGGGCACCGCCACGGCCCAGGCAAAGATGTAGACGGACTCGAGATCGAAGACCACGAAGAACATCGCGACGAGATAGAAGCGCGGATAGAGCCGGAGCTTGGCCGTGCCCGTCGGCTCCATGCCTCCCTCATAGACGATGCCGGTGGCGCGTTCATTATGGCGCTGACCCAGAAAATGCGAAAGGACCAGCATCGAGACGACGATCACGACGACGCCGACGGCATAGATGATGAAGGGAACAAACTGCGAGGCTGTTTCTTCAGGAATCATACGCGCCTGCCTTTGTGATTAAAAGTTCACTGTCGTATCAAACGATTCGAGATGCCCGATGACCGCTTCCAGGAACCGTCCGCCGAGCTCGCCGTCGATCACCCGGTGGTCGAACGAGAGCGTGAAGTAGGCGATCTGCCGGATGGCCATCGCATCATTCACCACGCTGACTCTCGGACGGATCTCTCCGGTGCCGAGAATGGCGACCTGGGGCTGATTGATGATCGGCGTGCCGATCATCGTGCCGAAGATGCCGTAGTTGGTGATGGTGAATGTTCCGCCCTGCACATCCTCCGGCGCGAGCTTTTTCTTCCGGGTGCGCGTCACCAGGTCGTTCACCGCGCGCGCAAGCCCCAGAAAGTTTTTTTCCTCGGCATGACGGATCACCGGCACAATGAGTCCGTTTTCGGAGGCGACGGCGATGCCGAGATTGATGAAATTTTTCCGGATGATCGTCGTGCCTTCGATCGAGCTGTTGACAAGCGGATACTTCTTGAGCGCCGCGATCACGGCTTCGACGATATAGGGCGTATAGGTGAGTTTGAAGCCTTCTTTGGCTTCGAAGGAGGCCATCGCCCGTGAGCGGTGGCTCACGATCGAGGTCAGGTCGGCCTCGTGATGCGCGGCCACATGGGGCGATGTCTGGACGCTTCTGACCATGTGCGATGCCATCCTGGCCATCACATTTGTCATGGGAACAACATCATAGAGCGGCGCGGGATATTTCTTCTTCAGTTCGGAAAGATCCGCCGTCACAGCACCAGGCGCCGGCGTCTGCTCGGGCCGGGACGGACCGGATGAAGGAGGCGCGGGAGCAGCCGGCGCAACAGAAGGCTTCGGCGCCTCCGCTTCGGCCGACGAGGCATCCGGCGTTGGAGATGGTTCAGGAGCGGGGGAAGGTGGCGGTGAGGACGGCGCCTCGGGCTTCACCGCGGATGCGGCAGCCGTGGTTTCTGTGTCGATGATGGCGATTGCCGTACGCACCGGCACCGTGGCGTTCTCCTGGGCCATGATCTCTGAGAGCACGCCGCTTTCCGGCGCCGCGATTTCGGAATCGACCTTGTCCGTCGTGATCTCGAGCAGCGTTTCATCCTTCTCTACATGCTCGCCCGGCTTCTTATGCCACTTGACGATCGTTCCTTCGGCAATGCTCTCCCCCATCTGCGGCATGACTACTTCGATTCGTGCCATCGCAACCGATTCTCCGTGTTATAGAAATCACCTCGACCGCACACATGCATTCACGCGCTTGCCTTCCGGCCGCGCGCGCGCACACACACCTCCCTGCACTCGATCTCTATAAAGTTCCTGTCGGTTACCTATGTAACGTATTTTTCTCCAAAACGTTCCAGCATTTATTCCGTCCGCGTGAAGCCGACGGAAACGGGACGATCCGATCCGGCAAGCGTGATCACGACCGTCTTCCCCTGTGTGAGGAATGAGGCACGGAGCGCGCGCGTCGAGCGGTAGAGATTCGGCACGCTTTTGACCGGCACCAGATCGAATGTGAACGTGTCGTAGCGCAGACGCACCGGCACGATCGACGCAACCGATGAGCGGATGCGGAAACGCTCGGTCTCTTCATTCCATTCGACGCTCAGAATCGGATTCGATTGTATTGCAGCGGGAGTCTGCTTCTTCTCCGCCGCTTCTTCGATCGCGGACTTCGGTGTTTCAGGGACGGCAACGGGTCGGACAACCGGTTCCTGTTCCGGTTTCCGCTCGAGCGTATCAAGCGGCAGAAGCGCGGCTTTGTGCGCGACGGGTTCTTCATGCGGCATAAAAAAATACATGCCGAGTGCCGCGGCGGCAAGCACCGCCGCGAATGCCCAGACGGCGATCCCGATTTTTGTGCGCAGCGGCATGCCGATCGCGCGGTATCGGACCCGCGATGCGGCGGCGGGCGCCTTCTGTGCCGGAATATCGGGAGCCTGGAGCATGGCCATGGCCGCGGCCGCATTGTCCTTCTTCTTCGATGCCGAAAGGGCCTGCCGAAGAACGCCCGCGCATGCCTTCCTGACGCCGCCTTCTTTCCGGATGATGCGCCCGATCGTCTCGTCGTCCACCATCTCATGGACGCCGTCGCTGCAGAAGAGCACCGTGTCGCCCGCATGGAGTTCGATGCTGTGCACTTCGGGCGCCACCGATTCATCGATGCCGAGCACGGTGATCACGCTGCGCTCGGGATGCGTCAGGAGCTCCGAGTATGTGATCGCGCCTTTTTTATAGAGGCGCCACGCATTGCTGTCCTCTTCCGTCGCATGAAAGATCTGATCGCCGCGAAGGATGTATCCGCGATTGTTGCCGACATTGCCCACAAAGAGGTACGTCTTGTCTTCCTCCTTCTGATAGGCGATCACGCCCAGGGCAAGCGTCGTGCCCATCACGCCGCGCCGCCGCGCTTCGATGGCCGCGCGCGCAATGGCGCGGTTGCACTCATGAAAGACTTCGGTGACCAGCGCCGTGCAGTCTCCCGGGGCGATGCCATGCCTGCGCGCAAACTGGACGGAGCCGTCGCGCACGAACACCGACTCGATGAAGTCGCGCGCCGCATGGCATGCCGCATCTCCCGCGCCGGCGCCTCCCATGCCCGATGCCACGCCGAGCACGGCGAGCGCTTCCACAGGCGAAGCCGGAAGATCGGATGCCTGAAAAGAGAACGCGGCATCCTCGTTGGCCTCGCGCTTGCGGCCCTGAACGGAGTCACACGACATTTCGACGGACAGCTTCGGCATGATGAACGATCGCTCCCGTTATTGGTTCTTCGTGCCGCCGGAATCTGCGGCTGCGGCTTTTCCGAGGCAGGTGAGCTTGAAGAGCCGCACGCTCTCGTCTTCGGCAACGACCAGGCGTCTGGCCAGACCGGCATTGAGCAGGACGAAATACGTCCTGATTTTTTCCGCTTCCTCTCCCCGCTTCCTGCTTGCACTCAGCCTCCAGACATATTCATCGTCGAGAATATCCAGAAGCACATTCTTCAGATAACGCTCATTGACCAGATTGCCCGAGACAAACGGATCCTTCGTGAATTGATAATCGGCATCGGCCGTCGTGACCGAGGCATTGTAAGGATCGGTGTGAAGCATCTGGGCGGGACGTTCGCTTGCCTCGCGCTCGGCTGCGGCTTTCCTCACGGCTTCGAGCGTGTCTCTGAGCGCGGAGGCTTCGGCGGCAATGCCGTCGGCCCTGACCGAAAGCAGCAGTTTCTGGAGCGCCAGCACTTCGGCCGCCTTTGCTTCATAAATGGCTGCGGCCTCGCCGTAGCCCTCCTCGTGCGACTTCCATGGCAGCGCCAGGCGCACAACGACGCCGACATGCGAAAACGCCCGCACGGGAAAGTCCGGCGCATTCATGATGCGCGACTCTTTCTCAAGCACGATCCACCGGTGCTCGATGCCGAGCGCAAGTCCGGAAGCCGGCGCCGTGTAGAGCGCTCCCAGATCGAGGCCGAAGGACGGTACCATTTTGTATTTTTGCGCGTTGTTCGTGAAGATGAATTCCGCCGAGGGTCCCGCATACAGCCGGAAGCGCGCGCTTTTCAGGAGGGAATAGTGAAGTGCACCGTCGGGCGCGGCATAGAGCGCCCCGTTCGAGCCGCCGGGCCGGTCGGACTGGACATGCCCCAGGTGCAGTCCCGGAAGGAATGTGAGGTACTCGGCGGAGTCGCCTGCTAGCGAGAAGAGCCGGTTGAGCGTGGGAAGCCTGACAAGCGGGATATCGATGCGGCCGCCGGCGGCGAAGCCGTGATAGGATCCTCCATAGACGACGCCGTATGACATGTCGAAGGACAGCGTCTCAAGAAACGAACGCCACCGGCTTTTTGCCTCCGGCTCGAGAAGCTGCTGCGCCTGCAAGGACACCGTCGAGCCTGTCTGCGCCATGCAGAGAAAGAAAAGCATCCTTGCCGCTGCGCGATAGATGAGTCTCATTTCACACCCTCCCCCACACATACACACGCCTTCCGTGCTCACCGTATAGTCTGTAAACAAAGTACTATTTTTTTCACCGAATGCAAGCGCGGGGAAAGTGTGTTACAGGAAGGCCGGCGCGGACGCGCTCATCGCCGCGAGGAAGCGTTGTGTTTTTTCTTCATGGCCTTCTCGCGCATCTTTTTGAATGTGCCTTTGAGCCGGTCCATGAGCCGGCGCGCCCAGGCAAGCTCGGTGGCCAGAATGCCGAGTCCGAGCGGAATGACGATGAAGGCCGGGCCGGGCAGGACGAGCATCGCGATGCCGACAAAGAGCACGATGAAGCCGGCCGTGATCACAATCACGCGCTTGACATGGCGGATCGTGAGTGCCGCCTGATGAACGAATCCCGACATCGTTTTTTCCTCCCCGGACAATATTTTTCTAGAAGATGCGTTTTCCTTTGAGGCGCAGCGAATTCGTCACCACGCTCACCGAGCTCATCGCCATCGCGCCGGCGGCAATCACCGGCGAGAGGATGCCGAGCGCGGCCAGCGGAATGCCGATCACATTATAGATGAAGGCCCAGAAGAGATTCTGCCGGATGACGCGCACGGTGGCTTTCGAGAGTTCGAGCGCCGCGCTGACGCTTCGCAGATCATGCCGCATGAGCGTGATATCGGAAGTCTCCATGGCGACATCGGTGCCCGTGCCCATGGCGATGCCGATATCGGCCTGGGCCAGCGCCGGAGCGTCGTTGATGCCGTCTCCGGCCATCGCCACGCGCGCGCCCCCCTGCTGCAGCTCGCGGATGTAGGCGGCCTTCGCCTGCGGCGTCATGCCGGCCTTCACGTGCGCGATGCCCGCCTGGCGCGCGATGGCGCGCGCCGTCTCCTCATGATCGCCCGAGAGCATCACGACATCGAGTCCGCTTTCGGCAAGCGTCTTCACCGCTTCAAGAGACGAGGCGAGGATCGTATCGGCCACGGCGATGAGGGCCGAAAGCCGGAAGGCCGTCTCCGTACGGCTTCGCCGCGCCGCAAGAATCAGGGACTTACCTTCGCGCGCATGCTGCTGCATCGCTTCTTCCTGTGCGGGAGTGATCTCACATCCCTGCTCGCGCACATGCGCTGCGCTGCCGAGCACATATTGATGATCGCCCACCGTGGCGGTCACGCCGAAGCCGGACTGCGCCTGGAAATCCCCGACTGCAATCGCGTCGCTTGCGATGCCGAGCGACTCTGCATAGGCAACCAGCGCCTTTGCGATCGGATGCTCGGAGCGGCGCTCGATGGCCGCAAGCTCGGCCATGAGTTCCTGCTTCTCCAGCGCGCCGAAGACGACTGCATCGGTTACCGAGGGAACGCCTTCTGTGAGCGTGCCGGTCTTGTCGAAGACGACCGTCGTCGTGCGCGCGGCATGCTCGAGGCTTTCCACGTTGCGAAAGAGGATGCCGCGCGATGCGCCGCGGCCCATGCCGACGATGATGGCCGTCGGCGTGGCAAGTCCGAGCGCACACGGACAGGCGATGATCAACACGGCAATCGCGTTGATCATCGCATGCGTGAAGCCGGCATCGGAAAATACGAGCCATCCGGCAAATGTCGCCACAGCAAGCGCGATCACCGCCGGCACGAAGACCGCCGCGATGCGGTCGGCCAGCGCCTGAATGGGCGCCTTCGAGCCCTGGGCCTCCTCCACAAGGCGGATGATCTGGCTCAGCACGGTCGAGCTGCCGACGGCCTCGGCGCGGAATTCGATGGCGCCGTTGTAGTTGATCGTGCCTCCGATCACGCGCGCGCCTTCCTCCTTGTCCACGGGAATGCTTTCGCCGGTGATCATCGACTCATCGACCGATGTGCGGCCGCTGGTCACCACGCCGTCGACCGGAATTTTCTCTCCCGGCCGGACGATGATCGTCTCGCCCGGTGCAAGCGTGCGGACATCGACATCGGTTTCGACGCCGTTGCGCCTGATGCGCGCCGTGCGGGGCTGGAGTTTCAGAAGCGAGCGCATCGCCTCCGAGGTCCGGAGCCTGGCGCGGGCTTCGAGCATTCTGCCCAGAAGAATCAGCGCGATGATCGTCGAGGCCGTATCGAAATACACTTCATGTCCGCTCACCGGCAGCAGCCCGGGAAAAAGCGTGACCACTGCGCTGTAGAGGTAGGCCATGCCGGTGCCCGTGGCCACAAGCGTATTCATATCGGCCTGGAAGTGCCGCGCGATCGTCCATGCCGAGCGGAAGAACCGGCGCCCGGGAATGAACATCACGACGGACGTCGCAAGAAATAACAGCGTGTTCAGTGTCTGCATGGAGAAGGGCACCGCTTCATGCCACCACGCGCTCATCGAAAGCATGCTCACGGCCATCACCGGCGCGCCGATCGCCGCGGCAATGAGGAAGTCGCGCCTGAGAAGCGCAAACTCGCCACGCTTGCGCGCCGCCGCCTCATCCTCTTCTTCTGATTCTTCGCGGGCGCCGGACGGCGATGCCGCAAGCACGGGGTGATAGCCCGCCTCCGTCACCGCGCGCTCCAGACGATCCAGCACTTCCTGGTCGCCTTCATAGCGGATTGTCGCCTTCTCGGTTGCAAGGTTGACCGACGCCTCCGCCACGCCGTCGACCTTCCGGATCGCTTTTTCCACGCGCGTCACGCAGCTGGCGCATGTCATCCCTTCGATCGGCAGGGTCAGTGTTTTGATTGCTGCTGTCATGGCCCGATTCCTTATTGGATTGCCACAAGCGAGTAGCCGGCTTCTTCCACCGCCGCGCGCAGCACTTCCGGCGTCACGCGTGTCTCGTCGACTTCAAGCTCGGCCGAGCCGACTTCCGCCGCTTTAATGGTCACGCCCTCGATTTTCGAGAGCTCTTTCTTAAGCGCCATCACGCAATGGCCGCAGGACATTCCTTCGATATTCAGTCTCTGGGTTTTCATCGTTCATTCATCCTTTTTTATGAGTGTGCTTTTTTGCGAAGGAGCGTTTCTCCCTTCGCATCTTCACTCATAATATACCACGGGAAGCATCCCGATGCGGTACATTTTACGTGAAAAATCGTGCAGAATTTTTTCGGCCGCACAGAGAAGAAGGAAGGCTATTTCACCTTGTCAAGCGGAAGGCGCGATGCCTGCGGAAGGTGCATCGCCGAGAGCTCTTTAAACTGGCTGGGTGTCAGTCCGGTCACGCTCTTGAACTGATGGGACAGATGCTGCACGCTGCTGTAGTTCATCCGGTACGCGATCTCGCTCAATGTGAGCTCGCCGTATTTCATGAGCTCCTTCACGCGCTCGATCTTCTGCCGGATGAGAAAGTGCTCGATCGTGATATTTTCGACCGAGGAAAACAGCACGCTGAGCGAATGATAATCGCGTCCGACCTCCGAGGCGATGTAGTCGGAATACTTCGACGGCATCGGACCGTCCGTCTTGTGCACAAGGCGGATGATCGCGCGTTTGACGGCTTCGATCAACTTCGCATTCTTGTCCTCGATCAGCTCGAAGCCGCTGCGCCGCAATTGCCGTCCGATCGATTCGAGATCTCCGGCAGAGGGAGCGCCGGCGATCTCGGCTTCTCCCAGTTCGGCGCGCCGCACGTCGTAGCCGAGCGTCTCCAGCTCCTCGCGCACGACGCGGATGCACCGGTCGCAGACCATGTTCTTGATATAGAGCGTTGTGGATGTGACAGTGTTGTGCATGCGTTTTTGAGTGTCTCGTGAAGATGGCCTGTGCCACGCAATATACATTCTTCATCGGAAAAAATCAGCATCGGCGAGGGGCATGTCTGCGCTTTTCGCATCATTTTCCCCGGCGCGAGAGTTGGCGTGCGCGGTCGAATGCGCTCTGGAATCGGCCGCGGCTTTGCCTTCCGACATAGAACGTATCGCGCCTTCCTTCGGGCGTGAAGAGGAATGTCGCCGGGAGTCCGCCGTTCCATGCGGGCGCAAGGCGGTTGATGAGCTCCTCCTGTCGGGCAAATCCCGAAACAAAGACGGGAAACGGGAGCTTCCACTCCTTCACAAACGGACGGATCTTCGCATCGATCTCATCGGGATAGTCGACGCTCAGCGCTGCCGCATCGATATCGGGATACTCCGTGACGACGGCCGCAAGATCCGGAAACTCCTCCCTGCAGGGCGTGCACCAGGTGGCCCACAGATTCAGGATGAGCGCACGCCCGCCCCGCTTCTGCAGAAGCGAATCAAGGCCGCCGGAAGTCAGCACCGTGACAGACTGCGCCTCCGCCGCGGCGGGCCGCACCCCCGTCAGAAGCGCGGCACATGCCAGCGCCAGGGCACTCCTTCTTGCCATGCCTCGGGAATTCTTCATGCCTGCTTCTTGAGATGTGCGTTATTCCACGCGTTTAATCGAGCAGCCGAAGGCCTTCGTCTCGGCATGCGTGACCGGACGCCCGCCCAGGATCTCGTCGAGCGCCGTGCGAAGATCCTGCGACGTCACGTTGTTCTCGCGCTGCGAATCGTCGATGCGGCCGTGGTAGAGGATATCGAAGTCCGCATTCAGCACGAATATCTCCGGCGTCACGCCGGCTTCGAAGCGGTCGGCGATTTTATTCTCGGCATCCTTGAGGATGACGAATTTCAATGCATGCTCCTTTGCATGCGCGCGCACCTCGTCGGCCGCTTCCGCCTTGTTGGAATTGATGCCGATGAAGGCCACATGCTTCGGTGCGTAGTCTTCAAACAGCGCTTCCATGCGTTTGTTGTAGGCATTAGACACCGGGCACTTGGTGGCGATAAACATCACCACGATCGCTTTCGAGTCCTTAAAATCGGCAAGCGAGACCATGGAGCCGTTGTAATCCGGCAGCGAAAAATTCCCGACTTTCCTCGGTGTTTCCGCCCCGCCCTGGACCGTCATCAAAAACGCGGCGGCGATGATCAGCAAGACTTTCATAGGCGCGCACGCTCCATTACTTCTGAACGATGAGTTTTCTGGTTTCGGCAAAGACCCGCTTTCCGCTTCCCGACGCATCGAACGCCTCGAGCTGGTAGAAATAGATGCCGCTCGGCAGTTCCGAGGCGTCATAGGTGAAGCGGTAGGTGCCCGCATCGAGCACTCCTTCTTCCAGCACGCCGACGGCGCGGCCGAGCACGTCGTACACGCGCAGACGCACATATTGGCACGATGCAAGCGCGAAGCCGATCGTGGTCGACGGATTGAACGGGTTCGGATAATTCTGCAGGAGCGCGAAACTCTTCGGCGCCGAGGATGACACTCGTTCTGCCACGCTTGTGGCCGAGGGCTTTTCCTTGGCTCCTTCATCGATCCAGTTTTTAATGAGCGTGATCTGCGCGCTGCTCAGAGCCGGACCGCCCCGCGGCATGCGCGCTCCGTGCTGAGGCACGGCATTGGACACCTTGTCATAGAGCGGACTCGATGCGGAACTGCCGGGCTGGATCACCTTCGTTCCGTACTGCGCTCCCACGCTCGATGTCGCAGACGCATAACTCGAGAGCGTCACGCCGGAGGTGCCGCCGTGGCATCCGATACAGTTGGCATTGAAGATCGGCTGGATCTGCGTTGCATAGTCGACCTGCGCAGCGGATGGCACTGCAGACCATAACAGACACGCGGCAGTTGCCGCATAAACGAGACGCCTTCGCTTCATGACACTCCTCCAAAAAATGATGTGATGTGTATGTGTGTGTGCAGCTTGTTCCCGATAGATCCGCGCTCATTTCTTTAAACATCCCACGGTGCGGAACGTTCCAAAGCGCTGAATTGCGCGCTGCAAGGAAACGGATTATTTTCGTATATTGCGTGCATGAATACCGGGCACACATCGACGATGCATACCGCACTCTTCAATCATATCGCACAAAAGATCCGTCTCACGGCCAAAGAGCGCGAGTTCTGCACGCGGCTCTTTGTGCCCAAATCCGTGCGGCGCAAGCAGTATCTGGCGCAAATCGGAGATCCCTGCCGCAGCATGTTCTTTGTCACCAAAGGCGCGCTGCGATCCTATACGCTCGATGAAAAGGGCGAGGAGCACATCGTGCAGTTCGCGATCGAGGATTGGTGGATCACCGATCTCTACAGCTTTCTAACCGGAGAGCCGTCGTCGACCATGATCGATGCGATCGAGGATTCCGAACTCCTCGCGATCGATCACCCTTCGTATGAACTCCTACTCGAGCGCATTCCGAAATTCGAACGCTACTACCGGCTCCTTCTTCAGGGGCACTTCATTGCCACGCACCGGCGGCTCGCCTATACCATCGGCACGACGGCCGAGGCGCGCTATGCGGAATTCTTGCGCGAACATTCCCCAATCGCGCAGCGCGTGCCCCAGCACATGATCGCCTCCTTCCTCGGCATTACGCCCGAAACCCTGAGCCGCATCCGCAAGCAAATGACGGAAAAATCCTGAACAGTGCCATTGATCTATGTCAATGGAATTTCTTAGCATTCATCAATGCGAAATGTCCCCGCGTCCTGTATCTTATACACAAGAATTGAGAGCATACTCGGCGCATCGGCTCTCCTTGTATATATACTCAAACAACAATAAAGGACGAACGCATTATGACAACGACATGGAAAGTGGACCCGTCGCACTCGGAAATCGAGTTCAAGGCACGCCATCTGATGATCACCAACGTCACGGGCAAGTTCCGCACGTTTGAAGGAACGGTCGAAACCGAAGACGATGATTTCACACGCTCCAAAATTTCCTTCTGGGCCGATGTCGCATCGATCGACACGGGCGAGCCGAACCGGGACGCCCATCTGCGCTCGGATGATTTCTTTGCGGCATCCGAACATCCGAAACTGACATTCACGTCGACGCGGATTGAGAAGACGGACGATCCCGACCGCTATCAAGTCTGGGGAACCATGAGCATCCGCGGCATCAGCAAGGAAATCCGGCTCGATGTCGAATCCGGCGGCCAAATCAAGGATCCGTGGGGCAACACGCGCGCCGGATTCGAGATGACCGCAAAGGTCAACCGCAAGGAATTCGGCCTGAAGTGGAATGCCGTGACGGAAGCCGGCGGCATTGTGGTAAGCGATGAAATCCGCATCCATTGCGCCGTCGAGATCGTGAAGGAAGCCGAAGTGATGGCCTGATCCGCCGCGCGCACATACGAATGAAATCCGCCTGATCCATTCGCGGCGGGAATACACCAGATTCCGTCTGCAGAAGGCAGCGCCTTTTTCTTCTGCAGACGGATTTTTTTTATCCTTTTTCCGGACCGGCGCACCTTGAATCCGTCTCAAAGGTTTCCTATTTTTAGTCCCGAGATATGTGTGTGAACAATCAATGCAGGATGTCTTCCCGGGTTTCATCACATTCGCGCTACACAGCACAAAGGACCCTTTGGCCTATGGCAACACGGAGAACGTTTGTCCGATCCCTTGCCGCCGGAAGTCTCGGCGCGGCTGTCTTTCACCCTTCCTTTTCCATGACCGCATCGGCCCTGGCGCCTGAAGGCCCCACGGCGACCAATGTCAAGGATGCGGAACGCTATCCCCGAACGGCCGATTCCATGCCGGGAAAATTTCCCGGACGCGTCGTCCAGGTCACGAGCGAGCGTTCGATGGCGGAGAACACAATCAATGAGCCCGAGATCGCACGCATGGTGCGCGAAGGCATCATGAAGCTCACCGGTGCGGAGGACGCCCCAAGCGCATGGCGCATGTTCGTTTCTCCAACGGACAGGATCGGACTCAAGGTCAATCCGATCGGCGGCACGCTTCTTTCCACAAGCCACGAGATCGTGCGCTCGGTGATTGCGGAGCTCGCAAGCGCCGGCATTCCGAAAGAAAACATCCTCATCTGGGACAGGCGCGAGTTCGAACTGCATGAGGCCGGCTTCACCGAAGAGCGCTATCCCGGCATTGCCGTCAGAGGCACCGAGCGCAAGGATGCGTCCGGCTCCTTCTACGATGCCAAGGGGAAGCTCTACGGCGAAGCGATGATCGACAAGGACTGGTACTACTGGGCCGACTGCGAGCAGGCGTATGACGCCGAGACGATTCCCTACATGATCAATGAAGGAAAGCATTCGTACTTCAGCCGCATCTGCACGAAGGATGTCGACAAGATCATCAACATCCCGATCCTGAAGAACGCCGGATCCTCGGTCACGCTCTGCATGAAGAACCTCGCCTTCGGCAGCATCTCGAACACCGGCAGGCTGCATAAGACGCTCTGGGCCGAGACCTGCGCCGAAGTGTGCGCCTTCCCGCCGCTTCGCGACAAGACGGTGCTCAATATCGTCGACGGCATCCGAGGATGCTATCAGGGCGGACCCGGGGCCAATCCGCAGTTCATCACAAACTATAAGACGGTGCTCATCGGAACCGATCCCGTGGCGGTCGACAGGGTGGGCTATGAGATCGTGCTGAAAAAGCGCATCGCAGAAAAAATACAGAAGGAAGATTCGCCGAAGGCCCGGCGCTTCATGGAGCTGGCCGCGCAGCTGAAATTGGGCGTGGCCGATCTCGACAAAATCACGCATGAGCAATTGACACTCTGAACACGAAGGATGGGACTCTGGTCTTGATGATGAAACAACGCTTTGCCGCTTTTGCCGCTCTCCTGCTGTGTCTGTGCTTGAGCGGCACGCTTTTCTCGCAGCAGCATGAGAAGGAAGGATTTCCGTCGCTTGAAGCATCCGCTGCGCTTCACGGAGGCAGTGTAGTGAGCGACCGCGTCTATGACGGAAGTTCGCTCTGGGGCTACATCGACGGCGGGGCCGATGTCTATCTCGAATACGGATTCGACAAGGTGCGCGCCGTCAAGCTCCGCATCGATTCGATCACCTATCAGATCGACTGCTACCGGATGAATGACCCGGCATCGGCCTTCGGCATTTTCTCGGTCTCCGCCTTCACCTGCACGCACGACAGCCTCTGGAACTTTCCCCATTGCCTATCGCGCTACCAGATCCAGTTTGCACTCGGACGCTACTATGTGTCGATCGCCGACAATCAGGGCAGCGCGCGCTCGCATGAGCTCGGCATGGAAATCGCGCGTGCGCTGTCTCTTCCGCTTGCAGAGACAGCCTCCTTCACTCCTCCTTCGCTGTTCACTCTTGCGCCCTTCAAGCCCTACAGCACGCGCCTGAAATTCATGAAGGGCACGCTCGGCGTGCAAAACGGATACCCCGCCTGGGAAGAGCTCATGGATGCCGTGCCGTCCTATGCGCTCTATCTTCTTCCGATCGAAACCGACCGGGGCGATCTCACCGTCGCGCAGATCTCCTTCGGCGAATCCGATGCGATGAAGCGCTTCATCGAACGCTTCGGCGCGTCTCCGGCCGACGGCTCCTCGCCCGCTCAGTCTGCTGCCGATGGAAGGCTCCGCCGCCTCTGGAAAGCCTCTCCCTCTTCCGTGATCGTGCTGGAAACAACGATGTCCTCCTCCGACGCCTCCCCCTTCATTGCCGCCATCGGCGCGTTCGTCCGGTGAACGCGCCCTGCGTCTTGCTCACGCGGTACAAAAATAATATTTGAAACTTTTCCGCGGCGCTTCCGAATATATACACATGCAGGCAACAGATCGCGCGCGAATATGTCATGCACACCTGCAGTTGCTTTCCCGGGGCACCCGGTGAAAGAGAGAACTGCGGGGTTTCAATCATGCAGCATATTATGAACGAGATGTTTGTGAGGAGGAACTACCATGTCACGCACGATCCGTTACTTCGCCATCGCCGCCTGCGTCCTGACAGCGGCATCATATTCCCTCGCTTCGGCCCCCGCTTCGCCTGTCGAAAAATACTGGGCGGCCGCCACACACTTTTTCACGATCGCTCCCGGAGCCGACAATGACGGCGCCATTCTTGCCGCCGACCCGAAGAAGCTCGCCAAG
This sequence comes from Acidobacteriota bacterium, assembly GCA_050258555.1. Taxonomy (GTDB): domain Bacteria; phylum Bacteroidota; class Ignavibacteria; order UBA10030; family UBA8401; genus CAISDA01. The sequence continues at coordinate 1,898 of JBLMZA010000037.1, read as the reverse complement.
GCCCAGGCCAATTACATCAAGGCGCTCGAATCGGAAAATGACGGGGTGCGCGCCAGCGCCGCGGCGTTTCTGGGACGCTACCAGCTCAAAGGCAGCATCGACGCGCTCATCCAGGTGCTGAAGACCGACAAGTCGGAACAGGCGCGCAGCGCGGCGGCATTCGCGCTCATTCTGCTGAATGAGGAAAAGGGGGTCAGGGCGGTCGAGGAAGCCTCGCTCTACGACGGTTCGGACAAGGTCGCCGATTTCTGCGCCAGGCTGCTGAATCTGCAGACGGTGACATCCTACACGGTTTCGGAGGAGCACTGAAGACCGCTTCATGTCAGAGGCGCCGGCGTGATCGTGATGCCGCCCTCAGGGGCAGCGTCACGATCATCCAGAGCGCGCCAAGCACGCCGTCGACCGCGATTCCCACAATGCGGAACGGCAGGAGAAGAAGCCACACAATCGGATAGAGCACCAGTGCCGCCAGCGCCACAGGCCAGCACAGCACAAGCAGAATGCACCAGAGAAGAAATTTCACCATCGGCGTGTCCTCGTAAAGAATCCTGTATGAGATTGCGGCACCGGCCTCCGCTTCACCCGCCAAACCGCTGCGCAAGTATGTCCTTCCGTCCGTGATACAACGTAACGATCAATTCTCCGAAGAGCGTGTTGGCCCAGGCAAACCAGGCCCGGTTGAACTTCGAAGGATCGTCCTTGTCGAATGCCTCGTGCATGAAGCCCGTGCCGGCATGCGTCGACTTCAGCATCCTGAGGCACTCCAGGATCTCTTTTTTGTCCGTGCTCGTGATGGCGCGCAGGATGATGCCCATCGGCCAGATTTTTTCCTTGCCCGTATGGGGACTGGCCTGCCCATGGGCGGCGCGGCCTGTGAGATAGTACGGATTGGATCGGCTCACCAGGAATCGGCGCGTGCGCGCATACAAGGGATCGGCCGCGCGGTGCGCTCCGAGATAGGCAAGCGACATGAGCGAGGGCACATTCGCATCGTCCATAAATAGCGCATTGCCGAAGCCGTCGACTTCATAGGCGTAGATGGCGCCGAAGCCCTCATGGTCTTACACGGCATATGTTCTGATCGCATGATCGAGTTCGGCGGCAAATGTGCGGCACTCGGCGGCAAACGCCTTCTGCTTGAGCACGGTCTCATAAATGCGCGCCAGCTGCCGGAGCGAGAGCATCGCGAAGATGTTCGATGGAATGAGAAAAGGAAGGATGGTCGCATCGTCCGAGGGACGGAACATCGAGCAGATGAGTCCGACGGGCTTCACCGGATTGCCCGTGCCGCGAAACGGTGGATAGTCGATCGGATTGGTTCCGCGCCGCACGAAATAATACGGCGAGCGTCCGTCCTTCCTCTGTTCGGTGCGGAATGTGGAGACGATCAATCGCATGGCCCGATCCCAGTCGGCATCGAAGAGCGAAGCGTCCTTTGTGAGTTCGTAATACCGGCTGGAAAGCCGGATCACAGCGCACAAGGAATCGATCTCCCATTTGCGCTCGTGCACGCCGGGTGCGGGACTGGGTTCGTCGCTTTTCCACTCCGACGCTTTCTTCAGGTCCTTATAAAATGCGTTGGCATAGGGATCGGTGAGCACGCATCTGACCTGGCGGTTGACGAGCCCGAGCACGAGACTTCTCAACTTCTCATCCTCGTTGATCAGCGGCGTATAGGGCCAGACCTGCGCCGTCGAGTCGCGCAGCCACATCGCATCGATATCGCCGGTGATGATGAACGTGTCCGGCCTGCCATCGATCACCTCATAGTCGACCGTCGTATCGAGCGTATTGGGAAAGCAGTTCTCGAACATCCAGGCAAGCTCTGCATCCGCAATCGCGCCTTTCACGTCGGCGATCGTGCGTTCCACCGCCTCGCTTCTGAATGTGCGCTTCTC
>JBLMZA010000036.1:0-37215 GCA_050258555.1 Acidobacteriota bacterium | reverse complement strand
CGAGATGATCGGGGGGTCGATCGCGGGATACTCGCGCACGCCCAGGAATTTGAAACTGATCACGCCGAAGAGCACGATCATCACCGACATGACGATCGAGAGCACCGGGCGCTTGATGCTGCCTGATGCTAGACTCATTGTTCTCTGTTTTTCGTTTTCTATAAAGGGAAATAATTCAGGCTGTCATTTCACCGCCACATTCACGGGCATGCCGGGCTTGAGCTGCAGAAGACCCGTGGTGATGACCGTATCATTGGCCGAAAGTCCGTTCGTGATCTGGACGGTCGACGACTGGCGCGTACCCACCGTCACCGGAACCGACGCCACAACGCCGTTGCGCTTGACGAGCACCGTCTGGCCTTTCAGGACGGGAATGATCGCCTGCGTCGGCACCAGGAGCGCGTCGGTGATCGTCTTCAGGCGCAGCTCGATCTGCACATAGGAGCCCGGAAAGATTTTCTCGGACCGGTTGTCGCAGAGCGCGCGCAATTGCAGCGTGCGCGTCAAGGGATCGATCCTGGGCTCGATCGCATAGAGGCGTCCCGTGAATTTCAGGTTCGTGCCTTCGGTCGAAAAATTCACGATATCGCCGATGGAGACCATTCCGGCGTATTTTTCGGGAATGGCAAAATCGATCTTCAGCGGATTGACCTTCTGCATCGAGGCGATGCGCGTCGAGGGCGTCACGTAGCCGCCTTCGCTCACATACCGGAGTCCGATGACGCCGTCGAAGGGAGCGCGGATTTCGCGCTTGCGGATCGAGGCGGTCAGGTTCTCACGGTCCGCCTTCTGCGTGTTGACCTGATTGAGCGCGATATCATACTGCTCCTGGCTGATGCCGTTCTTCTCGAAGAGCTGGCGCGAACGCTTCTCCTGCTCCGAGGCCAGCGCGATCTGCAGCTCCGTCTTCTTCAGCTGCGCCTGAAGATCGTCGTCGTTGATCTTCACCAGAATATCGTTTTTGCGGACGTGCGTTCCCTCCTTGAAGAAAATCTTCTCGATGCGGCCGGAAGCTTCCGATGCCAGATCGACCGATTCGGAAGCCAGCACCGTGCCCGATGAGCGGACGATATTGTCCAGTTTCTGGGGCGTCACCACCACGCCCTGGACGGTCAAGGGACCGTTCGAGGCGCCGGAGCGCGGAGCGGCGCCGGGGCTTTTTGATTCACAGGAGACAAACACGATGGAGACAAGCGCTGCTGCTATAAAACTGCTGGAACGGACTATGGAGATCATGTCAAAATAATTCGTTGTGGTATATGTGATTATTCGGATGAAAGAGCCTTGCCGGCAGTACAGATGCGTCGTATCAGGCGGAGCCGTCGATGGAATATGAGCTTAGTATCGTAAAATACAATTATTTTGGAACAATAACCGCAGAATCTCCGGTGCTTAATATTTTTTAATCAATTGCACAAGCAGTATCAGGGTCACACTGTCCACGCGGGATGCATCGGGCGGAAGGTCATGAATCGGAGACGGATTGCCCTTTGTGCGGCACGGCGGTTATCCGGACAACGACGCATGTCATATCATCGGCTTGCGGATGCCCGTTCCGCCATCGCTCTCCTGTTGTAAACAACGCTTCGGCAATTTCAGTTGCAGAACACCCGGCATGCGCGCGCAGGGTTTCATCGATCAGGCGCTCTTCCAGCATTTGTCCCCGGGCATTGAAGAGTTCGGTAAAGCCGTCGCTCACGAGCAGAAGAATGTCGCCGGCCCGGAGATCGAGGCGGGCGGTCTGATAGGGAAACTTTTTATGCGCTCCAAGCGGCATTCCCTTCAGGACGGTCCGTTCGATCCGGTCCGTCCCGGACCGATACACCACAAGCGGCGGCATGCCGGCCGCGGACAGTTCCGCCGTTCCGTCCTTCAACCGGAGCAGCGTCATCGACATGAACAGAGTGCCCAGGCGCATGTCCTTGATGATCTCTGTGCAGCGGGTGAAGAACTCCGTGATGGCAAGCCGCGTGCCCATGGCGCTGAACATGCTTTTGACGGCGGCCACCATGAGCGCCGATTTCATGCCGTGGCCGGTCGCATCGCCGATCACGATGTTGAGCGTCCCGTCATCGGCCATGACGAAATCATAATAATCGCCTCCGATCTCCGTGGCCGTCCGCATGGAAAAGCAGAGATCATATCCCGGTATCTCGTTCACGCAGACAGGAAGCATGGAGAGCTGCACCTTGCGCGCTTCTTCGAGTTCCGACGTCTTTCGCCGGTTGTCGGCTTCAAGCACGCGCCGTTCGATCTCGCTGTCGCGCGCCCGACGCTCCTGCATGAGCGTGCGTTCGGACAGCTCGCGGATCCGTGACAGCTGCCGCTCGAGATCGAAATTCGTCTGCGCGAAGCGGCGTGAAAGGTAGACCGACATCGAGATGCCGAGGGCCAGCGCGCCGTAGAGATAGCCGTTCTCCATGCCGGCAACCGGCGCGATCACATCGTAGCCGATCAGAAGCTGAAGGATCAGCGTGATGACCAGCACGATCATGCCGACGCCGACGATCCAGGAGCCGTCGTCGGATGCCGTCTTTGCCGCGAGAAGTCCGCGGAGCATTTCTGCCACCACCAGCACAAGAAATGCATCCTCGGCGCGCCCCGTCGCTTCGAGGCCGACGAAGGCGCCTGCAGCAAGCACACAGCCGGCGCCGATCAGCACCCGGCCGTGCACGGGAACCTTCGTACCGATGAAGCTGTACATGAGCAGAAGCCCGAAGATGATCGCCGTATTCTCGCAGAGATATGACAGCCGGACCGAGAGAAGCGCCCCGCTGAATGAGGAGGCAAACACCTGCTGTGTCGCGAAAAAGACGATGCCGGAAAATCCGATCATGCAGAGCGAATAATACAGGTTCGAGATCGTACGGCGATAAAATGCGAACATGATCAGATGGAGGAGCGCCAGCGTCAGAGGCACCATGGCGAAGATCATGCGCCGGAAGAGATTTTCTTCGACGGCATCGACCGCGCTGGCCGCCAGCGCGTCGCTGAATCCGATACAGAGTTCGAATCCCTTCATGATGCGCGCATCGCCGATGGCTGAGACCGAATGATTCGAATAGCGCACGGCGATCAGATGCCTTCCGGCTCCAAGCCATGAGACACCGGCCGGCAGGTGACGCTGCGAGGGCACTTCATCATCGATCGCCGCGCCGACGGTGCCGACGGCCAGCGCACGTATTCCATCCACATGGATTTCCGAAGCGCCGGCCTGATAGATGAGCAGTGCAAGAGACCGTCCCGCAAGGGCGCTGTCGACCGTGATGTGCCGCCGGAACCATCCTCTTCCCTTCCATGCGCGAAGCGGCGCCGCATCAGGAAGCATGAGACTATTGACGGATTCCCATGCGCTGTCCGGCATGCCGGGTTCCGCCCATCGCAGGTCGTCGCCGGGGTGATAGCGCCATCCGTCCGTGATCCAGATGCCGCCGGTCTTCTCGAGCGCCTGAGGTGTGACCGGAAGCGCGGAAGACTCCGCGGGGCTTCCGGCACTCTGCGCCGAAGCGTCATGCCCGGGGAAAAGCGCAAGCATGCAGAAAAGAGACAGGCAGAATATTAATGGGGCGCTCGGTTTCATATGCATGGCCGGCATGTCGGGCATCATCCAGCCCTCATTGCCCGAGGAGCTGATTGGGATAGATGAAGTTCCAATCGGAAATATTCACAGACGACTCCAGCTTCGATTCGAGACTGTCGGATAGCGAGGGGAAAAAGTTGATCTTTGTCAGCGTCTCGATCGAATCGATGGGAACGGCATAGGCGGCGATCGGTGCGTCGGAGGATTCGTTGGGAAGCAGAAAGGCGATGGCCTTTTTCTCATGATCGTGGTATTCCATGACGATCTTATAGAAGTATTTCGGAACGCTGACCGCATTGCGCTTCCCGATGGTGGCAAGGCTGTCCTGCAGCACGGCACCCGTCACGACATACACGTCTCTCAAATCGACGGCCCACTCCCTGACCTGGTCTTCGAGCTTCTTCCAGATCCCGCGGTTGAATCCCGGCACCTGCGGCGTCATGTTGCTCATATAGAACGTTTCGTCCATCGCGCTGGCGCTCCATTTCATATCGGCGGCGGGACAGAGATGGCCTTTGTCGTACCCCGTGCGCCGATAATCGAGAGGCGTGGGAGAAGCCTCCTTCAAGAGCGGATCGGGTTTGAATTTATTCGAGCGCCGGGCGCTGCCCTGCGTCATATAGTCGGTGAGCCGGTATGCCACCCATTCGGCCTCCTTGTACTTGTCGACGAACGACAGCGTATAATACGAATGGCGGATGATATCCTTGTTGGCGGAGACCGGAAGATAATCGAACTCCTGGGCTGCGAGGAGGAACGGAAGCATGAGCACGGCAAGCATGCGCGCCGCGCGCGCCCGGGCCCGGGCGTATGTGCGTCGATGATTCTTCATCATGTCATCATGTATATTCAAGCGTCAGCGAATCGACTTCCAGAGGCATGTCGGCGCCCCTCTTGTCCGATGCGGCGGCTTCGTGCTCGCTGAACCATCCGGCATCGAGCCCGTTTTTCAGCGCGGCTTCTCTGAGCCATTCCTCTTCAAACGGGTGGATATCGTGATCGGAAAAAGAGATGGTGAGTCCATCCTTGATGAACTTCATCGCCAGATCCTGATTTGAAAAACTGGGCGGCGTGTGGTCGACATACGGATTGTCCAGAATCTCCTGTATCGCATTCTGGCAGAACTCTTTTTCGAATCCCAGCGATTTGCCGATGCGCCGCATCAGCTCGATCTCAGGCCCCGTGATCGTCTTGTCGCGCGCAATCAGGACAAGAAGTCCCTTGAAGTAGTTGCTGCCGTCGATCATTGAAATTTTCATAACGCGTCATCCTCCTTCGCACATTCGGAATTTTTCCCGCCCGGTCTCAGCCGCCATGGGACCGCACACGCCGGGCGCGCGGCTGATTCCGTCACATCGTTCACAGCCCGAATTTTTTCCTGTACCGCTCGTATTCTCTTTCGACCAGCGCAGAAGCGACGGCGCCGCCGTGTCCCGGAAGAAACAGTCTGCATCCGGTCTCGAGCAGCTTCTTCCAGCTCCGGACCATCTCCGGAATGTCGTCGGCAAACGGGATGAAGATCGATCCCGGATACACGCCCATGAGCGCATCGCCGGCGACGGCGATTTCCTCATCGATGATGAGGCTGCACGATCCTTCGGAATGGCCCGGCGTGTGAAGCAGGTATCCCGGAATGCCGAAGTCCGAAAGTTCCAGCCGCTCATCGGCCAGCACGTCGGGATGCACGGGATCGTACCGGAGATGCGGCTGGATGATCGCCCCCACGCTGTCGGTCAGGAGCCGGGTGACGGCAAGCGATCCGCGCGGAATCGGTGAATCCCCTTCTTCCAGATATGCCGCATCATTCCGGTGCACGATGACCGGCGCCCGATAGTGATCCTTCAGCGCCGCGGCGTTTTCCGCATGATCATAATGGGAATGCGTCAGGATGATCGCATCCAGACGCCCTGCGCCTGCTTTTTCGAGCGCACGGACCAGCGAGGAGACCGGCTGCTTCTTGCCCGTATCGGCCATGATGTGGTGTCCCCCGGCCGAGACCAGATACGCATTGCTCCTTCCGCGCTTGATCAGGCTGATCGCCGTCCCGCGTGTGGTTCGCCATTGCTTCATCGCATACAAAGATAAAAAAAGAAAGCCTCAGAACAAAGACCATCCTGTTCCGAGGCTTGAAAGCATGCACAACACATCCGGCGGCTTATGCGGCCTTATTCAATTCCACTTTGCCGAATGTCACCACGCGCACCAGCGATGCGAAGAGCCGGCCGAACGAGAAGTCGTCGATCACCGCATACACCACCGGCACGACAAAAAGCGTCAGGAGCGTCGAGGTGATGAGGCCGCCGATCACGGCCTGCCCCATGGGCGCGCGGAATTCGGAGCCTTCGCTCATGCCGAAGGCGACCGGCACCATGCCGAAGATCATGGCGAATGTCGTCATGAGAATCGGGCGCAGACGCGTGGCGCCTGCCTGCACAAGAGCCTTCGTGCGATCCAATCCCGTCGCGCGGAGCACATTGGCGTAATCGACGAGCAGGATGCCGTTTTTCGTCACAAGCCCCATGAGCATGATGATGCCGATCATCGAAATCACCGAGAGCGAGCTCTTGAAGACCAGCAGCGCGAAGACGGCGCCGATCAGGGACATCGGCAGCGCAAGCATGATGGCAAAGGGCAGGCTGAAGCTTTCGAACTGCATGGCCAGCACGATGTAGACGAAGATGATCGCAAGACCGAGAGACAGGAGGATGTTGCCGAAGGCTTCGGCCTGCTGCTCGCCCTGGCCCGTGACGCCGGCGGAATATCCCGAGGGCACATCGAGCGTCTTCACCTGCTTCTGTATGTCTCCGAGCACTTCGCCCAGGAGCCGTCCCTCGAGGTTCGCATCGATGCGGATCTCGCGCTGACGGTCGTAGCGGTTGATCTTCGACGGCCCCTCGCCCTGACGGATATCGGCGATGGAAGCGATCGGAATCAGCAGCTTCTGTCCGCCCGGAAGCGCCTTCGGACTCTTGATCGTCATGGTGCGGATATTTTCGAGCGAGGTGCGGTCGTTCTTCGCCAGCTGCACGCGCACGTCATACTGCTCGTCGCCGTCCTGGAACTGCGTCACCACCGCGCCGTCGACCATCGAGCGCAGCGTCGTGGCGATGAGTCCCACGCTGATGCCGAGATCGGATGCCTTGTCGCGGTCGATCCGGATGCGGAGCTCGGGCTTCGAGTTCTCGAGACTGTTCTCGACATCGACCGCGCCGGGCGTGGAGCGCACGATCTGTTCCACTTTGCCGGCGATGCCGTTCAATGTCGCCAGATCCTCTCCGCGCACGCTCATGATGACCGGCTTGGTGCCGCCGCCGGGGCCCTGCGCCGTCTGAAATCCGATATTGGCGCCGGGAATGTCCTTCAGCCGCGTGCGCAGTTCGGACACAATCTGCTCGACGCCCGCTTTGCGCTCGTGCTTCTTGACGAGCTTCACGAGCACCGTCGCCTTTGTCACGGGATCGTTGCCGGCGCCGATCGTCGTGAGCGTCGTCGTGACTTCGGGCCGTTCCTTGGCGAGCTGCTCGATCTGCCGGCAGATGGCCGAGGTCTGTTCAAGCGAGCTGCCGGGAGCGGCGTTGACCGTCACGTTGAACTCGCTCTGGTCGCTGGACGGGAAGAAGTTCGACCCGAGGAAGCGCATGAGAATGAAGCTCGAGAAAAAGAGCGCCAGCGATCCGAGCACCACCGTCTTGCGGTGCGCCAGACTCCAGGAAATCGCCTTCTGGTATTTCGCGCTCAGGATCTCGAAGAAATGGTTGAAGTAGTAGAGCGTCCGGCGCAGTATGCTGCCGTCGTTCGTCAGGTCCTCGTCCTCCTTCTTCAGCCAGCGCGACGAGAGCATCGGCGTGAGCGTGAAGGCCACGAACAGCGACACGAGCACCGAGACGGACACCGTGATGCCGAACTGATAGAAGAAGCGCCCGATGATGCCCGGCATGAACGCCACGGGGACGAACACCGCAACGATCGTGAACGTCGTGGCCATGACCGCAAGACCGATCTCGCCTGTCGCGGACTTTGCCGCCTCGAACGCGCTCTTGCCTTCATGCATATGGCGGTAGATATTCTCGATCACCACGATGGCGTCGTCGATCAGAAGGCCCACCGCAAGCGAGAGAGCCATGAGCGACATCGTATTGAGCGTGAAGTTCAACGCATACATCACGATGAAGCTCGCGATGATCGACGTCGGCAGCGCCAGGGCGCTGATGATGGTCGGGCGGATGTTTGCCAGGAACAGATAGACCACAATCACGGCGAGCAAACCGCCGTAGAGAATGTCGAAGATCACATCGCCGACCGAATCGCGGATGAACGTCGAATTGTCGCGCGCGATCATGATCTTCAGATCGGACGGAAGTTCCGACTGGGTCTTTTCAATCTGCTTCTTCAATGCATCGGCCACGCGGACCGTGTTGCCGCCCGACTGCTTCTGAATGTTGAGGCCGACGGCGCGCTCGCCGTTCACGCGCGTGAGGCTCACGCGCTCCTTCACGCCGTCCTTCACTTCGGCCACATCCGAAAGGCGCACGATCTTGCCGCCGGGCGACGCCACGACGACGCGCTTGAAATCATCCACGCTCTGATACTTGCCCATCGTGCGCAGCAGGAGCTGGCGCGGTCCCTGGATCAGGTTTCCGGCCGGGACCTCGAGATTCGCCGCGGCAACGGCCTGGTTCACATCGGTGATCGAGAGTCCGTAGGACTGCAGACGGGCCTGATCGACCACCACCTGGATCTCGCGCTCGGCGCCGCCGACCAGGTCCACTTTACCGACGCCCGGCACATTCTCGAGCCGCTTTTTGATCACGTCCTTCGTATATGTCGTGATTTCCTTCTCCGAGCGGCTGCCCGAGACGGTCAGCGTCATGATCGGAAGGCTCGCCGGATCGTAGCGCAGAATGACGGGATCCTCGATCTCATTCGGAAGATTGGCGCGGATGGCCGAGATTTTTTCCCGGACTTCCTGCGCGGCCTGCTTTCCGTCGACTTCAAGCTTGAACATGATCACGACAATCGACACGCCTTCCTGGCTTGTCGACTGGATATGGTCGATGCCGGCGATCGTGTTGACGGCATCTTCGATCTTTTTTGTCACATCCGATTCGATCGATTCCGGACCGGCGCCCGGCAGCACCGTCGTGATGGTGACGGCCGGGATATCGACATCGGGGTACTGGTCGATATTCAGCTTCACGTACGAGAAGAGCCCGAGCACCACAAGGGCCAGGATCATCATCGTCGCGAAGACGGGACGTTCAATGGAGACGTTTGCGAGTTTCATATTAGTTCTGCACTCCCACCACTTTGACGGCGCCGCCGTCTTTCACATTATTGACGCCCACGGTGGCAAGCGTATCACCTGCCGAAAGTCCCGAGAGCACTTCGGTATGCGCGCCGTCTGTTGCGCCGAGGCGCACGCCGCGCTTTTCGGCCTTGCCCTGTTTCAGCACGAAGACGCGGCTGTCGGTGCCGTCCGTCTGCACGGCCGCATTCGGAACGATGAGCGAGCCCTTGCCGGTCATGAACTGGACGTTGACCGTGCAGAACATGCCGGGCTTGAACCAGCTGTCGCGCGTGTTGGAAAAGAGCGCCTTGACTTCAAAGGAGCGCGAGCCGACATCGGCCGACTTCGAAATCTGTATGATGCGGCCTTCGGCCTTCACATCGGGACGGGCATCGGAATAGACCGACACCTTCTGCCCCACCGAAAGAGACGTCACATCGGTCTCATTCGAGCTGAAGATGACCTTCATCGCATTGATCTTCGCCACCGTCATGAGCACCGCGCCGGGGGCGGCAAGATCGCCCTTGCTCACGTTGAGTGCCGTCACGACGCCCGAGATCGGGGAGGTCAGTTCGACTGCGGCGCGCGCCGCATCGAAGTTCGCCCTGGCCACGGTGTAGGCCGTCTGCGCTCCGTCGAGCTGTTCCTGCGAGATGGCGCCTTCGGCAAAGAGCGACTTCATGCGCTCGTACGTCTTCTGCGAATTTTTGAAGTTCGCCTCGGACTGGTAATACGACGACGTGGTGCCGCTCTTGTCGAGCATGATCGCCGTGCGGCCGGCCTGGATCTGCGATCCCAAGGGGACGGCGATGCCGGTGATGCGCTCGGAAATCTTCGAGACGATGTTCGCCTGATCCTCTCCTTCGAGGGAGCCGGAGAACGTCTTCGTCACGGAAATCGGCGTCTGCGAGACCACGGCGGCCTGCACCGGAACGACCTGGACGACGCCGGCCGGAGTGGCCTGCGCCTGCTGCTTATTGTCCGCACTGCACCCGGCGAGCATCATCATGCAGGCGGCCGCAAGGCAGATCCCTGAAAGGGCTGCTGTCACTGTATTCTTCATCATTGTCGGATATTCCTGTAGTTAGAGAGTTGAAATTGATCTATCACACTTCTGCATGCGTCTTCAATTCGGAAGGCCGACGGCATACTGCCATTCCGCCTTCGCCACCAGGTAGTCGTAGACCGCCTGCGCATAAATCGTCTGCGTGCGCGTCATGGCCACCTGCGTATCGAGCAGATCGAACTGCGTGCCGACGCCGTTTTTGTAGCGCGACTGCGCGATGCGCACGGCTTTCTCGGCCTGGGCGATGTTCTTCTCCTGTCCCTCGATGCGCTTCTTCGCCTCGTTCATCTTCAGCTCGGCCGAGGTGATCTGTATCTTCAGTCCCTCTTCGGCCTTGAGACGCGTGTAATAAATCTTCTGCCGGTCGACCGATGCCTCGTCCACGCGCGCGTTCGAGCGGAATCCGTCGAAGAGCGGGAACGAGAGCTGCAGCCCCACGTTCATGATCTTGGCCCAGCGGTAGTCGTTCCACTTGAACGTGTTGTCCTGCGTCTGCCACTGGTAGGACCCGACGAGAGCGACGGTCGGGAAGTAATTGGCGCGCTCGATGTCGATGTTCTTCTCGAGCATCGACTCCTGGAGCGCCAGCCCGGCAAGCATCGGATTGGCGGAGACCGCATTGCGCCGCGCCTCATCGGAGACCTGCGAGGGAATCGCTTCATAGGCGAATTCGCCCTTCACGCTGATGGCGGCATCCTGCGGAAGCGCCAAGAGGTTCTTGAGTCCGTTCAGGGCCAGCACCAGATTGTTTTCCGACGAGATCACCGACGGCTCGGTGTTGGCCAGCTGCACTTCGGCGCGGAGCAGATCGAATTCGGACGCCTTGCCGAACTTATAAAGCGACCGGACATTCTCGTAGTTGGCCTTCGCCACTTCAAGTCCCTGGCGATTGGCCTCCACAAGCTTCTGCGCAAGCATGACTCCGTAGAAGGAGCGCTTCACGGCAAGCACGGCATCCTGTGTGGCGGATCGGTAGGCTTCTTCCGCGTAGCTGTGATAGGTATCCGCGATCTCCATCGCCGTGCCGAGCTTGCGGCTGTAGAGCGTCTGGGCGATCGATGCGCCCATTGCATACGAATTGTCCGATCCGATTTCAAAGGTCTGCGTCTGGCTTGTCGGATTGAGCTGCGTGCCCGGCGCCAGGAACATCACCGGCTTCATGACGTTGCGCATATAGGAGCCCGACACGTTGATCTGCGGAAACGCGCCCGAGCGCGCCTCGCGCACCTGCGATTCGGCTTTGTAGCGCTCCTGGTCTGCAATCAGCACGTCGCGGTTCTGCGATTTGACAAGTTCGACCGCCTTCTCGAGCGTCAGTTCCAGCGGCCGTGCTGCTGCATCCGATCCGGCCTGAAGCCCGGCCGCAGCCAGAAGCAGCACCGCACAGACGGCGAGCATGATTCTTTTCGTCTTCACTGCATTCATGATTCTTCCTTTGTGTTCTGTTGTGATATTCCATCATAGAAAATAGAAACCGTCCGCTCCGCCGCCTGCCGGACCTCTTCATCCGACGGCCTCTCCTGCAGCCGCTTGGCAAAGTGCATGCAATACATCCGCACCATGCCTTCAAACATGAGCGCCGCATCGTACGGATCGATCGGGCGCATGCGTCCCTGTTCGATTTCCTGTTTGAGCACACGGACGATACCGGCGCGGAATTCCTCTTCCTTGCGCGACATCTGCTGCAGCCACTCATTCATATTGTCGCTCAGCGTGCGCAGCCCCTCCTGCATCAGCGTGCGGAAGAGGTCCCGATGCTCGACGGCGTAGGCGATGAGCCGGTGGGCAAAGCGCGTGAAGCGCTCACGCAGGTCATCCGGACCCGTTTGGAAGGCCTCCTGCGCGGCCGCGTGCATTTCATCGATCACCGAATTCATGATGCCGAAGAAGAGCTCGTCCTTGTTCGCGAAATAATTATAGATCGTGCCCTTGGCAAATTCCGCCTTGTGGGCGATTTCTTCGAGCGTGGTATTATGATATCCTTTTTGCGAAAAGAGAATGCGCGCGGCGTTGAGAATCTCATCCTGCCGGCTCTTTTTTTCCCGCTCTTTCCGCGAAAGTTGCGATAATTCGCTATTTTGAAGCACTTTTGACTCCTTATTCAATGCATGACCGCATATCTGTATATCGACTAGTTAGTCATATTATGACCGGACGGTCATAATTTAAACAAAAGCATGGCCCCTGTCAAGAGTGCCGACCATTAAAAAAAGTAAATGCCGGTTTCCTGTCTTCTATAGACAGGAAACCGGCATCGAGGATGTGTCTGCCTGCGGGCTGCAGAATCGGCGCAGCCCCTTGTGCGGAGGAGGCTTTTTACGGAGCAACCCGCCTGAGCCGGAAACTCCTGACAAGCGCCGTATTGATCGGGCCGTTCATGTTTTCATCATGCGCCCGAAACTCGAGCCCGAGCCTGTGCTGTCCTTTCTTCAGACGCAACCGGAGCGCGCTGCTGTAACCCCAGTCATTCCAGAGACCGTCGCCGCGCTGCGGCATGACGACCGCTCCGCGCGCCCGGCCGTCGATCACAAGCGTGCGCACGGCGCATTTATTATCGGTATTGATGGGACCGCTGCCGTTGGCATAGAGGACATCGAGCGCATAGGTGCCGTCACGATCGAGCACGAATGTGCGCGTAACGGGAGCGCTTTGGCGCTCGATGCGAACGAAGCCCGTATCGGCGGCCGGCAGTATCAATTGCGCGCCGTGGGGAACGATCGAAAGCGGTTCGCTCAGGAATGACGCGAGCGATGAAGCGCCGACGGCCTCGACCTGCAGATCTTCCGCGAATGCGCGCGGCTGCCCGATCACAGCGAACGTATCGCGCGTCTCTCCCGTCTTCTTTCCATCGGCATAGATCCGGTATGAGATCGCTCCCGGAATTTTCTGCCAGCAGAGCATCGACGGAGATCCGGCATGCGCGACCACGGGAGTCTCGGGAGCGATGCGGACGCCGGCCATCGTCACGCGTGCGGGCGCGGGAAGCACATTCTTCATGACGATTTCCAGACGGTGTGGGCCGCGCATCGCGCCGTCGATCACCGGCTTCGCGATTGTTCTTCCATCGAGCAGTACGGAACCGATCTTGTTTCCATAGCCGCGCACCGTGATATCGAGAACGGCATTGCGGTAGCGGAAGTGTTTGAGCGTGCGCGTGCCGTCATACGCTTTCGGAATGAACGGAGCAAACGACAGTGAGTCGGGCGTGAATGTCATGCCGAAGAGCACGCGGTAAACCGCGGCGAGCGTGCCGGCCACGCTCCACAACTGCCGGCTCGAATTGATCTCGGTCCCCATGAAGTCGCCGGTCGATGCGACGAGATTTTCCTTGTTGGTCAGATACAGAGCCGATGCGCGGAAGATCGATGCGAGCGAATGCGAGACCGCTTCGGCATGACCGGCTCCCGCCGAGCTCCATGCGCGGAAGGCTTCGACGAAGGGCCAGACGGCATCGTTGTGATACGGGGGCATGTTAGGGATTTGCGGATCGATGCATGGGATGCCGTAGACCGTCACCGGCAGGCGCGAGAGGAGCTCCTTCCGCTGCGCCGAATCGGCGATGCCGAAGAGCACCGACAGCAGTTCGCCCAATGCTTCCGCGCGCGGCGACAGCGTCATCGCATTTCTTCCGTAGAGATACTGTCCGTAATACCCCTTCTCCTTCTGCCACAAAAGCCGGTTCATCCCGTCTTTGATGCCGGAGGCAATGCGATCGTAGCGCGATCCATCCTCGCCAAGCACACGCGCCATCTCGGCAAGGATGCGGTATGTCCGATAGTGCACGGCATTCGTGCCGAGGTTTTTCGATTGATAGATATCCTTCGGGTCCATCCATCGCGGATACGTCTGTTCGCGCCAGTCAAGGAACGAGGATTCGCCGCGGATGAGTCCCGTCTCGGGATCCCGGACAATGTCGAGATCGGCATCGGCCGACGTCCTGATGATGCGATAGGATTTCTCGAGCCATGGGCGGTCTCCCGTGACGCAGAACACTTCCCAGGCTGCAAGCGCCCACACCATGCGGTCCGATGAGACGGGCCACGAGCCTCCGGTACCGGTATCCTGAATGATGTGCCCGTCCTTCACCTTCGCCATGAGCGTCGTCATCGAGGCATCGGGAGCGACCGCCGCCAGCGAAAGCAGGATGCTGTAGCTTACATCGCGCGTCCACACGCCGGGCCACATCTCGCCCGCCATGAATGCGCCATCCTCCCGCTTGTCGAGCTCGAGTTCCTCGAGCGTCCTGCGGTAGAGCGCATCGGCCAGGACTTCCGGAGATTCATAGGCGGGATAGGACGAGAGGTCGCGCGACTGATGCCATACGCGCACGCTGTCGGCAAAGCGGCCGGGATAGGTCACCCGCTCGAAATGGATCGTGCACTCATAGATGCCGTCGCCGTCCGGGTCATCGAGCTTGAATTCGGGCTTTGCGGGAAGCGCGGTGAAATTCCAGGACAGCGGGAATGTCGCGCCGGCGATCCAGACGCCTTTGAAGTCCGCAGGCGTGATGCGTTCGCCGGTCACGGTCGTGAAGGCGCCCTGCGTCTTCATCGCCTCAAGCACCGGCCTCATGTCGACGCGGAATCGGACATCCGTATCTTCCGGAAGCCAGCGGTCATCCGGCGGTGCTGCAGAGGATGCACCCTCGGGATCGGACTGGCCGAAGACGAAGACGGGTGATGTGAAGGCGCGGCCTGTTCCGCCGACGGTCAGGTGATGGTCCTGGCCAGGCAGGCGTTCGTTATCGGCGCCGTTGATCGCGAACTTGAATGTGATCGTGCGCTCCGTCCGGCGCTCGTACGCACTCTGGTATGTCGAGCGCAGTTCGGATGCGGACGGGGCATATGCCCGGTAGCGGCCTTCTCTCACCTCCTGCGAAGTCACGGTGTATGCAGGCGAGTGGAAAAGAACGTGCTGGGCGTGTGACGATGCCAGGCAAAACAACACCAGGAGCACAGCAGAAGCACAACGGCGTCGATGCATAGATCAGGATTCCTGAGTGGTGATGGCGGACGCCCGATCGAGAACCGTTCTGATCGAGCGCTGGATATCGGAGAATTTGTACGGCTTGGTCAGCACGTCCTTCACGCCCTTGGCGAGCATGTCGTTCTTCGATGAGTTGTCGAGATATCCCGATGAAATGATGACCTTCACCGCCGGATCGATCGCCGAGAGCCGTGCAAAGAGCGCCTCGCCGTCCATTTGCGGCATGCCGAGATCGGTAATCACGAGATCGATGTCCGAGCCGTGCGCCGAGAATTTTTCGAGCGCCTCCATTCCGTTCGATGCCGTCATGACGGCGTAGCCCTGATCGAGCAGATGCTCCTCGAGCATTTCGCGGATGATATCCTCATCGTCCACAAGCAGAATGGTCTCATGTCCGCCCTCGCCCGGTTCGATCGCCGGAACAGGCGGCTGGAGCCGCTGCGAGAGCGCGGGAAAATACATCGTGAATGTCGTGCCGTTGCCGAGTTCGGACTGGACGTCGATGAATCCCTTGTGGCTCTGAACAATCGAATGCACGATGGCCAGTCCGAGCCCCGTGCCCTTGCCGCGGTCTTTCGTGGTGAAGAACGGATCGAAGATCTTCCGCCGCACTTCCTCGCTCATGCCGGAACCGGTATCGCTCACGCTCACGGCAATGTACATTCCGTCCTCGATACGCGGGAAGCGCGAGCGCAAGCGCGAGGCGTCGACCGAATGCTCGGCGAATGTGAGCGTGCCGCCGCGCGTCATGGCGTCGCGCGCGTTGATGGCGAGATTCATGAGCGCCTGATGGATGTAGCCGCTGTCGCCCATGATGAGTCCGTTCTGCACCTGAATGTCGACATGGACCGTGATGTCCTTCGGAAGGAAATGCAGCATCATCTCATGCACTTCGGTCAGGATGTGCGAGAGCGAGATCGCCTCGAGTTCGGCAAAGTCCTGGCGCGAGAAGACCAGGAGCTGCCGCGTGATCGACGTGCCGCGGTGCGTCGTCTCGATGATCCGGTCGATATGCCGATGCAGATCGGGAGAGGACAGCAGCTTGCGTTTGAGCAGTTCGGCCGTGCCGAGGACCATCGCCAGCAGATTGTTGAAGTCGTGCGCGATGCCGCCGGCCAATGTGCCGATGCCTTCGAGCTTCTGCGCCTGAATGAGCTGATGCTCGAGCATCTTGCGTTCGGTGATATCCTGCAGCGTGCCGATCACCTTCCAGGGCGCGCCGTTCGTGTCGCGCAGCAATTCGGCGCGAGAATGCATGATGCGCGTTTCGCCGTCCGAGCGCCGGTTGATCTTATACTCCACATCATAATATGTGCCGTCGGCGAGCAGGTCGTTCAATGCCAGATCCATCCGCTCCCTGTCGTGCGGATGCACGAGATCCTGCGCATCCGAAAGCGTCACGCAGAAATCCGGCGTCACCTCCACCCCGTAGAGCATGAAGGAACATTCCGACGCCCACATTTTTTTTGTCTTCAGATCCAGCTCCCAGCTGCCGATATTGGCCGCCTCCTGAGCCTTGCGCAGACGCTCTTCGCTCCGCTTCAATTCCGCAAAGGCGCGGCGGCGTTCCGTGACGTTTTCGGAAAAGCCGAGTATGTATCGCGTCGAATCGCGCTCGTCCTTGACCGGCACTTTGATCGTATGGATATAAATCTGCCCGTGGCTCCTGCTTTGAACGGTCTCTTCGGGAATGTCGATGATCTCGCCCTTCTCGAGCATTTTGGTGTCCGTCGATCGGAAGAATTCGGCCTCATGCGTCGGGAAAAGATCCTCGTCCAGCTTGCCCAGTATCTCTGCGGCGGGAATGCCGTAGAGGCTCTCGGCATATTTGTTCCAGATCAGGAACTGCCGCGTCTCGGCATCCTTCACAAACATCGTGACGGGCATGTGATCGATGACGCTCTGGAGGAAATCGCGGTTGTCGCGCAGTTCCTGTTCCGACCGGATCTGGTCGGTGATATCCCGTTTATAGAGACCCAGGCGCACGACGACGCCGTTTGAATCGGCGATCGGATAGACGCGGTTTTCAAACTGCCGGTCGCCGCGGACGGAATTGAAGACCTGCGCCTGGCCGAGCAGGATGGCCTGGCTGAGGTATCCCCTCCATTCGGTCAGATGTTCAGGACGAAGGACATCTTCCAACGTTCTTCCCACAAGGTCGTGCTTCGGAAACCCGAGCGGAAGCGCGCCGGCATCGTTGATGCCGAGGATGGTCTCGAACCGGTCGATGAGCATCGCCGCATCGGCGGAGGCGTCGAGCAGGGCATGCGAGATGGCCTCGGTGTCGGCGGAGGTTTTGATGGACAGCCGCCGCTCATACAGAAGCGCCGTGAGCACCAGTCCGAAAAAGATGATGATGCACGTATGCACCAGCACCTGGGAGAATGTGCCGCCGGCGAAGACAGAAATGCCGGCAATGAGCAGCACTGCGGAAAAGGCGAGTATAAACAGAATTTTCTGCCGGTCGGAAACGGGACTATGTACCATACGGACTGATCGGGTCTCGGATGAAAAGAAATAATAATGGAGTGTGCCGCATCATTCCGTGATGGAAATACAGACGATTGTCTGATCGTCGTGCTGGGACGCACCGTTCGTGAATTTTTTCAGGTCGTCGAAGAGCAGGTCGCGCACGCGCATGGCCGGCAGCGTCCGGTGCTGTTCGATGAACTCCATGAGGCGCTCTTCGCCGTATTCTTCTCCGGCTTCATTCTGCGCCTCGGTAATGCCGTCGGACACAAAGATGTACATCTCGCCTTTGGCGATGCCGCGCACGCATTCCTCGAGCATGGCAAAGGGCTGTTCGGCGTCATTGAGGCCGAGCCCGATGCCGGGAGAAATGATCTTTTCGGCCGCACCCGCCTCGGCATGCGCGCAGTAAAGCGGCAGATGTCCGGCGCGCGCGATGCGTATGGTCTTCGTCTCCATGTTGAATTCGGCGCCGAGCACGGTGACGAACGAGCGCTTCTCGAGGTCCCGGCACAGAAGCCTGTTGGCGCGGATGAACAAGTCGCGCGGCGTGAGGCCGAATGTGAAGAGCGAGCGGAGGATGCCCTGCACCTTCGACATATAGAGCGCGGCGCTCGTGCCCTTTCCGCTCACATCGCCGATGATGACGGTCAGCGAGCCGTCTTTGCCCTGGAGGTAATCGAAAAAGTCGCCGCCCACTTCCATCGCCGGCAGCGAGCCGCCTGCGATATCGAGTCCTCGGATCGTGGGCAGCTGCTGGGGCAGCGATGCCAACTGAATCTTGCGGGCGATTTCCAGTTCGTGCTTCATCCGCTCTTTTTCGGCCAGCTCTTCATAGAGGAATGCGTTCTCGATCGAGACCGAGGCCTGGACGGCCGCGGAGTTGAGGAAGGAAATATCCTCGTCCTTGAATGCCGTTTCGGAAAGTTTTTCTCCGATCAGGAGCGCCCCGATCACATCCTGCTTCGAGCAGATGGGCACGACGATGCGCACGCCGAGTTCTGTCAGCTCGCGGCGCAGCGGTCCCGTCAGGTAGTCGACGCGCGATGCGCCGCTTGCGCCGCCGAGCACGCTTTTAAGTTCCTTCTGGTGCACAAGGCACACGTCCGTGACGACGGGCGTCGCGATGCCGACCGATTCGATGCAGCAGCATTCGCCGCCGTTGCGGAAGAAGATCACCGAAGCATCCTTCACGTTCATCAGATCGGCCAGCGTCGAGACGAGTCCGTGGGCAAGGTCGTTCATGCCGAGCTTGGCGGCGAGCGCCTCGGAGAGTTCGCTCAGCGCGCGCCGGTAATCGAACTGCGTCTGGTAATATTTCTCGTCGATGTAGCGCTGTCCCCTTCGCCGGATGAGCACATAGGCGAAGACGGCGCCGAGGCCGAGCAGCATCGATCCGATTTTTTCATTCCGCGTGAGCTCATCCTTGGCCACCGGCGTATCGGTGATGAGGATCGATGCGCCGGTGAATTCGACATTCTGCAGCGGAAGCGCCACATCGGGAAGCGAAAAGAAAATAACAACGAGCAGCGCCGTGAGCGCCGTATTCCAGATGACCGAGAGCGTCGAGTACTGCAGGTTCCGCCGTATGCGCAGCTTCATCTCAAGCAGCTGGTAGCGGCCGATCGTGAAGAGATAGGCCACCGGCACCAGCAGCAGCGTGAGAATATTGATGCCGTTCATATTGATCGCGAACTGTCCGAATGCCGGACTGAAGACGCCGGTCACAATGTTGATCACAACGATAAAGACCACGCTCCATTTGACGCCGCGCATCATGGTCCAGTGTTCGCGCGCCAGCTTCTTCCGGTATGCGAGGCGCAGACCGATAATATAGAGCAGCGGCAGGAAGGCCAATAAGAGCGAGTATTCCGACCGGGTCACGCCCGTGATCACCGGCAGTATGATGCCCATGGCCATGATGATGCGGTGATGGATGGGATTGGCCAGCAGCGGCGCTTTCTCCTTCGGGAAATAAAAGAAACTCAGCGCAAAAAACGTCGTCGCTCCGTAGAATCCCCACAGCAGCATCGAGATGCGTATGACAAGGTAGACTCCCTCGTCGGCGCCGCGGCCGAGTGCAATGACCGAGAGCAGGCTTCCGGCGGCGATGAACGCCCACGAAAGAATCCGCGCGGCCCGAAGCTGCGGACGCCGGAGGCCGAGAAACAGTCCCGTGCCGATATAGAACAATCCCGTGACAAAGAACAACACCGTCACGATCGCAATGCCGAACCGGGCCAGCGTCACCTGCAGCGTCAGGGTCTGGCCTCCGCGATAAATGTCGTAGCGCAGCGACTTGTCGATCTGTCCCTGGCGCAGGATTCTGTCGGCCGACTGGGCGTCTTTGAAGGTCTGCTCATTGATCCGATAGATGACATCGCCCGTCTTCATGCCCGCCTTATCCGAGGCGCCCCCTGCGGGCACCGATGTGACCAGGACCACATTGCGGTATTCCCTGAGCGACGAGGGATCGTCCAGATCGGTGCGCTTCACGCGGTAGTAGAAATGCCGGTTTGTCGCGCCGCGCAGAATGAAGACATCAAGACTGTCCGCCTCCTTCGCACTGACGAGCGCCTCCTGGATATCAGTGACGGTCTTGATGCGGCGCTTGTTCACTTCGATGAAGACGTCGCCCGTCAGCAGCGCCGGGGTCTGGACGGCGGCGCCGGGCTCGAAGAAGCGCAGCGCCGCCTCTTCGATGAAGCGCGCCGGGATCTCTCGTGCAACAAAGGCGGTGGACGGAGGCGTCATGAACACGTTTTCGTCCGTCGGGACGCTGGCGACCCGGTAAAACACAACGGCTCCAAGATAGAGACAAAGCGCAGCCAGCGAGAATGTCACGATTCTTGCCAGCCGCGGATAACGATCGAATGAAAATTTCATGTCGGCAGGATTAAATTCACAGCATGGACCGTACAATCAACATCTTCTCACGCAACAATAAGGATAAGAAACAATTGGTGCAATTGCAACTTGCCCTTGCACGGCGCTTTCACTATTTTTCTTTCTATGAACGATCCGATTCTGACTTTGTTTCATCCCATCGTGCGGTCCTGGTTCGTGCGCACATTCGGCGAACCGACCGCGCCGCAGGTGCTGGGCTGGGAGCCGATCTCCCGAGGGAAAAGCACCCTCATTGTCGCTCCGACGGGCACCGGCAAGACGATTGCCGCTTTTTTATGGTGCATCAACCACCTGATCGAGGAACGCATCCAGTCGCCGGAGAAGCGGCCTTCCGGCGTCGAAATCCTCTATATCTCGCCGCTCAAGGCGCTCAATAACGACATACACCGGAATCTCGAAGAGCCGCTCAACGGGATCCACGCCGAAGCCCAGTGGGCCGGGGTGAAAATACCCCGCATCCGCGCCGCCGTCCGCACCGGGGATACGACGCAGGCCCAGCGCCGCTCGATCGTCACGCATCCGCCCGATATTCTCATCACGACGCCGGAATCGCTCTATCTGATGCTCACGTCGAAACACGCGAAGAACCTCTTTACGAGCGTGCGCTACGTGATTGTGGACGAAATCCATTCGCTGGCCCCCACCAAGCGCGGCGTGCATCTTTCGCTCTCGCTCGAACGCCTGGAGGAAACGGCCGCCGCCTCGTTCGTGCGCATCGGACTTTCCGCCACGCAGAAGCCCCTGGAGCCCATTGCGCAGTTTCTGGCCGGAAACGCAATCTCCCCCGATGGCACACTCACGCCGCGCGAGGTGGCGATCGTCGATGCCGGCAGGCGCAAGGAACTCGATATCCGCGTCAAATGCGCCGCCTATGATTTTTCCGATCTGCCCCAGGACAGCGTCTGGCCTCTGATCTATCCGGAATTGATCAAGGCCATCGGCATGCATAAAACGACGCTCATCTTCGTCAACAACCGGCGATTGGCCGAGCGTATCGCCGCCAAGCTCAACGAGATCCTGGCAGGCGCCGAGCACATGATCAATCTGAATGCCGTGCCGCGCTACGCCGACAAGGAAGGCGTCCGCAGGCAGCTGGCCGCAGCGGCCGAAACCGGATCCGATGACGACGAGCGCGAGGAGGAAGAGCGACCTCCCCGCGATGAACTCACCATACAGGCCTATCACAGCAGCATGTCCCGGCAGACACGCGAGCAGATGGAGCACGATCTGAAGCGCGGGCGTCTCCGCGCTCTGGTGGCGACAAGCTCGCTCGAGCTCGGCATCGATATCGGCACGGTCGATCTCGTCATACAGATCCAGTCGCCCAAATCGATCGCGCGCGGCATACAGCGCGTCGGCCGATCGGGGCACATCGTGCATGCCACGAGCAAGGGACGGCTCTTTCCCACGCACCGCGAGGATCTGGTCGAATGCGCCGTGATCGCCCGCGAAATGCTCGACTACACGATCGAATCGACACGCATCCCGATGAACTGCCTCGATGTGCTCGCACAGCAGATCACGGCCTCGGTGAGCATCGAGGAATGGGATGCCGACCGGCTCTACGGCCTCGTGCGGCGCTCCTCGTGCTATCACACGCTCACGCGCGAGATGTTCTTCCACGTCGTCGACATGCTCTCGGGCCGCTACACAAGCCAGTCGTTCCGGAATCTCAGATCGCGCATCGTCTTCGACAAGAAGCGCAACATTCTGAGCGCGCTTCCGGGCACGGCGCATCAGGCCATCATGGGCGCCGGCACGATTCCCGACCGCGGCTACTACGGCGTCTATCTGACCGACAAAAAGACGAAGATCGGCGAGGTGGATGAGGAGTTCATCTACGAGAGCAGAACCGGCGACACGTTCATTCTCGGCTCGAATGTCTGGAAGATGGTGGAGATCGACGCCAACCGCGTGCTCGTCGAACCGGCGCCGGGGCAGCCCGCGCGCATGCCCTTCTGGAAGGGCGAGGGCATGGGCAGGACCTATGAACTGAGCAGGAAGGTCGGCGAGTTCAGGGAGTATGTCGCCGGGCACATCAGGACAGAGCATCGGGACGAATCCGATGAATCCACCGGCGGCCTTTCCATCGGGTGGGAAGGAACGATCTTCGAAGAGACGGCGGTCGACGAGGCATTCCAGCAGGAACTGCAGGAGCGGTATTCGCTCGATCACAATGCCGCCTGGAACATCATCGATTATATCGGGCACCAGAAGCGCGCCACCGGCACGATCCCCTCGCACCGGACGATTCTTGTCGAGGGATTCCGCGACGAGATCGGAGATCCCCGCATCGTCGTGCACGCCTGCTTCGGCCGGAGCATCAACGCGCTGCTCGGGATCGTGCTCAAAAAAACGCTGCAGGAAAAAACCGGCATCGATGTCCAGATGCTCTATAACGACGACGGCATTCTCTTCCGCACGGCCGATCTGGAGCGCCTTCCGCTCGATCTGTTCGGTCCGCTGACGAGCCTCGATGCGCAGGCATGGGTGATCGACGAGCTGCCCTCCACCCCGCTCTTCGCGTCGGTCTTCCGGCAGAATGCCGAACGATCGCTGCTTCTCCCCAAGGCGCTGCCGGGCAAGCGCATGCCGCTCTGGGTCCAGCGGCTGAGAGCGGGCGATCTTTTGCAGATCGTCCGGCGCTCGAACGATTTTCCGATCGTGATCGAGACGTTCCGCGACTGTCTCAACGACGTGCTCGATCTCGAGCATTTCAAAGAAGTCATCGATGCCATCGCAACAGGCGCCATCACCGTGCACACCGTGCAGCGCGAGACGGCATCGCCGTTTGCCCAAAGCGTGCTCTTCGAGTTCATCGCCGTCTACATGTATGAAGGCGACCGGCCGCGTCCGGCGCAGAAGGCCGTGCCGGTCAACACCGATCTTCTCCGCGAAGTCGTCGATCTCGAATCGGTCTCATCGGTCATCACGGAAGAAGCGCGCGCAAAGATCGAAGAGCAGCTGCAGTTCACGGCGCAGACGCGCCGGGCGCGCTCGGCATCCGAACTCTTCGATATCGTGCTGCGCCTGGGCGAACTGACATTGGACGAGCTCGAGGCGCGGACCGACGATCGGGCGTTCATCGACGAACTCATTGCACAGGGATCGATTTCGCGCGTCACCATCGGCGGCCGCGCATTCTTCATCGCATCGGAGGAGGAGCCGATCTATGCGGCGGCCTTTTCACCATCGGCCGATGACCGGAGTGAAGCGGACGCCGACACGCGCCCGATGATCGATCCGGTCGAAGCGCGCGTGCTTGTCGCCGTGCGCTCGCTCAGGACGCGTGGCATCGTGGACGAGCAGTTCTTCAGAGAGCGCTACGCCATCGCCGGCAGCCAGTACGGGCAGTTTTATGCGCTCTTGTGCGCGCAGGAAGACGTCGTCTGCGGACATTTCACTTCGGCCGATAAAAACGAACTCGCCTCGCGCTCAAATCTCGAGCGCATTCACCACGCATCGCTTGCCCTGAAACGGCGCGAGATCAGGCCGGCCAGCCTGCCGCAGTTCGCCGATTTCCTGGCGCACTGGCAGCACCGCCATCCTTCCACCACTGTTCGGGGCCAAGAAGGGTTCCATGATGTGATCGATCAGATGATCGGACTGGCCCTTCCGCAGGAAGTCTGGGAGCCCGAGGTCTTCGCCCGGCGCATGAGTCCCTACGACTCCCAGGCGCTGCGCCGTTTGGCGCAGTCGGGCGAGCTCATCGGACGCGGCAATGAAACGGGAAAGATTCTCTGGTTCTGGCGCGGCGAAGGCGCCTGCTTCTGCGACGATGCGGCCGATGCCGCGCTTGACGGCCTCTCGCAGACGGCGCGCGACATCTACTCGGTGCTTTCGGAGCGCGGCGCGCTCTTTCTTTCCGACCTGCGCGCACAGACTGTCTTCCAGCTCTCGGCGATCAACAAGGCGCTCTCGGAACTCTTCTGGGCGGGACTGGTGACGAACGATTCGGCCGACGAACTTTTGAAGATCAAAAAATTCCGGACGCAGGATGACCCGCTCTTCCCCGATGAAAAGATCGCGCTTATCGCCCCCTCCAGAAATCCGCTGCGCTTCGCGGCGGCCCGGAGCGTGCGCGAAGCGCTGCGCAACACGCCCGGATGGAACGGCCGGTGGTCGGTGATCCATCAGCCGGGCATTCTGGGTCCGGCGCTCACGCTTGCGGAAAAAGCCAGACGGCAGGCCGAACAGCTGCTCATGCGCTACGGCATCGTGGCGCGCGAAGTCGCCAGGCGCGAACAGGATCTGCTGCCCTGGAGCACGATCGCCTTCGAACTGCAGCGCATGGAATTGAGAGGAGAGATACGTCGCGGATATTTCGTGGAGGGGCTTTCGGGAATGCAGTTTGCGCTTCCTGAGGCCGGCACGCTGCTCGAGCGGCTGCGCGAGACGCCGCCGACGCTTCCCGGACTCGTGATCAATGCCTGCGATCCGGCGCTTCCCTACGGCCAGGGGATCGATCTGCAGCCGGTGCCGGTGAGGATTTCACGGCTGCCGCAGAACTTCTGCGCGCTGCATAACGGCGCCCCTCTTGCCTGGTTCGAAGGGTTCGGAAGCAGGATTTCGACGGCGCCCGATATTTCGGAAGGAGAACTGCGCGAGGCGCTCACGAATTTCATTTCGTACGTGCGCTCGATGCATCACCTGGAGCGCACGGCCATCACCATCGAGTACTGCAACGACCAGCGTCCAAGTTCGAGCCCGATGGAGCCGGCGCTGCGCTCGCTCGGCTTCTACCGCGACCGCGTGCAGACAATGAGATTGGATTTATAGGAAAGCATAAAGCAGCAAGGGGCGAAGCAACCCGCATCCACGCTTGCGCGTGGATCATTTCCGACTTCGCCCCAGATGAACCTATAGATAGTCACGCAGGTAGCGTCCGGTGTGCGACGCGGGATTTTTCGCGAGCTCTTCGGGCGAGCCCGTGGCCACGACGGTTCCTCCGTTTTCCCCGCCGCCCGGTCCCATATCGATGATGTAATCGGCGCACTTGATCACATCGAGATTATGTTCGATGATGAGGAGCGAGTTGCCCGCTTCCAAAAGCGCGTTGAAGCTTAAGAGCAGCTTTGCGATGTCATCGAAATGGAGTCCGGTCGTCGGCTCATCGAAGACGAAGAGCGTATGGCCGTCGCGCTTGTCGGTCAAGTGCGCCGCCAGCTTCACGCGCTGGGCTTCGCCGCCCGAGAGTGTGGTGGCCGCCTGTCCCAGGCGCATGTAGCCCAGGCCGACTTCATCGAGCACGCGCAGCTTCTGGGCGACGCGCCTGCCGCCGGCCGTCTTCTCGAAGAAGGCGATCGCTTCGGTCACCGTCATGCAGAGAATGTCGTCCACGTTCTTTCCGAAATAGCGGATCTCGAGCGCTTCCTTTTTGTAGCGCTTGCCGCCGCAGCTTTCGCACGGCAGATAGAGATCGGTCATGAACTGCATCTCGATCTTCTGCACGCCGTCGCCTTCGCACGTCTCGCACCGTCCTCCCGGCACATTGAACGAAAAGAATCCCGCCTTATAGCCGCGCACCTGCGATGCCGGCGTCGATGCCAGCAGCTCGCGGATATGGTCGAAGGCCTTGATGTATGTGATCGGATTCGAGCGCGGCGAGCGGCCGATGGGCGACTGGTCCACGAGTTCGATCGCCGAGAGCGTTTCGAAGCCTTCCAGCGCGTGCATGCCGTTGAGTCTTCCCTGGTAGCCTGAAAGCCTGCGGCGCGTGCCTTCGGCGATGATCTCGTGCACGAGCGTGCTCTTGCCCGATCCCGACACGCCCGTGACGCAGACGAACATGCCGAGCGGAATTTCGACGTCGAGATTGCGCAGGTTATGGAGATAGGCGTTGAAGATGTGCAGCGATTCCCCGCCCGGCTTGCGGCGCGTCTTCGGCACTGGGATCTTTTTTGTGCCGCGCAGATACTGCCCAGTGAGCGACTTTTCGTCCTTCAGCGCTTCATCGTACGAGCCCATGAAGATGACTTCCCCGCCGTGCTCGCCGGCATGCGGCCCCATGTCGATGATGAGATCGGCGGCGCGCATCATGTCGGCATCGTGCTCGACCACGAGCACCATATTGCCGATATCGCGCAGTCGGTGAAGGATGCGGATCAGCCGGTCGTTGTCCAGCGGATGCAGACCGATCGAGGGCTCATCCAGCACGTAGATCGATCCCACAAGCGACGATCCGATCGATGTCGCAAGGTTGATGCGCTGCGATTCTCCGCCTGAAAGCGTATTGGAGAGCCGGTCGAGCGTCAGATACCCCAGGCCGACATCGACAAGGTAGCGCAGGCGCTTCTGTATCTCTTCAAGGATGCGCCGCCCGACATTCAGTTCGTATTCCGAGAGTTCGAGCGTGCGGAAGAATTCTTCGGCGCGATCGATCGTCATCTTCACCACTTCGCCGATATGCCTTCCTCCGACTTTCACGTTCAGCGCATCGGCGCGCAGCCTGGAGCCGCCGCACATGTCGCACTGCGTATAGCCGCGGTATTTGCTCAGAAGCACGCGGTACTGGATCTTGTATGTCTTCTTCTCGACCATGCGGAAGAAGCCGTTGATGCCCTCGAACGTGCGGCCGTATCCGTTCATCACGATGTTGAGCTGCTCCGGCGTGAGATCGTAAAACGGCACGTTCACCGGCAGGCCCGCATCGTAGGCGATGCGGAGCATGTCGCGGTAATGTTCCGAAAACTTCGGCGTGGTCCAGACCTGTATGGCGCCTTCGCGCAGCGTCTTGCCCGGATCGGGCACGATCGCCTCCATGTCGAGACCGACCGCGCGCCCGAATCCCTGACACTTCGGACAGGCGCCGATCGGACTGTTGAAGGAGAACAGATGCGGCTCCGGCTCCTCGTACCGGATATGGTCGACCGGGCATTCGAAGTGCTGGTTGAAGCGGAGCGTTTCCTTCGTCTCGAGCACATAGACATCCGCATAGCCGTCGCTTTCGACGAACGCCGTCTGCACCGAATCGGCAAGACGGTTGAGGCTCGCGCGCTCATCGCGCCGGAGCACATAGCGGTCCACCAGTATGGGCAGCGTCTCGCCGAGCCGGTCGACGCGCTGCACCGCTCCCGGCTCGTTCAAGTCGACGATCTCGCCGTCGATCACGATCCGGAAGAAGCCGCGCTTCTTCAAGGCTTCGCATTCCTCATCGCTTGAGTGGCCCTTGTGCCGGTGGAGCGGGAAGACGATGTACATCTTCGAGCCTTCCGCTTCCTGGCGCACGCGGTCGACCGCCGTGGCGACCGTGTCGCGCGTGATGAGCCGGCCGCAGACGCGGCAGTAGGTCCGTCCCACACGCGCAAAAAGCAGGCGCAGATAATCGTAGATTTCCGTGGTCGTGGCCACCGTCGAGCGCGGATTGCGCGTATTGGTCTTCTGCTCGATGGCGATGGCGGGCGCCATGCCCTGGATCACGTCGACGTCGGGCTTGTCCATGCGCTCGAGGAACTGGCGCGCATAGGCCGAGAGCGATTCCACATACCGGCGCTGCCCTTCGGCATAGATCGTATCGAAGGCGAGGCTGGACTTTCCCGAACCCGATACGCCGGTGATCACGGCAAGGGCGTTGCGGGGAATCTCAAGCGAGATGTTTTTCAGATTATGGACGCGCGCGCCGCGCACAATCAGGGGGCCCTTGTGCACGCCGCCGTTCCCAGATCCGGATGCGTTTTTTTTCACCCGGGGCCTGCCCGCCGCCTTTTCGGCCGTCTTCACCGCATCGTCCCCCCGGGGCGTCTCATGTTCTTTTCGTTTCGCCATAATATATTATAGTATGAATTTTCGGGCCGAATTGCAACGAGGGTTGATTCACTGTGGTTTTTTGGGTATAATAATGATTACGCTATGATGAAAAAGATGAATCTTATCGGATTGACGGTTCAGGAGCTGGAAGCATTCGTGACAGGGCTTGGCGAACCGAAATACCGCGCCGCGCAGATGTTTGCATGGCTCAACAAATTCCGCGTGCACTCGTTCGAAGAGATGACGAACCTGCCGCAGGCATTCAGGGACGCACTGGCCGAGTCGGCCGAGATCGCTCTTCCGGCCATCGCCGCCGAGCAGGAATCGCACCTGGACGGAACGCGGAAGTTCCTTTTCACGCTTGAAGACGGCTTGAAGGTCGAATCGGTGTCGATCCCCCCGAGAGAGGAAGCGATCGATGCCGAAACGCGCCAGACGCTCTGCATTTCGACGCAGATCGGCTGTCCGCTCGACTGCCGCTTCTGCGCGACGGCGACCATGGGATACCTGAGGAATCTCACCGCCTCCGAGATCGTGGGACAGGTGATGGCCGTGCAGGATGCAAGCCCGAAGCCCGTGACGAACATCGTCTTCATGGGCATGGGCGAACCGATGCTCAACTATGACAACGTGATGAAGGCCGTCGAGGTGCTCACATCGCACACCGGCATGGCATTCAGTCCCCGGCGCATCACGATCTCCACGGCCGGCTACGCGACGATGATCCGGCGCATGGCCGACGAGGACAGGAAGGTGAAGCTGGCGCTCTCGCTGCATTCGCTGCGCGATGAAGTCAGGCGCGAGCTCATGCCGGTCACGAAGAAGTTTCCCGTCGCCCAGCTGCTGGAGGCGCTCGAATATTACACGAAGAAGACGAAGAAGAGCGTGATGCTCGAATACATCGTCTTCGAAGGCGTGAACGACACGCCTGCCGATATCGCGCTGCTCACGAAGGCCGCGCGGCGCATCGACTGCCGGATCAATCTGATCCCGTTCCATTCGATCGCCTTCACCGATCCCGAGGGCATCTCGGCCACGCTCAAGGGAGCATCGCGCCGCGAGATCGACGCGTTCGCCCTGAAACTGCGCGAAGCGGGCATTCCGGTCTTCGTGCGCAACAGCGCCGGCGTCGATATCGATGCCGCCTGCGGTCAGCTGGCGGTGAAGACGCAGCGCTCGAAATCAAAATCAAGGACGTAAGCTCACTGTCATTTACTATTCACTATTCCATTCATCGTCTCATGCATCTTTTACTCTTTGGACCTCCGGGCGCGGGCAAAGGAACCCAGGCAAAAATCCTCTCTGAAAAGCTTTCCATTCCACACATCTCGACAGGCGAAATGCTCCGCAGGGAGATCGAAGAGGGAACGCCTCTGGGAAAGACGGCCAAGGATTACATCGAGCGCGGCAATTTGATGCCGGACGACATCATGATCGGCATCGTTGAACACATCATCGATTCCGACGGATGCAAAAATGGAATGATCCTCGACGGCTTTCCGCGCACGGTCGAACAGGCGCTGGCGCTGAGGAAGATGTTCAAGGACCGGTCGCTGGCGATCGAGGCCGTGCTCTTCATCGAGATTCCGCACGAGCTCATCGTGGACCGCCTGACGCAGCGCGCCATCATCGAGAATCGGGCCGACGACGAGCCGCGCTCGATCATGAACCGGCTCGTGGTCTACGACACGAACACGGCGCCTGTGAAGCATTTTTACGAGGATGAGGGACTCCTGAGGCACATCAACGGGATCGGCACGGTCGAAGAAGTGCACCGGCGGATCCTCGAGGCCATTCACACACACTGAAAGACGCGGATGCCGACGCCTTCGACGCAAACATCCACACTGTGGGACGAGCATCTTCCGAAGCCGCTGATCATTGCCCATCGCGGATTTTCGGATGCGGCGCCGGAGAACACGATGGCCGCCTTCCGCAAGGCGCTCGATGCCGGGGCCGACATGATCGAGCTCGATGTGCGCGAGTCGTCCGACCACCATTTCATGGTGATCCACGACAAGAAGATCAGGCGCACGACGATGATGCGGGGCGAGGTCCGGTCGTATACGGCGGCGGAATTGCGGCGGATCGACAACGGCTCATGGTTCGGAAGCGGCTATGCGCACGAGAGGATACTGCGGCTTTCCGAGGCGCTTCGTCTGGCAGCCCGGGGCATGCTCTTCAACGTCGAGATCAAGACCGACGTGAAGACCGACGTCCATCAGGCGGCCTCCTCGCTGCTCGAGGAGGTTGCTAAGGCCCGATGCATGCACCGCGTGCTGTTCACCTCATTCAACCACAAGGTCATCAAGGCCATCAATCAGAGCGGCGCGCCTGTCGCCACGGGCATCCTCTTCAATCCCCTGAAGAATTTCCGCCGCTCCCCTTCACAGCTCATCGCGCATGCGCATGCGCAGGCATTCGTCTGCAGCAAATACCAGATCAATCACGATGTGGTGAGCGATGCGCACAAGGCGGGATACCGGGTGTTCGTGTACGGCATCAGCACGCAGCGCGATGTGCGCCGCATGCTGAAGTTGGAGGTGGACGGGCTCATCGCGAACGATCCCCTGTTCATCCGCGCAGCCGTCGAAGAAATCAATCACACTGCAGACTAGCCCTTCTCACGCAGCGGTGCGCCGGCGCAGAAGCATCGCTCCGCCCATGAGGATGAGCGCCACCGGCCAATAATCCCGCACGACGCGCCAGACCTGCTCGGCATAGAGCATGCGCAGTTCGGTGAGCATGAGCGCGCCGCCCAGACC
The DNA here is from genome assembly GCA_050258555.1 of Acidobacteriota bacterium. Taxonomy (GTDB): domain Bacteria; phylum Bacteroidota; class Ignavibacteria; order UBA10030; family UBA8401; genus CAISDA01. The sequence continues at coordinate 6,409 of JBLMZA010000036.1, read as the reverse complement.
GAGAAACAGCAGCGATGGAATCAGAAGATGCCAGTCGCGCACATTGAAGAGGAAGAGCGTCAGGAACGAGAAGCCGAAGATCACCAGCACGGCAGGCAGAAACATCGGCGCCGAGCCGTAGACGAATCCGTATTCCTTCAGCGTGAAGAGGATGCCCGTAAAGAAGCACAGCGAGCCCCAGAAGATCTTCTGCCGCACGTCGTACAGGAACGAGCGCGTCACCGTTGCGGCGCCATAGAGCGCCAGCGCGATCCATAAGAGTTTTTTCGCGCTGATCTCGAGTATGTGCATCTGGCGAAGCAGGAGCGCGACGCCGATCAGGACAAGAATGGCGCCGATCAGGGAAACACGGTTTCGTTGTTCACGGCTCATAAAAAAACCTCCTCCGGAGAAATCCTTTTTTATGCAGTGCGTATGCGTGGAATGGTTTGTTACGGCTGCGTCTTCACATAGCGTTCATCGGGCACCAACAGAGCAAGGATGAAATACAGCAGGATGCCCGCGCCGCCTGTTGCCAGGCACAGAATGACGTAGAGAATGCGCGTCAGATTCGCATCGATTGAAAAATATTCCGCCAGTCCGCCGCAGACGCCGAAGATCTTTCTGTCGCGTATCGAACGGCGCAACTGGCGCGGCGCACGCGAAAAGGGCTGAGCGGGCTCCGATGCCGGCGGGACTTCCGCGCCGCCGGCGGCGGTCGTGTCGATGATCGTCGGTTCCGGCACCGGCTCGTTTTGCCGGTAATAGATGATCGCCATGCCGAGCAGGATCAGGAGAATGGGAAAGACGAATTCCCATGACATATCCCATGCGTGCATGAATGCGAAAAGGCCGAGGTTCGAGAGCAGAAACAGCACGCCGAAGGCGATCAATACGGCTCCGAGAATGAACCGGATGTTGACGCGCGCATCAGCCGCGGGAGCGGGACCGGCCGCCCCCTCCGCTCCCGACAGATCGAGCGGCCGCTTCGGAATGAGGATCATCGATGCAATGTAGATCAGGAACCCCGATCCTCCGAAAAACGCCAGGAGCACGAACAAGAGACGCATGATCACCGGATCGACATCGAAATATTCGGCATATCCCCCGCACACGCCGGCGATGATTTTATTGGTTTGTGAACGGTAGAGTCGTCGGGGTTCCATGGATGTCCTGCCTTTCTCGGAAGAATAGATGTATGATGTTCCTCTGCAATATTTTACGCGGTCCGGCCCCGAATGTTGCACGGAACCGGCAATAAAAAAGCCTCATCCGCACACACGCCGGATGAGGCTGAAAAATAGAAAAAACCGCACAAAGAAACCAACTATACTTCCATAATTTCTTTTTCCTTCGCGGCCAAAAGGCCGTCGATGTCCTTGATCGCCTTGTCCGTGTATTTCTGGACATCGGCTTCGCCGCGCTTGCGGTCGTCTTCCGAAAAATGCTCTTCCTTTTCGGCCTTCTTCAGGTGCTCCATCTCGTCGCGTCGGATGTTGCGCACGGCGACTTTGCCTTCCTCGCCGAACTTCTTCGTCAGCTTCACAAGCTCCTTGCGGCGCTCTTCGTTCAGGGGCGGAATGGGAACGCGCACGAGCTGGCCGTCGGTCGACGGATTGAACCCGAGATTGGCGGCGATGATGGCTTTTTCGATCGCATGGAGGAGGCTCTTGTCCCACGGCGTGACCGTGATGAGATGGATGTCGGCGACGCTGACGGTTCCGACCTGGTTGATCGGCATGATCGAGCCGTAGGCATCCACTTTGACGGTATCGAGCAGCGCGGTCGTCGCTTTTCCCGTGCGAATTTTAATCAATTCCGAACGGACGCTTTCGACGGCCTTCGTCATGCGGGTTTCGGTTTCTTTTAAAATATCCTTGAGCATACGTGCACTCCTCCCGGATTAGTTGACTGTTGGAGCTGAACTATTGACTGTCGTGCCGATCTCTTCCCCGAGCACGAGGCGCTTCAGGTTCTGCGGCACATTCATGTTGAAGACCGCAATCGGAAGCGCGTTCTCTTTGCAGAGCGTGATGGCCGTCATGTCCATGATCTTGAGTCCCTTGCGGAACACATCGTCGAAGGAGATGAGCGGGAAGCGCACCGCATCGGGATTCTTCTCGGGGTCCGAATCATAGATGCCGTCGACGCGCGTGCCCTTCACGATGATGTCGGCTTCGATCTCGATGCCGCGGAGCACGGCGGCCGTGTCGGTGGTGAAGTAGGGATTGCCGGTGCCGGCCGCGAAGATCACGATGCGTCCCTTCTCCAGATGGCGGATCGCGCGGCGCCGGATGTACGGCTCGGCGATGCGCTCCATGTTGATGGCCGTCTGGCAGCGCGTGTAGACGCCGTGATGCTCGAGCGCGTTCTGCAGCGCCAGGGCGTTGATGACGGTGGCGAGCATGCCCATGTGGTCGCCCGTGACTTTGTCGATGCCGTCGGATGACTTTTCGACTCCGCGGTAGATGTTGCCTCCGCCGATGACGATGCCGACCTGGACGCCGAGCGACTGGACGGTTTTGATCTCTTCCGCATACTGGCTGAGCACTTTCGAGTCGATGCCGAACTCCTGGTCGCCCATGAGCGCTTCGCCCGACAGCTTCAGCAGGATGCGTTTATATTTTGGTACTGCCATACGTGTAATTTTCCGTGTTAAAGGACTTAAAGGACAAAAAGAAAGGTCTCATTTGCGTGAGACCTTTCTGAAAGAAAAGAAGGATTATGCGCCGAGCTGATACCGCTTGAACTGCTGTATCGACACGTTCGGGGCGAGCAGGTCTTTAATCGACTTGCCGGCGTCCTTGATGAAGCTCTGCTCGAGCAGCACGAATTCCTGGTAGAATTTCTCGAGGCGGCCGGTCGCGATCTTATCGGCGATCTGATCGGGCTTGCCTTCATTCTTGGCCTGCGTGCGGTAGATCTCGAGTTCCTTCTCGATCGTCTCTTTCGAGACCTGCTCGCGCGAGACGACGATCGGGCTCATGGCGGCCACCTGCATCGCGATATCGCGCGCAAGGCGGACGTTGTCCGTCGTATTCTCGGCGTTCAACTCGATGAGCACGCCGATCTTCGCGCCCATGTGGATGTAGGCTTCCAGGAAGCCCGCGCCCGCATTCAGCACGTCGAACTGTTTGATCTGCAGCTTCTCGCCGATCTTGCCGGTGAGTTCGGAGAGCATTTCGGAGACCTTCTTGCCGTCCTCGTACGGAAGCTCGTTCAGCGCCTCGAGCGATGCCGGTGCGCTGGCGTAGACGATCTCGGCGATCTTCGATGCGAAGTTCGAGAAATCCTCGCCGCGCGCCACGAAGTCGGTTTCGCAGTTGACTTCGACCATCGCGCCCTTCTTGCGGTCATCCGACAGCTTGGCGACGACCATGCCCTGGTTGGCGACGCGGTCGGCGCGCTTCTCGGCGGTGGCGGCGCCCTTCTTGCGCAGATAATCGACGGCCGCATCCATGTCGCCGTTGGTGGCTTCGAGGGCCTTCTTGCAATCCATCATTCCTGCGCCGGTCTTATCGCGCAGCTTCTTGACAATTTCACTTGTGATAGCCATAGACGTACACTCGTATGTTTCAATATGTATGGGAGAGGGAGACTGCTCGCTTACTTCTTCTCTTCGACTTTTTCTTTCTCGTCGATCACGGCCGCCGCATTGGCGCGCTCGCGTCCTTCGCTCAAGGCATCGGCAACCGCCTTGGTGATCATCTGGATCGATTTCAGGGCGTCGTCGTTTGCCGGAATGACGTAGTCGATGTCATCGGGATCGCAGTTCGTATCGACGATCGCAAAGACCGGGATGCCGAGCTTTTTGGCTTCCTTCACCGCAATCGCTTCCTTCTTCACGTCGACGACGAAGAGGGCGCCGGGCAGGCGCGTCATCTCGACGACGCCGGAGAGCACGGAATTCAGCTTGTCCTTTTCGCGCGTGAGGAAGAGGCCTTCCTTCTTCGTGATCTTGTCGAACGTGCCGTCGGTTTCCATCTTCTGGATGTTCGTCAGGCGCTTCACGCTCTTGCGGATCGTCGTGAAGTTCGTGAGCGCGCCGCCGAGCCAGCGTTCGCAGATATAGAACTGTCCGGCGCGTTCGGCTTCGGCGCGGACGACTTCCTTGGCCTGTTTCTTCGTGCCGACAAACAGCACTTTCTTTCCTTCGGCCGCCAGGTTGGCGATGGCGTTGCAGGCCTCGTCAAGCAGGTCCTGTGTTTTCTTAAGGTCGATGATGTGGATCCCGTTCCGCTCCATGAAGATATAGGGCTTCATCTTGGGGTTCCAGCGGCGGGTAAGATGTCCGAAGTGTGCACCGGACGAAAGCAGATCGGCAAGTTCTACGCGAGGCATAGTGCTCCTTGTGTCTTTATGTTAGTTGATGTCTTCTACGGCCGTCATTCCGTCGCGGAGCCCTGTTCGCCCTGAGCGGGGAAACCGGACACTTCCGTTTCGGTCGGACCGTATGTTTGATGGTAGCAATAACGACGCAGCGCGGACGTAGAACGCCCGCGCTGCCCACAGCAAAGAAACGATTAACGTTTGGAGAACTGGAACCGTTTACGGGCCTTCTTCTGTCCGTATTTCTTGCGTTCCACCATACGGGGATCGCGCGTCAACAATCCGTGCTGGCGCAGCGGCGAGCGGAACTCTTCGTTCGTCGAAACAAGCGCGCGGGCGATGGCAAGCGTCACGGCGCCGGCCTGGCCGGCGGAGCCTCCGCCGTTCACGTTCACCTGGACGTCGTACTTGCCGAGCGTCTCGGTCACGTTCAGCGGATTCAAAATGGCGTTGCGGAATGTTTCCAACGGGAAATAGGTTTCGAACGGACGATCGTTCACGGTGATGACACCGGTTCCGTTTTTCAAGTAGACGCGGGCAACCGATGTTTTGCGGCGGCCGACGGCATTAATCGCTTGATGAGGCATTCTCTTCCTTTTGCGAAGCTGTGTTGAATATTAGTTAAATGAAAGCGGCGCGGGCTTCTGCGATGCATGCGGATGCTCGGGGCCTGCGTACACTTTGAGTTTCGAGAAAATCTTCCGGCCAAGGCGCGTGTGCGGAATCATGCCGCGCACGGCATGCTCGAGGATGCGCTCGGGATGCGACTTCAGCACATCCTTGTACTTCGCGAATGTCTGGCCGCCGGGATATCCCGAATAGCGGAAATACTCTTTCATTTCAGCGCGCTTGCCCGTGATGCGGATCTTTTCTGCATTGATGATCACGACGAAATCGCCGGCATCGGCGTTGGGGGTAAAAGAAGGTTTGTGCTTGCCGCGCAGAATGCGCGCAACTTCCGTTGCAAGGCGGCCTAACGTTTGACCGTTGGCATCAACCACGAACCATTTCTGTTCCAGTTCGGATTGCTTGAAAAAATATGTGCTTTTATCACCGAAAGCCACGATCGTCTCCTGATTCTGAAAATATGGAAAACTGCAATTCTAAAAGTTTCAAAATTTATCAATTATTCCGATAAAAATCAAGTCCTAATTTGCAAAATAATCTTGACACAAAAAAGTCAGAGCGCGAGCATGGTCGGATGCTCGAGGTATTTCCTGAGCGTCTGCAGGAAGCGCGCGCCGGCCGCGCCGTCCACCACGCGGTGATCGACCGAGAGCGTCAGCTTCATGCGGCTGCCGATTGTGAGGCGTCCGTCTTCGACCACCGGCACATCGGCGATCGCTCCCACCGCAAGGATCGCGCCTTCGGGCGGATTGATGATCGCCGAAAAACTTTCGATCCCGTACATGCCGAGATTCGAGACGGTGAATGTGCCGCCGGTGAATTCTTCCGGCTTCAGCTTCTTTTCACGGGCGCGCCCGGCCATCTCTTTCGTCTCTGCCGAGATCTGTCCGAGCCCCTTCATGTCCGCATTGCGGATCACCGGCGTGATGAGCCCATCCTCGATGGCCACGGCCACGCCCACATGGATCGCGCCGTGCAGGAGGATCTTTTCGGGCGTGAAGGAGGCATTCACCTCCGGGTGCTGCCGCAGCGCCAGCGCGCAGGCCTTGACCACGATGTCGTTGAAGCTGATCTTCACCTCTCCCGGCGCGTTGAGCGCGGCGCGGAAGTCGGCCGCCGGCTTCATGTCCACATCGACCGTGAGATAGAAATGCGGCGCGGTGGTCTTGCTCTCGACCAGACGCTTGGCGATCGTCTTGCGCATGAGCGACAGCGGCACCTCGCGCGTTTCTCCCGACACGAATGCCGGAGAGGGACGGCTTGCGGCCTTTGCCTGCGCCGTCGGTTCGGCAGCGGCCGGCTCTGCAGCCGGCGCATACTCTTCGATGTCGCGCTTGACGATGCGGCCGCCCGGACCGCTTCCTTTCAACCGGGAAAGATCGATCATCTTTTCATCGGCGAGCTTTCTGGCCAGGGGCGAGATCTTCACGCGTCCGGCTGCCTCGGCCGGTGTCGGCGCGGCCTGAGGCTGCGC
>JBLMZA010000035.1:0-4126 GCA_050258555.1 Acidobacteriota bacterium | reverse complement strand
CCTTGTATGTCACATCCCAGAAATCGAAGGGCGAGTCCTTGCCGTTGAGAAAATTTTTGAAGATCCGTCCGTAATAGCTCTTCCGTCCCGTCACAAGAAACGATCCGTTCGGGATGGGGCCCTCAAACGACGTCTTTGCCGAGACGAAGCTCGCGTTTCCCGTGGCGTGATACTGATTGCTGTTGCCGTCCTTCGTGACGATGTTCATGACGGAAGAAAGTCTGCCGCCGAATTCGGCCGGGAAGCCGCCCTTATGAAACTCCATGGCCGAGATTACTTCGGGATCGATCGCTGAGAGGATGCCCAGGGCATGGAAGGGGTTGTAGACTGTCACGCCGTCGAGCAGCACGAGGTTCTGGTCGCTGGTGCCGCCGCGCACATAATACCGCGCGGTCACATCGCCCGTCGAACTCACGCCGGTCGAGAACTGTACCGCGCGGAAGATGTCCGCTTCGATGCCCTGGGGAATGATGGCCAGTTCCTTCGCCGTCATGGTCTGCAGCCCGAGATTGGTTTCGTTGAGCCGGACTTCCTTCTCGCCGACCACGGTCATCTCATCGAGCTGGACGGTAGACTGGGCAAGGCGGATGGAAATCTGGCGCGTCTCGTTGTCGGCCAGCGTGAACGAGATCTGCTTCGTCCGGTACCCGAGAATGGAAACCGTGAGCGTGTGCGTGCCGGCAGGCAGAGCGGGGATGAAATAATATCCCTTCGTATTCGTCGTGGCGCCGAGCACGGTTCCCTTGATGGAGACGTTGGCGTATATGACCGCCTCGCCGCTCGCCGAATCGGTCACGAAGCCGCGGACGGCTCCGGATGCAAGGGACGTCGAGGGAATCAAAGCCTGTGCGCAGAGAATGAGGAGAATGAAAAGAAACGGCACTCGTGATCGATGGCGGTAATGCATGACTTTTTCTGATAGGAGAGAAAAACATGTTGAGACAAAAAATACAGAGAATGGAAGATAAATGCAATGGATAAAACCGGTCGTATGGGCCGAAAATGGTTCATGAGGACTGAAGAAGCGGGGCGCGGACTTTTCGAAAACATTTCGTATATTGTGTGGCGAAGCAGCGATAACCGCGCCTGGCGCGTGGATCATTGACCGCTTCGTCCCACTTTCATCTACACTAACTCAAGGCATATGGGCTTCAATTGCGGTATTGTCGGATTGCCGAACGTCGGCAAGTCAACATTGTTCAACGCCATCACGGCGGCAGGCGCCGAAGCGGCGAATTATCCATTCTGCACGATCGAACCGAATGTCGGCATCGTGCCCATTCCCGACCGGAGGATCGACGAGCTTGCAAATCTCTATAATCCTCCGAAGATCATTCCCTCGACGATCGAGTTCGTCGATATCGCCGGACTCGTCAAGGGAGCAAGCAAGGGGGAAGGCCTCGGCAATCAGTTCCTGTCGCATATCCGCGACGTGGACGCGATCGCGCATGTGGTGCGCTGCTTCGACGATCCGAACGTGATCCATGTGGACGGGTCGATCGATCCGAAGCGCGACATCGAAGTGATTGAAACCGAACTGATCCTGAAGGATCTCGAGACCGTCGAAAAGAAAATCCACGATGCCGAGCGCCGCGCCAAGACGAACGACAAGAAGGCGAGGATGGAAGCGGATTTCGGCATTGCGCTGAAGAACCACCTCTCGACCGGACGCCTGGCGCGCTACATGCCGGTGACGCATGACGACGAGCGGCTCTTCCTGCGCGACATGCATCTGCTCACGAACAAGCCGGTGATGTATGTCTGCAACGTCCACGAAAAAGACGTTGCCGGCACCAACCCGTACGTCGATCAGGTCCGAGAAATCGCCGCGAAGGAAAACGCGAAGGTCGTCGTCATCAGCGCGGCGGTCGAAGCCGAAGTGGCGGAGCTCCCGGCCGGCGAGCGCGCGGAGTTTCTGCAGGGACTCGGACTGAAGGAGTCGGGCCTCGACCAGGTGATCCGCGAAGGCATGTCGCTGCTGCAGCTGATCACGTTTTTCACCGCCGGTCCGAAAGAAGTCCATGCATGGACCGTGCGCAAAGGCGCCGCGGCGCCGGAAGCGGCGGGCGTGATCCATTCGGATTTCGAAAAAGGATTCATCCGCGCCGAGATCATCAAGTGCGAGGATCTGCTTCGGCTTCGCTCGGAAACGGCGATCAAGGATGCCGGATTGCTTCATGTGGAAGGGCGCGAGTACATCGTCGAAGACGGCGATGTCGTGCATTTCCGGTTTAACATCTGATCTCCCGATCGGAGGCAATCCGCGCCCCGGTTGCGGGAACTTATTGAAACGCGTGTGTGTTTGTTGTGACGGACATTCCCAATCACCATTCATTTCACTGATCGTTTCGGATGAACACCTTGCCAGGACTGCCCCTTGGAACGGACACCCCATGCGGCGGCGCGCTCCTCTGCGACCATTGCGGAGACCGCGTGTCCGGACATCCGGTCTGTTCGGATGAAGGCGGTGAGGAAAAGGTGTTCTGCTGCAGCGGATGCAAAACGGTGTACGCGCTGCTGCGTGAGAACGATCTGTGTGAGTATTACACGTTGGCGCCACGGCCGGGACTCAGTCCCGGCCGCGCTCCGCGCTTCGAATTCCTCGACGACGAGGCCATCCAGCAAAAACTGCTCGACTTCAAAAGCGACACCGTCTGCAGCGTGACGCTGTCGCTTCCTCAGATGCACTGCAGCTCGTGCATCTGGCTCATCGAACATCTCTACCGCCTCGATAGCGGCATCATCCATTCGCGCGTTGATTTCCTCCGGCGCTCTGTCGTCATCCAATATGTGCCCTCGCAGACATCGCTCCGCCGCGTGGTCGAACTCCTGTCGTCGCTCGGCTATACGCCCGAACTTGAAGCGGACAAGGACCATGCGCCGCGGAGCGCGGAGCGCACCGAAGAGCGGAGACTCTACTACCGCATCGGCATCGCGGGATTCTGCTTCGGCAACATCATGCTGCTCAGCTTCCCGGAATATCTTTCGACCGGCGATGTCGAGCGCAGTCTGCGCACGCTCTTCAGCTGGGCGAGCATTGCGCTGGCCGTGCCCGTCACGGCATACTGTGCATCGGGCTACTTTCTTTCCGCATACAAGGGACTGCGCAGGCGTGCGCTGACGCTCGATGTCCCGATTGCCCTCGGCATCGCCGTCGTCTTTCTCAGAAGCGTCTTCGACATCGCAACGCAGGCGGGGCCCGGCTTTCTCGATTCGCTTTCGGGCCTGGTGTTCTTCCTCCTGTTAGGCAAACTTTTCCAGAATAAGACGTACGACCGGCTGAATTTCGAACGGAATTACCGTTCCTATTTTCCGATTGCCGTCACGATACTCAGGAACGGATGCGAAACGACCGTGCCGCTGGAACATCTCGGCGTCGGCGACAAGGTGCTTGTGCGAAGCGGAGAAATCATTCCTGCGGACGCCTGGGTGCTGAAGGGAGAGGCATCGATCGATTACAGCTTTGTGACCGGGGAATCGGCGCTGCAGCCCCGATCGATCGGGGACCTCGTCTACGCGGGCGGAAGGCAGTCCGGCGGCGCAATCGAAGTGCAGATTTCCAAGCCGGTCTCGCAGAGCCATCTCACGAGGCTCTGGAATGCGGGAGAGTACGGAGAAAAAAGCGCGAGCCGCAGCAGCGAGATCGCCGATGCCGTCGGCAAATACTTCACCGCCGGCGTGCTCGCCGTTGCCGCATTGGCCGGCATCTGGCAGATGGCGGCGGGCGATCCGGCACGGGCGCTCGATGCCTGTACGGGCGTCCTCATTATTGCCTGCCCGTGCGCACTGGCGCTGTCCATTCCCTTTACGATGGGAACGGCCATGCGCATCTTCGGACGCAACCGCTGCTATGTGAAAAATCCGGCCGTCGTCGAATCCCTCGCCTCGGCCGACGCGTTCGTCTTCGACAAGACCGGCACGCTGACCTCATCCGATCTCGCCGATGCTCATTTTGAAGGCGGAGAACTTTCCGCGTATGAAACGGCACTCATCGCTTCACTCGTCTTCCATTCGGCCCATCCTCTCAGCCGCGCGGCTGCCTCTGTGCTGGGGAAGCAGACGCTGCTGCCCGTGGAGGATTTCCGCGAGGAAGCCGGAAGGGGAATCGAGGGAAGGGTGGACGGCA
>JBLMZA010000034.1:0-31300 GCA_050258555.1 Acidobacteriota bacterium | reverse complement strand
TCGAAGCCCTCTTTGATCGCCTCGTCGGTCATCGACGAGATCCAGAGCCGCTTCAGAGGCTTCGCGCATTCGGCTTTCTGCAGTACCCAGCGCTGTATGAGTTCTCCCTCGATGCCGGCGTCGCCGCAGTTGATCACTTCATCGCACGCGTCGAAGAGTTTTTTGATCGTCTTGAACTGCTTCTGATAGCCGTCGTTCTCGATCAGTTTGATGCCGAAGCGCTGGGGAATCATGGGCAGCGCGTTCAATCGCCACGCTTTCCAGTCGGAAGTGTAATCATCGGGATTCTTCAGCGTGCACAAGTGTCCGAACGTCCAGGTCACCTGATACCCGTTTCCCTCGAAATAGCCGTCTTTCCGGCTGCTGGCATTGAGGATGCGGGCGATTTCCTTTGCGACACTGGGTTTTTCGGCGATACAGACTTTCATGCTTCATCGTCATTTCTTGGTCATAAAAAAAAGCGGCCGTTCACTCAGCGCCGCTGTCGTACCTATATTATACCATTTTGTTCGGAAAATTCCGAACACGCTCCCGAGAGCCGACATTTTTTTCACAAATTGTTGTCCATAGTGAGGGCTTTGAGTGTGACAAAAAGGAAACTTTACGATGAAGCATGTGATGAACATATTTCAGAATTCAACCATCACTTTGATCGCCGTGCGCTCGTTCATCGCCCGGTAGCCGTCGGGAACGCCGTCGATGCCGGTGGACAAATCGAACACCCGGCCAGGCGTGATGCGGCCTTCCAGCACGTCTCCCAATAGTTCTTCGATGTAGGCGCGCACGGGCGCCGGTCCGCCGCCGATCGTGACATTCTTGTAAAACGAAGGCTCGGCGCCGGTAATCACCGCATAATGCGGAACGCCGACTCTGCCGATCGCTCCGCCCGGGCGGACGATTTTCATCGCTGTACGGATCGCCTCTTCCGACCCCACACACTCAAGCACGGAATGCACGCCGAATCCCTTCGTCAATCCCTTGATGCGCTCGACGGCTTCAGCGCCGCGTTCGCCGACCACACTCGTCGCGCCGAATTCCTGCGCCAGGCGGATCCGCTCCGGATGACGGCCCATGATGATGATCTCCTCCGCGCCGAGCCGCCTGGCGGCAATCACGCCGCAAAGTCCCACAGCGCCGTCTCCCACCACGGCGACGCGCTTTCCGGGACCCACGTTCGCCGAAATGGCCGCATGATGTCCCGTTCCCATCACATCGGTCAGTGTCAGAAGCGAGGGCAGAAGGTCTTTGCCCCGGTCATCCGGCAGGACAAAGAGCGTACCGTCGGCCTGCGGGACGCGCACGGCCTCGGCCTGTCCTCCGCCGACATCTTCCATGCCGATGCCGAAGAAGCCCCCGCGCGTGCACGAGGTGTGGATCCCTTCGTGACAGAACTCGCACGAGCCGTCGGAAAATGCAAAGGGCGCGATGACGAAATCCCCCCGCTTCACCGTTCGGACCTCCGCGCCCACCTCTTCGACGATGCCCATGAACTCGTGTCCCATCGCGCGTCCGGTTCCGCTTCGTTCCATATCCTTGTACGGCCAGAGATCGCTTCCGCAGATCGCCGCACGCGTCACGCGCACCAGGGCGTCTGTCGGCGCAAGAATCCGCGCATCAGGAATCGTTTCCGTGCGCACATCTCCGGCTCCATACATCAACGTCGCTTTCATTTCCTTTCCCCTTTCGAAATAAAAATCAGATGATCGGCTTGTATCGTGATGAGCCCGCATGCGCCGCTTCACATTCTTTTTCGCGCGGAAATAAGGTAATGAGAATCTCCGGGCTTTCAAAATCCCGCGCACGATCCCAATACTTGATTTTTCCGCATCGGCTTCTGTCAATTTGATTCTCGTTGCGGCGCACACTATATTTCTATTATAGAGATGTCCGGAAAAAAGAGACCGCGGCGGGAAGTGCATTCCCTTTTTTTTGAGCATTGTATTTTTACACTCAGCGACTATAGCATCATGAAGATTCCTTTCAGAAGTACCGCCAGCACGCAGGGCCGGCGCATGGCCGGAGCCCGCGCACTCTGGGCGGCCAACGGCATGAAACAAGATCAGATGGGCAAGCCCATCATCGCCATCGTCAACTCATTCACGCAGTTCGTTCCGGGACATGTGCATCTGCATGACATCGGTCAGCAGGTCAAGGCCGAAATCGAACGGCTCGGATGCTTCGCCGCCGAATTCAATACGATCGCCATCGACGACGGCATCGCCATGGGTCACGACGGCATGCTCTATTCCCTGCCCAGCCGCGATCTGATCGCCGACAGCGTCGAATACATGGTGAACGCGCACAAGGCCGACGCCATGGTCTGCATCTCGAATTGCGACAAGATCACGCCGGGCATGCTCATGGCCGCCATGCGATTGAATATTCCCGCCGTCTTCGTCTCCGGCGGCCCGATGGAAGCCGGCGAACTCGACGGCGCCAAGCTGGATCTGATCGATGCCATGGTGCAGGCCGCCGACGATTCCGTGAGCGATCTGCAGGTGGCCAGAGTCGAACAGTCCGCCTGTCCCACGTGCGGCTCCTGCTCGGGCATGTTCACCGCCAATTCCATGAACTGCTTGAACGAGGCGCTCGGCCTCGCGCTTCCCGGCAACGGCACGATCGTGGCCACGCATGAAAACCGCACGAAACTTTTCAACCAGGCCGCCGCATTGATCGTTGAAAATGCGTACAAATATTACCGCGACGGCGATGAACGGATGCTGCCCCGAACGATCGGCTCGAAAGCCGCATTCCTGAATGCCATGACCTTGGATATCGCCATGGGCGGATCGACCAACACCGTGCTCCACCTCTTGGCGATTGCCAGAGAGGCGGGAGTGGATTTCACGATGGACGATATCGACGCGCTCTCGCGCAAGACGCCGTGCCTGTGCAAGGTCGCGCCGAATTCACAAAAATACCACGTCGAGGATGTGAACCGGGCGGGCGGCATCCTGGGCATCCTGAACGAACTGAGCAAGGCGGAGTTGCTGGATACGACGGTCTTCCGTGTGGATGGACTGACATTGAAAGAGGCGGTGGAAAAGTTCGACATCACCACCACGGATCCCGATCCGGAGGCGCTCTCGATCTATCATTCGGCCCCGGCTCATCGCCGCAGTCTCGTCATGGGTTCGCAGTCAAGCCGGTACAAAACGCTCGATACCGACCGCTCGGAAGGCTGCGTCCGCGATTTTGACCATGCGTATACGAGAGACGGAGGACTCGCGATCCTCAAAGGCAACATCGCAGAAAAAGGCTGCGTGGTCAAAACGGCGGGCGTGGATGAAAGCCTGTGGGTCTTCAAAGGACCGGCGAAAGTCTTCGATTCGCAGGATTCAGCCTGTGACGGCATTCTCAAAGATCAGGTCAAAGCGGGCGATGTCGTCGTCATCACGCATGAGGGCCCCAAAGGCGGGCCCGGCATGCAGGAGATGCTCTACCCCACATCGTATATCAAAGCCAAGCACTTGGGCGCGGAATGCGCGCTCATCACCGACGGACGGTTTTCCGGAGGCACATCGGGACTCTCCATCGGCCATGTTTCTCCGGAAGCCGCTTCAGGCGGCGCCATCGGATTACTTCGAGACGGAGACGTGATCGAGATCAACATTCCCGCGCGCACGATCAACGTGCTGGTGAGCGACGAGGAACTCTCCGCACGGCGCGTCCGCGAAGAGGCCCGCGGCCTGAAAGCCTGGAGCGCCCCGAAGCGCGAGCGCGTCATTTCCAAGGCGCTGAAAGCCTATGCCTCCATGGTCAGCTCGGCCGATATGGGCGCCGTGCGGCTGATTGATTGAGTGCTTGATATCATACCCCTTGCGGCAATGGATGATTTTTTCGCACATATTCCGCGGCTGGAAAAAGAGTGGAGCAGATACGGGTGCCTCTTCAAGGAACGGCATGTGCAGCCGCGAACGACGCTTCTGAAGCAGGGAAGCGTCGCCCGATCCATTTTTTTCATACAAAAGGGATGCCTGCGTGTAGGATACTGCGAAGGCTCCGGCAAAGACATCACATTCCAGTTCTTCTTCGAAAACGATCGCGTGGCTTCCATTGAAAGCTTTATGAGCGGCGAACCAAGCGACTGCTACATTGAAGCGATCGAAGAGTCGACGCTCTTTGTTCTGGCAAAAAATGATTTCGATCTTCTGGTGAAGGACTTTCCTGAAATAAAAGAACTGTTCTTTCACATTGCCATGGCACGCTTTACGCACTATGCCCGTCTCTTCCGCTCGTATATCTCCCATAAGCCGAAGGAACGCTACCTCGAGCTGCTGAAGACCGATCCGCGCATCATCGAACGCGTTCCCCAGCACTACATTGCCTCCTATCTCGGGATCACTCCCGTTTCCTTAAGCCGCATCCGCAATTCGGTCAGCCGGATGTCACATGTTTCCTCCCCGATCATTTCTTAACAATTGTTAACAACCTTTTCCTCCGCTGCGGCGTATTATATGCCATGAACGGCGAACAATACACGCTTCACATCCACATACACATCCGCACATCAACGGAGGCTCATCATGGAACAATCGCATGTAATTCAAAAGCGATTCAACTATCGATCATTCATCGCCGCAGGCATGACGATCACTGTCTGCATTCTGCCCGTATCGGGCGTCATGAACCATCAGCTGCAGTTTTCAGCCATGACGGCCGAACGGCATTTCTGGATGGCCGTGCACAATATGGCCGGTACGCTCTTTGCGGTTCTGACGCTGGTGCATATGGCGCTGAACCGGCGCGCTCTCTGGACCTATCTCACGACAAAGGCGCGCACCATTTTCAACAGGGAAATCCTTGCGGCCCTGGCGCTTGTGGCCGTATCGGTCCTCCTCTTTGCGTCACACGCATTTCATGTGCATTGATCATGCCGTGTGCCTGACGATCTCTTCGATTATCAGATCCCAATCGTCGGGGTGGATCTCATGCCCGCGGCCTTCGAGTGTGATCAGCCGGGCCTGGGGAATCGCCCGTTCGATCGCCTTTGCATGCGGGAAGGGAAGCACCGGGTCTTCCGTTCCATGCATCACGAGTGCCGGCACACGAATCGATGATGCCTTGCCGTAATACGATTCGCCGCCTTTCAATAATGCATGGTTGAACATGCTTAAGAACGAGCGTGCGCGGTGATATTCTTCTTCAGCCAGCTTCGCCGCCTGGCGCTCATCAAATGCGTGCTTCGAACCGTTCAGCAGCTTCCAGCCTCCCACCATATACCGAATCGCCCACTCTTCATCAGACCAATCGATCGATCCCGCCTGGGCATGATAGTCCAGGATCTTTTGATCGACAGGCGGCAGATCCTGCCCGCTGTCCCACACGCTCGATGAGAGCATCGTGATCGTCAGGACTCTGTCCGGATTGCGCAGCGCCGCAAGCTGGGCGATCATGCCTCCGAGCGACATGCCGACGAAATGCGCCTTGTCAACGCGGTAATGATCGAGCATGCGCAGCGCGTCATCGACCATATCCTCTATATTATAGCCGGGCGCACCCGGAGGATAAAATGTCGAGCGTCCGACATCGCGATTGTCGTACCGGATGACGAATCTTCCTTTGTCCGCCAGTTCCCGGCAAAATGCCGCATCCCACCACACCATCGACGCCAATGCTCCCATGACAAGCAGTATCGGCGGGTGCTCCGGATTGCCGAAGCTTTCGGCGCACAGTTCGATCCCATCGACTGAAATGATCGTCTCTCCGGTTCCTGTGTTCCTTCCTTCATTACTCATTGCACGCCCTTTCATGCCTTTCGCGAATAAACATGATATCTCGGAAAAAAATAAAAGATATGAAAAATGGTTCAGGAATTAAAATGTCTCTGTCAGAGCATCGGGCTTGCCGATCCATAGCGCGCGATTACGTGCTTCGAAGACATCGTCAGAAAAAACACAGAGGCTGCGTAAGATGAGAATATACCCGATAAGGTATAAAATTAATATTATTTGCATTTTTGTACCCGATTGGGTATAATGAAACACACAAACATCTACTTCGTACCCGATGGGGTATAATAAAATGAAAAAATCGGAATTATCGACCTTCATCAAGACAAAACGAAAACAACTGAATATGACTCAATCCGACTTGGCCGAAAAAGCCGGTGTCGGATTGCGCTTTGTCCGGGAAATGGAGCAGGGGAAAATGACGCTGCGCATTGACAAAGTCAATCAGGTGCTGAAATTATTCGGCTGTGAATTAGCCCCGGTCAAATCCGGCAAATCCGCAAACTGACCATATGAGAAAAGCACTCATTAAAATCTATGACATCGCTGCCGGCGTCTTGACCGAGGATGAGCACGGCTACCATTTTGTCTATGCCGATGAATATCTCCGATCGGAACATCCCGCACCGGTCAGCAAGACGCTGCCGCTGAAGAAAGATGAATATCACACCAATGTCCTGTTTCCCTTTTTCGACGGACTCATCCCCGAAGGCTGGCTGCTGGAAGTGGCCGAGCACAATTGGAAACTTGACCCGCGTGATCGCATGGGACTGCTTCTGGCATGCTGCAGGGATTGTATCGGCGCGGTGAGCGTGCAGAGAATCGAGGGCGATGATGAATAATCGCCGATGTCTTTATTGCTATCAAAAGCTCGAAAAGGGAGAGACCGATTTTCATCCGTCCTGCAGCAAAAAAATATTTTCCGCATCCGTGCCGCCGGAATTGCCCTATACGGAAGCAGAGATGGACCAATTGGCATTGAAGATCATTCGCAGCCAGATCACAATTACCGGCGTCCAGCCAAAACTCTCATTGGAGGTAACGGGAGAGAAGGGAAAAAAAGAACCCGGACGGTTTACGATCGTCGGTTTATGGGGATCCTATATCTTAAAGCCGCCCACAGCGAAATATCCCCAGATGCCTGAACTGGAAGACGTTACCATGCATCTGGCCCAAATTGCAAAGATTGAAACGGTGCCGCATAGTTTGATACGGCTGAAGTCGGGCACTGCGGCCTATATCACCAAAAGAATCGACCGCCTGGAACACAGGAAGCTGCACATGGAAGACATGTGCCAGTTGACGGAACGGCTGACCGAACAGAAATACCACGGGTCCTATGAACAGATCGCCAAAGCGATCATGAACTTTTCATCGACTCCTGGTCTTGACGTGGTGAACTTTTTTGAACAGGTGCTCTTTTCATTCATCACCGGCAATGCCGACATGCACTTGAAAAACTTCTCGCTCATCGAAGCTCCCGGCATCGGCACCAAGCTGGCTCCCGCATACGATCTGCTGGCTACTGCGCTGATCAATCCCGCCGATACGGAAGAGCTGGCGCTGACGCTTAACGGGAAAAAGAGAAAGATCGGGCGGAACGATTTTATAGCGGCAATGACGAGGTCGGGATTGGATCCCATGCAGCAGCGCAACATTCTCGGCAAGTTCGAGAAGGTGATCCCCCAATGGCTCGAGTTCATCGATATCAGTTTTCTGAGCGAGGAGTATAAAGCGGCCTATAAGGAGCTCTTGCAGAACAACCATCGTCGCATACAATGATCCCGCATTTATCCGGGGAAAAAGTGATCGCGCCGATATTCCAGAGTATCCACGGCGCTGATGCCCTTCCTCAATTCAGCCGACAGCTCCCAAAGAAGCGCCCCCTAACCTGGAAAAATTCTGGCTAGAATTTTTCCAGGTTTTGTTGATTTTCATACTTACGACTGATACCTTCACATTTAATAAAACTCACCTGCGGCAGGTGCATTATTATCGCAGACTGCTGAATTTGATTGTGAATTTGTCAAGGCGGTAGATCGGGGGCATCTATCGCACGACACACCAATCTTTCCCCCACACCAAATACCCGGGTTTACCGGGGCTCACATGAAGGGAGGGTGGATTATGCGAAGGTATATTTTCCTTGCAGCGGCTCTGCTCGCTTTCACGGGCACGCTGAATACAACAAGCTATGCCGCCAAGGCCGCATACTGCAAGACCGCATTCCTGCAATGCGCAAGCGATTGCGGCAATGGATGGTTTGGAGAGCCGTGCCGGCTCGGCTGCGGAATCGGCTATCTCTTCTGTTAACGACCCTTATTGAATTCACCATCGAACACGGCGCAGCATCACAGCTTCCGCGCCGTGTTCGAATTTCCGAGGGGGGATCGGATGAAACTCTTTTCCATCGTTCTTGCCATAACGGCGTCTGTCTGTTTCACGGCTTTGTCCCAACAGACCATTCTACGGGAAATTGCCGCATCCGCACAAACGCCGCACACGCCGTTTGTGGGTATCGACGGGATGACGGTGCGGGGATCGTCTGTATATCTCGTCGACAGAGTCATGCACAACGTCGCTGTCTTAAAAAAATCGAATCTTTCCTATCAGGCGGAATACAGCCGGTCCGATAATCCGGAGGCTTCACTGTTTATGCCCGGGTTCATCGCTGTCACAACGAAAAATATTTTCATCGCCGATTTTGCGAAGAACTCGATCCGCATTTATTCTCCCGCCTTCCAGTATATGAAAACCATTCATGTCTCCGGCGGTATTTTTGCCATTGCCTCCGATGCCGACGATAATGTCTGGATCGCCTCCGCATCGGCCGGCCCCCGGCAGACACTAAAAAGGATCGACATCTCCGGCACAGTCACCGCTGAGCTGCCGCTTGAGCATGCGACGGGCGATGCGATGGAATTGTATTATTCCTTCTGCATCGATCACAATAATTATTTTTACGTCGCCTATTTCACGAAAAATTTGATCGAAGTATTGCATCCATCACAAGGCTCTCTCCGCACGTTTTCCGTGCCTTGTCTGCCTGCAAGCGTTCCCTGGACGAAGATCAAGCGCGGCATGTTTAGCAAAGGCGTCTCCCTCCCCGATGGAGTCATCTTCGGCTCCATCACGACCGATAACAACGGACGCCTCTATATTTTGACCGGAGATTACAGTGAAACGCCATTCCGCGAAGTCGAAATCTGTTCGACCGACGGGAGGTTTCTCTCTTGGTGTGTGCTCAATGAAAAGAGTCACCTTATTCATGCCGATGGAAAAAAACGGCTCATCTCTGTGGAAGGGAACAAAAACAAGGTGAAATTGTATGAACTCACGACACCTTCACATCGATAAGGCGCCATCCGACAAGCCGCTTACAGCATCCGGCTTCTTTTTCAGCGCGCTGCGCATTGTCCTTGGACTGCTTTTTTGCACCGCTGGGATCTCAAAATTATTCATTCTGAATGCTTTCAGCGATACGATACGGCAGGTGATGCCGGCATTCGCCTCTGTATCGCCATTCATCGCCGTGCTCGTGATCGGCATTGAAATTGCGTGCGGTGCGGGACTGGCCTTGAATGCTGCCGTATGGCACTGTACGATCGTGCTGGGATTGCTGACAACAGTTTTTCTTTATATCCTTGCCATTGCCCTCGTTTCGAAGCACGCGTTCATCTGCCGCTGCTTCGGAATCATTCCACTGTCCTTTTCGAATGCTGGCGAGTTTATATTCAATCTATGCATTCTCGATGCGCTGTTTCTTCTCTATTATAGTGTTTGGACTGCCAGCACGCCCCTGCGCGGGACGATACGATGGACGGTCTTTCTCGCCGCACTCTTCGTCCTGTATGGTGAAATTTCCATAGCCTCGTTCCTCATCGAGCGCGAAGTATCGATGCCTCCCGTGAACCTGCCGAAGATCAACGCATATCTCTCTTCGCAGCAGCATCACTCTGCGATTGACCGTGACGGTCGCCATATTATACTCTTACGTCTCTCCGATTTTAACTGTCCGCCCTGCTTCGAAGATTTTGTCGGCACTGCGAGGCTTCTGCAGCACTATGGCTCCGACGCTCCTGAGGATATGCGTGTCGTCGGCCTCATCGATCAAACGGGATCGATGAGCGATACGCTTGCATTACAGGCATGGAAAGCGGCCAATGACATTTCGTTCCCACTCTTCTTGGTTCCGGACAGCCTCTTTCTGCAGTTCAATTGTGAAAAAAGCTGTGTCGTTCATCAACAGCCATATGGCCGCGTGCGTTTTGTATACTCATTTCCCGGGAATGAAGAAGGCAGGAAAAAGCTTTTTACGGACATCCGTAATTAAACGCATTCATGATGCACAAGCCGATATGATGCAAACGTCCCATTGTATCGTCCCGGTGATCGCCTATTTGATCACGTTCGCTCTCGGATGCCTTTTCTTGTTGTCCGATGGAACTGCCGTGGAGCGCATGCTTGCCGCTGACGCCTCGTTCGCCTCAACGTCCGTTGAGCGCGATAAAATAGTGCGCGTCGCCTCATCGACACGCTTGGGACTCGAATACTATCCCAGCCTCGTGTATCTCACGGCGGCGAAACTCTGCGCGAAAGGAACACTCTTCATCGCGCTCATGTCCATGTTCACGACACTCCTCCTTCTGTATTATTCCGACATGAAAGGAACGCCGATGATGTACGGGGCGGCATTCATGACGCCATTATGGATCTTGGCAATTGCCAACATTTTCAACCCCGTCCTCAAATTGCTCATGGGCCGTTTTTTTGCCTCCATTTCGTTTGCTCTCTTTTTCCGTCCCTTCAATTGGCAGGATGAGTGGCAGGTCTTCATGCAGAAGGCGGATCTTTTTCTTCTCGCCTATGTGTGTTCGGCGGGAATCGGCTGTGCCAAGATTGCAGGCATCCATAAGCGTGAAGGGATTGCGCTCGCAGCGTCCGTCTGGCTTGCCCTGTATTTTATGGCGACAATTTTTGGAATCGAACCCATCATGAGCCTGTAACGACCGGAAAGGTGCGGACTCTCATGGCTTTGGATGAATATCGTGCAATCGATGTGTCTCATGTTTCAAAATCGTTTTCTGCCGGCTTCCCTTCGGGCGCACGGACGCGCGCACTCAGAGATGTGACTTTCCATGTCCGTAAAGGCGAAATATTCGGGCTCATCGGTCCCAATGGGGCTGGCAAAACCACCCTTCTTAAATCGATCCTCCGGCTCGTTTTTATCGATGACGGAACGATCGCAGTCAACGGGACCGACCAATCCGCACAGGACTGGAAATCGTCCGTCGGCTATCTTCCCGAGGACTTTCGGACCGATGATAATGCAACCCCGCTCGATATCCTGCGTCTGATGGCGCATCTCCACGCCATGGATTCCCGAATCATCCAGGAACGCATATCGGATGTATGCGATATTCTTGATCTTCATGACTTCCTGTGGAAGAAGATGCGCACATTCTCCACAGGCATGATCCGCCGCGTCGGCCTGGCCCAGGCCATCCTTCACCGGCCCTCCATATTGCTTCTTGATGAACCGGCCAATGGACTCGATCCTCTTGGACAACATCAGATCTTTTCGCTCCTCGATGATTTCAGAAAGAATGGATGCGCCATTCTTTTTTCTTCTCATCAATTATCCGATGTGGAACGCATGGCAGACCGCGTGGCATTCATGCGGCGGGGCGAGCTGACGATGATGGAATTTTCCGACGCCTCTCCGCGCAATAAGCAGCTGGAAGATTCATTATTCAACTATTGTAAGGGCTCGGTGCAATGAACCGTCGATATCTTCTGTGGCAGCTCTCGCGCGACATGCGGCAGCCGGCGACGCTATTCCTTGCCGGCATGTATATCGCGATTCTCGCCGGCATCATATTTTTTGTGTCAATCGATGTATCGGGCCAAACGATCCTCAGTGTGCGTCTTGGAACCATGCGCATCGATGAACCATCATTCCTTCTTGCCACAATGCTTCCCTCTCTGGCAAACGTGCTGTCCACTCTTTCACTATTTTTATA
Organism: Acidobacteriota bacterium; assembly: GCA_050258555.1. Classification (GTDB taxonomy): domain Bacteria; phylum Bacteroidota; class Ignavibacteria; order UBA10030; family UBA8401; genus CAISDA01. The sequence goes on along the minus strand of JBLMZA010000034.1, from coordinate 19,545 downwards.
CCTCATGGCGGCAACGGGTGCGGGAGCTGAGTCGCTCTACCATCCGATGAATCACATTCTCCTTGTGACGCCACTCACCCGAACCCGGCTGCTGCTCACCTCGTACGCCAGTACGGCATTCGTGTATACGATCGGCTTTGCAGCATTTATACTGCTCTTCCATCTGATCATCGGTCTAAAAACCGGCTGGTATGCATGGTCGCCGGCCCTTGCCTCGGTCGGATGGACGGCGCTTCTCTATGCATCCTGCTCGGCGCTCGTTTATGCACTGCTTCCTTTTTTCAGGAAAGCCTCCACCGTGCTCATCCTGCTTGCGGCAATACTTTTTCTCGCATCCCTGCTCGCCGACATGCACGAACTTCATTTCAGGATACTCGCCATTCTCCTTCCTCCTCTCACCAATTATCAGTCGGCGGCAATGAATGCGCTCTTTCCCTCCCCGCAGCTTGATAACCTTCTGCTTCCTTCGGCAATGAGCATGGCCTATCTCTGCATCGGCATGTTCTCGTATTCAAGACAGGATGTGAAGTGATTACTGTTCGAATGGAATTATTAGACGGGATGGGGGGTTATACTTTATATCATTCATATCGTTCAATCTGTGCATATCGTTCATAGGTGTTCCATGTATCATCGTTATTCGGACACAAGCATAATTCCTGCGGACTGCATACCCTCTGTAGACATGCTCGCGGGAATGCACGCGGGGTTTCAGGCGCGAAGGCCGTGATCGCCGCGCGCAAAATAGGGGCCTTCTCGCGGCTCTTCGGCGCCTACTCGCGCCGGATCCTGAAGAAGAATTTCCGCCGCGTGCTCATTGCCGGCGAGGACGCTCTGCCCTCTGCGATAACCGGCAGATGTGTCATCTTTTTCGCCAACCATTCGTGCTGGTGGGATGCGATCCTGCCCTGCTATCTTTCGAGCACGAGATGGAAGATCGACTCGTATGGCATGATGGACGAGAGACAGCTTGAAAAATACCGGTTCTTCCGGCTGACCGGCACATTTTCAGTCAACCGGTCCAATGCCCGCGACGCCGTGCGCTCCCTGGACTATGCCGCGGAGATCCTGCGCAGCCCGGGACGTTCGCTCTGGATGTATCCCCAGGGAGAGCTGCTTTCAAACGACCTCCGCCCCCTTGTGTTCTATGGCGGCATCGAGCATATCGCGCGCAGGCTCGACCGCACGGTCACACTGGTGCCCGTCGCATTCAGATATGAATTTCTGAACGATCAGAAGCCCGAGGCGTTCATACGCATCGGCAGACCGCTGGAATTGGCGCCGGGAACGATTCCCGAAAACGGATCGCTTGTGCATGAACTGGCCGCGCGGCTGACGGACGAACTCGATGCGCTTCGCTGTGCCGTCGCCTCGCGCACATTCGGAGAATTTCTTCCGGCCATCGAAGGCCGGCGCTCCATCAACGAGCTGTACGATTCATTCATGAAACGGTAGACATCGCATGTTCACGCTTTATCTCACGATCACCACCATGATCCTCGGCGCGCTTTTTCTTCTGGCGCTGTGGAATATCCTGCTCTTCAGAAGACGCGCACACAAGAACCTGCTTGAAGGAGATCTGCCCTTCGTTTCGGTGCTCGTCCCGGCGCGCAACGAAGAAGCGACGATCGAGCGCTGCGTGAGGTCGCTGCTTGCACAGGACTATCCGAATTTCGAGGTGATCGTCCTGGATGATAATTCGACGGACAGGACTGCTGTCATACTCGGACAGCTCCGCGCCGATTTTCCGGACCGTCTGCGCGTCGTGCGCGGCAAGCCGCTTGAGCGCGGCTGGGTCGGCAAATGCTTCGCATGCCATCAGCTCTCACAGCATGCGCAGGGAAGCTGGCTTCTCTTTACCGATGCCGATACGGTGCACCGGCCGCATTCGCTCAGAACCGCGCTCGAACTTGCCGTCTCAGGCGGCGCCGATCTGCTCACGGCGATCCCGGAACAGCACATGCACTCGTTCGGCGAAAAACTGATACTGCCGCTTCTGCATTTCTCGACGTTCGTGTTTCTGCCCCTCTACGGCGTCGACCATCTGCGCAGTCCGCATTTCGCCATCGGCGTCGGCCAGTTCATGTTCTTCAGAACCGCCGCCTATAAAAAGATCGGCGGACATGCCGCTGTGAGGAACAACCTCGTCGAGGACGTCTGGCTTGCACGCGCGGTCAAGCGCCATGGCTTCCGGCTGGCCGTGGCAGACGGGAAGCCGTTCGTCTCGTGCCGAATGTACAGGAACTTTGCCGAAGTCTGGCGGGGGTTTTCAAAGAACATCTTTGCGGGATTCAATTTCTCGGTCACGGCCCTGGCTGCCTTCATAGCGCTGTATGCCGCGCTCTTTGCCGCGCCCTTCGTGCTTCTGGGAGCAGGACTGGCCGCCGGCACGCTCACATACCGTGAGATCATGCTGCTGTCGGCGCAGATTGCGATCAATTACGCACTGCGCCTGATGTTGACGCTGCGATTCCGTCTGGGCATTGTCTCAACCCTGCTGCATCCTCTTGGTGTGCTCGGTGTGATCGGCATCGCCCTGAATTCATGGAGATGGATCGCCTTCGGAAGCGGGGCGCGCTGGAAGGACCGCCTCTATCATCCCTTCCATACCGCGAAATCCTTGGAAGAGAACGCATGACAGCAATGATCTGCATGGCCATGATGCTTGTTGCATCGCCCGGGATGTTCACCATACACGCCGATGTGCGCGACAGCGTGAGGCTGGGCGCAGACATCGCAGATGCGAGAGCATATCTGAAGGATCAGGAGGTCTTCCGCCGGCACTTTCCGGGCATCCTCGGGATTCGGCGCATCAGCGCGACGCAAAGCGAATGGACGTATGAAGTCAAGCCGCCGCTCTCGGGCGCCCGGCGCACCACGTATCTCGTGAACGAACGGCAGGCCGACAGCTGCACGACGGTGCTCGAAACCGATCCCGGATCGGACGACTACTTCTACTGCCGCGCGACGATCGCGCCCGCGCCCGGGGCCGGAACGATGCTGACACTCGAACTGAAGCTTCGGAGCACTCGTGAACACGGAAGCGACATCCATTTTCTCGCTCCGCTCTTCGGAGAGAATTTCATCAGCGCGCGCATGCGCGAGCAGCTCATGGACGATCTGTCAACTTTTTTCAGGCGCATCACAGATGAATTACCGTAACGCATTTCTGATACGCGCCGGCAGCAAGGCGCTTGTGCGCACGGGTGCGGCATTGACGCTCATCCTCGGGGCGATGTTCCCCGTCGGCACGCTCGGCATGGCACTGCAGGCAATACCGAAGGAATATTTCCCGGCAACGAGCGTGTATCTCGGCGTGGAAGCCGCACTTACATTCGCGCTTGTGTGGGCATCCACGACGCCGGCGCGCGCGCTGCTGATCACGATCCTGCTGTTTTTCCTTGCAACCGCGCTCGAGTTCTTCGGCCTTGCGACCGGCATCCCTTTCGGGACGTATTATTATGCATACACGCTCGAACCCTTCGTCATCTCGAACGTGCCGCTTGCGATCGTGTTCGCCTGGTACATACTGGTCGTCAATATCGTTCTGCTTTCACGCCCTTCATGCGGACAAGCCGGGAATCAAAGGAGTGCGCCGGACACGATGCTGACGAGCATGGCCGGAGGCGTGATGATACTCGGCATCGATATCATGCTCGAGCCCTTCGCCTCGTTCGTGAATCACTACTGGACGTGGGCAGGCGGCGTGATCCCGCCCGAAAACTATGCGTCATGGTTTGCATCAGGCACGCTGTTGATTGCGCTCACAGAAACCGTGCTCCGGATCCCCTCTGGACGCGGCGATCGGACGGCCGGTCGGCCTGAAGACGGCCCTGCGGTACACAGCGCTCTCTCCGGCGCGCCGCAAGCGAGGCCGGCGGCGCTGCTTCCCGAACTGGTCATCGGACTGACACTCGTGCAGTGCGCCGTGATCAACGTGCTCAACGGATACTGGCTTGCCACCGCAGCCGGCCTGCTTCTCTGCGGGGCGGGATATTGGAGGATCCGTCATGCACAAGTATGAGTACTTCATCGTGCTCGCACTCACGCTCGCCGGTCCGCTGTGCTTCAGCATGAGCCGCCGCATCTCGTTCTATGCGCATCCGGCGCGGCTGTTGGCGGCGATCGGCCTGCCGTTTGCGCTGTTTACGGCATGGGACAGCGTTGCCGCGGCGCGCGGACACTGGAATTTCAATCCGGAGTATATCACGTCGATCATGATCGTGAATCTTCCGGTCGAGGAGATCCTGTTTTTCATCGTGATCCCCTTTGCCGCGATCTTCACATGGGAATGCGTAAAATATTTTCTGCGGAGCATGCGATGAAAGAATACACGATCGCCTCGGGCGCGGCCGTGCTTGTCTCGCTGGCGGCCGACAGGCTGCTGGGAACGAAGCTGTCTTCCACGCGCGCATTCTGGATCTTCTGGGCCGTGATGTGCGCGCTCATGACGATCGTCAACGGGTATCTCACCTGGCGCCCGATCGTGCGCTACGGCGAAGCGTTCTTCCTCGGCATACGCATCGGAACGATACCGCTTGAAGATTACGGATTCGGCTTTGCGCTCATCACGCTCAATCTCGTGGTTTGGGAATATTTTTCAACGACAAAGAAGGGCCTATGAAAATCATCGTTATCGGAAGCGGATTCGGAGGCCTGGGCGCCGCCGTGAGACTCGCCTCGCAGGGACACGATGTTGAAGTCCTCGAAAAACGCGACAAACCCGGGGGACGGGCCTATGTCTACACGCAGGACGGATTCACATTCGACGGCGGCCCCACGGTGATCACCGCGCCGTTCATGCTCGATGAACTGTTCTCGCTCGCGGGAAAACGGACCGCCGATTATGTGACGCTCGTGCCGCTTCATCCGTTCTACCGGATCTTCGATCATACAGGCCGCGCATTCGACTATAACGACAACGCGGATTTCACGCTCGATCAGATCGGCCGATGGGAACCGGCGGACAAGGAAGGCTACACGCGGTTCATCGCCTCGACCAAAGCCATCTTCCAGAAAGGATTCGTGGAGCTTTCGGACAAGCCCTTCTTGAAGTTCACGGACATGATCAAAGTCGTCCCCGACCTGGTGAAGCTCCAATCACAGCGCTCGGTCTACGACTATGTGTCGCAGTTCATCTCGAACGACTTCCTGCGGCAGGTCTTCTCATTCCATCCCCTGCTCGTGGGCGGCAATCCGTTCCACACCACGTCCATTTATGCGCTCATCCATTATCTGGAACGCGAATACGGCGTACACTATGCGATGGGCGGAACCGGAGCGATCGTCTCTGGGCTTGTAACACTTTTCGGTGAACTCGGTGGAAAGATCATGCTGAATACGGAAATCAGCGAGATCCTCGTCGAGAAGCGCCGCGTGACCGGCGTGCGTCTGAGCACGGGCGAAGTGCGAAAGGCGGATGCCGTCGTCTCCAATGCCGATGTGGCCTCGACATACCGCTCGATGATTCCCGAAGAGCACCGGAAAAAATGGACGAATAAGCGGATCGACCGGCTGCAGTACAGCATGTCGCTTTTCGTGCTCTATTTCGGGACCCGGCGCCGGTACACCGATACGGGTCTTGCCCATCACAATATCATCCTCGGCAGGCGCTACAAAGAACTCCTTGCCGACATCTTCGACAGGAAAATACTGGCCGAGGATTTTTCGCTCTATCTCCACATGCCGACGCTGACCGACCCTTCGCTTGCGCCCGAAGGCTGCGAGGCGTTCTACGTCCTGTCCCCGGTGCCGCATCTCGGCGCCGGCATCGACTGGACGAAGACCGGACCCGAATACAGAGACCGCATCGTGCGCTTTCTGGAGCAAAACTATCTTCCCGGACTGGAACGCAACATCGTCACGGAGCATGTCATCGATCCGACGCATTTTCACGGCACGCTCAACAGCCACCTGGGCGCGGCGTTTTCCGTGGCGCCCCTGCTCACGCAGTCGGCCTGGTTCAGGCCTCATAACCGCTCCGAGGAGTTCGACAACCTCTACATTGCCGGAGCCGGCACGCATCCCGGCGCGGGACTTCCGGGCGTGCTGTCGTCGGCGAAGATCGTCAGCACATTGATCGGAAAGAATCACAGAGGGACACTATGAGAACCGAAATCACACAAAGCACCGCCGCCTCGCTGCTTGAATTCGATTTCGAGCAGTGCCGGTCGTATACGCGGCATCATGCGAAGAGCTTTTATTTCTCGTCGTTCCTTCTGCCGCCCGAAAAACGCGCCGCGGCCTTTGCCGTCTACGCCTTCTGCCGGTGCGCCGACGATCTCGTCGACGCATCGGACGGACTCGGACTCGAACGGCTCCAGGAAAACGTCCGGTCGATGCACGCGGCGCTCGATGCGGCCTACGAGCCGTCGTTTCTCCAGGAACATCCCTCGTCGGCATTTGGACAAACCGTGAAGCGCTTCGCGATCCCCAAGCGCTACTTTGAAGAGCTCATCAGCGGAGTGTCGGCCGATATGACGACATTCCGCTATGAGACATTCGAGCAGCTGAGCGGCTATTGCTACGGCGTGGCATCAGTCGTCGGACTCATGATGACCGAGATCTTCGGCTACAGCGATCCGGCGGCGCTGCCGTATGCGGCCGATCTCGGCACGGCCATGCAACTGACGAACATACTGCGCGACATACGGACGGACCTTGATCTCTCGCGCATCTATATTCCCCAGGAGGATCTGCGCACATTCGATTATTCGGAGGAGGAGCTGCAGGCGCATATAATCAACGACAATTTCGTGCGCCTGATGCGCTTCGAGATCGACCGCGCCCGCGCATACTATGCGCGCGCCGAGCGCGGCATCCCGTATCTCACCGACGACGGATCGAAGACGACGGTCGTCGCCATGAGCAAGATCTATTCGTCGATCCTCGGGCAGATCGAGCGTCATCATTATGACGTGTTTTCCGAACGCCGGTTCGTGAGCACTGCCCGCAAGCTGACACTGACGGCCTCGTATCTGCTCTCGCCTTCCGAACGAAGCCGGTACGCCCATCCGCGGGATGCTGCGCGCCATGCGGCCTCGCACTCCGGCGCGGCGGGCGCACAGACAGACCGCTTGCACCCCCGATTTACGCTGAGCGGTCTGAAGTAGCGCGGGAAAGGAGAAATACGTGAAATGGGAATTGTCATTGCATGCATGATCATCGCACTGTGGGCGGGACATCTTGTCTGGTCGCTTCTTTTTGCCTCGCTGCATGCGGCATCGCCGCTGCTCTATATGCATATCATTATACAGACGTACCTTTCGACCGGGCTTTTCATCACTGCGCATGATGCGATGCATGGAACCGTCGCCCGCTCGCGCACGGTCAACACGTTCATCGGACGCATATGCTGCACGCTCTATGCGTGTCTATCCTATAGGCGGCTGCTCGACAATCACATCCGCCACCACCGCGCGCCCGGGACTGCCGGCGATCCGGACTACTCCGCACGCTCGCAAAAATTTTTCCCCTGGTGGTTCACATTCATGCGGCAGTATGCAACCGTCACGCAGCTCATCTGCATGGCCGTGATCTATAACATCCTGCACATCTGGTTCGCCGACCTCAGGTTGTGGCTCCTGTGGGTGCTGCCGTTGTTCGCCTCGACATTCCAGCTGTTCTACTTCGGCACATACGAGCCCCACCGCCTTCCGCACACGAAGGAGATGCAGCCTCATAACGCCCGCACGCTCATCCCGAATCACGCCTGGGCGATGCTCTCGTGTTATTTCTTCGGATATCACTACGAGCACCATTCCTCACCGCACACCCCGTGGTGGAAGCTGTATACGCTCAAACCTCCGGAACGCCGGTGACAGGGGGCACACACCGCAGGTTCCTCCTGTTTTTTCATCAAAAAAATAATATATTTTCACTCCTGGTTCCCCGCCGCTGCATGGACAGGAGCGGCCGGACCGCATCTTCCATCTTTCACTTTTTTTCGAACAGCAACCCTTACTCATCATTATTGGAGGCGTTATGAAATCGGTGCGCAGAATAGCCGGTATTCTCGTTGTGACACTGCTTTTCGTTCTTGCAAGCGCTCTGCAGGCGCAGGGCTTTTACTGGGAGACCACAGTCAAGGGCGCTCCGGGAGGAGAGCATCTCTCAAAAAGTTACATGACGCCGCGCATGTTCAAGGTGGAAAACGAGGATAAGGATAAGACCTCGACGATCGTGGATCTCGACAAGAAAGTGATCACCATGATCAACGGCGATGACGAGGAATATTCGGAGATCACATTCGACGAGATGGAAGCCCATATGAAGAAGGCCGAAGCGAAGATGGCCGAGATGGAAAAATCGCTCGCCGAGATGCCCGAGATGCAGCGCAAGATGATGGAGAAGATGATGGGCCCCATGGCCGGCGGCAGCGGCCCGATTGCGATCAAAGGCTCGGCCGAAAAGAAGACGATCCTCGGCTACAAGTGCGGCAGGGTCGATGTGCAGCAGGGAGACAAGACGATCATCACGCTCTGGGTGACGAAGGCCGTGCCGGGATTCGAAAAGATCCGTCCGCAGTGGGAGGAGTTCAGCCGCCGCATGATGGGATCGATGCCCGGCAATTTCGCCAAGGGAATGGGCGAAGCGATGAAGAAGGTCGAAGGCTTCCCGCTTGAAACGGCGATCGGCGAAATCGTCTCGACGATCACGAAGCTTGAAGAGCGCGCGATCCCCGCCTCGACATTCACCGTGCCGGCCGGTTACGACAAGGTGAAGAGCGAGCTGCTCAAGGCCGACGAGGACTGATCTGCCCGCGCTTCTTGTATATTCACATCTGCTCGGATCGTGCATGCCGCTTTGTTAGTCGGCACGCACGATCCGATTGTCATTCCACGATCGACTGATAGACCAGCTCCTTGAAGCGGTCCGAGATGCGGCCCCGCGTCGTCGGCCAGATCTGCGTATAGATCAATCCCACCAGCTGCTCCTTCGGATCGCCCCAGTACTGCGTATTGAACATGCCGCCCCAGGAGAAGGAACCGAGCGACTGCGGCGAAAGATGGTCATTGACCGGTGTCTCGATCTGGAATCCGAGTCCGAATTGCGTCGTTTCCGACACTTTCGGCATGATCTGGTTGGTGAGCATGAGTTCGACCGTTTTGCGTCCCAGAAGCCGCTTGCCGTTGTATGTGCCGCCATTGAGGATCATCTGGAGGAATTTCGCGTAATCCTCGATCGTCGACGAGAGTCCCGCCCCGCCCGAATAATACGTGCCCGGAAGCGTCGGATAATCCGGATCCCCTTCCACGCTTGTCTTCATTCTGCGCAGCGTGCCGTCCTTCTCCTCATACAGCCGGGCCAGGCGCGACTGCTTTTCCTTCGGCAGATAGAAATACGTGTCGTTCATGCCCAGGGGCCGGAAGATTTTTTCTCTGAAGTATTGATCGAGCGTCATGCCCGACCAGACTTCCACCAGATAGCCGAGCACATCCACGCCGAGGCTGTATGTGAAGCGCTCGCCCGGTTCGTGCATGAGCGGCTGCTTCCCGAGCACCTTCATCTTTTCTGCGAGCACATCGCGGCTGTTGCCCACGCCGCTCGGCACTCCGGCCTTCGCGTAGATCGCCTTCATCTCTTTGGAGCCGATGCCGGCATAGCCCAGTCCGCCTGTGTGCGTGAAGAGATGGCGGATCGTGATTTCATGCTTTGCGGGTTCCGTGGTATAGGAGGAATCGGCCTCGTTGAACGACTTCAGGAGGACGGGATTTCGGAATTCGGGAATGTATTTCGAAACCGGATCATCGAGATTGAACTTGCCTTCCTCATAGAGCATGAGCGCCGCCGTGCTTGTGATCGCCTTGGTCTGCGAGGCGATGCGGAAGATGTTGTCCTTCTTCAACGGTGTTTTCCGATCGAGATCGTCATAACCGAAGGCCTTGAAGTAGACGATCCTGCCGCGGTGCGCCACAAATGCCACCGCGCCGGGGATATTTCCTTTTTCCACTTCAGCGCTCAGGAAATTGTCCAGACGCGCCAGGCGCTCCGAGGACATGCCGGCCGCTTCGGGAGGCGCAACAGTGAATGCTTTCGGACCCTGCGCGTAGAGGGACACGGCGCAGAAGAGCGCGATCAATATGCTTGCGGTTCTTTTGTTCGTCATCATGGGTATCTTCCGGTTGGTGTAGTGCGTATGCCGCTGTGGGATTGTCTGCTTCAACAGGCTCAAAAATACGGATTCAATGCGAAAGATGCCACCGGCTTCCGTGCATGATTCATCCGCAGGAAAAACATGATTTTGATTTTTATTCCGCGTATTTTCCCATTATTCCAACTTGCCGAAAAAAAGGATTCACGATGAAACCGACAGCATCCTTCTTCGTTTTGCTTCTTCTCATTGCTCCGTTCACACGGCTCCAGGCGCAAAGCATCCGCCCGATCAGAGACAGCATCGGCTTTTGCTGGAATGCGGATGAAATGAACCGCTTCATGTCATTTCTCTCGACGGAAGAGCGCTCCAGACCGCGCGAGAAGTCACGCAATCTTGTGGCGGCGATTTCCGTGCATGACGATTATCTCTATGCCGGCAACGTGTATTATCCTCTCTATAAAAACATCAGGACGAAGGAAGCGGTGATCTTCGGTGTGACGCACGGATCCGTCCGAAAGGAAATGGGCAGCCTTTCGAATGTGCTCATTCTTGATGAGTATGACCGGTGGCGCGGCCCCTATCACACGGTCGGGATTTCGCCGCTCAGAGAACGCATCAGATCAGAAATGCCCAACGATGATATTCTGATCAGCAATCAGGCGCACAGCATCGAGCACTCCATTGAAGCGGTGATTCCGTTTCTTCAATATTATAACCGCGATATCAAAATCACTCCCATCATGGTCACGCAAATGCCGTTTGAAAAAATGGAGACAGTAAGCCAACGGCTTGCGAAAATCATTGTCGAATATATGAGGGCGAACAAGCTCGTGCCGGGAAAGGATATTTTCTTTCTCATTTCAAACGATGCCAACCATTACGGAGAGGATTTCGGCAACACCCCGTATGGAATGGATGCGAATGCGCACAGGCGTGCAACGGAAAATGACCGGAGGATCATCAACGAACATCTTGTGGGCGGGATCAATGAGGCGGGGATCAAAAAACTCACAAATGAACTCTGGCCTGATTCGACGCAGGCAAAACTCATACCGCTGTGGTGCGGAAGGTATCCCATGACATTGGGCCTTCTGACCGTCACGAACGTCCTCACCGAAGTTGGCGCAGGCCGCCTGAACGGCACGCTGTACAAATACTCCGATACATTCACCGAAAAAGTGCTGCCCGTGAAAAACACGAGCATGGGCCTGACCGCCGTCTTTTCCTATAAGCATTGGTGCGGATGGTTCACCGAGGGATTTTCCATCGGTCAATGAGAATCTGCATGGTGGAAACGGTATCCGCGGGCCGGCTGTTTACCTTCCATACTCCTTGGATACTCCAGACTCGCTCCTGCCTGCGACACGCGCAATGTCGTCAACGGCGATCCCATGTCCAATGACATGTTCGATGTCGCGCCGCTCATCGGCGAGTTGGAAATATTGTGTGGCAGAATGTGACCGATCTTGTGGAAGGATGCCAAGCGGCTATTCGGCCATTTGAATAACGACGTTTCCCTTTTTGTGTCCCCGATCGACATACCGGTGGGCCTCGACGATCTGCGAGAAAGGGTAGCACCGGTCGATGGCCGATTTCAACATTCCGGTCTCGCAGAGTTCTTTGAGGAAGATCAGGTCTTCGACCTTCAGGATAATGTTGCCGGATAACGAAAAAACGGAGATGTACATTCCGGATGTTGTCAGGGATTTTTTTCGTTTTGCATAGCCGATCTTTCCCACCGCATCGAAAATGACATCATACGTCGTGCGGCCCTCTGTAAAATCTTCACGCGTGTAATCGATCACATGATCGGCTCCCAAAGATTTCACCAGATCCAGATTCGCGGTACTGCAGACTCCCGTCACGTCCGCTCCATAATACTTCGCAATCTGGACGGCATACGTTCCGACACTTCCCGACGCTCCATAGATCAGGACCTTCTGCCCTTTCTGAATCTGTCCTTTCCGAAGATTGATCAGCGCGGTCAGGGCGCCATTGGGCACCGGCGCGGCCTGCTCGTATGTCATTGTTGCGGGTTTGATTGCCAGAATCCCATTTTCAGGCATGCAGCAATATTCGGCATGCGCTCCGAATCGGAATTCGGTGGAAGCGAAGACGGGGTCGCCGATTTTGAACCGGGTCACATCGGCGCCGACAGCCTCGATATCTCCGGCCAATTCCATGCCGAGTATTTTTTTTCTCGGTCCCCTGAAACCCACGATGAAACGCATCACGGGCTTGAAAAAGAAATCCGTCACCGCTCCCAGACCCGGCTCCAGACGCCGGATCTTCGTATCCCCGATGTGCACCGTCGTCGCCCTGACTTTGATCAATACTTCATTGGCTTTCGGAAGAGGTTTTTCCACGTCCACGATCCGAAGAACTTCCGGCGGTCCGTATCGGGTGCAGATCACGGCTTTCATGTGCCCTCCTTCCATGCTCGTTCGTTGCGTCGTCTGTACAGATAATAGCAGAAAAAAGAATTACTTGCCATCCCGTGAACCGAACTTTTCGCCATGCCGCAGTCTCTATAAAGAAAATGCCACAATAATAAAGGAGGACATACCATGAAAACACAATACCGATATATCGCCGCGGCGCTATGCCTCACGTTTTTCGTCTGTACAGGGCAGGCGCAGGAACAGCCCGCCAAAACGCCCGAACCGCTTGCGCGGCTCTTTCAGATTGAAGGATGCTGGGAAGGCCCGGCGGAGCTTTCGATGAACGGGAAGACATACCGGTTCACATACAGCGGCGATTTCCGGCCCACGGCGGACGGAAGCGGGCTTTCCATGGATGAATCATTCACACATCCCGAACTGGGAACGATGAAAGGCGCGAACCTCATCGGCTACAACGCCAACGACGGAAAGATCCACTGGATGAGCGTGGACAATTTCGGGACGACACACGAACATCTGGGCCGCTGGCTGACGCCCCAACATTTCACGATGCAGGCGAATGAAATAGTCGATGGAAAGAAATTCGTCGAGGATATCGATCTCACGTTTCCGTCTCCGGGCACGATGAACTTTCACCTTAAGGCGATGCTCGATGGACAGACGATCGAAGAAGGGTCCGCGTCGTTCACGAGAAGAGCCGATCAGGCGAAGAAATAGCGCGCCGGCCGCGGAGAGTGGAATTATTCAACCGGCGCGGCCGTTGCAGAATGTACGCAGCATGAAGTTTGAGAAACATATGCAGCAAAGCCTCATCGAAATTCCTCCACGCATTCGGGAGCACACGCGCGCGGCTGTGTGCGGGGATGCGGCCGCGGTCGGGATCGTGTTTCAGTGGTACCGCCCGCGGCTTCATGCCCATGCGCTGCGCATCTGCGGCCACACGCAGCTTGCACAGGACGCCGTACAGGATGCCTTCATCTCGGCATTCACGCACCTTTCCGCGTTGCGCGACCCGGATGTTTTCTATCCGTGGCTGCGCCGGATCCTCATCAACACCTGCTATCGCATGATGAAAAAGGAACGCCCCGGCGACGAGTATGAAAGTCCCGCCGCGCGCCGCGCCGTTTTTCTTCAATCAGCGGAGACGTTTGCCGATTTGGATGAATCGCGCGAGCGGATGCACGGCGCATTGCAGCATCTTTCTGAGGAACTGCGCTCCTGCGTGCTGCTCCGATATTTCAGCCGGTTCAGCAGCTACGACACCATCGCGCTTGTGCTCGGCATACCCGTCGGGACGGTGCGAAGCCGCCTTGCTGCGGCTCGCGAGCAGCTCGCACGGCGCTACCTTGCGGCCGAAGACGCCACAGGCAGAGCGCTTGTGGAAGCGCAGCAGTGGAACGATTATTATCGCGAGCTCTGGCTGAAGCTCTACGATGATGACCGTGCCCGCCGCGAAATGCTCGACCATCACGCACCATCGCTTCTCGTCCGCTACACAAGCGGAAAAACAAGCGTGGGCAGGAGTATCATCGCGAAAGAAATCCGGGACGATCTTCGCTATGGATCGCGCTTCTGCGTGGACGAAGCGAACACGAGCGGCAACGTGACCGTCGTCGAAGGACGCAATACGAACCCTCCGGAATATCCCGACCGCTGTGCGCCTTCCACGGTCTTCGTGTTGTTCAGAACCAAAGGCCGGATCGGGGTCTTCCACTTCTTCGACTCGCCGCGAAACGAACAGCATCAGAAATAATCTTCCCTGATGCCGGTGCAAAACTTTGCACGGTGACCACACTTTGACAATGGACGATCCGGTGTGTATATTCTCCTTCCGGCCCGCATCTGCACATCACCTAACACACCGGGAGAAATATCCTCATGAATCCTTCCGCCGCAATTCGGATCCTCTTGACGGCAGTCTTGTTCCTGCCTCTGTTTTCAACCACCGATGCCGCATCCGATCACGTCCATGTTGTGGGAGTGATGAACCACTTTTCCTGGAACGGAGGAGCGGCCGATCCCCTCGCCTTCACCATGCAGGTGAGCGCCACGACAAAACAGAATCTGACGGCATTCTTTGCCACGCCGCCTGCAAATACGGACGTGGAAATCCAGTTTGATATTTACGCATACGATCCCGCGGCCGCATCATATTATCGGAAGGCACACAGCTGCGGAGTGAAATTGTACGGGCTGATTCAGAAAATGGGCGGCGAGTTGCAGGCATTCGTGGAGCAATCGGCAAGCGAGGAAGTCCTGACACCATCGAATTTCCAGTTTTACATCGGTATCGTTCCGCAGGCGTTCGATCAGGTGATCGGATTGGGAAGTTCCGCGACGATGAACATTCAGAAATCCTGGGGTGTGACAGTCGCTTCTTCCATGTCTTCGCTGTCGAAAACGGTGGCAACCGATATCAGCTGCGACGTGCAGCAGGGATTCAATTTTACTGCGGCAAACCACGCGGTCGTGGGATATGTCACAAGCATGAAGATCGGCACGCTCGCTATCACCCCCGATATCATCGCCCCCGACATGGCGTCCGCCCTGCCGGTCGAGCTCAACTCATTCACAGCGGCATCCGTTCGCGGACGTGTCGAGCTGGCGTGGTCGACCGCGGGCGAAGTGAACAACTGCGGATTTGACGTGGAGCGGCGAATGAACGGCGAATGGACGCGCATCGGATTTGTTGAAGGCGCCGGCACGACGAACGTGCCTCAGCGCTATACCTTTGTCGATGCCGGTGCAAAGGGAAATGTGAGCTACCGGCTCAGGCAAATCGACCGGAACGGCGGGTTCGCATACACACAGACAGTCGACGTCGAAGCCGCACTGACGCCCGAGGACTATCGCCTTTCGCAGAATTATCCGAATCCCTTCAATCCCTCCACGACGCTCACATTCGCCATGCGCGAAGCGGAATATGTCCGCCTGACAGTACACGACATACTGGGCCGCGAGGCGGCCACGCTCTTTGAAGGCGTGGCCCGTCCCAACGAATTCTACAGGCT
Organism: Acidobacteriota bacterium; assembly: GCA_050258555.1. Taxonomy (GTDB): domain Bacteria; phylum Bacteroidota; class Ignavibacteria; order UBA10030; family UBA8401; genus CAISDA01. The sequence continues at coordinate 4,036 of JBLMZA010000034.1, read as the reverse complement.
TCGGTTCGATGCGAAGGATCTTCCGGGAGGCACGTACTTTTATCGCCTGCGCTCGGCATCGCGCAGTGAAGCCGGGAAGATGACATTGATGAAATAGCCCCGGCCCGATCTTATTTCATGAGCAGCATTTTGCCGATCTGAATAAATCCGCCTGATTGAATCCTGCAGAGATACATGCCGTTCGGAAGACCGTTCGCTTCGAACGTGATTGCATGCCGGCCCTTCGCGATATGCTGATCGAGCAGCGTCTTCACTTCCCGCCCGAGCGCGTCGAAGATCGTTATCCGCACGCGCCCGGCTTTCGGAAGATCGAAAGTGATCTTCGTCGAAGGATTGAACGGATTGGGATAATTCCGGAACAGGAACAAGTCGGCAGGAACGCTCTCGTCGTGTTCTCCGACCCGTGTCGCATATTCGTGGGCGAGAATGGTGAATCCGTCGCCGCCGATCCGGATGCCGGTCTTGCCGGCGCGAGGTATCGCGCAGATGGAAAAAAGATCGTAGGGGATGCTGACGGCGTCCACGCTCCATGTCTCCCCTCCATCGCTCGTCGAAAAGATCATTCCGTCGTCTCCCACCGCCCAGCCGATTTGCTTGTTGATGAACTTCACATCATGGATCTCCACTTCAACAGGCAGCGCGCTTTCTTTCCAACTTATGCCTCCGTCCGATGTCTTGTAGAGCCGACCATAATACGCGAACCATCCGCTGGCGGAGTCGATGAAGTCAAAAGAAAAGGCTCCCATGTTCCACAGATTTCCATACTGGCCGCGCAGCACCGCCTGCCATGTCCTGGCTCCATCGGTCGTGTGATACAGCGCCTGCTGCGACGCAAGCCAGCCCTCATTCCTGCTGATGAAAAAGAGTTTGGTCATTCCGGTGAGCACAGCCGGCAGAGGATACCGCACCCATGACTTTCCGCCGTCGGTTGTCACGATGAGTATGGCCGAACCGGACGAATATTTTTCCCGCCACACATCATACAGGATCCCGAAATCATGATCGAAGAAATTCACATTGCGGACAAAGGCGCTGTCAAAATGAATTTTTTCCCACGTGTGTCCTCCATCATTCGAGTGAGCGACCGTGTCCAGTTGTGCGACCCACAGCTCAAGTGAATCGACGGCATCGAGGCCATACACCGAATATTGGATGCCCGGAAGAGTGTTCCACGTATATCCGCCGTCGGTTGTTTTGCTGACCTTATTATTGTCTGCCGCATATCCGATTGTCTCGTTTGGAAAGTCAATCTTCGTCAGTCGGCCATTGAAGGATCCGGTTTGCTTTTCCCATGTCGCGCCGGCATTTGTCGTTTTATAGAGCCCGGTCGGCCCGCCGCCGTATCCGATCTCTTTCGTCAGAAATTGAAGCGTTGTGTTTTGCGACGCCGGAAATCCGCGGCTGGTCCGGACCATCTTTCCGGAAGAGAAGACGTAAAAGACGCCGCTCATGTCGACGGCATAGACCGTGGACGTGTCGATGGCCGCGATGCCGGCCAGAGCCGGATCAAATCCATACTGCCGCTTTTCCAGCGTCCAGGAAATTCCGCCATCGGATGTTTTGAATATGCTGCTGTCGCTGCAGGCCCATCCGATCATCGTATCGGCAAACGATACCATCCGGAGGGATTCTTTGAGTCCTCTCCACAGTGTCTGCCACGTGCGGCCGTTGTCCGCACTTCTGAGGAGATAGGAAATGGAATCTTTAATGACGCCGGCACGATATGCACTGATATCATTTCCCACGGCAAGAATGTCGCCGTTGGGCACTCTGCAGAATGAAGTGATCCATCCGAATGGGATGCCGTAATCGGAGGGAAAATACCAGCGGGTTTGCCGTACGGTCGTCCACGAACGCCCTCTGTCCACAGAGTGGTGGATCGCCCCATCGTCCAATGTCGCCAATGCCACGGAATCGTTGAGGCACAACACTCGGGCCTTCTGTGGAGAATTTATCGTAAGCGAGAAGCTGCGCAAAGCACTGCCGACATTCCAGGTTCTCCCGCCGTCATGTGTGGAAAACATGCTCATGTTGTCGTTCAGGTACGAGTATGGAGAATATGCGATACCATTCTCGCTGTCGGCAAATGAGATCGAAAGGAATTTGTCGCGCTTGCTATAGGTAGAGACCTGCCAGGTTTTGCCGGAATCCGTCGTTTTCAGTATCAGGCCGTCGGAGGTCGAATAAAAGCCGTTTTTCCCGTCGGGAAAAACAAAATCCGATACGGAAGAACCGTATTGAGGAGGATACCGCACTTCCCATTGCGCCGCGGCGCTGCAGGCGAAGACGAACAAGAAAACGAACCACCATTGACGATATCTCCTCCCCGCCGGCATCTTCGGGGAGATCCGATTCTCATGTAATGTTCGCATATCCACAATCATCTTCCTTTTTTTTCATCGAATGATCGATCGGATAGGTGTGCCTGCCCATTGCCGCGCAAAAGACATTCTTCTCCGGCGCATAAAAGTATGCGATCTCTGCGGTATGCGGCGCGTGCAGGTCATGTCTATTCTGTTGCTGTGCCAATATACGAAACTCATGTGATAAATATCCTGATGTTCATCACAGGAACTGCCGCTTCGCCTGCCGATATATCCCACGATGCGGGGCGGAACTATTTACCCCCGTTCATCGGTTCTTGAGCGTACCATTCCAGCAGCAGAATCCACCATCCTTTCCGCCAGGCCGGTAACCCAACGACTTCAAACCAATCCAAAGGGGGAAGTCATGAAAAAGGAATTTTCCACGGTCATCACGAGGGCGATAGCGGCGCCCTTCCTCGTTTTCGCGATACTGGCCGCGCCGTTATTCGCGCAGGCGCCGGAGAATCTGTCCGGCATTATTGCATATTTTCGCGTCGTCGGTACAACGCAAACCGACCCCGGCCAATCGGAACTGCATCTCATCGATCCCGATGGCGCCAATGATCACATCATCTACACCACGCCGCGCGGGCTCTCATCGATCAACCCCAGTGTGGGATGGCGTCCGAAGAGCCGCGAGATTACTTTTTCCAGCGCCCACGAAATGGCATGCTCGCCCTACGAATCGGATATCTTTGCCATGCAGCCGGACGGTTCCGGATTGCGGCGCATCACCAACGCTCCCGATCGTGATGCATTGGCCCTGCTGCCCAAAGGCGCGGTGACCGTTACCGTCGAGAACCTGATCACGAATAATTCCATCTTTTTTGTGTACGTGGAAGGGGCGGCGAACCTGAAACAAGTCGCGATTCCCGCCGGCACGAGCGCGACCGTCACCATTGACAGCGTCGCCGATCTCGGGCGGCAGCAGTTCGTGTACGTCAAAAGCGGTCTGGGCACCTGGCTCTTCCCGCAGGCATACGCCGATGTGATGCCGGGACAGACCGTTGCGGCGGCCAATTCGGTCCGCATCACAAGCGGGTACGGTCCCTTCCATTTCAAGATTAACACTTTCACATGGAAAAGCGACGGCAGTGAAGTCGCCTATCTGGTCGAGGCGGGACTCAAGGAGTTTTTGCCGGCCAATCCCGCCAATGGACAGATCGGGCAAAGTCTGTTTACGGGCCAGACTTCGTTGGTGGGCCGCTGTCTCTGCTGGTCGCCGGTGAGCGACGAGTTGTTCTATTTCAGCTCGCTTGCGTATCCCCAGGGAATTTATCGCGGCACAAAAGGAAGCGACGTCAGCACGCATCCCCTGGTGGTGAAGACAGACTATCTTTCCAGCGTGGCCTTGCTTCCCGACGGCTCCGGTTGTCTCTATTCCACGTATCATTTCGGATACGGCGCGAATGAAATCATGAAATATGATTTTACAAGCAAGCAGGCGACCGTGCTGATTGGCGGAAGCATCCATCTGGGCGGTGTGGCCATGTCGCCGGACGGCCGCTACTTCGCCTTTGCCGACCGTGCCGATGAGAATGCACCGTATGACCTCTTCGGCATGGACGTCGAGGGCACACGGCAATGGAAGATCGCCGAGGATGTCGTTTCATGGGATTGGGGGCCCGCACTGACGACCGCCGTCAACGGAAACGATGGATCGTTGGGTC
>JBLMZA010000033.1:0-25001 GCA_050258555.1 Acidobacteriota bacterium | reverse complement strand
CTGCTTGATGAAAAGGTCCGTCGTTGGGTTTGGGACCAAGGATGGACTGCACTTCGTGATGCACAGGAACGGGCAATAGCACCCATCATATCCGGTAATACGGATGTCATTATTGCGGCAGCAACGGCTACGGGTAAGACCGAAGCTGCCTTTCTTCCCATATGTTCTCGACTCTTGTCCGAAACTGGGCAAGCTGCTTGTGTAGTTTACCTCAGTCCCCTCAAGGCTCTCATAAATGACCAGTTTTCACGAATGGAACAATTGTGTAAGCGACTGGACATTTCCGTAATTCCATGGCACGGAGATATTTCCGCCAGTAAGAAAAAGAAGTTCCTAAACAAACCAACCGGAATCCTTCTAATAACTCCTGAATCTGTAGAATCTCTGTTTGTAAATAATGGCAGTGCTATACCACAACTCTTTGCCAACCTGCGTTACATCGTGGTGGATGAACTCCATTCCTTCATCGGCTCCGAACGTGGTCAGCAACTCCAATCATTGCTGCATAGAATCGAATTTGCCATCAAGCGTAAAGTCCCGCGAATCGGGTTAAGTGCAACAATTGGGGATATGGGACTTGCCTCACGTTTCCTGAGACCTGATATCAGTAATAATACAGAAACGATCGTCTCTGCCGCTACAGGCCAAGAACTGAAAATCCTCTTAAAAGGGTATGTGCAAACTCAACCGGTTATTATTCCTAGTGAATCCCCTGAAGGTGAGATTCTGGTGGACGGCGGTATTTTTGACATCGGCAATGACCTTTACAATGCCCTCAGGGGAAGCAGTAATCTTATTTTTTCCAACAGTCGCCACCGAGTAGAACAGATTGCAGATATGTTACGGGGGATGTGCGAAGAACAACACATCTCGAATGAATTTTTACCACACCATGGGAGCCTGTCCAAAGAACTTCGTGAAGATGCAGAAGCAGCCATGAAGGACAAGACAAAACCAGTCAGCATTGTTTGCACATCTACTCTTGAGATGGGAATTGATATCGGATCGGTAATAAGCATAGCCCAGGTAGGTGTTCCTCCTTCGGTTGCAAGTATGCGCCAACGCCTTGGTCGCTCCGGTCGAAGGGAAGGAGACCCGGCAATACTACGCATGTACATTCAGGAAGAAGACCTTTCGAATAAACCAACCGTCACGGATTCTCTACGGTGCGCGCTTGTTCAATGCATTGCCATGGTTAAACTCCTTTTAGAGAAATGGTATGAACCACCGCCATCCGGTGGCTTACATCTTTCAACATTGGTACAGCAACTAATGTCGCTTATTGCCCAGTATGGAGGCGTCACAGCGCTACAGGCATACAATATCCTTTGCAAAGCGGGACCATTTAGTCAAATGACTCAGCAGATGTTTGCTGAATTTCTCCGAAGCCTCGGCAATACTGGACTCATCATGCAGTTAAGCGATGGTTTGCTTCTCCATGGCCGACTTGGGGAGAAAATCGTGAACCATTATTCGTTCTATACAGCTTTTACTACTCCTGAAGAGTACAGGCTGGTTTCCGGCGAACGGACAATTGGAACTCTACCGATTGACCACCCAATAGCGGAGGGTTCTCTGCTGATTTTCGGCGGGTTGAGATGGTTGGTTTTAGAAGTAGATGCATCCCAAAAAATAATTGTTTTAAAACCAGCTAAAGGCGGAAAAGCTCCAATATTTGGAGGACAAGCAGGATGGGTACATGACCGGGTGAGACAGGAAATGTTTTCTGTATACCAGGATAGAACTATTCCAGTTTTCCTTGATTCACGAGCTAGGGAACTTCTGGCTGAGGGCAAAGAAAATTTTCATCGTTATGGATTAGCACAAAAACGGATTCTCGTACAGGGAAATACGGTCTATCTCTTCTGCTGGATGGGTGATAGGGTTATGGATACTTTGGTTACTATGTTTCGAAAAAAGAAACTCCAGGCCATGAACGAAGGGGTAGCGATATCGCTTTTTAATTCATCATATGATGAAGTGAGGTCTTGCTTGAAAGAATTTGAACAGGCCGGTCCACCTGATACATTTGAACTCGCCAAGTCGATTGAAAATAAGGCATGTGAAAAATATGACCAATTCATAGACAATGAATTGCTTAGTATTGATTATGCTATATCAAGACTTGATGGCGAAGGGGCTTACAGATCAATTCAAGAGCTTAAGAGATAATAAAGGAAACGATCTCTTCGGAATATTAGAGCGCCCTCTCAAAATCCTTATCGAAACGTTTTTCGTAGACGGTTTTTAATCTTTGAAAGCAAGATGATCGGGAAAAAAGTCCTGCCGTTTGCGCGGCAGGACTTTTTTTTATTTAAAAAATTATGTATATATATTGCAGTATATATATGGAGACTCCCATGGATACCGCAAAAGTGATCAAGAACGGAGGAAGCCAGGCAGTACGGCTGCCTCGTTCATTCCGCATAAAAGGCAAGGAAGCATATATCAAGCGGGTTCCTGAAGGGATCCTGCTGATGGAGAAGAACGATCTATGGGAAGCCTTTGAAAAATGCCTTGATGATTTTCCTGCGGACTTCATGAAGGAACGCAGGCAGCAGCGAGACCAAAAACGCCGGATCTTTGAATGAAATACCTCTTGGACACGGACATCTGTTCCTATATCATCCGCAAACGACCTCGTCATTTCATCGAGACGTTTAAAAGCCTGCCGCTGGGTGATATCGGCATCTCCATCATCACCGTATGTGAATTTGAATCCGGCATTCCCCGCAGTTCTCAACCCGAAAAATTGCGCGCATCCATCGATACGTTTCTGGCTCCGTTTGGCATTCTCACATACGAGCAGATTGATGCGCGTGCGTTCGGGGGCATCGATTCGTACTTGCGGGACCATGGAATACCGATCGGCGACATGGATACCCTTATCGCATCCCAGGCGCTGGCACGGGGGCTCATCCTTGTGACGAACAATGTGCGCCACTATGCTCGCGTTCCCGGTCTTGCATTTGAATCGTGGAGATAATAGGGAAGGCATAGCGTATTGCTTTGAGTCACCTATCGTCCGCCCTCCCCCATAGAGCGGACTTTTTTTTTGCCGTAATTTTTTTATATTAAGAGGACGTGGAATTTTCTTTTTTTTGAAGCGGAATGACGTGTGAAGAAAGCGGCTTTTTATACATTGGGGTGCAAACTGAACTACGCCGAGACCGCGAGTCTCGAGCGGAAGTTCGCCGATGAGGGATTCGAGATCGTGCCGTTCGACCGGTCGATGGACGTGTGCGTGATCAATACGTGCACGGTCACCGAGCGGGCGGACCGCGAGGCCCGTCAGATCGTCCGCCGTGCGCTCCGCACGTCTCCCGATGCGTTCGTGATCGTGCTCGGCTGCTACGCCCAGCTCGATCCGGAGGTGATCGCGTCGATCGAGGGCGTCGATCTCGTCTTGGGCGCAAGCGAGAAATTCCGCGTGATGGAGTTTGCAGGAACGTTCGAGAAATTCGACGCGCCCCGCATACACGTTTCGCCGATTGCGGAGGCGAACGATTTCGGCGTTGCCTATTCCGGCTCGGCCGATGACCGCACGCGCGCGTTTCTGAAGGTGCAGGACGGATGCGACTTCAACTGCTCGTATTGCACCATTCCTCTGGCTCGCGGCAAAAGCCGCAGCCAGGCGATTGAAGACGCAGTCTCGCAGGCGCGTGCGCTTGCCGAGCAGGGATACAAGGAGGTGGTGCTCACCGGAGTGAACGTGGGAGACTACGGAACGAAGTCCGGTTCGTCGCTGCGTGCATTGCTGAAAGCGCTCGAAACCGTCGAAGGCATCCGCCGGATACGCATCAGTTCCATCGAGCCGAATCTGCTCGATGACGAGCTGCTCGAGTACTGGGCTTCGTCCCAAAAGATCTGCAGCCATTTCCATATTCCGCTGCAAAGCGGCTCCGACAAGATCCTGCGCCTCATGCGGCGGCGCTATACGACGCGCGATTACGAGGCGCTCATACGGAAAATCCATGCGCGCATTCCCGATGCCGGCATCGGCGTCGATGTGATCGTCGGATTCCCGGGCGAGACGCGGGAGGTATTCGAAGAGACGCATGCGTTTCTCTCGGCCCTGCCCGTGAGCTATCTGCATGTGTTCACCTATTCCGAGCGCGCCAATACGCCGTCGCTTGCGCTGCCGGACCGGATCGAACCGAAGGTGCGCGCGGGATACAGCCGGCGCCTTCGCATGCTCGGACAGGAGAAGAAGGCGGACTTTTATCGGCGCCATGTGGGCTCTCATCAGGAGATGCTGTGCGAAACAACGGTGCATGACAACATGCTTTCAGGGTATACAGACAATTACATACGCGTGCACGTGCCGTATCATCCGTCGCTCGAAAACGCGATCGCCCGCGTGCGGCTGACGCATCATGCCGCTGACGCCTGCACCGGCGTCGTCGAAGCGCTCGAGGAGGGCGCGGCGCCCGTATCCATTCATCTTCCCATCATGAAAGAAGCCTCTTGATCATTGCTACTACTCACGCATCACGAACGGACGGTTCTCACTCATCACCACTACATCCTAAGGGTAGCTATGAATAAGCTGTTTGTATTCCTTGTCCTGTCTGCCGCCGCCATCGCCGGCGCGCGCGCCCAGACCCCGCTTTCGGGCTCGCTGCAGAACGACCTTCTTTCGTCGTCATCCGCCATGCGCGAAGAGCATGCGGCCATGTTCGATGACGCCGCAGGAACGGCGCAGAGAAAATCCGGCGGACTCGCCGCGCTCTATTCGCTTGTGCTTCCGGGAGCGGGAGAGATGTATGTCGACGGCTTCGATGCCGGAAAATATCCCCTCATCGCCGAAGGCGCGCTCTGGCTCACATACGGATCGATGCAGTATTACGGATCATGGCTGCGCGAGGATGCACGGAACTTCGCGCGCTCGCACGCCGGCCTTGCGAGCGTCGAGATGGACGATCAGTTCTTCGTCGATATCGGCAACTTCAGCGACACCTACCAATACAACGACAAGAAACTGCGCGACAGAAATGTCGACAAGCTCTACTCCGGCGCGGCCTATCAGTGGCGATGGGACAGCGATGCGAACCGGCAGAGCTTCCGCGATCAGCGCGTCTCGAGCGAGCGCGTCTTCAACAACTCCCGCTTCGTCATCGGCGGCATGATCGTGAACCGGATCATCAGCGCCATCAACGCCGTCAGGCTTGCACGCCGGCATAACCGGGACTTGGGCTCGGGCACAGGCGCGTGGCGTCTCGAATCTTCCATGCCTCCCACAATGGACGGAGTCGAGGTTTCCCTGGTGCGCACATTCTGACGATCAGCTTCTCTCATCAACAGCGACGACAATTGACACACAGACAGGCGCCCCGGAACAATGATGCGGGGCGTTTTTTATGCCGAATATCAGACTCACGATCGAATACGACGGAACGGATTTTTCCGGATGGCAGCGGCAGAAAAACGGCCGCTCGGTCCAGGAAGAACTCGAACGCGCGCTCTCGCGCATTACGCAGCAGAGCGTGACGGTCACGGGCGCCGGCAGAACCGATGCGGGCGTGCATGCGCGCGGACAGACGGCGAATTTCATCACCGGGTCGGCGCTCACGCCTGCCGAGTATTTCCGCGCGCTCAACGGCATGCTTCCCGGAGATATCGCCGTGCGCGATGCGGCTGAAGCCGACGAGCGCTTCTCGGCGCGCTATTCGGCGACATCGCGCGCCTACACGTACACCATCATCCGCCGGCCCTCGGCGCTCTGGCGCCGCTACGCGTGGCAGTTGTCCTATCCCTTCGATGTGGACGCGATGCGGCAGGCGGCTTCCATCATACGGTCCACGGCCGACTTTCAATCCTTCTGCAAGGCGGAAGCCGAAGTGGACCATTATCGCTGCATCATCGAAGAGGCCGAATGGAAGGAAGACACGGAAGCGGGACTGCTCGTCTTTTCCATACGGGCAAACCGGTTCCTTCACGGCATGGTGCGGGCCATTGTGGGAACGATGGTGGATGTGGGACGGGGATACACGTCGATCGACGGCTTCCATGCCATTATCGGCTCAAAGGACCGGCAGCAGGCCGGACAGGCGGCGCCGGCCAAGGGACTCTGCCTGGAGGCGGTGAGCTATGAAAAATCGCCTCACAATCCGTGAAAATGAGCCATTTTAGAGCCTTTATTGATTCTCAACCTGCGATCGAGTACATTACATTGATGCAGACCGAGGCGAACCGGAACAACAGACACTGATGATACAGAAAACCATCCACAAGCTCGTTGAGCGGCACGATCTGACGAAGGACGAAGCCTACGAAGCGATGCTGTCCATCATGTCGGGCAGCGTCACCGACCCGATGATCGCGGCCTTCCTGACGGCATTACGGATGAAGGGCGAGACCGTCGCCGAAATTTCGGGATGCGCCCTGGCCATGCGCGAAAAGTCGGTCAAGATTGTCACGAAGCATCAGGCAGTGATCGATACCTGCGGCACGGGAGGAGACGGCGTCGGGACGTTCAATATTTCAACGGCCGCGGCGATTATCGCCGCATCGGCCGGAGCCGTCGTGGCCAAGCACGGCAACCGCGCCGTCTCGAGCCGGGCAGGAAGCGCCGATGTGCTGGCAGCGCTCGGCGTGAATATCGAAATGATGAAAGAGAAGGTGGAAGCCTGCCTCGATGAGGTCGGCATCGCCTTCCTCTTTGCGCCCATGATGCACGGCGCCATGCGCTTCGCCGCTCCGGTGCGGCGCGAACTCGGCATGCGGACGGTCTTCAACGTGCTCGGACCGCTGACCAATCCCGCCGGCGCAACGCGGCAGCTCCTGGGAGTGTTCACGCCGATGCTCACAGAAACGCTCGCCCGCGTGCTCTTCGAACTGGGTTCCGACCGCGCGCTCGTGGTGCACGGCACAGGCGGACTGGACGAGATCTCGACATTGGGCGAGACGAAGGTGAGCGAACTGAAGAACGGCAAAGTCACGACATACCAGCTCGATCTCGAAACGGTGCGCCTGACGTCCGCGAACATGGAGGACCTGCTCGGAGGCGACGCGGAGGTCAACGCCGGCATCATCCGCCGCATACTCGACGGCGAACGGGGACCCCGCCGCGACATCGCGGTGCTGAATGCGGGAGCCGCTCTGTATGTTGCCGGCATCCGCGAAACGGTCTTGGACGGCGTCCGTCTTGCGCAGGACAGCATCGATACGGGAAAGGCCAAACGAAAACTCGAACAATTATCGGAGTTCACACGCTGATGGAATACCGCACGCTGGGAAGAACAGGATTGAAGGTTTCCGCAATCGGATTCGGAGCCTTGTCGGTCGGGCGCAACTGGCCGTACTGGAGAAGGGAACAACACGATTTTACGCGTCCCGATGAGGACCGCGCGATCGAACTTTTGAAGAGCGCCGTCGATGCGGGCGTCAACTTCTTCGATACGGCTCCGGCGTACTTCCGGAGCGAAGAGATCATGGGCAGGGCCTTCAAGGGCATGCGCGAAAAAGTGATCATCGCCACCAAATGCGGCGAGTGGTTCGACGGAGAGCATTCGGTGTACAATTACAGCTATGACGAAACGAAGAAATTCATCGAGAACAGTCTGAGGCTTCTGCAGACGGACTATGTCGATCTGCTGCAGATACACAGCGCTTCTCCCGACGTCATCCGTGCCGGCGAGACGCTCGCGGCCATGAAGGATGCGCAGCGGGAGGGCAAGGTGCGCTTTCTCGGCCTCAGCACGGAATACGAAGAAGCCGCGCGCCTGGCGATCGAATCGAACGAATACGATACGATTCAGATCAGCTACAATCTCAACAAGCGCATGCTCGGCGACGCGCTCCTGCCGCTGGCCGAGCGGAATGCGGTCGGCGTGATCGTCAAGGACTCGCTGGCACAGGGTAAGCTGACCGACAAATCGGCCGACGTGGCCGACCAGAACGAGCGCGACAAGATCGAGCGCTACCGCGCCGCGGCCGCCGAAGCGTCCCTGACGCTGCCGGAACTGGCGCTGCGCTTTTCGATGACGCCGAGCGCCGTCTCGACCGTCATCGTCGGCACGAAAGACAAGGCGCACTTCACGGCGAATGTGAAGGCGGCCGAAGCCGGTGTGCTTCCACACGAACTTTTCACACGCATCTAACAGGGACACAACGCTTTCATATGGACAACGACGACCACGATACTTCCGCCCCGCATCATGAATCGGCAATGAAGAGGATCTTCAGAATGCTGCTGGGAAGGAAGTCAAAAGCCATTTCTGAAGAGGAAGTCAAGCAGCTTCTGGAGGAAGGCACGCGGAGCGGGGTCATCGATACCGCCGAACATGAACTGATCAAGAGCATCTTCGAGTTCACCGACACGACGGTCAAGGAGATCATGGTGCCGCGCACCGACATCGTCGCCGTCGATTTGTCGACATCGCGCGACAAGCTCATCAACACGCTGATCGAGGAAGGGTTCTCCCGCATTCCGGTCTATGAAGGCACGACAGACAACATCGTCGGCATCATCTACTCGAAGGATCTTCTGAGCATTCTCGAGTACAGGGACCTGATCATCCTGCAGGATATCGTGCGTCCCGCGTACTTCGTGCCCGAAACGATGAAGATCAGCGCGCTGCTGCGCGAGCTGCAGGCGAAGCGGCAGCACATGGCGATCGTCGTCGATGAGTTCGGCGGCACCGAAGGGCTCATCACCATGGAGGACATCATCGAGGAGATCGTGGGCGAGATCCGCGACGAGTACGACGAAGAGCAGGGCGATATCACCACCGCCAGCGACGGCACCATTGTCGTGAACGCCGGCATGAACATCCATGACTTCAACAGCCGGTTCACCGAGGCGCTTCCCGACGACGACGATTATGAAACGGTCGGAGGCTTCCTCCACAAGTATACGGGACGGATCCCCGAGCTGCACGAAGAGATCCCTTATAGAAGCCTGCTCTTCACGATTGCGAAGAAGAACGACAGGCGCATTCAGCAGATCAAAGTAAAAACAGTACCGGCGCAGACCGACCATTCGGATGCGTCCAACGAGTGAGGATAACGAGCGTGAGCGTAAAAAAGCTGGACGAAATAATCGAATACAAGAAACTGGAAGTCGAAGAGGCGAAAAAACTGCGCCCCTTCGCCGAAATCATCGAGCACATGGTGGAGGCGCCCGTGGCGCTCGATTTTGCCGCCGCCATCAGCCGCAGCGACAATGATGAAATTGCCTGCATCGCCGAAGTCAAGAAAGCGTCGCCCTCGAAGGGCGTGCTGACGAAGGATTTCAATCCCGCGCGCATAGCGCATGAATACATGCTCGGCGGGGCGCGTGCGCTCTCGGTGCTGACCGACCGGAAGTTCTTCAAGGGCGATCCGCTGTATGTTTCGCAGTGCAAGACCTCCGGCATGATGCCCGTACTGAGGAAGGACTTCATCGTCGATGAATATCAGATCTACGAATCGCGCCTGCTGGGCGCCGATGCCGTGCTCCTGATCATGGCGGTGCTCACACAGACGCAGGTGCAGGCCTATCTGGCGGCGGCACGCGATCTGGGCATGGCGGCCCTGGTGGAATGCCACACGAAGGACGAAATCGACCGCGCGGTCGACTGCGGCGCCGATATCATCGGCATCAACAACCGCGACCTGCAGACCTTCGAAGTGGATCTGGACCGCTCGCTCAACCTGAAGAACTTCATTCCGAACCGCTGCATTTCGGTGAGCGAAAGCGGCATACGCAACGCCCATCACGTCGGACTGCTGCGCGAGGCGAGCTTCGACGCCTTTCTTGTGGGCGAGCAGCTGATCATACAGCAGGACAGGAAAAAAGCTGTGGAGGATCTGCTCGGCGCCGGTCCCTCAACCTATGCAAAGAAACGGTGACCTATGTTCGTAAAGATCTGCGGCATCACCATGCTCGACGACGCGCTCTACGCCGCCGAATGCGGAGCCAGCGCGCTGGGCTTCAACTTCCACCGCGGAAGCAAACGCTATATCACGCCTGAAGCCGCGCGCGCCATCATCGGGGAGCTTCCCGAGACGATCCGCAAAGTCGGCGTCTTCGTAAACGCGGAGGCCGATGAAGTGCGGAAGATCTCCTCGCAGCTGCTGCTCGATTTCGTCCAGTTCCACGGCGACGAGCCGGCGGAGTACGTCCATGCCTTCGGAGCGCAGGCGATCAAGGTGTTCCGTACCTCGGCGGCGTTCGATCCGTCCGCAATCGCGGCCTATCATACGCCGCTCTCGATGATCGATGCGTACGACGAAGCGGAGTACGGAGGCACAGGGAAAACGGCTGACTGGGAAAAAGTCCGCGCCGCATCGCAGTACGGAAAGATCATACTTGCCGGCGGACTCACGCCCGAGAACGTGCAGGAGGCCATCCGGCGCACCGAAGCGTTCGGCGTCGACACGGCAAGCGGCGTTGAAGTGATGCCGGGACAAAAGGACCATGGAAAGATGAAGGAATTTATCGAGAAGGCGCAGCGGGCAAACAACGAAACGCCCGCGGGAGCTGTCCGATGAGCAGCGTGAATGAGCGCGCCGCACAGGCGCACGCCCTGCCGGATGCCTCCGGACATTTTGGAATCTACGGAGGACGCTTCATTCCGGAAACGCTCGTGCCCGCCGTTGAAGAGCTCACACGCCAGTATGAAAGCGTGCGGCAGGATGCAGGGTTTCAGGACGAGTTCCGGTATTATCTGAAGCAGTATGTCGGCAGGGCAACGCCGCTCTACAGGGCGGACCGATTGACGGCCGAGGCCGGCGGCGCCACGATTTATCTGAAGCGCGAGGACCTGTGCCATACCGGCGCGCATAAAATCAACAATACCATCGGGCAGATTCTCATCGCCCGGCGCATGGGCAAGAAGCGCATCATCGCCGAAACCGGCGCCGGACAGCACGGCGTCGCCACGGCGACCGTCTGCGCGCTCTTCGGGCTCGAATGCATCGTCTACATGGGCGAAGAGGATATGGAGCGTCAGGCGCCGAATGTCTACCGCATGAAGCTTCTGGGCGCGGAAGTCCGCCCGGTCTCATCCGGAAGCCGCACGCTGAAAGACGCCACGAGCGAAGCCATCCGCGACTGGGTCACCAATGTGCGCGACACATTCTACATTATCGGCTCGGTCGTCGGGATGCATCCCTACCCGATGATGGTCCGCGATTTTCAATCGGTGATCGGCACCGAAACACGCGCGCAGATCCTCGAACAGGAGGGAAGGCTTCCCCATGCGGTGATCGCGTGCGTGGGCGGCGGCTCGAATTCGATGGGCATGTTCTATCCGTTCCTCGGCGATGTGCCCGGAGTGAAGCTCGTCGGCGTCGAGGCGGCGGGATACGGACTCGAGTCGGGCAAGCATGCGGCAGCGCTTGCGCGCGGCACGCCGGGCGTGCTCCACGGGTCGATGCAGTATCTGCTGCAGGATGAGCAGGGACAGATCCAACTGGCGCATTCGATCTCGGCCGGACTCGATTATCCCGGCGTGGGTCCCGAGCACTGTTACCTGAAGGACAACGGCCTGGCCGAGTATGTTGCCGTCACCGATGCCGAGGCGCTCGAAGCGCTGGAACTCACCGCCCGCCGCGAGGGAATCATCGCGGCGCTCGAATCGTCCCATGCCGTGGCACACGCCGTGAGGCTGGCTTCGCAGATGCGGAAGGGGGAAATCATCGTCGTCTGTCTGTCCGGAAGGGGAGACAAGGATCTCGGCACGGTGATGAAGGCCGTGCATGTGTGAGTCCCGAAAGCGGAAGCCGGTTTTTCTCATCTTTTTACAGGCAAGGGCGGACTTCCGCTTTATTTTTTCAAAAAAAATGTGTAAATTTGATTTCCAGTCTTAACCAATGAAAAGGAATAACACGTGGCAGAAAAGAAAGTCAAACGTATTGGAATTCTCACCGGCGGCGGCGACTGTCCGGGGCTGAATGCGGTCATACGCGGCGTCGCAAAGCCTGCCCTTCAGGACTACGGCATCACTGTCGTGGGCATTGAAGACGGGTTTGAAGGCTTCGTTGAAGGCCGCATGCGGGAATTGTCCCGTACCGACGTTTCCGGTATCATCGGACTTGGCGGAACCATACTTGGCACCTCGAACAAGGGCGACCCGTTCCACTATCCCGTTGAAGGGATCAACGGCATCGAAATCGTCGATGCATCGCAGAAATTACTGAAGCATTACAAGGGCTGGGGCCTCGACTGTCTCATCGCGACAGGCGGAGACGGCACGATGCACATTTCGCGGAAGCTCGGCGAGATGGGCATGAACATCATCGGCGTGCCGAAGACGATCGACAACGATCTGGACGCAACGGACCAGACATTCGGGTTCGATACGGCCACCTCGATCGCATCGGAAGCGATCGACCGCCTGCATACGACCGGATCGTCGCATCACCGTGTGATGGTGATCGAGGTGATGGGGCGTTATGCCGGATGGATCGCGCTGACGGCGGGCATCGCCGGCGGAGCGGACATCATCCTGCTTCCCGAAATTCCTTTCAAGTGGAATGCCGTCTTCCAGCGCGTCATCGAACGCAGCACGCGCGGCAACCGCTTCTCGATTGTCTGCGTGGCCGAAGGCGCAAAGGCGGCCGATGAAGACATCGTCATCAAGGAAACCGATATCAAGCGCACGGATCCGATCCGCTTCGGCGGCATCGGCGAGCATGTGGCGCAGCGTATCTCGGACGAAACAGGGCTCGAGACGCGGTGCACGGTGCTCGGACATCTGCAGCGCGGCGGAAGCCCCACGGCGTACGACCGCGTTCTTGCGACGCGCTACGGCACGAAGGCCGTCGAGCTTGCGCTCGAAGGCAAGTTCGGACACATGGTCAGCCTCCGCGGAACGAGCATCACGAGCGTTCCCATCGCGCAGGCGATCGCCAAGCAGCGGCTTGTGCCGCGCGACGGCGAGATCATCAAATCCGCGCGCGCCGTCGGCATGAGCTTCGGCGACGAAGAATGACAGGAGACGATGCATGCGAACAACGTATGCATATGTGAACAATCATTCATATAAACTTTTCAACGCACGATTGTGAACCGCGTGCGTTGGAAAGTTTTTCTATGTACCCGGGAGGAATCAGCATGCGTTACCGTTCATTGGGTAAAAAGTTTCCGTCCGTCTCCGAAATCGGTTACGGCGCATGGGGTATCGGCGGCGCAATGTGGAAGGAGTCGGACGATGCCGAATCGATGATCTCGCTGAAGAAGGCCGTCGAGCGCGGCGTCACGTTTTTCGACACGGCTCTGGCATACGGCGACGGTCATTCGGAACAGCTCGTCGGCCGCCTGAAAAAGGAAGCCGGCACACCGATTGTCATCGCCACGAAGGTGCCGCCGAAAAACGGGCAATGGCCCGCGCGGGCCGGCGTGCCGTTCCATGAAGCCTTTCCAAAACAGTACATCATCGACTGCACGGAGCGGAGCCTCCGCAACCTCGACGTAGAGCAGATCGACATCCAGCAGCTGCACGTCTGGAGCGATGAATGGGCCGGCGTCGATGAAATCTGGTCGGCAGCCGAACAGCTCAAGCGCGAAGGCAAGATCAAGGCCTTCGGCATCTCGGTCAACGACCATCAGCCGGAGTCCGTGCTGAAGGCGGCGCAGACCGGGCTGATCGATTCCTTCCAGGTGATCTACAATATTTTCGACCAGTCGCCCGAACGGGAACTGTTCCCGTACTGCCGCGAACACGAAATCGGCATCATCGTGCGCGTTCCCTTCGACGAAGGCGGCCTCACGGGAGCGATCACGCCCGAAACGACATTCCCCCTGAATGACTGGCGCAACCGCTATTTCGCCGGAGACCGCAAACAGCAGGTCTACGAGCGCGTCGAAAAGCTGAAGGCGATCATGAACGGCGAAGCGGAATCCGTCGCCGAACTGGCGCTGCGCTTCGTGCTCTCGAATCCGGCCGTCTCGACGGTGATTCCCGGCATGCGCAAGCCCGCCAACGTCGAACGCAATACGGCCGCATCCGACGGCCGCCTGCTTTCGCCTGCACTCCTGGCCGAGCTGAGGAAGCACGCATGGGAGCGCAATTTTTACGGAGCGTAATTGAGCAGGAAGCAGCGCGACATCATTTCTCCGGATGTGCTGCTGAGCGCCTACTGCACGGGATATTTTCCGATGGCCGACGGCAGGGACGGGGAGATTTACTGGTATTATCCGGAAGAGCGGGGCATCATTCCGCTCGACGGACTGAACGTCTCGCGGAGTCTGCGCCGCACGATCGCCAAGGGTACATACAGCGTGGCGTGCGATACGGCGTTTGAAGAGGTGATGCGCCGGTGCGCCTCGAGAGAGGAAACCTGGATTTCGGAGACGATCATACGCAGCTATACGCTACTGTTTGAGCTTGGCTACGCCCATTCGGTGGAAGTGCGCCATGAGGGCCGGCTGGTGGGCGGGCTCTACGGCGTCGCCGTCGGCGGGGCGTTCTTCGGTGAATCGATGTTCAGCACGATGACCGATGCGTCGAAGGTGGCACTTTTTGCCCTCGTCGCACGTCTCAATGAGCGCGGATACGAGCTGCTCGATACGCAGTATACGACGCCGCATCTTGAAAGCCTCGGCGCAATCGAAATTCCGCGCGTTGTCTATCTGGAAAAGCTCAAAAGCGCCATCGCAAAACAGTGTACGTTCAACTGACGAACGAAAGGAGACCCACCATGGCTGTCGTGCTGGAAACCGATTTCGCCGGACTGCACCGCATCAAGCAGGGCAAAGTCCGGGATATGTACGATCTGGGCGAGGCGCTGCTGATCGTCGCCACAGACCGCCTTTCGGCATTCGATGTCGTCATGCCGCAGGGCATTCCCGACAAGGGCAAGGTGCTCACGCAGATCTCCGCCTGGTGGTTCGAGCAGACGAAGCACATCATTCCGAACCACGTCCTCTCGACCAATGTCGACGAATTTCCAGAAGTTTGCCGCCCGCATGCCGACACGCTCCGGGGCCGGAGCATGGTGGTCAGGAAGTCGAAGCCGCTGTCGGTCGAATGCATCGTGCGCGGGTATCTTTCGGGATCGGGATGGGCCGAGTACCGGGAAAAGGGAAGCGTCTGCGGCATTACGCTTCCTCCCGGATTGAAGGAAAGCGACCGCCTGCCGGAGCCGATCTTCACGCCGTCGACGAAGGCCGAGCTCGGCGTGCATGATGAAAATATTTCCTTCGCACAGATGGCCGAACGCGAGGGCGAGGCGCTCAGCAGGAAGGTGCGCGATGCCGCCATCGCCATCTACACGTACGCCTCGGCATGCGCCGAGGCCAAGGGCATCATCATCGCCGATACGAAAATGGAGTTCGGCATGGTCGGAGACGAACTCATCCTGATCGATGAAGTGCTCACGCCCGACTCGTCCAGGTTCTGGCCCCGCGACTCGTATGAGCCCGGACGCAGCCAGCCGAGCTTCGACAAGCAGTATGTGCGGGATTATCTTCTCTCGATCGGATTCAACAAGCGTCCCCCGGGACCGATGATGCCGGACGAGGTCATTGAAAAAACAGCGGATCTATACCGGTCCGCCCTCCGGATTTTAACGGGAGCCTCCCTTGAGTAACATGAAACGGTTTCGATCGATCCTTCTGCTGTCCATTGCAGTCGTTACATCAGCAACGTTTGCACAGAAACAGCTGCCTGCTGTACAGAAAGATACGCTTGCCCGATACGGAACGATTGTCGTGACCGCGGCCGATTTCCTCGAGCGCTTCGAGCTCATGCCGTGGCCGCTGAAGGACAATCGCGCCCGCATCGAACTGACCAAGCAGGAATTCCTCCAGTCGCTGGTGGCCGAGAAGATGCTCGCGCTCGAGGCGCAGCGTCTGGGCATGGGACAGGACACCGCCTCGCAGGAAATGCTCTACTCGCTTCAGCGCATGTTTACGCGCGATGAAGTCTACAAGCGCGACGTGCTCTCCAAAATCCGCATCACCGCCGATGAAATCAAGGAGGGGATGCGCCGCTATGCCTCGGAGCTCCGCGTGATCGTCTACGGGCTTGTCTCGAAGAAGGAGGGGGACATCCTTCTGAAGAAGCTTGCCATCAGCAAAAACAAGGAAAAGACATTCGAAACATACCGCGATTCGCTCTACACTCCGCTCGATACGCTCACGGTGAATTTCGGCGGCCTCGATGTGAAGGCGGAGGATGCGGCCTATGCGCTGAAGGTCGGAGAGTTGTCGAAGCCGATCAACACGATGCCGAATTCCGGCTGGAGGATGCTGAAGCTCATCGACAAGTATACGAACGAAAAATACGCGAAGCAGTCGCTGCCCGATCAGATCACGACGGTCAAAAAGATCATCAGCCAGCGCCACGAAGATTCAATTGCCGTCCGCGTCTTCTCCCAGTATCTGAGTCCGCAGAAAGCGGAAGCTGATCCGGCGCTCTTCAAGGAACTGGCCGACAGTGTCTATTCCATCCTCAGAAGCGATTCGGCCGGACACAAGGCCAAGAATGTCTACATGCTCTATCAGGCGGATCTCGAGCGGCTCGAGCAGCATTTCGGGGACCGCGGGGCGATGAAATTCATCACGAGCGAATCGGGCAATCTCACGCTCGGCGCGGTGATCAACGGACTGAAATATAATCAGGTTGTCTTCCCGTCGCTCAGAGAGCACGTGGTACAGATCGTGCTCAACAACAATATCAAGACGGTCGTCCAGAACGAGATCATCGCCCGCGAGGGCATGAAGCGCAACTACCAGCAGTCGGAGAATGTGCGCCACGACGTGGGAGTGTGGATGGACAACCGCCGCGGCCGCCTGCTCATGAAGGCCGTGATCGACACGGTCACGGTCAACGACGCCGAGATCGAGGAGTATTACGCAATGCATGCGGCCGAGTTCGGCGCGAACGTGGAAGTCAAGGTGCGCGAGATCCTGGTCGACAGCGGGAAGACCGCGCTCGATCTCCGCAGGCGGCTCGATGCCGGAGAGGATTTCGGCCTTTTGGCTTCAAAATATTCGAAGCGCAAAGCCTGGGCCAGGCAGGGCGGACTGTCGGAACTGTTCCCCGTCTCGAAATATCCCGAAATCGGCGGGTATGCGGCCGGCTCCGAGCCCGGCAGGATCATCGGCCCCCTGAAGATTCCCGAGGGCTACACGATCTTCACGCTTGTCGAGCGGCGCATTCAGGACGATTCGGTGCGGAAAAATTTCGCCGCCGTGAAACAAACGATAGAGAAGAAGTTGTTAGATGAAAAGAAACAGCAGACTCTCAACCGTTACATCGCCGCGCTCGGAAGAAAATTCAACGTCTCGTTCGACTACGAAAAACTGAAGCGCGTGCAGACCACCACCACGAGCATGGTCACATGGCGCACGATCGGATTCGGCGGGCGCATTCTTGCCGTGCCGATGGCCTCGCCGCAGACACAGTGGATGCGAGAGATGCCGCAGCAAAAGAGCGTAAACCAATAACATGCATTAACCAAACAATCGAATGAAAACTCTGAATCAGGAAAACGTCCTCGAAGTTCTGAAAGCGGTACATGATCCCGACCTCCACAGGAATATTGTCTCCCTCGGATTCGTCAAAAATATCGTCATCGACGGCAGCGACGTCTCGTTCGACATCGAGCTGACCACGCCGGCATGTCCGGTGAAGGATGATTTGAAGCGACAGGCGGAAGCCGCCGTGCGCACACTCACCGGCGGAAAGATCTCCATCACGATGACTTCCAACGTCGCATCGCGCCAGGCGGTGCCGACGCCGCAAGTGCTCTATGGCGTGCGCAACACGATCGCCGTGGCAAGCGGCAAGGGAGGCGTCGGAAAATCGACCGTCGCCGTGAATCTTGCCGTCGCTCTTGCGAAGGAAGGCGCCCGCGTCGGACTGATCGACTGCGACATCTACGGTCCCAGCATTCCGCTCATGATGAACATCACGGATCGCCCGCGCATCCACGATCAGCATCTCATTCCGCTCGAGAAATACGGCGTTAAGGTGATGTCGATCGGCTTCCTTGTCGATCCGAGTCAGGCGGTGATCTGGCGCGGACCCATGGCCAGCGGCGCGGTGAAGCAATTCATCTCCGATGTGAGCTGGGGAGAGCTCGACTATCTCATCTTCGATCTTCCTCCGGGAACGGGCGACATTCAGCTGACGCTCGTTCAGCAGATCCCGCTGACCGGCGCGGTCATCGTGACGACGCCGCAGGAAATCTCGCTTGCCGATGCGCGCAAGGGCATGGCGATGTTCCAGAAGGTGAACGTGCCGATGCTCGGCCTCATCGAGAATATGAGCTATTTTGTCTGCTCGCATTGCGGCGAGCGCGAAAATATCTTCGATGCCGGCGGAGGACGCCGCGCGGCCGAAGAGATGAAGATTCCGTTTTTGGGAGAGATCCCCATCGACACGAAACTGCGCGTCGGCGGAGACACCGGCCGTCCGCTCGTGGAATCGGATCCCGACAGCCCGCAGGCAAAGACGATCATGGATATTGCCCGGCAGCTTGCCGCTCAGGTGAGCATCAGCAATCTCGCGATGGCGGCCTCGCCTGAAGTCGAGATCTCTTTAAATTCATAAGATACCTGTTGTTGTGGGGCGAAGCCGGAAATGATACGCGCGTCAAGCGCGGTTGTGGGTTGCTTCGCCCCGGGGTCGATGCAGCGCATCGACCCACATGGAAAAATTGAAAACGGAAACAGACCAGCATGATGGATCTTGAAACGGTAACGGAACAGGTACGGAAATCGCTCAACGGCATCCGCCATTTTCTTCAGGAAGACGGAGGGGACGTCGAGCTTGTCCGCGTGAGGGAGGACGGCATCGTTGAAGTGAAGCTCACCGGCGCCTGCGCCCGGTGTCCGATGTCGGTGATGACGCTCCGCGCCGGCATCGAGCGGGCGCTCATGCGCGACAGCGCCGAGGTCAAGCGCGTCGAGGCGGTGGCCGAAGCGCATTCCTGACAGCAGCCGTCGATATAAAACGAAGAGGCCGATACTCCGCAGAAAGAGTATCGGCCTCTTTTCATTTCATGCCCGCCTTTGTGACGGACGGCGACCTGGTGTTACGCCTTCAGCTGCACTTCGTGGGCTTTCTTGTCCTTCAACTGCACGATCCTGCCCTTCGACTTGCGCACAAGCTCGTAATTGTGCGTCGTCATGATGACCGCCGTGCCCTGCGTGTTGATGTCGACCAGGAGCTTCAGAATGTCATAGGATGTGAGCGGATCGAGATTGCCGGTCGGCTCATCGGCAAGCAGCAGGAACGGCTCGTTCACGAGCGCGCGGGCGATCGCGACGCGCTGCTGCTCGCCGCCCGAGAGCTGGCGCGGCATCGCGCTGCGCCGGTGGCTCAGTCCCACGCGTCCCATCACATTCATGACCTTCTTCGTGATCTCGGAGCTTTTCGCTCCGGTCACCTGCATGGCGAAAGCGACATTCTCGAACGCCGAACGGTCTTCCAGCAGCTTGAAATCCTGAAAGACGATGCCAAGCTTCCGGCGCAGATACGGGATCTGCCTGCGCGTGATGGTATCGGATGAATATTCTCCCACGCGGACGAGCCCGCGCCTTGGCATCAGATCCATATACAATAGACGAAGCAGCGTGCTCTTGCCGGTGCCCGATGCGCCCACGACCGAGACGAATTCGCCCGGGTGCACATCGAGCGACACGCCCTCGAGCACCGTGTGCCGGTCGAATGAGGCGGTAACATTGTAGAGCTGGACCATGGGATTATTTCTTTCTGTTGGAAATGATCGTGCACGCGCAGCTGACCGCGGAGAGCATGCTCTGAGGATTCGCCTTGCCCTTGCCTGCAAGATCGAATGCCGTTCCATGGTCGGGAGAAGTGCGGACGATCTTCAGTCCGGCGGAAAAATTGACCCCTTCATGGAATCCCGTCATCTTCAGCGGAATGAGTCCCTGGTCGTGATACATCGCAAGCACCGCGTCGAACTTCTTCTCCTTCTTCGTTCCGAAGAAACCGTCGGCGGCGAAGGGACCTTCGGCCGAGATGCCGCGCAGCCGAGCCTTGGCAATGGCGGGAATGATGATCTCTTTCTCCTCGCGTCCGATGGTGCCGTTCTCACCGGCATGGGGATTGAGCCCGAGCACGGCAATGGACGGCGTCCCGATGGCGAAATCGTTTTTCAGCGACTCGTTGATCGTCTCGAGCTTCTCGATGATCCGCTCCTGGAAGATGTTCTGGGCGACATCGGCGATCGGCACATGAATCGTCACCAGTCCCACGCGCACATTCTTTGCGATGAGCATCATCGTCACGCGCGAGGATCGGCTGAACATCGCCAGCATTTCCGTCTGTCCGGGAAAATTATACCCCGCATAGTGCAGCGCTTCCTTCGAGACCGGGGCGGTGACGATGCCGTCGGCCTGATCCTTCAGGCAGAGCTGCACGGCGCGTTCGATCGCCGTACCGGCGCACTTGCCGGCGTCGGGCGCGATCTTGCCTATCTGTATATTCTTGACGCTCACCGGGAACGTATCGATCACCGGGATGACGTCGGGCTGCGTCTTGGAGGGAACGGATTCGACGCGCTCGAATTTCAGCGGAAGCTTCAGCCGCTGTGCGTAGTAGTCGAAGATCTCGGCGGAGCCGAGAAGCACGGGCTGTATATCGGGATTGAACGACGCATGGGTGATGCTTTTGAGGATGATCTCGGGACCGATTCCGTTAAAGTCTCCGATGGTGAAAGCGAGTGTATATTTCATTGATGATCCGATGATGGAATGAGTTTGTAATTTCCTTGTCTGCTTGGGTCTTCGAACGTGAACAGCTTGTTCAGCGCAGGGTAGCGCCATACTTCGCGCGGCGCATTCGACGGCGAGAGCGACCGCTCGGTCGCGCCCGGCGCGCCGTAGAGAATGAAGATTTTTCCGCGGTCGGTGAAGACGCCGTTCTCCTCCTTGAGCGTGCGGAAATTCTGGAACGCATAGTCGACGCGCCGGAAGTATTCCGCCAGCCGCTCGTTGTAGGCCGTGCCGGGCGTCGGATCCTGTTTCTTCCAGAAGGCGTCGAAGGCGGCGATGCGTTTCGAGCGGCGTCCGCTCGTGAGCTCGTCGTACTGATCTTCGGTGGTGATGTACTTCATCGCCGCCGTGGCGAAATCGAGGTCGCGCAGCGACTGCGGCATGTCGCGCCACCGCATGGCGAACGCCGAATGCAGCGAGGCCGTGTCGCCCGATGCATCGAACTTCATGCGCAGCATGTACCGGCCCTGCGCCAGCTCTTCGCCGCCAAGCGGCACAACGACAAGACTCGTGCTTGTGTCGGGCTCGATCCGATAGAAGACTCCGCGCACGGAGTCGCGTTCGGGCACGAGCGCGGCATGGGGAATGATCCGGACCGTGACCGCGGTATCTTTCTTCACCGGCTCCGCATCCTCGTCCTCCGGCTTCATGGCGTCCAGCGAATAGACCGCGCGGAGCGATCGGTATCGCGCGGGAATGCCGGCGACAGCATAGAGCGGCTGCGAAAAGACCGCATTGCCGCCGAGATTCTGCGGCGTGATGACCGAAGCGCCCGTGTCGCGCGCAAGAAGAAGAGCGGAGGAGACCCAGCCGGTGCGGGGAATCATCACCGGAATGCGCCGGGCAAACTGTTTATGCGCCGCATCCTGGTCGGTGAGCATGCAGAGCGCCATGTAGCGGCCCCGCTTCAGATGAAATGTCGCGACGCCCTGCTCGTCCGAGCGCCGAAGCACCTCCGGCGAGTTGTCTTCGGAGGAAAGGCTGATCGTGCGGATGAACCGTGCGGATGGAACTCCGGCCGAGTCGACGATCTCGATGCTCACTTCCGCCCGCGCATCGAACGATGTCTGCTGCGGCGAGCGCATAAAGACGAGCGCATCGCGCCGGAAGCGGAACAGGACGTCGACGACGGCTGAGTCCGGGCCGGCAGACCGGCAGAACGGTTCGAACGAAACCATATCGTCCTGCGCGCGCATCATGCGCGCGTCCTCCGGCCCGCCGATCGGCCGATGCTCCTCTGTCTGCGCAGAGGCGCCGGCGCACAGGCAGGCGGACAATGCAACAATCAGCATTCTATGTTTCATAGAGACTCCCTATAAGTGCCGTGTCTGAGAAGAAAGAATGCGGTCACAGCGACACGAGCGAGGCCTGGATCACTTCATCATACTTGTTCTGTATGCGCGTCACAACGTCCGCCGCAGGTTCGGCATCCAGGCGCAGCGTGCAGCACGCGGTCTGCTGTCCCTCGAAAATGACATTCTCGATTTCCTGCACGTTGATGTGCGCGGACTTCAGCTGTTCGAGCACGTTGGCAAGCACGCCGGGCTTGTCGTAGTGCCGCACGACCAGCTGCCACTTTGCGGCGGTCGTCTTTGCGCGGTTGACCCAGTTGCGCACCGTCCCGAGGTCGCGGTATTCCTTGATGATCGAGACGACTTCGGCGGCCACCGCGTTTTGCGCCTGTTCCGTCGACGCGCCGATATGGTGCGTGCCGTAGACGTTGGGAAGCATCCCGAGCTTGTTCGTGAAGGGGGAGGACTTGTCTTCCGGTTCGCCGGAAAAGACGTCGGTGCCGACGCGGATCCGGCCCGCAGCGGCAGCTTCATAGAGCGCTTCCTCGTCGACCACTTCCCAGCGCGATGTGTTCAATAGGATCGCACCCTGCCGCATGCGGGAAATGATGTCGCGGCTGATGATCTGTTTCGTTTCGGGCTTGAGGGCGAGATGGATCGAGATGATGTCGCATTGGGGGACCAGCGCCTCGATCGACGGTGCAAATGCGGCGTTGAGCGCTTCGGCTTTTTCGGGCCGGAGCGAACGCGACCAGGCGATGACGCGCAGGCCGAATGCGTGCGCGCGCGCGATCACTTCCTTGCCGATCTGTCCGGTCCCGATGATGCCGATCGTCTTGCCGTAGAGGCCGTCGGCTTTCGAATATTCGTTTTTATTCCATTTGCCGACGCGCAGGTCGTTCACGTTATCGACGATCCGGCGGTCCAGCGCCAGAAGCAGTCCCATGGTCAGTTCGGCCACGGCGATGGAATTCTTACCAGGACAGTTCGAGACGTAGATGCCGCGGGCGTTTGCCGCCTTCATGTCGATATTGTTGACGCCCGCTCCGGCGCGGATGATGAGCGAGAGATGGGAGGCCTTCGAGATGCAGGCCTGGTTGACGACGGTCGAGCGGACCACGAGGATGCCGGCATCTCCGATGGCATCGGGAAGATCGTCGGCCTTCAATTTGGGATCATAGCGTACAGTTACACCCAGTGAAGCGACGGCGTCGATATAGGGCTGTGGAAGCGAATCTGCAATCAGGACATTCATGTGTAAATACTCCTCCGGGAATAAAAATTGTGTTGCACAAAATTACGGATGAAAGAGGAGAGTGTCAACCGTTTCCGCCGTATCTGTCGAAATAATGCGGTCCTATGGCCGCCGTCCGATGGTATAGACGAAGGCGCACCGGAAGGGGTTCCAGGGGGAAAAACGGGAAAAAAATGTCGTGCGGCGGACTTGACTCTGAGAACAAATTCGTCTATTTTCATGGAAACCCTTCCACGGCGTTGACGCTGCAGGCGGTACAGGACGCCATGATATGGATTTGTTGAGACACATCCATCATACAATTCAGGAAGATTTTCACAACTGAAAAATTTTCCATACCTCAATCAATCACATAGGAGATAAAAGATGCAAAAGAAATACAATCTCTTGCTTCTTCTCATCAGTGCATTGCTTCTGATCGAAGCGAGTGCACACGCGCAGCAGGTCCTTCCGAAGGTCTGGAGCGATACATCCGGGGCGGCATGGTTTACGAAAACCGGCCACGGTGTGCGCAGCGCCGTGTACAATCCCGTGACGAAGCACCTCCTTGTCGTCAGCAAAGATGCCGGCAGCAACATCGTCATCATCAATGCCGCGACAGGCGATTCGCTCGGCAAGATGGATATGACCGGCGTCAGCGGCGGAATCTATAACCTCAACATCGCAGGCGTGTCGCAGGACGGCAAGATCTTCCTCGGCAATCTGCAGACGACGACAAGCGCCGCCAACCCGTTCAAGCTGTACATGTGGGCGAATGAATCGGCGGCTCCGAAGGTCGTCTTCAAGGATTCCGTGACCGCGTCACGCCAGGGCGATGCTCTGACGGTCGTCGGCACCGGCGCGAACACCTATGTCTATGTGAGCGGCAACGCAGCCGGCTCGAAGCTTCAGGTGTTGAAGTACGTCAACGACTCGACGACGACACTGGTCAAGACGTTGACGCTGCCTTCGACTTATACGGGCGTGCTCAGCATCGGTCCCGAGACAAACGGCTGGGGACCCTTCTGGATCAACAAACCCGGCATGCCGCTTGTCCGCATGGATACGACCGGCGCAATCACCGATACGGTGAACACGGGCGTCGTGCCGTCGGCTTGGGCCACGGTGAAGTATGTGAACTTCTACAATCACAAGTATGTGCTTGTCACGAACTCGACCGTCTTCCCGCAGCGCGGCTACGTGGTCGATGTGACGAAGGGCGGAAGCAATGCCTTTATCGCGGCCATGACGCCGGGACTCGGCTCGACAGCCAATCCGAATGGCACGGGCGACATGGAGTGGAGCGCGGCCGACAGCACGATTTACGCTCTGGCCACCAACAACTCGTTCGGCGCATACAAGTTCAAGACGCCGAGCGTGAAGGTGACGTTCCTTGCCAACATCGCCACCGTTCCCGATACGCTGAAGCCGAACAGCATCGTGCAGGTGCGCGGCGGATCGGCCTCGCTCACATGGGGTGATGATACGCAGGGCAACATGACGAACATCGGCGGTGACTACTGGCAGTACAGCGCCGGCTTCCCGGTGGGTGAAACATTCGGTTACAAGTATGTGACGAAGACGAACGCCGCAGCGGGCACGGGCTGGGAGAACGACATCAACCAGTGGGGCAACGGCAACCGTCAGCTCGTCGTGGGACAGAACGACACGACGATTGCGCTGGAATTCGTGAACGGTTCGCCGAATCAGCAGGCGCAGTTCTGGAAGCCGTATACGCCGTCGCAGGATTCGATCGCGGTGATGTTCCGCGTGAACATGCAGAACGAAGAGAACTTCA
>JBLMZA010000032.1:0-19375 GCA_050258555.1 Acidobacteriota bacterium | reverse complement strand
GTTCGCTCATCGTGGAAAGCCTATGTCCGCGCGGATGTTCGTTTGTTTCGTCAGGCGCCGAGACGTTCGCAGATCTTTTCGGTCATCGCCTGTGTGCCCACAAGCGTCGTGCCTTCGGTATGAATGTCTCCCGTGCGGAAGCCGTCCGCGAGCACGCGTTCGATCGCGCGTTCGATGGCATCGGCCTCTTCCGCATAGCCGAAGGAAAAGCGCAGCATCATCGCGGCCGATGCGATGGTGGCAATGGGATTGGCCTTGTCCTGCCCGGCGATGTCGGGCGCGCTGCCGTGCACGGGCTCATACATCGCCACCGTGCCGCCGATCGAGGCCGAGGCGAGCATGCCGATCGAGCCGGTGAGCATCGCCGCGGCATCGCTCAGAATGTCGCCGAACATGTTTTCCGTCACGATCACATCGAACTGGCGCGGATTGCGTATGAGCTGCATGGCGCAGTTATCCACATACATGTGCGAGAGCGCGACGTCGGAAAATTCCTTGGCCGTCTCCACGACGACCTTGCGCCACAACTGGCTTGTCTCCAGAATGTTCGCCTTGTCGACGGAACAGACCGACTTTCGCCGGGCGCGCGCGATCTCGAATGCCGAACGCGCAATGCGCCGGATCTCGGACTCGCTGTAGACCATCGTATTGAATCCCGCCATCTCGCCAGAGCGCATCTCGATACCGCGCGGCGTGCCGAAATAGAGTCCGCCGGTGAGCTCGCGCACCACGATCAGATCGACGCCGTCGACCACGTCCTTCTTCAGCGACGAGGCATCGAGCAGCGCCGCATAGATTTTTGCCGGACGGATATTGGAAAAAAGTCCCAGTTCCTTGCGCAGTCCAAGCAGCGCCTGCTCGGGCTTCAGGTGCTGCGGATTGGCATCCCACTTCGGTCCTCCCACGGCGCCCAGAAGCACGGCATCGGAGCGGCGGCAGCTCTCCAGCGTCGCATCAGGCAGCGGCACACCGGCATCGGAGTCGAGCGCCGCGCCGCCGGCCAATTGTTCGGTAAAGCGGAACGTGCGGTTGTAGCGCGCCTCGATCGTGCGAAGCACCTCGAGCGCCGAAGCGACGACTTCCCTGCCGATCCCGTCGCCCGGGATCACGGTGATGGTTTTTGTCATGGGTGTCAGAGAGAAAGAGAGTAGCTTATGAATTCATGAGCTCGCTCAGCTCCTTCGAGCGGCGCGAGGCCGTGGCCACGGCGTCGATGAGCATCGAGCGCAGCCCGTGGCTTTCCAGTTCGTGAATCGCATTGATCGTCGTGCCGCCGGGCGTCGTGACCTGATCGCGCAAAATGGCCGGATGGATATTCGACTGCTTCACGAGCATCGCCGAGCCGAGCACGGTCTGCACCGCAAGCTTCGTGGCAATGTCGCGCGGCAGCCCCATCTTCACGCCGCCGTCGATCAACGATTCGATCACCATGTAAATGTAGGCCGGTCCGGAGCCGCTCAGTCCCGTGACGGCATCAAGATGATGCTCGCCCACGAGCACGACCTCTCCCACGGCTTCGAAGATCTTCATGGCCACATTGTGCTCGCGCTCGTGCACATGCCGGCCGAATGTGATGGCCGTGACGCCGGCGCCGATCGTGGAAGCGATATTGGGCATGGCGCGCACGACCTGCATCTTTTTCCCGGTGCGCTTCTGTATGGATTCGATTGTGACGCCCGCAGCGATCGAAATCAGAAGCTGCTGTTCGGTGAGCGAGGCGTGCATCTCATCGAGCACCGCGCCGATCATGTACGCCTTGATCGAAAGAATGATGATCTCGGCGTCCTTCGCCGCCAGCGCGTTGTCTGTTGTGTAGCGCACGCCGTACTCTTTCCCGAGCTCGGCAAGGCGCGCTTCGCGCGTGCCAGAGATGATGATCTTTTTTGCGGGCGTGAGATTCGCATTCAATATGCCGCGCAGAAGCGATGTGCCCATGTTGCCGGCGCCGATGATCGCAATCGAGCGATTGAGATGTGTGGTCGTCATTCGTGCGAGTGTCTTTCTGTTCTTATGTGCCGATCATGCCGGTCTTGCGCGCATAGGCGAAGACGCCGCCCGATTTCAGGATGTCTTCGATGTCGCCCAGCGGCTGAAGCCGGTAGGTCTTCTTCTGCCTCAGGTTTTCAAGCATGCCGGTTTCGGTATTGAGCGCAACTTCGTCGCCCGTTCTGATTTCCCGGTAGAGATGCTCCGTCGTCTCGAAGGGCGCCACGAAGCCGCCGTCGACGGAGTTGCGATAGAAAATCCGCGCATAGGATTCGGCCACCACGGCTTCGATGCCGGCAATCTGCAGCGCCACAGGCGCATGCTCGCGGCTCGAACCGCAGCCGAAATTCTTGCCGCCGATGATGACCGCATATTCCGACTGCCAGGCGCCTTCCGGCACGAACGTCCGGTTGCCCTCGGGCAGTCCCGACTGCGCGCGCGGCACGCCCGAGAGCGCGTAGCGGCCGTAGTTCTTCTTTTCCTCCGGATCATCGAGCTTGTAGACCAGGTGCGCCGCCGGAATGATCTGATCGGTATCGATGTCGTTGCCGAGCACGAATGCCCTGCCCCTGATGAGCGTTTTGAGCATAGATGTGTGTCTTTTCTCTTGTGGAAAAATTTGAATCTCTCTCTTTCAGAGATAGCGGACGAAGGCGTTCTTCTCGTCGACCAGGATCACCGTCGGCGTCACGGGCTTGTCGGTCATCTCGAAGCCCATGATGATGATCTCCTCTCCGGCCTTGATCAGATGCGCCGATGCGCCGTTCATGCAGATCACGCCCGAGCCGCGCGGCCCCGGAATCGTGTACGTCTCGAGCCTGGCGCCCGAGGTGTTGCTCGTGATGAGTACTTTCTCGCCTTCCATCAATCCGACTTTGTCCAGGAGATCGGCATCGATCGTGATGCTTCCGATATAGCTCAGGTCGGCTTCCGTCACCGTTGCTTTATGAATTTTTGAACGCAGCAGCCATCGCATAGGGGTATGTTCTCTTTTGTCTTCGTTATTATAAATGGTTCCATCATGGGATTATACTCCTAATATACGGGAAATCCATGCCATTCGCTGTCTTTCCTCACTGCTTTTCATTCGAAGAATTCGCGCGGATTGGCGATCACGCCCCGCACGGCCGATGCCGCCACCGTATAGGGCGAGGCGAGATAGACCTGGGACGCGGGTGAGCCCATGCGTCCGGGAAAATTCCGGTTCGTGGTCGAGATGCAGACTTCCATGCCGTTGAGCCTGCCGAATGTGTCGGACGGCCCGCCAAGGCATGCGGCGCAGCTGGCCTCGCCGATGCGGCATCCGGCATCCTCAAAGATCTTCATGAGCGGCACGCCGTCAATGGATTGCTCGCGCATGGCGCGCGCCACGTCCGTCGTGGCGGGAACGATGAACGTGTCGATCGCGACTTTTTCGCCCTTCAGGATTTCCGCGGCCGCCACGAAATCCGAAAGCTTTCCGCCGGTGCAGCTGCCGATGTAGGCCCGGTCGAGCTTCGTGCCCGAGACTTCGCTCACGCGCGCCTTGTTGTCCGGCGAATGCGGCTTGGCCACCGTGGGCTCGATCTCCCGCACATCGAAGCGGTGGACGCTGTGGAACCGCGCGTCCGCGTCGTTCAAGAAGCATTCGAAGGGTTTGTCGGTGCGTGCCTTCACATACGAGATCGTCGTTTCATCGGGAGCGCAGACGCCGTTTTTGCCTCCGGCCTCGATGACCATGTTGCAGAGCGTCATGCGGTCTTCCATCGTCATCCGGTCGATCGTCGAACCCGCAAACTCCATCGTGCGGTATGTCGCGCCGTCCACGCCGATGGCGCCGATGGCGGCAAGGATCAGATCCTTGGCCATCAGATACTTCGGCATCTCTCCTTCGAAGATGAAGCGCATCGTCTCCGGCACCTTCACCCAGAGCTTGCCCGTGCCGAGCACGAAGGCCGCATCGGTGTTGCCGATGCCCGTGGCGAATTCTCCGAACGCGCCGGCGGTGCAGGTGTGCGAATCGGTGCCGAAGAGCACCTCTCCGGGGCGCGTGAAGCCTTCCTCGGGCAGCGCCACATGGCACACGCCCTTGTAGCGCTCCGAGCCCGCATCATAGAAATGCGGAAGCTGCTGCTCCCTCACAAACTCGCGCAGAATCTCGATATTGCGCCTGGCATGCGTGTCCGCGGTGAAGATGTAATGATCGGGAATGATCACGACCTTCTCGCGATCCCAGACTTTGGCCTGCGCGCCGAATTCTTTTTTGAAGATGCCGAACGTGCCCGGTCCGCACACATCGTGCGTCATGAGCACATCGACGTCGATCCAGATGTTGTCGCCCGGACGGGCTTCCTTTTTTCCCGCATGCTGTGCGAGAATCTTTTCCGTGATCGTCATGGACATACGCGTCGATACTCCTTGGTTCGAATTTTTTTTTCAGACGGCCGCGCCTTCGCGCTCCACATCCGTCTCTGTCTGCTCTTTTCTGAAGCGCGCCGTGGTGGCATGGTTGATCGCATTCAGATACGCCTTCACGCTGCCGGTGATGACGTCGGTCGATGCCGAACGGCCGTTGAAGACGTAGCCGTCGATGGCGATCTTCACATGCACTTCACCGATGGCGTCGTGGCCCCAGGACACGGACTTGATCGAATAATCGAGCAATTGTCCGCTGATGCCCGTGATGCGCTCGATGGCGTGATAGGCCGCATCGACGGGACCGTCGCCCGTGGCGGAATCCTGCGACACCTCGTCTCCTTTTTTCAGCGCCACGGTCGCCGTCGGAATCAGGTTCAGTCCCGAGACGACCTGCAGCGTATGCAATTGGTATGTGGCCGCGGCCATCTGCGAGACTTCATTTTCCAGAATCGCGATCAGATCGTCGTCGAAGACCTGCTTCTTTTCATCGGCGATCTTCGTGAACGAGTCGTAGGCCGATTCGAGCTCTTCGGCCGAAAGCTGATAGCCCAATTCCTCGTAGCGCTGCCTGAGCGCATGGCGCCCCGAATGCTTCCCCAGGACGAGCGTCGAATGCCTGATGCCGACCGATTCGGGCGTCATGATCTCGTATGTGATCGCGTTCTTGAGCATGCCGTCCTGATGGATGCCCGCCTCGTGCGCAAACGCGTTTTCGCCGACGATCGCCTTGTTGCGCTGTATGTGCATGCCGGTGAGGCTCGTCAGAAGCCGGCTCGATTTAAAAATCTCCTCGGTATTCACGCCGGTGGAAAGTCCGAGCTTTTCATGGCGCGTGCGCAGCGCCATCACCACTTCCTCGAGCGACGCGTTGCCGGCGCGCTCGCCGATGCCGTTGATCGTGCATTCGACCTGCCGTGCGCCTGCTGTGACGCCGGCCAGCGAATTGGCCACGCCGAGTCCGAGATCGTTGTGGCAGTGGACCGAAAGAATCGCCCGGCTGATATTCGGCACGCGCGCGAAAATGGTTCCGATCATGGCGCCGAACTCCTCGGGAATCGCGTAGCCGACCGTATCCGGGATATTGATCACCGTGGCGCCTTCCGAGATCACGGCTTCGACCACCTGGCAGATGTAGTCGACATCGGAGCGCGATGCGTCTTCGCACGAGAATTCGACATCCTCGCACAGGCTCTTGGCGAAGCGCACGGCCGCCACGGCATCATCCAACACCTGCTCGCGCGATTTCTTGAGCTTGTATTTCAGATGGATGTCCGATGTGGCGATGAATGTGTGTATGCGCGGGCGCGCGGCGTACTTGAGCGCCTCCCACGCCCGGGCGATGTCTCCCTTCGTCGCCCGGCTCAGTCCCGCGATCTGGCAGCCGCGGATCTGCCGCGCGATTTCGCGGACCGATTCGAAGTCGCCTTCGCTTGCAACAGGAAAGCCGGCCTCGATCACATCCACCTTCAATCGTTCGAGCTGCCGGGCCATGCGGAATTTCTCGTCGAAATTCATGCTGCAGCCCGGCGACTGCTCGCCGTCGCGCAGCGTGGTATCAAAGATATAGACGCGGTCGTTCGTCATCGTGCGTGTCCTCCCACGGTGTTGGAAAAATTTTTTACAGATGCTTGCCTTCCAGCGGAACATACTTTTTGATTTCGGCCATCATTTTTTCGAACTGCGACGGAGCCAGCGACTGCGCGCCGTCCGAGACGGCCTCTTCGGGCTTCGGATGCATCTCCACAATCACGCCGTCCGCCCCCACGGCCACGCCCGCTTTGGCCACGGGAATGATGAGGCTTCTCACGCCCGTGCCGTGGCTCGGATCGAGCACCACCGGCAGATGGGAGAGTTCCTTCAGCGCCGGCACGGCCGAGATGTCGCAGGTGTTGCGCGTGTATTCTTCGAATGTGCGGATGCCGCGCTCGCACAGAACGACGTTGTAGTTGCCCTGGCTCATCACGTATTCGGCCGACATCAGAAGTTCCTTGAGCGTGCTGGACATGCCGCGCTTCAGAAGGATGGGCTTTTTCGTGCGGCCCACTTCCTTGAGCAACGCGAAGTTCTGCATGTTGCGCGCGCCGATCTGGAGCATGTCGGCATACTCGGCCACGAGCGCCACATCGGTCGGCGTGATGACTTCGGTCACGAAGGGAAGGCCGGTCTTTTCCCTGGCCGCGGCCAGAAATTTCAGTCCCTCCTCCTCCAGTCCCTGGAAGCTGTAGGGGCTTGTGCGCGGCTTGAAGGCGCCGCCTCTCAGGATGTGTCCGCCTGAAGCCTTGACGATTTCGGCCGAGCGGATGATCTGCGACTTCGATTCGACCGAACAGGGTCCGGCCATCACGACGAACTGCGCGCTGCCGATGGCGGCATCTCCCACCTTCACCACCGTGCGCTCCTTGCGCGTCTCGGTCGAGGCGAGCTTGTAGGGTTTCAGAATCGGCATCACCGATTCAACATAGGCGAGCGATTCGAGCGTGTGGAGCTGCGCCTTGTCGCGCTCATCGCCCACGCAGGCGATCACCGTGCGTTCGGT
Source organism: Acidobacteriota bacterium (assembly GCA_050258555.1). Lineage (GTDB taxonomy): Bacteria > Bacteroidota > Ignavibacteria > UBA10030 > UBA8401 > CAISDA01. The sequence goes on along the minus strand of JBLMZA010000032.1, from coordinate 12,456 downwards.
GCCGACAATGGGATGCGGCTTGAAGCCGAGCTCTTTGACTTTGGCGATCACATGTTTCTGCTGGGCCTCTGTGGCATGGGCCTTCAATACAACGATCATACGTGTCCTTGTCCTTCCTTCGGTTGAGAATGTTGATCCGACCGGCATTCATCGGATTTCAAGAGATGATAACTCACGCTGTCGACGAGCGCCTTCCAGCTTGCCTCGACCACGTCGGTCGAGACGCCGACGGTATTCCAGCTCATCGACTCGCCTTCTGTTTCCACGAGCACGCGCACCTTCGCCTCTGTGCCCTTCTTCGTATCCAGCACGCGCACCTTGTAGTCGGTCAGGCGCATATGCGCCAGCTGCGGATAAAACCGCTCCAGGGCTTTCCGGAGCGCGCGGTCCAGGGCGTTCACGGGACCGTCTCCTTCGGCCGCGGTGATTTCGCTGATGCCGCCGACTCTGATTTTGATCACGGCCTCGCTCCTGGCCGGCCGATCCATCGCATCCTTGTGTATGCTCACTTTGAAGCGCTCGAGCGCGAAGAACTCGCGCACCTGCCCCGAGGCCTTTTTCACCATCAGTTCGAAGGAGCCTTCGGCATCCTCGTACTGATAGCCTTCATGCTCGAGGCTCTTCAGTTCGTCGACGACCGACTGCACGCCCCGATCGTCGATCGACAGCCCGAGCTCCTGCACTTTATAGAGCACGTTGCTTTTGCCCGAGAGGTCGGAAATGAGCACGCGCCGCGCGTTGCCGATCGTTTCCGGATCGCAGTGCTCGTAGGTCGCGGGCGATTTCATGACGGCGCTCACATGGATGCCGCCTTTGTGCGCGAAGGCGCTCGTGCCCACGAAGGGAAGATTCTTCCGGTGCTTCACGTTGGCCAGCTCGCTCACATAGTGCGACACGGAGGTGAGCTCGCGAAGCTTCTCGCTTCCAACGCACTGCCGGTCCATTTTGAGTTCGAGCACGGGAATGATCGAGCAGAGATTCGCGTTGCCGCAGCGCTCTCCGTAGCCGTTGATCGTTCCCTGCACATGCATGCAGCCTTGCTTCACCGCGACAATCGCGTTGGCCACGGCGCACTCGCCGTCGTTATGCGTGTGTATGCCGAGCCTCGCGTCGGGCATCGCGCGCTTCACCTCTTTCACGATGCCGGCAATATCCCAGGGAAGCATGCCGCCGTTCGTATCGCACAGCACGATCGTCGATGCGCCCGATTGCCGCGCCGCTTCGAGCGTCGAAAGCGCGTAGCGCGGATCGTCCCTGTAGCCGTCGAAGAAATGCTCGGCGTCGTAGATCACTTCGCGTCCGGCGGCGGCAAGCGAGCGGACCGTATCGCGGATGATCTCCAGATTCTCTTCCTCCGTGATCTGGAGCGCCGTCTGCACATGATAGCGCCATGTCTTGCCGAAGATCGTCACCACGGGCGTGCCCGCGTCCAGGAGCGCACGGACGTTCGCATCATCTTCGACCGTGTTTTTGGCGCGCCTGGTCGAGCCGAATGCCGAGAGCTTCGCATGCGTGAGGGGAACACCGCGCATGCGCTCGAAGAATTCCATATCCTTCGGATTCGATCCCGGCCATCCGCCTTCGATGTAGTCGATGCCGAATGCGTCGAGCCTGCGGGCGATCTTCACCTTGTCTTCGGCCGAAAACGCGACATCCTCTCCCTGCGTGCCGTCGCGAAGCGTCGTATCGTATGTGACTATCTTTTCCATAACGAAGTTGGTTTACTGCATTGGTGTACTTTGCTTCATCATGCTGGGCGAAGCAGCGCTTCGCCCCACATGCATCGATCCGGATTCGCTGCTTGAGCGTTCCATTACTTTTTCCAATTCTCGGGACGGAGCGAGCGCACGGCGGCGCCGGCCTGCCACATCTCGGAATTTTTATATTCATCGAGCTCCTTCTGCAGCGTCTGACGATAGTCGGGCGCACTGCAGCTTTCGAGCACGCGCCTGGTCTCGACGCCGTACTGCACGTCGCGGTACAAGAGCTCGAAGAGCGGACGGTTGGCTTCCTCGAACTTTTTCGCCCAGTCCAGCGCGCCGCGCTGCGCCGTGACCGAGCAGGCGCCGAACATCCAGTCCATGCCGTGATTGCCCACCAGCGGATAGAGGCTCTGCGTGGCCTCCTCGACCGTCTCGTTGAAGGCCTCGCTCGGCGAATGCCCCATCGAACGCAGCACGTCATACTGCGCCTTCATCAGTCCGGCGATGGCGCCCATGAGCACGCCGCGCTCGCCTGTGAGATCGGAGAGCACTTCCTTCTCGAACGTCGTGGGAAAAAGATACCCCGAGCCGATGGCGATGCCGCAGGCGATCGTGCGCTCTTTGGCGCGGCCCGTGGCATCCTGAAAAACGGCGTAGCTCGAATTGATGCCCGACCCGGCCAGATAGTTCGAGCGCACCGTGCGGCCCGAACCCTTCGGCGCGACCAGCACCACATCCACGTCCGGCGGCGGCACGACATCGGTCTGCTCCTTGAAGACGACCGAGAAGCCGTGCGAGAAGTAGAGCGCCTGTCCTTTTTTGAGATGCTTCTTCACGAGGGGCCACTGCTCCTTCTGTCCCGCATCGGACAGGAGAAACTGCACGATCGTGGCGCGCTCGATGGCGTCCTCGATCTTCGAAAAGAGCGTCTCGCCCTCCACCCATCCGTCGCGCACCGCATCGTCCCATCCCTGTCCGCCCTTGCGCTGGCCGACGATGACATTGATGCCGTTGTCGCGCATGTTGAGCGACTGGCCGTAGCCCTGGGGACCGTAGCCGAGAATCGCGACGACTTCATCCTTGAGCACTTCCTGTGCCTTTGAAAGCGGGAATTCCTCGCGCGTGATGACTTCTTCTGTGACGCCGCCGAAATTGATGAGTGCCATAGTCTGATTGTCTCCTTAGTTGGTGCTGGTGTAAGAATTGAAATATGCAATTAATTTTTGACTGTTTCCTCTTCCGCCTTGTCGACGTCGATCGCGTCGTTGACCGCCTTCTTCTGCGCGGCGATGAGCGCGGTGGGAATAATTTTCCGGAACATGTAGCGGAAGTCCTTCCATTCGGCAAGGATTTCGCGGGCTCTCGCGCTGCCGGTCACATCGAGATGCCGGTAGATCAGAGACTGGAGGAGTTTCTCGTCTTCTTCGCTGTAGAGCTTCTGCACGGTCACCAGCTGATGGTTCGTGCGCTCGTGGAAGACGCCGTCGGCATCGAGCACATAGGCCGTGCCGCCGGTCATGCCCGCGCCGAAATTCTTTCCGGTCGAACCCAAGACGACGACCGTGCCGTTGGTCATGTATTCGCAGCCGTGATCGCCCACGCCTTCGACGACCGCCGTGGCGCCCGAGTTGCGCACGCAGAAGCGTTCGCCCGCGCGGCCCGAGGCGAAGAGCGCGCCTCCTGTGGCGCCGTAGAGCACGGTGTTGCCGATGATGACATCCTGCGCGGCTTCTTCCTTGTTGTGGCGCGGCATGATGATGATCTCTCCCCCGCTCATGCCCTTGCCCACATAATCGTTGGCTTCGCCTTCGAGCACAAGACGGATGCCGTTCACAAGAAACGCGCCGAAGCTCTGTCCGGCGCTGCCTCTGAATGTGAGATCGATCGTGCCCTCGGGCAGCCCGCGGTCGCCGTAGAGATAGGCGATCTCGCCCGAGAGCTTCGTGCCCACGGCGCGGTTCGTGTTGCGGATTTTATAGGAGCGCGCGATCGCCCGCTTCTCGCGGATCGCATCCTTCACATCGGCAAGAATCGTGTCGTCGAGCGGCCGTTCCGCGCGCCCGCTTTTCTGATCGATCCTCCGGCGCCGCTCGCTTCTTATGTCGCGCGGAGAAAGAATCGCCGAGAGATCGACAGCATTCGCCTTTGCATGTCCTTCCACACGGATCTGCTCGAGGAGTTCCGTATGCCCCAGGATTTCCGCGATCGAGCAATAGCCGAGCCCGGCCAGGATCTGCCGGACGTCTTCAGAAACCGCGCGGAAGTAATTGATCAATTGCTCGGGCGTGCCGTCGAATCTCGAGCGCAGCTTTTCATCCTGCGTGGCGATGCCGACGGGACAGGTGTTCAAATGGCACTGGCGCACGTAGCGGCAGCCAAGCGCGATCAGGGCGGCCGTGCCGAAATTGTATTCCTCGGCGCCGAGCATCGCGGCAATCACGATGTCGCGTCCGGTTTTCACGCCTCCGTCTGTGCGAAGCGTCACGCGGTTTCTCAGTCCGTTGAGCTCCAGCACCTGCTGCGCCTCGGCCACGCCGAGCTCCCAGCAGCTGCCGGCGTTCTTGATCGAGGAAATCGGAGAGGCGCCCGTGCCGCCCTCATACCCGCTGATGAGGATCGTGTCGGCGCCGGCCTTGGCCACGCCCGCGGCGATCGTGCCGACGCCGGCCTCGCTCACGAGCTTCACGCAGATTTTTGCGCGCGGATTGACCTGCTTCAGGTCGTAGATGAGCTGCGCCAGGTCCTCTATACTATAGATGTCGTGATGCGGCGGAGGCGAGATCAATTGAATGCCGGGCAGCGATTTGCGGAGCGAGGCGATCGTCACCGAGACCTTGTGCGCCGGCAGCTGTCCGCCTTCGCCGGGCTTGGCGCCCTGCGCCATCTTGATCTCGAGCTCCTTGGCGCTGGCCAGGTATTCTGCCGTCACGCCGAAGCGCGCCGAGGCGATCTGCTTGATCGCGCTGTTGGCCGAGTCGCCGTTCTCGCGCATTCGGTAGCGCGCCGGATCCTCGCCGCCTTCGCCCGAATTCGATTTGCCTCCGATCCTGTTCATGGCGATCGCGATCGCCTCGTGGACTTCGGGCGAGAGCGCGCCCAGCGACATGGCCGCCGTCGTGAAGCGCTTCATGATTTCCTCGGCCGGCTCCACCTGATCGATCGCCACGGGAGCGCGGCGGCTTGCAAACTTCATCAGGTCCTTGAGTCCGATCGGATCGTGCCGGTTGAGCGCAGATTCCAGCGCGTGATAGGATTCCGCGCTTGCCGTCTTTCTGAACTGCTGCATCGCGCGCAGCGCATCGGGCGACCAGGCATGCACTTCGCCGTTCTTTTTGAACTTGAATTCGCCTTTTTCCTCCAGCGCCGGATCCGCCGATTTCGCGCCGTAGGCATCCGCGTGGCGCATCAGTGTTTCCTCAAGAATCATCTCGAGCGTGATGCCGCCGATGCGCGAGGGCGTGCCGGTGAAATATTGCGCGACCACATCGGGATGCACCCCCAGGGCTTCAAAGATCTGGGCGCCGCGGTAGCTGCCCAGAAGCGAGATGCCCATCTTGGCGATGATCTTCATGATGCCGGCTTCGATCGCGGTCTTATAATTCCTGAGCGCCGATTCCAGGGCCTCGTGTCCGTCGCCCTGATGCTTGATCGCATTCATGCGCCGGATCGTCTCCAATGCGAGATACGGATTGACGGCGTTGACGCCGTAGCCGATCAGCGCGGCGAAGTGATGGATCTCGCGCGGCTCGCTTGTTTCGGTGACGACAGAAAGTTTGAGTCGCTTTTTCTGGCGGATCAGGTGATTGTGCACCGCGCCCGTGGCCAGCAGCACCGGCAGCGAGGCGTGATCGGCATCGAGCCCGCGGTCCGATAAGATGATGAGATACTTGTTTTCATCGGCCGCGCGCTCGGCTTCATGACAGAGCTCGTCGAGCCGGCGCTTGGCGCCTTCTGTTCCCTCTTCGGAAGGAAAGAGCATCGAGAGCGTCACCGCGCCGAATGCGGGATCCTTGATCGAGCGCAGCGCCTCCAGTTCGTTGTCGAAAAGGAAGGGCGAATTGATCTGCACCTGCTTGGCATGCTCTTCGGTTTCGCCGAACCAGTTGCGCCGATGCCCCAATTTTCCGGTCAGGGACATGACCGAGCGCTCGCGGATCGGATCGATGGGCGGATTGGTCACCTGTGCGAACTGCTGACGGAAGTACGACGGAAGCAGACGCGCGCGGCGCGAGAGCACCGAGAGCGCCGCATCGTCCCCCATCGAGCCCACAGGCTCCTTTCCCTCGTCGATCATCGGGGAAAAGATCAGATTGAATTCTTCGGCGCTGTAGCCGTTGGCGATCTGCGCGCGGATGAGCGCTTCCGCATCCATCTCGGTGAGGATCTTTTCCTTGATCGTCACATGCTCGCTCAACCGGTAAAGATGCGTTTTCACCCACTGCGAATAGGGCTTTGCAAGCGAGAGCGCCTTCTTGATCTCGTAGTCGCGCGCCATCGTGCAGGCTTCGGTATCGACGGCGATCATCTGCCCCGGACCCAGACGGCCCTTTTTCACCACGGGCGCATCGTCGGTCTCGATCGAGCCGACTTCGCTTCCCAGCACCAGAAGGCCGTCCGCGGTGATCTTGTAGCGCGCCGGACGCAGGCCGTTCCGGTCGAGCGACGCGCCCACGATCCTGCCGTCCGAAAAGACGAGCGCCGCAGGCCCGTCCCACGGCTCGGAGAAGCATTCATGATATTCGAAAAAGCCGCGCACGAAGGGCTCGACGCGGTAGGACTGCTGCCAGGCTTCCGGCACGAGCATGAGCATCGAATGAAGAATCGAGCGGCCCGAGAGCGTCAATGCCTCGAGCGCATTGTCGAGATTGGCCGAATCCGATCCGCCTTCGCGGATGATGGGCTTGATCCGATCGATCTCATCGCCCCAGATCTCGGAGGAGAGTTCGGCTTCGCGCGCCCGTGTCCAGTTGCGGTTGCCCTGGATGGTGTTGATTTCGCCGTTGTGGGCGAGCATGCGAAAGGGATGCGCCAGCTCCCACTTCGGAAACGTATTGGTCGAAAAGCGCTGATGAAAGACGGCAAGCGACGTTTCATAGACGGGACTCTGGAGATCGATGTAGAACTTCTCGAGCACCGCTGGCGTCAACAGCCCCTTGTAGACGATCGTTTTTGATGAAAAGGAGACGGCATAGAAATTCTGTATGCCGGCATCCTTCACGCTGCGTTCGATTTCCTTCCTGGTCAGAAAGAGCGTGCGCTCGTAGTCTGCTTCCGGCAGATGGAGCGGCCGGCCGATCAGGACCTGCTGTATATTGGGCTGTGTCTGCGCGGCCTTGTCGCCGAGGAAGTACGCATCGGTCGGCACGGTGCGCCACCCGAGAAGCGTGAGCGAGCGCCGGGCGACGGCTGCTTCCACGAGGCTGCGGCAGGTGAAAAATTCACGGTCGTTCTCGAGCGGCATGAAGAGCACGCCCACGGCCAGATCCGCATCGCGCGCCAGGAGCCCTTCCAGGCGCGGCACCTCCGCCCGGAAGAAGCGGTGCGGAATCTGTGTCATGATCCCGGCCCCGTCTCCGGTCTGCTCGTCGGCATCGACCGCTCCGCGGTGCGACACGTTGCAGACGGCCGAGAGCGCGCGGCGCAGGATGCGGTTGCTCTTCTCGCCCTTCAGGCTTGCGACGAATCCCATGCCGCAGGCATCGTGCTCGAAGGCCGGATCGTACAGCGGAAAATTTTGTACATGTGAATCTGTGCTCATATGCTCATTCCTTCACGTCTCCCCTGTTCTCTCCTATTCCACATCCCCGTGGTACTCGCGCTTGAGCGCGACGCGCCCCGTGCGCGCAATCTCCTTGATCACGAACGGCTTCAGCATCTTGATGATGGCGTCGACCTTGTCGCCGCTTCCGACGGCCTCGACCGTGAGCGTCTTCGGACTGATGTCGACGATCTTCGCGCGGAAGACTTCGACGATCTGCATGATCTCGCTTCTGGTCTCGGGCGTGGTCTGCACCTTGATCAGCGCCAGGTCCCGCTCCACGTACGTCTCGTAGGTCAGATCGGTGACCTTGAGCGTGTCGATGAGCTTGTTGAGCTGCTTGGTGATCTGCTCGATGATGCCGTCGTCGCCGTGCGTCACGATCGTCATCCGGCTCACCGAATCGTCCTCCGTCGGGCCGACGGAGATCGAATCGATGTTGTAGCCCTTGGCCGAAAAGAGTCCGGCCACGCGCACGAAGGCGCCGAACCGGTTTTCAACAAGGATGGAGATCGTGTGCGTGCGCTCTCCCGCGGCGGTATTGATGTGTGCTGTCATGGGCTCTCTCTCATCCTTTCGTGAATATCACCAGCGGTTCCGAGGTGGGATCCTCCCCCGCCACGCCGGCCAGTTCGTCATCCGGCACATCCATCATCTCGTTGTAGGTCTGCCCCGCCGGCCACATGGGATAGACGTTATCCTCCTTCACGACCTTGAATTCGACCAGGACGGGGCCGGGCGTGGCAAGCGCGCGGCGGATGGCCGGGGCGACTTCCTCGGTGCGCGAGGCGCAGATGCCCGGCATGCCATAGGCCTCGGCGAGCTTCACGAAATCCGGTCCCGTCATTTCCACCGACGAGTAGCGCTTCCTCCAGAAGAGCTCCTGCCACTGGCGCACCATGCCGAGATAGCCGTTGTTGAGAACGAAGATCTTCAGGGGAAGCTTGTAGTGGACGGCCGTGGCCAGTTCCTGGATATTCATCTGAAAGCCGCCGTCGCCCGAGATCGAGACGACGGGCACATCGGTTCTGGCGAAGGACGCGCCGACCGCGGCCGGCAGCGAGAAGCCCATCGTGCCCAGCCCCCCGCTCGTGATCTGCGTGCGCGGATGCATGAACGTGTAAAACTGGGCGGTCCACATCTGGTTCTGCCCCACGTCCGAGACGATCACGGCGTTGCCCCTGGTCTCCTCCCCCAGCGTCTGGATCACGTACTGCATGCGGATGTGCTCGCCGTTTTTGTAGCGCAGCGGGTGCGCCTTCTTCCACTCGGCGATCTGCGCGCGCCATGCCTTCGTGTCCGCGGCCGCCGCCATCGGCAGCAGGCTCGTCAGCACGTTCTTCACATCGCCCACGATCGGCACGTCGCACTTCACGTTCTTGGCGATCGCCGCCGGATCGATGTCGATGTGTATTTTTTTCGATTCGGGAGAAAACGCCTCGGGCTTGCCGGTCACCCGGTCGTCGAAGCGCGCCCCGACGGCGATGAGCAGGTCGGCGTTCTGCACGGCCGTGTTGGCAAACCATGTGCCGTGCATGCCGAGCATGCCGAGGCTCAGGGGATCGTTTTCCGGAAACGCGCCCAGGCCCTGAAGCGTCGTCGTCACGGGAATCTGGCTTGTGTGCGCGAGCTCTCGAAGCTCCGCCGAGGCGCCGGCCAGGATCGTTCCCCCGCCCACATAGAGCACGGGACGCTTGGCCTTGGCCATGAGCGCTGCGGCTTTTTCGAGCTGCTTTGTGTGCCCTTCCGTGTGCGGATTATAGGAGCGCATCGAGATCGACTTCGGATAGCTGAAGGGCGCGCGGCCCGCGAGCACGTCCTTGGGCAGATCGACGAGCACCGGTCCGGGCCTTCCGGTCGAGGCCACGTAGAACGCCTCCTTGATCGTCGATGTGAGCTCGCTTAAGTTCCTGACGAGATAGTTGTGCTTGGTGATGGGCCGCGTGATGCCGACGATGTCGGCTTCCTGGAACGCGTCGTTGCCGATGAGGTTCAGGGGCACCTGCCCCGTGAAGATGACGACGGGCACCGAATCCATGTAGGCGTCTGCTATGCCCGTTATTGTATTGGTGGCGCCGGGTCCGCTTGTGACAAGCGCGACGCCGGTTTTGCCGCTGGCCTTGGCGTAGCCTTCGGCGGCGTGCACGGCGCCCTGCTCGTGCCGCGTCAGCACATGCCGGATGTCCGAGATCTCATGCAGCGCGTCGTAGATGCCGATGACGGCGCCGCCGGGATATCCGAAGACGACGGAGACGCCCTCCTCGATCAGCGATCGGACGAAGATCTCGGAGCCGATCATGGGCCGGTGCGCGGACGATGCGGAAGATTGCTTGTTTGGTGTCATTGCTCCCTCGCGGTAATTACCTTTCGGTCATGAAATAAAATCGTAACGACGGCCTGTCAGAGTCTGCGCCTCATATATCGATTCTTCGTCCTCATGCGGGTTCCCCACGCGGACAAGTATCAGAAATCGATTCAGGAAGAGAGAAATGTTTGGTGTGGGTGAAACCGTTATTATAAGTCAGCCTTTAATAAGGATGGCTAGAATAATAAGGATCAGTCCCAGGAGCTCGACGGAAGCGTCGAAGGGAAGAAAAGACACGGCACCGGCGGCGATGCGGACATCGCCTGTAACGACACGGATGTTGTCTGTGCGGCCTGCGCTCATGGCTCTCGAAAGAATAGAAAATTGTGTGCAGTGACTATACTTAAGTAAAGATAGAAACTTTGCAGGTTTTGTCAAGACAAAATTTGTGCGTACATTACTTTTTCAGGAATTCCCGGGAATCGGCCTATGACACCAATCAAAGACAACAGCGACACGATCGCCGCCATCGCAACGCCGCAGGGCGAGGGAGGCATCGCCGTGGTGCGCGTGAGCGGCCCCCGGGCGTTTGCAATAACGGACATAAACTTTTCCGGACGCGCGCTCCTTGCCTCGGCCAAAAGCCACACGATGCACTACGGACACTTCCTCGCCGGCGGCGCACACATGGCGGGGCAGGGGGGAGAGCGCCCCGTGCTCGATACGGTGGTGGCCATGGTCTACCGCGCGCCGCATTCGTATACGGGCGAGGACACCGTCGAAGTGAGCTGCCACGGCGGCTACTTCGTCTCGCAGCAGGTGCTTCAGGCGCTCTTGGCCGGCGGCGCACGGCTGGCCGAGCCGGGGGAGTTCACGCTCCGCGCCTTCCTCAACGGCAGGCTCGATCTGGCACAGGCCGAGGCCGTGGCCGATCTGATCCGCGCCCGATCCGAGAAGGCCCACCGCACATCGATCGCCCAGCTCGAGGGCTCGCTCTCGCGCTACATCGGCTCGCTCCGGGGAGAGCTCATGGACCTGTGCGCGCTCTTCGAACTCGAGCTCGATTTCTCGGAAGAGGATATAGAGCTCGCCGACAGGGAGGAGGCCAAGGAGGCGCTCCGCCGCATACGCGCCACCATCCGGAGCGCCATCACGTCCTTTGCCGGAGGAAGGCTCGTGCGCGAAGGCGTCACGGCTGTCCTGGCAGGCAAACCCAACGCGGGAAAGTCGAGCCTGCTCAACATCCTTCTGGACGAGAACCGCGCCATCGTCAGCCACATTCCCGGCACCACGCGCGACATGATCCAGGAGAGCGCCTCGATCAACGGACTCCTCTTCACGTTCATCGACACGGCGGGACTGCGCGAGACCGCCGATGAGATCGAGCAGGAGGGAGTGCGCCGCACGCAGGCGCGCATGGCCGATGCCGATCTCGTCGTTCTCCTCGTCGACGCCTCGCATCCCGCAGACGCGGAGGACGTCCGGCTCTACCGGGAGATCGCACGCACGCGTGCGGAGCAGGCGGTGCTGCTGACGGTGTTCAACAAGGCGGACATCGAATCGCCGGAGTTCAAAGACTCCGTCTCCGCATTCACGAACGAGGAGGGGAGGCATTCCGTCTCCATATCCTGCCGGACGCATGAGGGCATCGCCCGATTCAAGGAGATGCTCTACCATCTGGCGCTTCCGCACTACGACACGGATGCCCGCTCGATCACGATCACAAACCTCCGTCACAAGCAGTCGCTCGAGGCGGCGGAGGAGAGCCTCCGTCGCGCGCAGGCTTCGCTCGACGGGCGCGCCAGCGGAGAACTCATCGCCATCGACCTGCGCGAAGCGATGGAACACCTGGGAATGATCATCGGCGTCACGACGCCGGAAGACATCCTGAACACGATTTTTTCAAAATTCTGCATCGGGAAATAAGTACATTGGAAGGATGCCGGCGAAGGCCGGTGTTTCACGTGAAACATTTATTTTTGCAGCTATGATACAAACGACACCAAAGACTGCCTACGATGTCATCGTCGTGGGCGGCGGACATGCGGGCATCGAAGCCTGCCTTGCCGCATCGCGCATGGGCATGAAGACGCTCCTTGTGAATTTGAAGACCGATGCGATCGGACGCATGTCCTGCAACCCCGCCATCGGCGGCACGGCCAAGGGGCACCTGGTGCGCGAGATCGACGCGCTGGGAGGAGAGATGGGGAAGATCGCCGATGCCACCGGCATCCACTTCCGCATGCTCAACATGTCGAAGGGACCGGCCGTGTGGTCGCCCCGTTCGCAGAACGACCGCGAGTGGTATGCGCGCGAAGCGCAGCGCCGCATCCTCGCCGCCCCCGGACTCGAGATCCTGGAAGACGCCGTCGAGTCGATCGAAGTCGGAGACAATCGCATCCGCGGCATACGCACCGTGCAGGGTCATGAGGTCTCGTGCGCGAGCCTCGTGCTCTGCGCCGGCACGTTCCTGAACGGCCTCATGCACACCGGAGAGAAGCAGCGGCAGGGAGGACGCTTCGGCGAGGCGCCTTCGCGCGGCATCACCGAATGCCTCGTGTCGCTCGGCTTCCAATCCGGTCGGCTCAAGACCGGCACGCCTCCGCGCATCATGTTCTCGAGCATCCTTTTGGAGCGCGTCGAAGCGCAGCACTCCGACGAGCCGCCCGTGCCGTTTTCCTATCAGACCC
>JBLMZA010000031.1:0-69102 GCA_050258555.1 Acidobacteriota bacterium | reverse complement strand
GAGCGTGTCAAAATAATTGGCTCCAAGGTCGAGATACTGCTCGTTCTTTGAAAGCATCTGGTAGATGATCACCAGCATGGAATGAGCCACGGCAATGAGCGACTTTTTCTTTCCTAGCCGTTTGACCAGATGGTGATACTGGGCCGAAAGATACGTACTCTTGGCTTTGGTCGCGGCCCAAGCAGCTTGGACAAGTGCGGTGCGCAAATAGGGATTGCCTTTTCCGGTCTTGCCTGAATAGCGTTTACCGGCAGACTCATTGTTCCCGGGACAGACTGCCGCCCAACTGGCCAAGTGATGTCCGGTGGGAAAGGCCTTCATATCCGTGCCGATCTCACTGATGACATCGACGGCATTCTGGGGTCCGATGCCCGGAAGATTATCGATCCGGTCGACGGACTCCTTGATCTGAGGATGGGCCGCGAGTTCTTGATCGATCCGACGGTCCACCCGCATAATGGCCGCTTCGAGCTCTTCATAGCGTACAAGCAGCTCGGTTAAGACCCAGCGCTGGGCCGGAGTCAATTTCCCTTGCAGTGCCCGACGCAGTTCAGGGATCTTTTCTCTGAGTTTGTTGTGCGCTTGTTCGGCCATGAGCTCCACATCGGTCTCCCCGGCAGCCAAGAGCTTCAGCATCTTACGGCCGCTCACGCCTAAGGCATCGGAGGCGACCTGGCGCAGCTTGATGTTGCCAGATTCAATTTCTTTATTGACGCGATTGGCAATGCGTGTCAACTCGCCCTTGAGGCTCTGGCGATACCGGGTCAGCTCGCGCAGCTCCCGGATCTCCAAGGGCGGAATGAAACTGGGCTTCAATAACCCATGGCGCAATAAATCGGCCAGCCACTCACAGTCTTTGACATCCGTCTTGCGGCCCGGGACAGCTTTGATATGCCGGGCATTGACCAGAATCACGGTGAGACTGCCTTCAAGGATCTTGAAGACAGGCTTCCAGTAAATGCCGGTCGATTCGATGGCCACTTGAGGGCACTCTTCAGCGCTCAGCCAGTCCAGTAACGCGAGCAGATCGTCGGTCATCGTCGAAAAGGTCCGCACCTCTTTCTTGGTGCGGCTCAATAAACAGGCAACGACCGTCTTGGCGTGGACATCGAGTCCACAACAGATCTCGTTAACGATACGCATCATTGTCTCATCTCCTTGTCTACCCCACACATGTGGAAAGGGAGAGCCTGCGTATAAAGGTTGACGATCCTGCTATGCGTGCTCACTGACTCTGCAAAAGAGTGTCAAGGTTCGGCAGAGTCTGTGGCAACAATGTGTGGTGCCGATCAAAGGCTCTCCAGTCACGCTACATGACGGGCTTGGGGCACCAATGGCGATCGACTTATGTCACACATGTGTGGTACGCACAAATGTACCACATGGAATTGATATTTTCATCCGGCGTGGTGAGCGCCGGTTCATGCACGCTACATGATTAAGCGTGGGCCTTGGCGCGGATGAATTCGCGGTTGAGCCGTGCGATGTGTGTGACCGAAATTTCCTTCGGGCATTCGGCTTCGCACGCATACGTGTTCGTGCAGCTGCCGAACTGCTCGTCGTTCATCGCGGCCAGCATGCTTTCCACGCGCTCCTTGCGTTCCGCCTGTCCCTGCGGAAGCAACGCCAGGTGCGAGACCTTTGCCGCCACAAACAGCATGAGCGACGAGTTCGGGCAGGAAGCAACGCAGGCGCCGCAGCCGATGCAGGCCGCCGCATCGAACGCTTCGTCGGCCGTCGGTTTCGGAATGAGCGTCGTGTTGCCGTCGGGCACGCCGCCGGTCTTGGCCGAGGTGTAGCCTCCGGCCATCATCACGCGGTCCATCGCCGTGCGGTCGACCATGAGATCCTTGAGCACGGGAAACGCCGCGGCGCGCCACGGCTCGATCACGATCGTGTCGCCGTCCTTGAAGTGGCGCATGTGGAGCTGGCACGTGGCGATGCCGCGGCCCGGACCGTGCGCGCGTCCGTTGATCATCATGCCGCACGATCCGCAAATGCCTTCACGGCAGTCATGATCGAACGCGATCGGCTCGTCGCCTTCTTTCACAAGACGGATATTCAATACATCGAGCATTTCAAGGAACGACATGTCGGGAGAAACGTCCGTCACTTTGTACGGCACCATGCGTCCTGCGGTGTTTTTATCTTTCTGCCGCCAAACCTGAAGATTCAAATTCATTCTCAACTGCTCCTTTACTTGTAACTGCGTTGTGAAGGTTTCACATATTCAAATTCAAGATTTTCTTTGTGCAGCACGGGCTCCGCACCGACGCCCTTGAACTCCCAGGCGGCGACATAGGCGAAGTCCTTGTCGTTGCGCTTGGCCTCTCCTTCTTCCGTCTGATATTCCTCGCGGAAGTGGCCGCCGCAGGATTCTTCGCGATGCAATGCGTCGCGCGCCATGAGCTCGCCAAGCTCGAGGAAGTCGGCCACACGCTGCGCTTTTTCAAGCTCGGTGTTGATGTCTGCGGCGCTGCCGGTGAGCTTCAGGTTCTTCCAGAACTCCTCGCGGATCTTCGGAAGGATCGTGAGCGCCTTCTCAAGGCCTTCCTTCGTGCGGGCCATGCCGACATAATCCCACATCACCTTGCCGTACTCGCGGTGCAGCTCGTCGGAGGTCTTCGTGCCGTTGATCGACATCAGCTTCGTGGTGATCGCAGTGACATTGTCATGCGCTTCCTTGAACGCTGCGTGATCGGTCGAGACGGGCGCGAACTTGTTGCTTCCCAGATAATCGCCCACCGTGTAGGGCAGCACGAAATATCCGTCGGCCAGTCCCGGCATGAGCGCGCTGGCGCCCAGCCGGTTTGCGCCGTGATCGGAGAAGTTCGCCTCGCCCGCCACAAAGAGTCCGGGAATGGTGCTCATCAGATTGTAATCGACCCAGAGGCCGCCCATCGTATAGTGCACGGCCGGATAAATGCGCATCGGCACTTCATACGGATCCTCGGCGGTGATCTGCTTGTACATGTCGAAGAGGTTGCCGTAGCGCGCCTTCACGACATCGCGGCCCACGCGGCGGATGGCATCCGAGAAATCGAGATACACGGCCATCTTCGAGGGACCGACGCCGTAGCCCTTGTCGCACATTTCCTTGGCGCGGCGGCTGGCCACATCGCGCGGCACAAGGTTGCCGAACGACGGGTAGAGACGCTCGAGATAATAATCGCGCTCGGCTTCGGGAATGTCCTTCGGCGAACGCTTGTCGTCCTTCTGCTTAGGCACCCAGATGCGTCCGTCGTTGCGGAGGCTTTCGCTCATCAATGTGAGCTTCGACTGATGATCGCCGCTCACCGGAATGCACGTGGGATGGATCTGCGTGAAGCACGGATTGGCGAAGAGCGCTCCGCGCTTGTGCGCGCGCCAGATCGCCGTCGCATTGCTGGCCTTCGCGTTCGTCGACAGGAAGAACACATTGCCGTAGCCGCCTGTGGCGAGGATGACCACATCGGCCGTATACGATTCCACATCGCCGTTGAGCATGTTGCGCGCCACGATGCCGCGCGCCTTGCCGTCCACGACCACGAGATCGAGCATTTCACGGCGGGCATAGAAGGTCACGGTGCCGGCTTCCATCTGGCGGCAGAGCGCCGAATATGCGCCGAGCAACAGCTGCTGTCCTGTCTGTCCGCGGGCATAGAACGTACGCGACACCTGCGCGCCGCCGAACGAGCGGTTGTCGAGATATCCGGCGTAGTCGCGCGCAAAAGGCACGCCCTGCGCCACGCACTGGTCGATGATGTTGCCGCTGACTTCGGCCAGACGGTAGACATTGCCTTCGCGCGCGCGGTAGTCGCCGCCCTTCAGCGTATCGTAGAAGAGACGGTAGACCGAATCTCCGTCGTTGGCGTAGTTCTTGCCGGCGTTGATGCCGCCCTGCGCGGCGATCGAGTGCGCGCGGCGCGGCGATTCATGATAGGAAAAGGCAAGCACGTTGTAGCCCATCTCGCCGAGCGATGCCGCCGCCGAGGCGCCCGCCAGACCGGTGCCGACCACGATGATCGTATACTTGCGGCGATTGGCGGGATTGACCAGCTTGCTGTGAAATTTATGTTCCGTCCACTTTTTATCGATCGGACCCTGGGGAATTTTAGACTCAAGTACCATTGATGACTCACCTGGAATAGTGAAAAAATTTTTTTGACGCCCCGCACACGGTGCGCTGCTTACACGATGTGACTTATTTTAGGGTAGATAAAAAAAAATAGATCGGCATCGTGGCGAATCCCAGCGGAATCAGGAGCCAGAAAATCACGGCGATCGCATCGAGCAGCGTGATGTATTTCCCGTTGCGGAGTCCCAGCGTCTGAAACGCGGACTGGAACGCATGCTTCAGATGATATCCAAGAAGCACCAACGAGACGAGATAGAAAAGATCATACCACGGATTCGAAAACGCGCCGATCACGAGCTGATACATCGAATCGGGCACGCCGAGAATGCGCGAGGGGTAAAAGAACGTCTTGAGATGCACCACCAGAAACAGCAGCACGATGCTTCCCGAGAGCATCACGATGCGCGACGGAAGCGCAACGTTATCGGAGAGCTTATACGCCGAATATTTCGCCGGACGCGCCGCGCGGTTTTTGAACCAGAGCACGGTGCCGATCAGGATGTGGATCACGAATCCGCCGAAGAGCAGGATTTCCGTCGTCTTGATCACGGGATTGGTGGACATGAATTCGGAATAGTGGATGAATGACTCGCCGTTGTCGTTCTTGAAGAGCGCCAGATTTCCAATCAGATGGATCACCAGAAAAGAGCAGAGGAACAATCCGGCGAGACTCATGACGATTTTCTTACCGACCGAGGATTGATAAAACGATATGGCTTTTTTCATAGAGGGCTCAACATGTAATGTAGATCTTTGAGAGTGAGGTGACTGAGAGAGTTATAATATAAAACTATGCAGAAAAAATCAACACTGGAAAAATGTTCTTTCCGGCGCCGGGATCGATCATTTCCGCGTCATGACGAACACGCCGTCCCAATCGTCCGGAGGCGGTGTTTCCATAAAAAAAAGCGATCGCTGAATGTAGAGGTGCGAAACCATGTCATCCCGCTTCAGGGCGAGCACGTTCTGGAACTCTGTGATCGCGCGCTCCCACTGCCGGCACTTGTAGGCAGCCAGTCCGAGCTCATATGCCTCGAGCCGCCGCTTGAATTCATCCGGCTGGGGATCGGATGCCAGCCCGAGCAGTTCGTACATCGTGACGGGCGTCGTCTTGCCCAGCACCAGCACATGGTCGATTTCGCGCGCCACCACGTGCGGTGCGACGCGGGCATGGGTGTACTCGGTCATCAGGAGCGTCGTGCCGTATTCCTTGTTCACGCCGCTCAGGCGCGAGGCAAGGTTGACCGAATCGCCGATGGCCGTATAGTTGAATTTCGCGTTCGAGCCCATATTCCCCACCACCGCCCGGCCGGTGTTGAGCCCGATGCGCTGGCGGATGATCTGTCCGTCGAACCTTCCGTGCAGATGATACTCGGCGCCGATGAAGCGCTGCATCGCCAGCGCGGCCGTGCAGGCATTGAGCGCATGATCGGGATCGTCCAGGGGCGCGCCCCAGAAAGCCATCACCGCATCGCCGATGTATTTGTCGAGCGTGCCGCGATGCTCGAGCACGAAATGCGAAATGTCGGTGAAATATTCATTGAGGATGCCCACCGTCTTCTGCGGATCGAGCTGCTCGGCAAGGCGCGTGAACCCCTGCACATCGGCGAACATCGTCGTGACTTCCCTTTCGTCGCCGCCCAGTTTCAGAAGCGTCGGATCCTCGATCAGATGCTCGACAATCGAGGCATCGACGTATTTCTGGAACATTTCCTTGATCTCCGACTTGCGCTTGCGCTCTTCGGACGAGCTGTAACTCATCCCGATGGCATAGCAGAGCGCCAGCGCGATGAGCGGACCCGCCGCCGGAATCACCACTTCCCACCTGCTGAAGACAAAGAAGGCGCCGGCCGGATACAAGAGCACGGCCGCCGCGGCCCAGACGAGGCTCCACCGCGCCTGCACGATCTGCGTCAGGATGCCGAGCGCGAGGCAGAGCACGGCGAGGATGGCGATATACGCTTCGGTGGAAATCTGCCGGATGAAGCGCCCCGAGACGATCTGATCGGCCACGCTCGCATGCACGAAGCAGTTCGGAGAAATATCGGCGATCGGCGTGGCATTATGGTCGCCGATGGCGCGCGCCGTGGCGCCCACGATGACGATCGCCATCTTGAAGATCGACAAACGCGCGGAATCGTTCCGCACGTACGCATCGATCACATCCGAAAACGAGATGACGGAAAAATCTGTGTTCCGGCCCCTGAAGTCGATGAGCAGGTCGCCTTTCTCGGTGAGGGGAATCGTCGTCCAGTCGAAACGGACCGCATATCCGCCGCCGGAAGGACGGATGATCCCCGTGTGCATATCCTCATGCAGATACGCGAAGGCAAGCGCCGCACCAAGCGCCGGATAATACTCCCCCGCATACTCGACGAAGAACGGCATCGACCGGATCACGCCGTCGGTCGTGTCGGGCCGCAAGAGGATGTGTCCGATGCCCGCCGAAAGCGCCGCCAGCGAATCGAACGGACGCTCATCGATGTAGAGCGCCCGCGGGAACGGCACCTCGATCGTGCTTTTGGCGATGGCATGCCGGTGGAGCGTGCGATACGCTTCGGGATCGATATCGAGTTCCTTCGACGTGCCGGCGATGCCGTCGCTCGGCACAAACGGTCCGATGACATGATAGACATTCGGAAGAAGCGACGATATTCCGAGCAGCAGACGGTCCTGCTCCGATGAGCCGCCGTCTGTGCGGCTGCGCGTGAGCAGCTCGTCGACGCCGATGACGACGGCGCCGTTCTGCGCGGCAATCCCCAGCACGGAGCCGAGCTTGGCGCGGTCTATCGGGTAGGGATAGGTGCGGATGGTCTGCTCGTCGATCGCAACGACAACGATCGGCACCCTCGACGGACGCGGACCGCGAAGGCGCATCATCGCATCATACGATTTCAGCTCGAGCACATGGAGGAACGAAAACTGGAAGACGGCCAGCGTGATGCCGACGGCGAGCATGCCGAAGGCGGCGCCGACCGCACACTGCTTCCAGCGATTCCGGAGACGCGCAGGAATGTTCATCACATCGATTTCCAGTACAGGAGATCCTTCAGTGCCGTCATCGAAACCGGATCGATGCCCCGGCGGCCGCCGAAGACGAATTTGTTGGCGCCGCGGCGCGGACGCTTTTCCGAATCCTCCTTCTCCTTTTCCTTCTTCGCCTGCACGTCCCTGAGCGCCTGATCGAGCAGGCGCTTGAGCTGGACGGCATCGGCTTTCTTTTTCACTTCCGCCTCCTTCGTGCCGCTCTGCACGTCATCGGTCTGCGGAAGCCCGAGCAGCTCATAGGCGCGCTCTTTCGAATCCAACAGCTCAACGCCGCGACGGAGCGAGACCTCGGCCGCTTCCTCATCGCCCGTCATGAAGTCCAGCACACCCACATTCAGCACGATGCCCGCATCGCTGCGGTCGGCCCTGATCGCCGCGGCATAGGACCGGGCCGCATTGAGCGAATCGCCCTGCAGCATATACACGTTGCCGAGATTGTTCAGCGAGACGGACGACACATAGGGACGCAGGAGCGAGACGGCTTCATCGAACCGCGATGCCGCCGCCAGCAGTTTTGCCGCCCGGTTTGCCGCCCCTTCGGTCTGCTCGCGCTTGAGCTGCGCCACATCCGCGGAGATCTCGTTCATCAGGTTCTGGCCGATCGTGCGGATATCGGCGTTGACCAGTTCGGTCAATGCCGGAATATTCATCGAAGCCGACGGCATCTCGGCCTGCGCCAGATCGACCGGAGGATAGGCGCGCCATGCGCTGTGCGTTTCCACGATCTCGAAACGCTTCATGGCCGATTCGGCTTCATGCAATTGCCCGGTCCCTTCCTTCCATGCGGCGGCAAAGGATGCGTTCTTCAACGTCGTCTCCAGGGGAATCCAAAGAGTGCCGTTGCGCACGACATACGACCGTTCCTGCGTGCTGACGTGGGCGGCGTTCTTCTTCGGCACGCCCGTATCGAACAGTAAAAAGACATGGTCGGCCGTCACGCCGACGGCGGTCGACACGCCGACGCTTTCAAGGCATGAAGCCAGGAGCGTCGTCATATCGTCGCAGTCGCCCGAACGCAACGAGAGCGTTTCGCGCGGATAGCGCACTTCATCGAGCACGTCTGACCCCGAACCCGTCCAGGCATCGGTTGTGTAAACAAACGCGAGCGTCTGCAGGGCGTTCCACAATTTCACGGCATGCATCATCGGGGCCGAGCCCGAAGGAAGCAGCATGGGATCGTGCTGCACGTCGGCCAGCACGCCGTGCGCGAACGCCTCGATGGCTTCATCATGCGGTGTGATGTAGCAGGCGACCGCCTGCGGCTGCGCCCAGGCGATGGCATGGCGGCTCAGAATGGATACAGGCTTGACGACCGAGCGCGTCTGCTCCTCGCCGGCCGCTTCGTAGGTGAGATCCATGCGGATCTGCGCGGCCGTGCGCTGCGACACCGTGGCGAGCTTTTCGGGATCGAGCAGGACGAAGACGGCGACGGAACGCTCTTCGCCCGGCTTGAGCGCAGGAATATGCTGCTCGGAGGCGTCGCGCATATAGCCTGCGATCGTGACTTTCGCGGTGATGTTTTTGATCTCGCCGGCGGTCGTATTTTTGATCACGGCCGATCCGATCGGATGTTTCACATAGTGGAGCGCCTGCGCCGGAAAGATGCGGTCCGAGGAAAATGCGGTGATCTCGAGCGCGTTCGTCACGCGCGCCGAGGCTTTCTTCACCAGGCGAGCCCTGTACACCAGATCGATCCGGCTTCCGGCAAAGGCCGTGACGGCGAAATTTTTCGCCGTCGTCAACTGCCTGCGCACTTCATCGGCCCCGCCCCGGATCGTACAATCATACGTGGCAATCTCGCCTTCCAGAAAACGGATGGCCGCCTTTTTGATGGCCGGCGCGGCTGTGGGAAGATCCGATTCCGCTTTCACGGCCTGCACATCGTCGACGCCCTGCACCACGATTTCGACCGTGTGTTCCTGCGACGCTTCATACGCCTTCTCGAGCGATGCGGTGATGGCCAGTCCGAGCGAATCGCCGACGGCTTCCAGCGTCTTGAACGCCGCCGAAGGCTTCGCCTGCGATGCCTTTTCGGAGCCGGCGCTGAAGACGGCAAGCACCTCTCCCGTTTCGGTGGCCAGCGCCTTCACGCTGGCGTCGGCCGCATAGACATGGCTCCGGAAGCCGTAGGCCTCGCGCGTGCCGCCGTCGAGCGCCATCGCTCCTCCGGTGATGAGGACCTCGGCACCGAAGCGCCGCGCCAGGGCCAGCGCCTTTTTCGAATTCAGTTCGTGCATCGCGCTGTCACGCTGGCGCACGGCATCGAACTGCTTCGCATCGATCACACGGTAGCCCCGGGCAAGGAGCGCGCTCTCGATCCGGAAGGATGCCTTGCGCGACGCCGCATCCAGATTGTCGATCTTCTCATCGAGCACCACCATGACGCGGGGCAGCTCCGTTTTGCCGTTATTGGAGTCCGCATGCAGCGTGCATGCAACAGCGATCATACCGGCGGCAATGAAGCGCTTCATTGATTGGTCCCTTCCAAAGCTGATGTTATTTTTTGCGCAAGCGTTTTGACCATCGGCAGCAGCTCGGTCACGCTTCCTGTCTCCTCTTCGGCCGCAAGCGTCTCGCCTGTCTCCGTCTCGATCACACGCACATCGATCCGGAAATCATCCTCGGTGATGCTCGTGTAGCCGCCGAAGACGAGAATGCGCGCGCCGACGAGTCTGCCGATCCTGAGCGCGGCCGCCTGGTCGACCATGTCTGTCTCATTCAGGTGAAGCTCTTCGATGAGCGCCTGGATGCGCTGGCGCTCGACGATCTTCAGGGATTTCGCTTTTGAAAGACGCGTGACCATCATATCGGCGATCGCCTTTCTGAGCGGCTCGAGCTTCTCCTTCGACTCGATGCTGTTGTTGTCGAAGGCGAAGACGGCCACCGTCGTCGGGACCATGGCCGTTCCGCGTGCCGCCGCGCAGCACGTGAGCACGAGAATGGCGCAGAATATGAGACGTACGTTCATGTCCGGTTTCCTTGTTGTTCATCACATCTCAACACATACGCTGTCATTACAGCGGGCATTGCACACCGATACCGAGATCGAATCCGCGTGCGGCATGGCGGCTGCTCATGATCGTAACGGAGCCGGCGCCGAAGGAACAGCGCGGCGCAATCGTGCACCACGGCGCGGCTGCATAGCGCAGTTCGCCCGAAACAATCGCGACCGTACCGCCTCCGGTCGACACAACGGCTCCGTTGACCGGAAACTGGTCGGAGCTCATCGTCCGAAATTCCACTCCTCCGGTCAGGGAAAGCGTGCGGCCGGCTGATCTCGTGTATGAATACAGCAGACTCAGCTGCCGGGCCGAAGGCGTTTTCTCTTCCATGCCGCCTGACACGCTCGCATTCTGCGCCCGCAATTCCAGACGCATCCGCACGCGATGCATGGAAGCAGGTTCTGCGTGCGATGCCGCCAGCACGAGCGACGCTTTCACGCCCGATTGGAAAAACCGCTCGCCATTGAGCCTGTCCGATAAATAATACGTAACGGTATAATCGGCAGAAAGCCGGTTGATCTTCAGTCCGTCACGGTAGTCGATGCCGATATTGGCCGCGATCTCATTGCCCGGCGCATACCGGATGTGCATGGTTTCGGACGGCGCCACGGGCTCGTAGGCGCCCTTGGTCGAAACGGCCGCGCCGAAGCCAAACACCACCAGCCGCGATGCGCTCGTCGCATAGGCGCATCCGAGCCTCGTATTGAGTCCGTGTCCCATCGAACCGATGGGAAATCCGAGCGCCGGCTGGGCGATCGATGCGGCCAGCTCCGTCTGCTCCCTCGTCAGCCGTGTGACGCCTGTGGGCATATCCACGCTGCCCGAAAGCCAGAGTTTTTCTCCCGGAAGCACATACGACGCCCCGAACTGCGTTTCGGGAACGCCGCCGATCGTTCCTCCGCCCTGCTCCACAGCGGCCGGTACGGCCGCGATCGTGAAGAGCGCCCGCTCCGCCACGGGCATCGAGATCGACAAGGGGAATGACCGCTGGACGATCGGACTGCCGCCGGCGCTCCATGAGTGCACGGACGCATCGGCCGACACGTACGCCCGGTCGCGAAAGAGCGATTCGCGTCCGTATTCCTGCGCCGCTGCCGGTGCCGAAAGCCCCCATCCCGCAGCCAGCATCAGAAGCGCAAGCGCCGTCTTCCGGGGCGTATGTCCGTTATTGCACGTCATTTCACGAGCACCATCCGTTTCGATTCCGCATACGCTCCGGCTGTGAGACGATATACATAGATTCCGCTTGCAACGCGCACGCCTCGGTCATCCGCACCGTCCCATACGCAGGTGTGGGCGCCGAGAGACTGCCGGCCGTGCATGAGCGTCCGGACTTTCTGTCCGAGCACGTTAAATACCGAAAGATCCACCTCATCACTGTGCGCAAGCGTATAGGCGATGGTGGTGGATGGATTCCACGGATTGGGATAATTCTGCGCAAGCGCGTACGAAAGCGGCGTCACGGGGATGCCGTCTGTGTGACGCTCGACATACGCGTCGGATCCGGCGACGATGCGCAGCAACCGGCGCGTTTCATTCGGCTTCATCGTGAATTCATAGGATGCAGTGCCGGCGCAGCCGGTCACGCGTTCCGTTTCATAATCGACGAGATAGAGTCCGAAGCCGCGAGGCAGCGTCCCTTTCTGCGAAAACGCCAGACGCACATGCGTGCCGGGCGATGACGAACGGACCTCGCAGTTCCAGAAGGCGCCGTCGGCGTGCACGCTTCTGCAATCGACAGCAAGCGGCCGCGCATCTTTTTCCGTGAACCGGAAAGAGACAAACCGTCCCGGCGGCAGAGGCGGCTCCGAACGGTCGTTCACATCGCGCCAATCGGATGAAGACTGAAGCATGCCGCATGCATTCCCGCCATCGGCGGCAATGCCGTCTGTGGCCGCAACGCTCATCATCCATTCGCCTTCCGCCTGTGCGGATTTCCCCATCGATTGTTCTGCGGCGGTATCCGAGGCCGGTCTCGGCATGAGGGTCACGACGACGGCAGAATCCGATGCATTGCAGACGAAGTATCCTTTGTACGGATGAAGCATATGCGTCGGGACAAATTGGTGATCCTCGTACATCCACACCGCAGGCTCGACGCCGCCGGAAGAGGCGACCGCACTCTTCCACTCGACGGGGAACGGAAACGGATCGCCGATCAGTGTGAATCCCGGATCGAGCTTCATCGTAAAGGGTTCGGCGATGAGCGAATAGGCGGCCTCGCCCGGCGTGATCGGCCGCACGCTCCGGGAAATCAGCCAGTAGGCTTTTCCACGTTCAATCGACATCATCGCGGGCGAGGGGTATTCGCTGTACGATTCGTCCAGGCTGTTCCATGCGCCGAAGAGCCGCCACTGATAGGGATCCGGTTTGCCGAACGCGCTGCAGACGGAAGCCGCGGCACCATTTTTCAGGGCATAGGGAATGCTGAAGAGCATATACTCTTCGCTCTTCAGCGCGAGAGGAAACGCGATATCGTCGCCTTCAACGGAGGAGGCGATGGAAAGCGCCGCATTGAAATTATCGCCCGCCCAGAGACCCGATGAAGGCATGCCGATTGTGTCAGCGCTCCAGAAAAGCGGATCGCCGATGGCGATCACATTTCCCTTGCCCACACGGGCGACGGCTCCGAGTGCGGCCGCAACGCCTGCATGCACGCTGCCATCGCCATCGGTGCGTGTCACACCCCGGGCGCTGCAGAGCGTATCGGCGTTGCCGCCCGAAACGAGCACTTCCGTGGCCGATGCGAAGCCGAAGACGGATGCATGCGCAATGAGCGGCGCCGAGCGAAGCGCAAACGAGACCCATGCCTGCAATGAACCGGCAGCCGATGTGATGCGTGACTGCGCAAAACGGATCGCCACATCATCTGATGCAGCCGTCTTCCAGGCGGCGGAGGCAAAGAGTGCGTTGAGCACCGATGCGCTCGAATCATCCGCACCGCCGAGCGCCGCGATCGATGCGCCCCGTGCGGCGGCCTGCGCAAGCAGCAGCGCTTCGGCATCGGTGAAGCGTCGCACCGGACCCGGAAGAATCACCAGCGCCGCATCTGTCATCGGCGCCGCAAGAGAATCTTCCACATGCATGCCGGCGCGCGTGAACGCCTCTGCGATCGCCGCCAAGCGTCCGTCCGCGCGCGCGCCGTGTGTGCGATCGATGACGACCGTGCGCGCCCTGCTTGCCCTGCCGGTATTGAATCCGGCGATGTCGACGAAGAGCAGCGGCAGAAGCGGATCGCTGGTTTCAACGACCAGCTGCGCCGTCTGTTTTCCCCATTCAACCGGAGAGAATTTCACGACGAACGATCCTTCTTCTCCCTGTCCAAGAGAGAGTTCTTGCGGAGAAAGGAGCGAAAAATTTTTTCCTCCCGTGATGCTTCGCAGACGCAGTGCGAGCGCCCGCTCGCCGCGGTTTCCGATTCGTACGAAAACCGATGAAGAGCCGTCCTGGCCGACGATGCCCGCGCAGTATGAACGGGAAGGAACAACCGCGATCGCCGGCGCCTCAAGCGTCCTCGCCATCCACGTCGTTCCGCCGTCATAACTGATGCGGAGTCCGTCGGACACGGCAAGATAGATCTTGCCGCGGTTGGCGCCGCGATCGGGCATGAAGCACCCGCGTATCGAAACCGCTTCATCGGCGATCGGCTTCCATCCCGACGCCTCATCGAGCGATCCGGAGACGGAGCTGAGCTTGCAGAGCACGCTTCTCGGCATGGGCGAGGCCCGACGGTCATCTTCCACGGAAACGCAGAGCGAGTATGAGCGCGATGCCGATGTCGTATCGTATATGATCGATCCGAGTGCCGCGATGAATCCCGAGGGCAGCCCTGTTCCCAGAGGCTTCCATGAACCGCGCACCAGGGAATAGGCGAAGGCGCCTGCATCGGTTCCCGCGATGATGGAGGCGCCGGTGCGCGAAAGCGTGTCGCACATGAGCGCGGTGATATGAATCGGAGATGCGGCGGATTGCGGCAGAGCCGGAAGCTTCGTCCATACCCCCTCCTTCTTCTCGGAGGAAAGCAGGATCGCCGTGTCGCATGCGGCGACATAGAGCGCACCCGAATCGGTCCGCGCCGTTGAAAGCATCCGTATGTCGTAGGGCGTGAGCGCCTCGATGACATTCCATGACTTGCCGTCGTCGGTCGTGCGGCGCACGCACGAGCCGTCGGCGGCCAACAGCAGCCGCGGACCGACATCCGGCGCGAGAATGGATGAAGCGCGGATCGATGCGTCGATTTGCCACCACGTCGCGCCCGTGTCCGTACTGGCAAAGAGTCCCTCATTCCCTCCGGCATACCAGTGCGCGGGCGCGCGGGGATCAACGGCGATCGCATACACGCTTCCCTCGCGCAAGCCGGTCTGCTTCCAGGAGACGCCGCCATCGGTCGACCGGTAGATACCGTTTCGCGCGGTGCCGGCAAGGACGACCGCATCGTTCTGCCATCCCTGCACGCAGAGCGCATCGGCATGCTGGGCCGCGGCAGACTGCATGCACAGTGCAAGCGCAAACAGAACGGATGTGATGGTATGTGGATGGAATTGCAGCATACGCCGTGTGATGGTTGATTAATGCTTCGGCGGAGCCGGCGGCGCCGGAAGCGCGCGCTGTATGAGCACGGGATTCGTCTTCGCAGGGGCGGTAAAGCCCGGCGCATAACCGCCCGTCGTCTCTGTCAACGTCGATGCGGCGCGCTCGCGTGCGGATGTGATCGCATCGGATTCCGGCAGCCGCCCGCTTCCTCCTGCCGATGGAAGCGCGACGGGCGTGCCGCCAGGTCCGGCGGGATTCATCGCATCGGCATACTCGAGCATGTCTTTCGCATCGGTAAAGTGCGGATCGAGGCTCACGGCCTCGCGGAAGCATGCAGAAGCCTGCGCGTAAAGCCCAAGGCGTTCGCATTCGAGTCCCTGCGCGTAGCGCACGAAGGCGAAATAATTTTCGGTCGGCACGCTCAGAATCGCTTCGCGCTCATCATCCGAAACCGGCACACGAAGCGAACGAAGCAGATCGAGCACGAGCTTCTTTTCGGCGCGGAACAGGTGTTCCTTCGGCTCGAGCACCGAGGCATAGGCTTCCGCTTCCGCCTCGGTCGTCTTTGCCACCGAGGCATCGAGGTGCATCATGCCGTCGTCGGTCGCCGCGAACGATCCCTTCACGATGCGCTGCGCACCGGCAAGCCGTCCGGCGCGCGGCGCCGCTTCGGGAGAGGAGAGTTCCGTTCCGGCAAGCGACAGTTCATCGACGATCGCCTGCATGCGCAGACGCTCGACCACTTTCACCGCGCGCACCTTCGACAGATCGGTCGCCATCATTTCGGCCATCGCCCGCCCCAGCGGATCGAGCGTGCTGTCGGCGCCGTAATTATGAAATGGAAGCACGGCAATCGCCGCCGTATCTGCCTGCGGAAGAGAGGCTTCATAACTCAGTGACAGGCGGACTTCCTCCTGGATCATACGGTACGAGAGCTGCCGGATGCGCGCCTCGGCGCGTGCGCGAGATTCATGCTCCCGGCAGCCGCGCACATACTGTCTGTACATCGTGATCGCGTGCGCATCACGATGAAGCGAGTCCGCGCTCGAAGCGCAGAAAAATGCCGCAGCGGCATCGTCGGGAATCGTGGAGCAATAGTGCGTGAGAAGGGAATCGGAATCGGCGTAGCGCTGCTGCCGATACCATGCGATGCCGAGCAGCTTCTGCGCTTCCGGATCGGAAGGATGAACGCTCAGCGTATCGGCCAGCGCGGCAGCCACCCGATCGGCATCGCCGCGATCGAGCGATTCGTACAACGATTCATACGCGGAAGGAGCGCATCCGTGGATGTGAGGAAGCAGAACGAGCACGCAGGCATATACGAACCGGAGGCGGCGACGATTCACAGGCTATACACACAGAGAATGGTGAGCGATTGTCAGCAAATTTCTTACCATTCTGAATATTACAAAAAAAGATCATTATTGCAAGCACTTAAAGTAAATTATTAAGGGAAGAAAATTTCCGAAGCCGCGCGGCTCATTCTTCTCCGCCGAGTTTTCGTCCCTCGTCATCGGCCCACTTCGAGATCCGGTCCCGTTCGGCCTGTGTGAGGTTCGCTTCGGGATGCAGGCGGATGTACTTCGGCAGCGGCATCGATCCGTCGGCGATCTCGCCGTCGATTTCCGAAAGCTTCTTGATCTGCTTGCTTTTTTTGTACGTCCCCCATTCGGACAGGTTCAGATGCCGGCGGCCTTCTTCCACATCATCGGCAAGCAGCCAGGACACGGGCGCGACATTCGAGTACCACGGCCAGCGCGTGTCGTTCGAATGGCAGTCGCGGCAGGCCCTGTCGATGATCGACTTCACATCGGCAGGAACCGAAAGCACGTTTGCATAGTTATGAGCAGGGTCGGCGGAAGGATTCGTCCGCTCCGGACGTTTGAGCTGTATCAGCACAAATGCGGCGGCAAGCGCAATGCCGGTCCACATCAGGATCTTTTTCATGTACGCTCCAGGGGAATTCAAGGTGCATGCAGGCGCGGATGATTGCTTCTCTGTCCGCACTTTTTTATTTTATGCATGATACCGCTTTGAACATCAATTCGAACGAAAAAATTTCTCACTCTCATTTTTCAAGAAAGAACGCACCGCATGTCGCTCATGGTCAGCATTTCGGGCATTCGTGGAGTCGTCGGCGAATCGCTCACCCCCGATGTCATCGTCAAATACATCTCCGGTTTCGCCGAATACTGCCGGCGCGGAACGATTGTGATCGGCCGTGACGGGCGATGCACCGGCGAGCACATCGCAAAGATCGTCTCCTCGACGCTCGTGCAGATGGGATGCAGCGTGATCGACATCGGCATCTGCCCCACGCCGACCGTGGCGCTGGCCGTCGAGAAGGAGCATGCGGCCGGCGGCGTCATCATCACGGCAAGCCACAATCCCATGCAGTGGAACGGCCTGAAGTTTCTGGCCTCGACCGGGCTTTTTCTCGATGCGGCGGAAAACCGCGCATTCTGGGAAATCGCCGACGCGCCCGCGCGCGCATACATGCCGTGGGATTGCCAGGGCACCTACCGGTATGATCCGTCATACATCGAAAAGCATATCGACGCGGTGCTTGCGCTGCCGTTTGTGCATGCGGAGGAGATCCGGAAAAAGAAGTTCAAGGTCGTCATCGACTGCGTCAACGCCGCGGGCGGCGTCATCATGCCGGAGCTCCTGAAGCGCTTCGGATGCGATGTGATCGCCATGAATGCCGATGTGAGCGGCGTCTTCTCTCACACGCCCGAACCGATTCCGGAGAATCTCACTTCGCTTGCCGAACGCGTCGTAACGGAAGGCGCGCAGCTCGGCATCGCCGTCGATCCGGACGTGGACCGGCTCGTGCTGATCAACGAGAAAGGCGAACCCTTCGTCGAGGAATACACCGTCGCAAGCGCCGTGCGCTTCGTGCTTGAAGAGGAAGCCAAAGCCGGCCGCACCGGCCACACGGTCGTCGTGAATCTTTCGACCACGCGCGCCGTGGACGACATTGCCTCGCAATTCGGCGCGCGCGTGCTGCGCACGCCGGTCGGTGAGATCAACGTCGCCTCCTGCATGCGCGATGCGAAGGCGGTCGTGGGCGGAGAAGGCTCCGGCGGCGTCATCGTGCCTGCCGTGCATCTCGGGCGCGACGCGATTGTCGGCGCCGGCATCTTTCTGCAGCTGCTCACGAATTTCGGCGGAACGGCATCGGCCCTCAAAGCAAGCATGCCGCAGTACCACATCGTCAAGAACAAGATCGAGCTCGGCGCCCTGCAGCCGGACCGCATCCTCGCCCGGTTGAAAGAGAAATACGAACGAACCGAGACAATCAATACCGACGACGGCCTCAAGATCGATTTCGCCTCCTCGTGGGTGCATCTGCGCAAATCGAACACCGAGCCGATCATCCGCATCATCGCCGAAGCGAAGACGACCGAAGACGCCGCGGCGCTCGTGGCGCAGTTCCAGCGCGAGATCGCGGGATAAGCATCCGTTCGGACACAGTGCTTTTTTTCCCGGAACCCAACAGACACGACACAATGAAAAAATTTCTTCTCGCGCTTCTTATCGCCGCCGCCATCCTGCCGGCACGGGCAAAGGACAAGCCGATGCTCATGTGGTTCGACGCCACGGCGAATTTTTCCCGTTTGAGCTATCCCGATTCAATCCGCTACTATCTGGACAAGGTGAAGTCGCTCGGCTTCACCGATGTCGTCGTCGACGTGAAACCCATCACCGGCGAAGTGCTCTTCCCGAGCCGCTACGCCCCGCTCATGAAGGAATGGGACAAGTTCCACCGCCCGCAGACATTCGACTTCCTGCAGACGTTCATCAGCGAATCGCACAAGCGCAAGCTCCGCATCCATGCGTCGCTCAACATCTTCGTGGCCGGACACAATTTCTTCGACCGCGGTATTGTCTATACGCAGCATCCCGAATGGGCGTCGATCATCTATACCGACAGCGGCATGGTGCCCATCACGAAACTGAAGAAAAAATATTCGGCGATGACGAATCCCGCCGACACGTCGGTGCAGCGTCACGAACTCGATGTGCTGCGCGAGCTCGTGACGAAGTACGCCGTCGACGGCGTCATTCTCGACCGTGTGCGCTACGACGATCTGCATGCGGACTTCTCTCCGCTTTCGCGCGCGCTCTTTGAAAAGCATCTCGGAAAGAAGATCGACCATTTCCCCGCCGACATCTTCGAATGGAAAAAGGCGGCCGACGGATCGCTCCAATCCCGTCCCGGCCCGTACTTCCGGCAGTGGGTCGAATGGCGCGCAACGATCATCCACGATTTCATGGCCAAAGCGCGTCAGACGGTGAAGAAGGCCCGGCCCTCCGTCTCGTTCGGCGACTATACGGGCGCATGGTATCCGATCTACTATCAGGTCGGCGTCAACTGGGCCAGCAGGAACTACGACCCGTCGAAGGAATACAAGTGGGCGAGCCCAACATACAAGAAGACCGGATATGCCGAACTGCTCGATCTCTACACGACCGGAAATTATTATTTCGAAGTGACGAAGGACGAGCTCAAGGCGTCGGATAAAAAAGGAACGACCGAAACCGGCACGGGTTCGGGCAAGGAGCCATGGTACTCTGTCGAAGGCTCGTGCGAAATCGTGAAGAAGGTGCTCAAGGGAGCGGTGCCGGCTTACGGCGGAATCTATGTGGAGCAGTACCGGGACCATCCCGCTCAGTTTGAAAAAGCGATCGCGATGAATCTGAAGAAAAGCGACGGACTGATGGTCTTCGACATCGTCCACATCATCTCGATGGACTGGTGGGATGCGCTTGCGCGCGGCATCGCCCAGGGCCGGCAATAATCGAAGCAGTCCCATGCGTCACACAACGGAGGCTCCTATGTCATCCGGCATCGATGTGCGTGATCTGCTTGTGCTGGCATCCGTCCCCGGCATCGGGGGAAATCGTCTCCGCTCGATGGTGAACCATTTCGGCTCGCCCTCCGAGGCCCTGCGCGCGTCGGCGCCCGAGCTCGCCTGCGTCGAGGGCATCGACCGCAAGCTTGCCTCGGCGATCGTGCACCACGCCGACGGACCGGCCTTTGCCGACGAGCAGCTCTCGCGCCTCAACAAGGCCAACGCAGCGATCGTGACGCTCTGGGATCCGGCCTATCCTTCCCTTCTCGCATCGATCTATGATCCTCCGCCGATGCTCTTCGTCTGCGGAACGCTCGAGCCGAGTGACCGCTATGCGATCGGCATCGTCGGCACGCGCCATCCCACGCTCTATGGAAAAACGACCGCGGAGAAATTCGCGGCAGATCTTGCCGCGCGCTCGATTACGGTGGTGAGCGGACTCGCCCGCGGCATCGACACCGCGGCGCACGCCTCGGCCCTCCGCGCCGGCGGACGCACCGTCGCCGTGATCGGTTCGGCGCTCGACATGATCTATCCCGCCGAGAACAGGGGCCTTGCCGAACGCGTCGCCGAAAGCGGCGCGGTCGTCTCCGAATTCTTCATGGGCACGAAGGCCGATCCCGGCAATTTCCCCCGCCGCAACCGCATCATCAGCGGCATGTCGCTCGGAACCGTGATCGTCGAATCGGCCGAAGA
The DNA here is from genome assembly GCA_050258555.1 of Acidobacteriota bacterium. GTDB lineage: Bacteria > Bacteroidota > Ignavibacteria > UBA10030 > UBA8401 > CAISDA01. The sequence goes on along the minus strand of JBLMZA010000031.1, from coordinate 48,847 downwards.
CGGCGGCGCAATGATCACCGCCTCGATGGCGATCGATCAGAACCGCGAGCTCTTTTGCGTGCCCGGCAACATCGACCAGAAATTCAGCGCCGGCACGAACCGGCTCATCCGCGAAGGACAGGCGAAGCTCGTCACCGGCATCGACGACATCATCGTCGAGCTCGACTATGAGCTCCGGCCCATCCTGCAGGAGATGCCGAAGAAGACCCTGCCGCAGCTCACGGTCTTCGAACAGAAAATCGTCGATGCGCTCGATGCCGCGCCGGTCCATATCGATGCGATCACGGAACTCACCGGCCTTTCACCGGCCGATACGCTGGTGGCGCTGCTCGGACTCGAGTTCAAGGGCGTCGTCCGGCAGCTGCCCGGAAAGCTGTTCTTGAAAACCGAATGAACCCGCCGTTTCAAATCCTTCCATCCGCCTTGCTGTAGAGAAATTTTTTCCCTATTTTGGCAGAGCATCGCCAACACCTCCTTTTCTCATAATTACCGGAATTCCACATGAAACGTTATTCCTCTTTGTTGCTGCTTGTGCTGACCTTGGGCTTTGTATACAATGTGCATGCGTATACACCGTATTCGACGACGATCGTCGCACCGGGAGTCATTCATTCGCAGTATAATCTGCCGGGACCTTTCACGCTCGATGTGCTCGAAGTCGACCTGAAGAATCCCTACATCATGGTTGAATCGTATAAACCCGCCGGCGGCCTCACCAAAACGACCGTGCAGTGCGCAGCCAACGACCGTGAAAACCACCGGGTGATCGGCGGCGTGAACGCCGACTTTTTCAGCTTCGAAACCGGATGGCCCATCGGCAACCAGGTGGTCAATGGCAAGCCGGCGCAGGCGCTGGCCGCCTCCCATACGGCGCTCGGCATCACGGCATCGGGCAAACCGCTGATGGAAAAATTTTCATTCACCGGCAAAGTGATCGCCAAATCCGGCGCCGCTGCCACGATCAACGGCGTCAATACGACGCGCTCGGCCGCCTCGACCGTGCTCTTCACCTCGTTTGAAGGCGCCTCGACGGGCACGGACAATTCCGGCGTCGAATATGTGCTCTCGCTTGCCTCGCCGAAGTGGATCGCGAACGACACGCTGAAATTCGTCGTGACTGCGAAAGCCAGCGGAGGCAACTCGGCCATTCCCGCCAACGGCGCGGTGCTTTCGGCAGGATCCACTGCGGGCGCATTCCTCGCAGCGAACGTGGCCGTCAACGACACGATCAGAATATACATGGGCTTCGGCGTTCCGGCGCAGAAGCTCGCGCAGATCATCGCCGGCAACGGCCGCATCCTCCGCAACGGCGTCAACGTCAGCCCGACCGAAGGCTATCAGGAATCGGGACAGAGCTTCTGCGATGCGCGCCATCCCCGCACATTCGTCGGCTTCAACGCCGATTCGTCGAAGCTTTTCCTCTGCACGGTCGACGGCCGCCAGGCCTCCTCGCTCGGCATGTCGTTCAATGAAATGGCAAGCTTCCTTCTCACGCTCAATGTGACGGATGCGTTCAACTTCGACGGCGGCGGATCGACCACGATGGTCGTGCGCGGCAAGGTCGTCAACGATCCGTCCGATCCGGGCGGCGAGCGCTCGGTGGCCAACACGCTTCAGGTCGTGAGCATCGCTCCGCAGGGCGCGCTCACCTCGCTCAACATCATGGAGACGCGCGCCGATGTCTTCCAGGGCTCGACATTCCAGTTCCATGCGGAAGGCAAGGATGAATACTACAATCCGCTCTCGCTTCCTTCCAACGTGACATGGGAAGCCGACGCCAACATCGGCACGATCGATGCCAATGGACTCTTCACATCGAAGAGCGTGAACGATTCGGGCTGGGTGCGCATCCGCTACAATAAGGCGGCCGATTCCGTGCGTGTCTTCGTGCGCGTGATCAAGGAACTGCGCGCCTATCCGCAGACGCTTGTGATGGTGCCCGGCGAACGGCTCACGCTGTCGGTGAAGGGCACCGACTCGGGCAATAACAAGGTGACGATGAACAACACGCAGGTCGCGTTCGTCAACAATGCCGACGGACTCAATGTGGATGCCGATGGCGTCGTGACGGCCACCGCGTTCGGCTCCGGCACGCTCACCGTGAAGCTCGATACGGTGACGCGCGTCATCGCCTACACCTCCGTCGGCACGGATACGACGATCATGGTCGAGACATTCAAGGACACGTACGCCTGGACGTGGGATGTGGCGGGCACCGATCCCGATAACGTCACATTCGGACTGAGCTCCGATGCCCTCGTGACCGACGCGCCGGCATTCAAGCTCGGCTATGCCGTTTCGGCTTCCGGCGCCACGGCCGTGCTCAACACGACGATGCCGCTTTCAAGCCGCGTCGACAGCATTTTCGTGCGCGTTTACGGCGACGGCGGCGGTCACAAACTGAAGCTGACATTCGCCGACAAGGAAGGACAGCTCTTCACGATCTCCTCCCCCACGGTCGTCAACTGGAAAAATGAATGGCGCACCGTCGGATTCAAGATGGTCTATGCCGTTCCCGTCAACGGCGGCACGGTCGATTATCCCATCACGATCACGCAGATCGAAACCGCCTTCGGCATGCTCAATCAGTCGGGCGGCAAAGCCACGGGCACGATCTACATCGACGATGTGAAGGCGCATTACCCCAACCGCACGGTGGCTCCGTCGATTCTCTTCAACTTCAATTCGGATATGAGCGGCTGGCAGCAGCCCTCGAGCAACTCCGCCTCCGCCATGATCGGCGTGATCCAGGCCCAGTGCGTGCATGCCTGGTCGACCGAACATCCGTATGAAGGCGACGGCTGCGGCAAGTGGACATTCGTCGATGATCCGGCAAAGACAGTTGACTGGAACGTGCGCATCACGCGATTGACAAGCGCCGAGCTCGGTTCGATGCTCCGCGGCAGCTACATCGGAGCATGGGTATGGGCCAATGGCCAGACCAATCTCACGCTGCGCACGGTGATCCGCGACGGCAACGGACAGATCTGCGCCGGTCCGGCCTTTCCGGTGAACCATTACGGCTGGAAACTGATCGGCACGAAGCTCGACAGCAACCTCTTCAAGCCGTATCTGACCGCAGGCAAGATCACCGATACGGGCAACAAGTTCAACGGCTTCAACGTGCTTGCGCTCAACGCCGATGTGCAGGGCGGCACGCGCGTGCTCTACATCGACAAGATGGTCACAAGCGCGCTGACCGTGCCCACGGGATTCATCGACTACAAGGCGACCTTCAACGGGACGCTCGCCCGCCTCACCTGGACGGTCAATTCGGAAATCAGCATCGACCGCTACACGATCGAGCGCGGAGTGAACGGAACGTTTTCGGAAATCGGCGCCATGAACGCCGTGGGCAACACCGATACGACGCAGACATACGAATACGTCGATACGCCTCCGTCGGGAAAGACATACGAGTACAGAATCCGCCAGATCACCAACGACGGCGCGCAGGAAGTCAGCCCGGCGCTGACGCTCAACACGACGACGGGTGTGGCCGGAGAGTCCGGCACGCCGTTCACATACGGACTGAGCCAGAACTATCCCAATCCGTTCAACCCGGCCACGCGCATGCAGTACTCGCTGCCCTCGGCGCAGCGCGTCACACTGAAGATCTATGACGTGCTCGGACGCGTCGTTACGACGCTGGTGAACGACGTGCGCCCTGCGGGTATGCATGAAGCCGAATGGAATGCCTCGAATGTATCGAGCGGAATTTATTTCTATGAATTGCGCGCGGGCGATTTCAGATCGGTGAAAAAACTCGTGGTGCAGAAGTAGTGTGGGCTGGTTGAACCGCTGCAGAGGCGCCGCATGCAACACGCATGCGGCCTCTGCAGCCTTCACGTTCCTTCAGGCGGGCGTCAGCCGCGCTTCGACTCGATGTAGTTCACAAGCAGATAGACCTTCTCCGATTCCTTTTCCCCGAGCGCATACGTCATCATCGACATGTTCACGTAGCGGATATTCAGATACCGCACGGCATGCTCGATCTCCTTCCGGCATTCCGGCCGCACCTTCCCCTCTTCATCGAACATCACGTCGTAATATGCCGCAAGCGCCTTCAGATTGATGTTCGATCGGATATCGGTGTTGTTCGCGATGTTGATCAGGTTGTAATAGCACTCAAAGTCCATCGTGCAGATATCGATCATCCTCTCTCCCAGATACTCGATTACTTCATTGCGTCCGCTCAGACTCTGCACCGTCTTGTTTGTAATGAGCGAGAGCAGACGATTCGAGCATTCCGTCGAATTGCGCTTGTTCTTCTCGACCGCCCGGTACTGCGTGTCGGCGATCTGCTTCAGGCAGGCGACGGCATGTTCGGCAGCCGCCTCCTTGATCTGAAGACTCTGTATGACATCCTTCGAGATTCTGACCAGTTCCTGCCATTGTCCCTGATTGGAGAGTGCTGTAAGCTCGTTTACGGATTTTGCATGCAGTGCGGTCTCGTTTGCACCGTTCAGATTGTTCAATTCCATCAGCATGATAAATAAAATTAATGGTGAAAAAATGTTTTCGTGCGGATCACACAGCAGGAAGGCACGTCCATTTCGATGAGGAGTGTGAAGAAGGGGAAGTTCACAGCCGGGTACGCTTCTCTCACGTCATGATATGCAGAATGCAAGAATCGCACCAAAGTTGAAGATTGAAGTAATTTCACCGAATGGGGACGCAATTGGGCATTTTTGCTTCCGCGGAACAAGGTGGCACGAACGGCAAAGGTGAACGATTTTGTGCACATGCGCATTTTCCTCTTCACGGCCGATCGGAGGAACCAACACATTCCCTCCCTCTGTTGAAGGAAGCACGCTTACAATCAGTACAAGGAACCGGCCATGAACTTACGTGATATGCTGCCGCCCGTGCTTGTCGCGGCGGCGCGTCGTTCAGTCGGCAGCAGGGTGCTCTACAGGACGTACGACGAAGCCCTGGCACTCTGCAATAACGGATATCAGCAGGAGACTCTTGTCAACATGGTCTTTGAAAAGACGAGGCGCTACAGAGAGTCTCTCCGTTCGGGCGCGGCCATTCAATCGATCCGGCTGCGGCGCGGTACATCTGTTCATCACACGCACCGGCCTGGCCCTCGCACCGCCCGAGCCCGTCATCATACAGCGCTCGCCCTTGAGCGCCAACGGCATCGGTCCCATGCCCGAAGGCATGGCGGACGGCATCATAAAATATCCCGTGATCTTTCCCATCAAGTCGAAGATCGAAGAGATCATCGCGCAGGCGTATACGATCCGTCTTGCGCTCCAGGAAGACAAGGCCGAATATCTCGTGAACGGTTCGCCGATCGACCTTTACGGCTATTACGGGGTGAAAAAATAGCGATGCCCGCTGTTGCGCGGATTGAATCTTCGTTGATGAAGATCATACATCCGAGCAATGCGGGCATCACATGTGTACGCCGATGGTGAAGCGCCGTTACGCGGCTCCGCCATCGGCATCGTACGGCACCGGCATTATGACCGTTTTCCGCTCGATTCCGAGCTGCCCCGGTCCGGCGTGTTGGTCATGTTGCGTTCGCTGCCGCCGCGGCTCATGTCACGCTCGCCGCTGCTGCCGCTCATTCCCTTTTCACCACCCATTTCTCCTCTGTCGAGCACCGATTTATCGATGGTGCCGGTCAGCACGATTTCGAACTGTCCGGTTTTCTTGTCCAATGTCCGGACATTCGCGGCAATATTGTCGCTGTTCAGGACCGTATTGGCCAGATTGTAGTGGATATCCTGCACAGAAGAGCCTGCCCTCTTCAGATTTTCAATATCACGCAACGTGAATTTTGACATATCTGCCTCCCTGCGAAATAATGATGAAAAATGTACTTTCCGCCTCTGCCGCCGGCAGTGTTTCGGAAAGCGGAAGACAATATACACGCGGTGTATGCGGGATTCAATAGGCACTACTACGCCTTTCATATAGGTAGTTCTACATACACACATCGTATACAGGCCGTTTGCCGCACGGGAGATTGAACGCCCTGTTCCTCTCCGGTGTTATGATGCTAAGCACCATCGACCGCTTTTTTCAGAAATAAAGGCTGCATGCATGAAACTCGTCACCATCGAATATGGAATTTTTCCCGAAATCGAAGCGCTGAATAAAAATTTTCATCCGGGTTCGATGAAAATCCGCTTTCTTCTGGACACCACGCTTGAGAATTCGCTGCTCGGCGGCCGGAAGGAGCTGGATCTGAACCTGTTCAATCCATTCTTTTCCACGCTTTCCATTCACCAGTGTGGATGCGGCAAGAACCGAGGCTACACGAACCAAGAATATTCCTTCCTTCCCTCCGATACGATTGTGAAGCTCGAGGAAAACATCGACATCGCCCACTACATGGAGCATCTGATCCTCGATCTTCAGTTCGAGCTCGGAACGATCACCAAGATCAGCGGCGTGACGGTCTCGATGGAAGGCAGCCAGACGGAGTTCATGACGTATGTGGAATGCGACGACGTGCATCTCGGAATGTTCGCACTGAACATCGTTCTGGCGATGATGCATCAGGCGCTCTATTGCGGCCGGATCGATCCGCGCTATCACACGGTGCTGAAGATCGCAAAATGGCTGAGGCAGAACGACAAGCAGAAGGTCGATGCAGCCGAAGTGGCGCGCGTGTTCGATATCGACGAGGCGATGGTGTACTTCTGCTTCAATGCGCTGAACATCTTTCAATTCTCGACGGAACGCATCTCGCTGCTGGCCTCGCCCCAGCCCGAGACCGTCGGCCCCGTGCTCATCATCGAAGACGATGAAATGAGCCGCGATCTCCTGAACGACGCGCTGACCGGACTGGGATATCAGACGATGACGGCCGCCGACGGCAGGACGGGACTGCAGATGCTCTCCGAATATCATGCAAGCATCGTGCTGCTGGATATTTATCTTCCCGATACGGACGGCGTCTCGATCGCAAAGTGGATTCTCGAGACGCAGCCTTCGACGATCATCGTCCTCATGTCCGGCATGATCGAGATGGAAAAGGGCGATTCATTCTCCAGCGATGCGGTCCGTTTCATTCCCAAGCCCTTCTCGATCGGCCATCTCGACAATATCCTCAGGGTGGCGCATCGGCCTTCCGCCGCCATCGAACATATTGCATGAGAGACGGAACGCCCTCTAGACGGAAATGATTTTTTTGCGGATCGCCATCTTGATGAGATCGGCCACAGTGTGTGCGCCGGTTTTTTTCATCACCATCTGCCGGTGATGCTCGGCCGTCCTGACGCTGATGAACAGCATCTGCGCGATTTCCTTGTTCGTCTTTCCGTCGCAGAGCAGCGTCAGCACTTCGCGTTCGCGCGGCGTGAGCGTCTCGAACGATGCGGGCGCCGGAACCGATGATTTGAGCGAGAGGCCTGTCACGAGCTCGCTCGAGATCAGCGGCGTCAGGTATTTCCGCCCCGCCTCCACATACTGCAGCGCATCGATGATCTCCGTGTCGATGCAGTCCTTCAGCACGTACCCGTAGCCTCCGACGGCAAGCGCCTGCTGCACATATTCCTCATCCTTGTGGACGGTCAGGAAAATGATCCGGATGCCGGGATGCTGCTTGAGGATCGTTTCGGCGAGTTCGATGCCGCGCACCCCCGGCAATCCGATATCGAGGATGATGATCGCGGGCGTCTTCTGCAGCAGCAGCTGCCGGGCTTCCTCCGCGCTGCCGGCTTCGCCGATCACATCATAGGAATGCTCTTCAAGAATATGGCGCAGACCGCTGCGCAGGATGGCGTGATCGTCGATAATGACGATCGAGCGGCTGTTGGCGGTTTCGATGACATCGCTTTTCAGTTCGATCATGCGCCCCTCCCGGTCATTTTCGGCACGGACAGGATGACCGTCGTCCCTTTGCCGGGTGATGACGAAATCCGGAAATCGCCGTTAATGAGCTGTGCGCGTTCCTGGAGCCCGCGCAGTCCTGCATGCCCCCCGATCGAGACCGATGAGACCAGTGCCTGCCGCACATCGAATCCCCGACCGTCGTCGCGGATGACGAATTCGATCGACGCGCCTGCCTCGCCGATGGTGAGCATGACGCTGGATGCGTGCGCATGCCGCTCGATGTTGTTGATCGCTTCCTGAATGATCCGGTAGATATGAATCTCTTCGGCCGGCTTGAACAGCCCGTCCAGATCCATGAGGTCCCATTGGACCATGACCTCGTTTCTGGCCGCGTATTCGCGCACGACTTTCTGTATCGCGGAGGTGAGTCCGATATCTTCCAGCACCGCCGGCGTGAGATTATGCGCGATGCGCCGGGTCTCGTCCAGAAGTGACGTGACATTCTCGATTGCGGCCTGGAGAAGTCCGTTCTCGCGATGGTGTCCTGTCGGAAGTCCGCGTTCGGCCTGTCGCAGATCGAGGCGGAGCGCGGCCAGGCGCTGCGCCAGGCCGTCGTGCAGTTCGCGCGCCACGCGCTTGCGTTCATCCTCCTGGGCGGCGAGGATGCTCCGTGAGAAATCGCGTAAAAATTCTTCCCGCTCCTTTTCGATGGTGATGTTGCGCGACACGACCACCGCTTTCGAGCACGAGCCGTCGATGCCGAAGAGCGGATTAACGCGCGTCGAAAACCAGAGCACCTGCCCTTCGGCCGCAAGCCTCTCTTCGATCTGCTTCGGCTTCCGTTCGCGTATCACCTCTTCGACGACCGCCAGCCTCCGCTGCGCGAAGGGCTCGGGGAAAAGCATGCGAAGCGGCACATCGACGCAGACGACGAGCGACGACAGATACGTCCGGGCAAGGACGGCATCGTTGACCGTTTCGATCACGCCGCGGTCATCGATGATGATGACTTCATCGGAGATGGATTGCAGAATGACGCGATAGCGTTCTTCGGACTCACGGATCGCGCGTTCGGCGGTGAGCCGGCGCTCGATCGATCTTGTGCCGTGCATAGGCGGTACTCGCGCATGGTGTATGAAAGTTCCGTCAGGGAGGAAACAGGGCCGATGAATCGGCAGGAAGGGTACAATCGGGAATAGCTGATTCGTCGCCTGTTTCCCGTGCGGAAACAGAGCGTTGAATCATGGTAAATAATTTTGCGAATGAAAGCAACACAGTGGCTTGCCCGCCCCTTCGCATCGAGACTTCCCGGAACGACGGAAAGAAATAATTTTTGAATCATTGCATATTAAGCCTTACATTATCTTTATTCACCAGCAGGAATCATGACTACAGATCATTTCGCAAGGTTACCTCATGGAAGACGCTAACGAAACAGCGCACAAGAACGCCGGACAACTCACAGAGGAGTGGGATGCAGTCGTCAGCCGGTGCAGGGAAGCGATCGCAGCCGATCCGGAGAACGCCGACGCCTGGGATCTGTTGGGCCGCGCATTGCTCGCTCAAGGCGCAGTGGATAAAGCGCTCGAAGCGTGTGAAAAAGCGGCGGGGATCGATCCCTACCGCGCCTCGGCATTCCACTATCTGGGCATGGCCTATGCGGCCAAAGGCAGACTGGAGAAGGCGCTGGAGTGCTATCTTCGCTCCATCGAGTTGGATCCGAAAGACGCCGGCACATTCTGCGCGATGGGACAAGCCTACAGCATGAAGGCGCTTCATCACAAGGCGATCGAATCGTTCCGGACATCCATCGCGCTCGATCCGAAGCATGCCGAAGCCTACAACTGCATGGGTGAAGTATACGAGAAGGATGGGAATCTCAGAAAGGCCAAGGAGCTGTATGAGAAAGCCATCGAAATCGAACCCGCCTTCGCCGAGGCGTATAACAATCTCGGCGGGACGTTCCGGCTGAAGGGCAATACGGCAAAGGCAGCGGAACTGTTCGAGCGTGCCATCGCGCTCGATCCGCAGTACGTACCGGCATACAACAACCTCGGTCTTCTCTATACGGAAAAGGGAATGCCCGACCACGCGATCGTGTGGTTCGAAAAAGCGCTGGCGCTCGATCCCCGTTTCAGCGACGCGCGCCGGAACATGGCGGCGGCCTACGACAAGAAGAACGATATCGACAAGGCGGCGGCATTGTATAAGAAGGCCATGTCGATCGGCGCGTATACCGAGGAATCCGGCAGCGGCCGCATCGCCTTCGATGCTGCGGCGCTGCGAAAAGAAATCGCGCTCTATGAAAAGGCGCTCGCGCTTCATCCCTTGTACGGCGACGCCTGGCGCAGCATGGGCATTGCATACATGCATCTGGGAGAGATCACCAAAGCGATCGAAGTGCTCTTGAAGGCCGTCGGCATCGATCCTGCCGACGCGTTCGCCTACTACAACCTGGGACATGCGTACATGGAATCCGGCGAACAGGCCCGCGCGCTTGAATGCTATCGCAGGGCCAAAGAGCTCAATCCCCAGTATGCCGATGCCTACGACACGGCCGGAATGCTCTCTGCGCCGCCGCCCGCCGCAGCGGCGCAGACGGCTGGTACACCGGAACCGGCGTCGAATTTCTTTCAGGAAGAATTAAAGGCCTCCCAGCAGCGGCAGCGGCCGGTGCAAAAGACAGTCTATAAGCCGGTCTCCTTCCCTGCCGAAAACGAGTTCGCGCGGAAAAGCGAACAGGACAGCGCACTTGACTCGCTCAAGCGGGCGCTCGATGCGAATCCGCGTGATGCACGCGCCTGCTTCAACATGGCCAATGCGCTGGCGCTCAAGGGATTGCACGACAAGGCGCTCGAGTATTATCGCGAAACGCTCATGATTGACCAGAACTTCGCCGAGGCGTATGAGCGGATGGGTGCTCTGTTTCACAAGAAGGAGCTGTATGGAAAGGCGGCCGACGCTTTCCGGAAAGCGATCGCGCTCAGGCCCGCGTTTGCCGAAGCCTTCTCGGGCCTTGGCGCGGCGTATGCCTCGAGGGGAAAAAAAGAAGACGCGCTTGACGCATTTCAGAAGGCCGTCGAACTTGATCCGTCATATTCGCCGGCGCTCTTTCAGATCGGCACTGTGCTCGCCGAAGCCGGCAATTGGGATCAGGCGATCGACTGGCTGCAGCGCGCGATCAATCATGCCCCGGCATATGCCGATGCGCACAATCTGCAGGGAGAGATGTTCATGAAGAAAGGCGAGACGGAGCGGGCGATCGCCTCGTTCCAGAAAGCGATTGCCGCGAATCCCGGCTGCAGGGACGCGTACAGAAACCTGGGGCTCGCCAACAACAAGAAGCGGAATGCGGACAAGGCGCATGAGCTGTTCGAGAAAGCGGTATCGCTGGGCGCGCAGTATGCCGATCCCAGCAGCGGCGGCCCGTCGCATCGGAAACGGGCGCTGCTGGAAAAAGAGATCGCATTGTTCGAGAAAGCGATCTCACTCGATCCGGAGTATGCCGATGCGTACTATCATCTCGGCATCGCGCATGCGCTTGCAGGCAGCGGCGAAAAAGCGGTCAGAAGTTTTCAGTCGGCCGCCCGCCTCGGCGACAAGCGTGCGTTGGAACTGCTGAAGAAGAAAGGAATGCGATCGTGATGAACATGCGGTGAAACTTTTTTTCCCTTCCTCCGTTAATGTACGCAAGAATGTTAACGAACACACCGCGTCGCTCACACATCGTCTCATCTACAGAGGAGGGGTCATGAAAACAGTATTGGTACTCGCCGCTGCGGCTCTCATGCTGCTCACTTCCGCCCTTGCTGCCGAGAAACAGTCCGAGGCAGTCAGTCCGACGGTGGTCAAAAATCTTCTTCACAATCTGAAGTCAGAGAACAAAGGCGTTCATGAAAGCTCGGCGTACATGCTGGGCGAAATGAAATGCCGGGAAGCCGTGATTCCCCTTCTTGCCATGCTGCACAGCGATGCCGAGGAGTCATCGCGCATCGTAGCGGCGCTTTCCCTGAGCAGAATCGGCGACGGCCGCGGCACGTTCGCCGTCAAGCAGGCGGTCCGCTTCGACGACAGTCCGCGCGTGCGCGCGCTCTGCGCCTGGTTCACGAATCAGTACACATCGCCTCAGCCCTTTGAATTCGGCACGGCCGATGAAGCCGGCGAACCGGCGATCGCCGAGCGTTGATGCGGCGCCGATTCTCTTACGCGCACACAGACAGAAGCATGACTCCATAGAATAAACGAAGGCGGATCCCGATCGCATCGGGATCCGCCTTCGCATTGTACGCACTGAAAAGTTTGTCTATCTGCCCCGCACGCGCTTCTTCAGCTCATCCAGGCCGAGCGTGATCAAGTGCCCGATCGGCTTGCCGCCGCGATAGGTCACCACGCGCACCGTGATGGGCCCGTCGGGCAACTGGACCGGCTCGGTGAATTTCGGCGAATGATCGTCGGGCATCGTGCCGTCGACTGTATAATAGAGATCCAGTCCCGGCGCCTCGGATTCGATTTCCAGCATCATCTTTCCTTTTTTCATCGAGGTCGCGACGATGGCATCATACATGGCGCGCGAATAATTCACATCGGCCGCGTCCGCACGCTCGAAGAACGCCTCGACGCGCGGCGTGAATTTCTGCCAGTCGTTCGTGCCCTTCGGCGACCAGAGGATTTCCGAAAGCGCCCAGGCGCGCGGATAGGACATGTATTCGATCGACCGCATGGTCGGAAGCTGCTCGGCCCAGAGGTTGCCCTGTCCGCCCAGGATGTATTTCGCATCGACGCCCTCGGGAACCGGCTCGAAGCTGTATGTGGTCTTCATCCGAAGATTGGCGTACACCGGCGGATCGATTGTCGGATCGCCCTGTGTGTAATCGATATACACGTGCGATGACGGCGTCATCACGACGTAGTGTCCTGCTTTCGCCGCCTCGATGCCGCCGCGCATCCCGCGCCAGCTCATGACGGCCGCATCCTGCGACACGCCGCCCTCCAGGATCTCATCCCACCCGATCAACTTCTTGCCTTTCGCTTTCAGAATGTCGTTCACACGGCCCATGAAATAGCCCTGCAGATCCTCCACATGGCGGATCTTCAGCTTCCGCATGAGCTCGCGGCATCCCTCGTTGCGCTCCCAATAGCCCTTGTAGCATTCGTCCCCTCCCACATGAATGTAGGGCGATGGGAAGAGCGCCGCAAGTTCCGTGAAGACCTTGTCGAGAAACTTGTAGACATTCTCATCCGACGGATTGAGCGTGTTGTCGACGAACATCTTGAATGTGCCGTTGCCGTACCACTCGGCGAAATGCATGCCGGGACTGGGCCGGGTGCTCGTGTCCTTCGTGCAGGAAAGCTCGGGATAGGACGCCACAGCCGCCATCGAATGGCCGGGCACGTCGACTTCGGGAAGAATCGAGATGAAGCGCTCCTTCGCATAGGCGATCACGTCCTTCACATCCTCCTGCGTGTAAAAGCCGCCTTCGGTCGCCGCTTCGCCCGGCTTCGGGGCGCTGCGCTGCCCGAAATATCCCGCGCGCGGCACGCGCCATGCGCCGACGTTCGTGAGATTGGGCAGCGACTTGATCTCGATGCGCCATCCCTCATCGTCGGTCAGATGCCAGTGCAGCGTATTGTACTTGAAGCGCGAGATCTGGTCGATGTAGCGCTTCACTTCCTCTTTCGTGCGGAAGTTGCGCGCCACATCCAGCATAATGCCGCGCCAGGCAAACCGCGGATAATCGCGGATCGTCACGGAGGGAATCGTCCACTCGGCTTTCACCGCTGCTGCACGCTCGATCTCCTTCGGCAGAAGCTGCAGAAGCGTCTGCATGCCGTAAAAGAGTCCGGCAGGCTCGTTGGCCGTAATGACGATCGCATTCGGCGACGATGTGAGCGTGTAGCCTTCGCGGCCGAGCTGCTGATCGGCGCTGCGGCTCAGGCGGAACTGAATGGATGCATCGGAGCGCTGTCCGGCCGATAGCGCATAGCCGGTCGGAATGCGGAGTTTCCCGGCCAGCATGTCGGCGACCGTCTTCGCCGCGGGATCGTCGTAGCCGATCGTCGAGGCGGATGTCAGGACAAATGCGCCTTGTGATTCTTTCAATTCAACAGGCTGCGGTATGAGATTGATTGCTGCACTGCCAGTACCGACCGTGAGAAGAGACATACAAAGAAGGGCGATGATTTTTTTCATATAAAAGAGAGTTGTGAACATGGACCGGTGAATAAAGAAATTCCGCCGCCGTATGATGCGGCCGACACGCATTATTCCTTTTCAATCGGAATGTCGCGCAGTACGTATTCGCGCCCCATGGCGCTGATCTGCAATGTCTTCACGGCGGCGAGCTTCGGCGACACGCCCGTGAAAATGATCCGCCCTTTGACCGGCGTGTTCGAAACGAGATCGGTGCGCACGACGGAGTAACCGGTCTTCTCGCCCAGGGCGAGTCGCTCGGACTTCATCGCATTGCCGTCCTCATCCACAAAGCGGCAGCGCTCGAACCAGAAATCCTTCGTCACTTCGTTGCCGTTCGTCACGAGAAATTCGAAGACCAGCTCGCCGGCGGAGAATGTGCATTTCTTCAGCGATGCCTCGAATCCGTCCGTCTTGAATCCGAGCGCGGGCTTTCCATCGAGGGGTGTCGCGTGATAGACCTCGATCGTCTGTGCGGTATAGACGCCGACCGGCTGCGCATTCTTCTGTTCGGGAGCTTTTTCGACCGTCTTCTCGACGATGCGCTCTTTCACCACGACGACCGTATCGGGCTTCACCGGCTTGCGCACGCGCACGGGCTTGCCGAGCAGTTTGTCGGTTGTTTCATCCGAAGCGAATTTCACGCTCGATGCGGCGATCGCATCGCCGGTTTCGGCATCGACCATTTTGACCGTGATCCGGATATCGTCGCCTTCCTCCTTGATCTGTCCGTAGCAGAAGGCGGTCGGCGTCGTATTCGTTACGGTGAACAGCGCCTGCGAGACTTCATTGAGCGTCGTATACCCGATCGTGTTGCCGTTGAAACGGACATTGTGCTCCTTCAAAACGGCAGCGGCCTTCTCCTGATCGAGGAGTCTGACCGAGGCATCGCTTTTGAACGCATCGGCCAGTGCGCCGGCGAGATAGTCGCCGAATGCGGAACCGGAAGCGTTCACGGTCACAAAGTCCGCAAGGACGATGTCCTGCGCCGTTTTCTTTGAATACCCTTTCTTCAGTTCCGATACTATCTTTGCCGATGCCGTCTCCACACCCGATGCGGCGGCGTGCGAAACGGCTACAATGAGGAGAAGAGCCGCGATAAAGACCGAACGTTTCATGATGCACTCCTGTCTGTAATGGGAAGCGATGCGGGGAAAAAACCCATGGAATGTATGAGGATATTTCTCCATTAGCAAGTCGGCATCGCTTCTTCTCCACCTCTTCGGCCGCGCTTATGCGGTAATCTGTTCGAGAATCTTCACCGGCTCGTACGTCCTGCCGCAATAGCGCAGATTCTGCAGGCGCTCGAGCAGGACCTCGGAAAGTTCCGAATTTCGCCGCACAAGAATGATGTTGCTCGCATTGCGGATGTCGTCTGCCAGCACCATGCCTGTCCTCAGTTCTTCAAACAGCACCGTGCGCACGACATACCCGTCCATCAGGCGGCGCACTTCCGCTTCGAGCGCTCCGAGCACGCGCTGATTGTAGCGCTCGGCTTTGCGGTTCATTTCATCCAATGCCTGCTGCTGCGTGCAGCCGGACTGGATGAGATTATCGTAGTCGAAGATGACACGGATGAAATCCCGCGTGACGTCGGGCTCTCCGTGCGGATTATAATCGGACATCTGATTCTGTATGCTTTGGGCGATATGTTCGAAGCCGGGAATATTGGCGATGAAACGCGCCGCGGCCTTGGGATGGGAATTGAAGACGGCGCATTCCTGCGAGGTGAGCTTCTCTCCCGATTGTTTCTTCCTGATGATTTCCGGCGGAAGCACCGCACGTCCCAGATGCGACAGAAGCACGCCGATCTCGATCTCCCATGCGTTCGGAAGAGCGAGCCGCACGCACATTTTCTTCGCGACATTGCGCACGCGCAGCGTCTGCGCAAACGCCTCGGGATTGGTCATGGCAAGAATATCGACGAGCACTCTGACGCTGCCCTTGAGTGTCTCGTTGAGGACCTTATCCTTTTCGCTGAGCGCTTCTTTCAGCGATTGTTCGGCCAGATAGAGCTTCAGATGCGTCCGGACGCGCGAGACGAGTTCTTCCTTCCTGAACGGCTTCGAGATGTAATCCACGCCGCCCAGTTGAAAACCGCGCACGATGTCATCCGTCTCCGACTTCCCCGTCAGGAAAATGATCGGGATGCTCTTCATCGCATCACGCTCCTTGATCCGTCGGCAGATCTCATAGCCGTCCATGCCGGGCATGATGATATCGAGCAGAATCAGATTCGGTGTGGCAACGGTGAGGGCGTCGAGCACCTCATCTCCGTTGGAGAACGGGAAGACGCGGATATTCTCCTTCGAGAAGAAATGGATGATCATGCCGAGGTTGTCCTCGTTGTCGTCGACGGCGAAGATGCAGTTCTTCAACGCCTCCCGGCTCGAGCCTGCGCAATACTCCTTCCACGCCTTCCTGGCGTCATCGAGGCAGGTGTCGATCATTGTTCCGTCAAGCGCATGGCTGCCGACAACAAGCACGCGGTCGGCCTGTGCGGCGTTATCACCTTCGGCAACGTAGATGCGGTCGGCCGCGTCGCAGGCTTCGTTGGCCGTGCGTCTCATATTCTTGCATTGCGCGAGCGGCGGCACATCGGGTGCGGGTTTTGTCAGCTCGAGATTGTCCCGCACGATCGACAGCAGCGTATCGCCGCTGTTGCGGATGATATTCAGGTAATGCAGCAGTGTGGGTTCGGTCACCGATTCTTTGAGAATCTCGGTGAAGCCGATGATCGCGTTGAGCGGTGTTTTAATCTCATGGCTGATGTGCGAGAGGAATTCATGCCGCTCCCTCTCGGCATCGGTCGCGGTGTGCTGTACCGGTGCGGAAGCGGGCGCCGTTCCCCAAACGGCATTCCTTTCCACATCGAAGGTCAATCGATCGTCCATTTCAATGCTCCCCTTGTGATTGAACAGGTTGATCGTTAGTATGAATTTTTTCCGTGCGGTATGAAAAAAGCCTTGCGCTCCTCCTATTTTTCTTGTATATTATGACTCACTCTTCAACGGACAGGTAGCTCAGTTGGTAGAGCAACGGCCTGAAAAGCCGTGTGTCGCCAGTTCGATTCTGGCCCTGTCCACATCTTTTTTCCCGGAAAGCCCGCATTTTTGCGGGCTTTTTTGTTTTCTGTGTGCCGCACGCTTCCCCGGCGTTCTTTTATTATCGGCACATTTTCCGCACGCTTTACCCTTATTTGATGAATGTCATCGCCTTGACGGCGGCATAACGGCTGCCGCTTGCGCCCGCGGCTTCGATCCGGTAAAAATAGGTGCCGCTGCCGAACTGCGACATATTCAGCACAATGCTCCCATCGCCCGCCTGTCTTCGTCCGAGGTTCAGAAAGCGGACACGCTGCCCGAACGCCGTATAGACCTCAAGCCTCACGGCGCTTTCCTCCTTCAGGCTGAACCGGATCGTCGTCGACGGATTGAAGGGATTCGGATAATTCTGACTGAGCGCAAAGACAAACGGCGTCCCGTTCTCACGCTCCACACCCGTCGCAGGCGTCACAGCAAGCGACCAGGAAATCGAATCGCGAAGCAGCCATATGGGATCGGTGCGCACCAGCGGCGTCTCATCGCGCACGATCACATGCAGCCGGTGCGCTCCGGCCGACAGTCCAGCGGCCGACACGCGGATCGAATCAAATGTTTCTCCGCTTTGCTCCACGCCGTCCATATACCATTGATAGCGGAGCGATCGCAGCGAGCGATCGAGCGCTGTGACGCGAAAGAGCCTCGTGTCACCGCCGGAAAGAGCCACCGGCTCCGGTCCCGGATCCATCCACTCGACAATGCGTATGAGCGAATAGATCGATTTCACGATCGTCTCCGCGCAGACGGGACAGAACTCCGCGCCGAGCACGCGCATCTTGCACGAAAACATCGGCCGGTACCACCCTGTGGCATGATAATGGGCGCCTTCAAACAATCCGACCAGCATCTGATACTGGCTCACATTCGGCGTCGGCACCGGCGTCGACGGATCGATCCAGTCTCTCCACTTGATCTTTGCGCGCGCGGTCTCGCGCGTGGTGTTCGGCTCCTCAATATCGGGATAGCCGGGATACGGATCCCAATACTCGTCTCCCAGTCCCGCAAACGAATGCCCGAGCTCATGAATCACCACTTCCGATGAGGCGCTGTGCACCGACGAAACGGCCGGAAAGCCGCCCGAGCCTCCGTACTCGGGATCGTTGACGATCACGATCGCAATGTCATACTCCGGCATATGAAGCGCCAGAAGCGAATCGACGCGCTTCGTGCCCACATTGTCCAGCGTGACGAGCCGCGTGATGCCGTAGGTGTCGTATGTGCTGTTGAAAAACGTCCGGTGATATTCGCCGCGCGAAGGATGATCCGATCCGGAGTCGGCCGAAGCGACGGAGATTGCATACGCATTGAATGCCGGACGATAGATATGGAACGGGGACGTGTTGAAAAACGCGTCGAGCGTCTTCGACGCGTCGGAAAGAAAGCGCGGCAGCTGTGCGGCCGTATAGCCTTCGGAAAGATAGACGATGTTGATGCGGCGTGCGGTCGGACCGTTGGTGAGAATGGGCTGCATCACCGACTGCGACAGCAGAAGCGAGGGCAGCAGCACGATCCACGCAAGCGCCCCAGAGACAGAAGCGCTTCGTCTCATGGCGTGCCTCTCAGGCTCTGCACGTCGACCGTGCCGATGTGTGTGCGCATGCTGCGCACGGAGGCGCCGCTTGATGCATTGGAATTCTTCCTGTAAAAATCGACGCGCCGAAGCCCTTCGCGGTACGGAACGCGGACGGTGAACTCCGCATCCTTCACGCGGACGTGGCGGACGGCGATCCGTCCCGGTTCGGCCGGATCCTCATATTCATAGCGGCGAAGCGACGGATCGCTCATCCTCCCCCTGAATACGACTTCTCCGGCGTGCGTGAGGCATTCGTATTCGATCACGCCCGATTCCGGCGCCTTCCTGACCTGCTTCACCATCCCCGGGCGAAGGCTCGATTCCACAAGCCGGACGGAATCGTTCTGCATCCGAAGACGAAGAAAGAGGATCTGCCCCTGCGCGTGCAGCGATTCTGTCATCAGCAGCGCCGGCAGCGCGGCGCAGATCAGCCATTGCTTCCACTGTGCTTTCATCGTATCCTCTCTTTTCAAGTGCTTGTATTGTTCGCGATTCATTCGTATTTTCTTCACGGCAACTTTCTACAACTTGAGAGGCAGGCGCGTGGTTCCCCGACAGTATTTCGCTCCATTTCGTAACAACATCATCGGCATCGATCAGACCTTTACCACCCCCTATGGCGAGCAGAAGATCATCTATGCGGACTGGACCGCCAGCGGGCGGCTCTATGCGCCGATCGAGCACCGCATGCTCGAGACGTTCGGACCGTTCGTGGGCAATACGCATTCCGAGGCCTCCGTCACCGGAGCGCTCATGACGAGCGCGTATCATCATGCCCATACGATCATCAAGCGGCATGTGAATGCCGGCGCGGACGACGCCCTGCTGTTTGTGGGCACGGGCATGACGGCCTGCATCAACAAGCTCCAGCGCATCCTCGGCGTCAAAGCGCCCGAACAGTTCCGAAGCGCGATCCGCCTGAACGAGGAAGACACGCCCATCGTGTTTGTGACGCATATGGAGCATCACTCGAATCAGACGACGTGGTACGAGACCATTGCCGATGTGCACGTGCTGGCGGCTTCGGAAGACGGACTGGTCGAGCCGGACGAGCTTCGGGCGGCGCTCGAGACCTACAAAGACCGGAAGATCAAAATAGGATCATTCACCGCCTGTTCGAATGTGACCGGCATCGAAACGCCCTATCACACCCTCGCCTCGATCATGCACGAGCATGGCGGCATCGCCATCATCGATTTTGCGGCATCGGCGCCCTACACGCGCATCGACATGCATCCGATCGATGAACAGGCGCGGCTCGATGCGATCATCTTTTCGCCGCACAAGTTCCTGGGCGGTCCCGGCACGCCGGGCGTGCTGATCCTGAACAAGAACCTCTACACGCTGAAGACGCCCGACCAGCCCGGAGGCGGCACGGTATTGTGGACGAATCCCTGGGGCGAACACCGCTACATCCCCGATATCGAGATGCGCGAAGACGGCGGCACGCCGGGCTTCCTGCAGGCGATCAGGGCATCGCTGGCCATCATGCTGAAGGACGCGATGAATGTGGACATGATCGGCGAACGCGAACGCGAAGCGCGCTCGCTGATGTTCGAGCAGCTGCGCGCGATCAAGGGACTCCAGATTCTGGCCGGACACATCGAGGAGCGTCTGCCCGTCTTTTCCTTCTACATCCGCCATCTTCATTACAACATGGTCGTGCGCCTGCTCAACGACCGCTTCGGCATCCAGGCGCGCGGGGGCTGCTCGTGCGCCGGCACATACGGCCATTACCTGCTGCATGTGGACAAGGAGCACTCGCAGCGCATCACCGACAAAATCGATCACGGGGATCTTTCGGCGAAGCCGGGCTGGGTGCGCATCTCGCTGCATCCGACCACGACCGACGAGGAAATCGTCCTCATCGGCGATGCAATCGATGCGATCGCCCGTCACGGACGCGACTGGCAGAACGACTACGTCTATTCGCCCTCGCACAACGAGTTCTATCATGCATCGGGAAACTCTCTCACATCGGAACTCACCGCCGCCTGGTTTGCCACGGGACTGCAGAGCGAAGGCTGAGCCGGAACGCTCCGACGCGGCACCGTCTTGCCTTTCAGCGCGGGGGATCGTATTTTATGCATTCACGGCATTTTATTCATCATCGTTCGGAAGAATCTCCAATGAAACATGCACTTCCCCTCGCACTCATGCTGTCGGTCGTTCTATCATCCTGCGTCTCGCTTGGAAAATACGAAGAAATGGAGGCTTCGCGCAACGCCGCGCGCGCCCAAGCCGATTCGCTGACGACGGTCGTTGCGCGGTACGATTCATCGCTCACGGCATGCCGCGCCGAAGTTGCCGATCTCAAGGCGAAGCGCGATTCAGCGCAGTCGGAATACGAAACGCTCTACCAGAACTATATGCATGCGAAGCAGACAACCAAGGAGGATCTGCAGAAAGCGCTCTCGGCGCTTGAAGACGCCCAGAAAAATATCCGGCAGCGCGAACAGCGCCTGGCCGAAGTCGAACAGAAACTCGCCGCGCGCGATTCATCCCTTGTCACGCTGAAAAACCGGCTGGCCGATGCGCTCCTGGGATTCGAAGGCACCGGTCTCACGCTCAATATCAAGGACGGCAAGCTCTATGTGTCGCTCTCGAACCAGCTGCTTTTTTCGACCGGCAAGACCGAGATCGACAAGCGCGGCAAGGCGGCTTTGATCGAGCTTGCCGGCGTGTTGAACCATCAGAAGGACATCTCGATTCTCGTCGAGGGCCACACGGACAATCAGCCGGTGGCGAATCTCGGCGCCATCCGCGACAATTGGGATCTGAGCGTGATGCGTGCAACCCAGGTGGTGCGGTATCTTGTTGAGGATGGAAAGATGGAGCCTGCGCGCATCACGGCCTCGGGCAGAAGCGAATATGCGCCGCTCGAGGAAGGCAACACGCCGGCCGCGCGCGCCAAGAACCGCCGCACCGAGATCATTCTCGTGCCGAAGCTGACGGAATTGTTCGAGCTGCTGCACAAATAACACAGATACCCATGACTCGCTCTCCATCCGAGAAACCCGCGCTCGAACGCGCACTGGGACTGAAGGAAGCCTCGGCGCTGAACATGATCGACATGGTCGGCATCGGTCCCTTCGTCGTGCTGCCGCTGGTGATCAAGACGATGAACGGTCCTGATGCGATCTGGGCGTACATCGCCGGCGCGCTGCTTTCGCTCTTCGACGGGTTCATCTGGGCCGAGCTCGGAGCGGCCATGCCCACAGCCGGCGGAAGCTACGTCTTCCTGCGCGAGTCATACGGCAGGGAGAAATGGGGAAAGTTCATGTCCTTCCTCATCATCTGGCAGACGATGATCCAGGCGCCTCTTGTCGTCGCATCGGGCGCGATCGGCTTTGCGCAGTATCTCTCGTACATCCTTCCGCTCACCGCCCTCACGCAAAAAGCCGCCTCGGGCCTGCTGGTGATTCTTCTGGTGCTCCTGCTCTACCGCAAAATCACAACGGTCGGCAGGATCTCGATGCTGTTGTGGATCGGCGTCATCGGCACGATGCTCTGGTTCATCATCGGAGGACTGTCGCATTTCGACGCCTCGCTCATGGCGCAGCCCTCGCAGGGCGCCCGCGACTTCTTCTCGTTCGCGTTTATGGCGGCGCTCGGACAGGCGACCGTCCAGACGATCTACACCTATCTGGGCTATTACAATGTGTGTCATCTGGGAGGAGAGATCCGGAATCCCGAGTCGGTCATTCCGAAATCGATCTTCATTTCGATCGCCGGCATCGCCGTGCTCTATCTGGCGATGATCGTGAGCGTGCTCGGCGCGATTCCCTGGCAGGAAGCGAAGGAGTCGCAGTTCATCGTCAGCACGCTCATCGAGCATCTCTACGGAAGCGGCGCGGCGACATTGGCGACGATGCTTGTGCTCTGGATCGCCTTCGCCTCGCTCTTTGCGGTGATGCTCGGCTACTCGCGCATTCCCTACGCCGCGGCGCTCGACGGGAATTTCTTTGCGGTGATGGGACGCGTCCATCCGACGAAACACTTTCCGCATGTCGCGCTTCTGACGCTCGGCGCCACGGCGTTCGTGTTCAGCCTGCTCTTCCGATTGTCGGATGTGATCAAGGCGATCCTTGCCATGCGCATCATCGTGCAGTTTATCGGCGGTGGCGTGGGACTCATGATCCTGCGCCGCCGGCTCGGGGCCAAATCCATGCCGTATCGCATGCCGCTCTATCCTCTTCCCGCACTGATCGCCATCATCGCCTGGGCGGCGATCTTCATCTCGACCGGCCCGGCGTTCGCACTCGGCGGCATTGTGGTGATCGCCACCGGCGCGGCGGTCTATTTCGTGCGCGAACGCGCGCGG
The DNA here is from genome assembly GCA_050258555.1 of Acidobacteriota bacterium. GTDB lineage: Bacteria > Bacteroidota > Ignavibacteria > UBA10030 > UBA8401 > CAISDA01. The sequence continues at coordinate 25,865 of JBLMZA010000031.1, read as the reverse complement.
CGCCGTGTGTGATCATTTCATCTGCGTGAGCAATACGCCGGCGATCGTGATGACGCCGCCGACGATGAAGGGAATGCTGAAGGACTGGTGCAGGAGCACGACCGAAAGAATGGTGGTGACAATGGGCTGCGCATTCGAGAAGACGGCGACTTTCGTCGTATCGATCTTGCCGATGGCATACATCCAGAGAAAATATCCGAGTATCGAGGTGCCCAGCGCCAGATAGATGATCCCCTCCCAATGGAGCGCCGTCATCCTGCCGAAATCAAATCCCGCCAGTCCGAACGCGCCGAACGGAAGAAACATGATCGTTCCGCCGATCATCGAGAGCGCGCTGATGTGAAAGGCGCCGTATCGGACGATGAGCGTCTTTCCCTGTATCGTATAGAGCGCCCAGGCCAGCACGGCCAGAAGCAGGATGAAATTGCCCCAGATGTAATCGGCCGACAGATCGATGCCCCGCTCGAAGACGACGACCAGCACTCCCAGAAACGCGATCACCACCCCGGCAAGCTTCCGCTTCGTGATGCGCTCCTTCAAGAGCAGTCCCGAGAGCACGAGCACGAAGCTCGGCGTCGTCGCATACAAGAGCGCGCCGTTTGCGGCCGGCGTGAAGCGGATGCCGTAGAGAAACAGAAACTGGTTCACCGGGATGCAGAGAAATGAGAGCCAGGCGAGCATCGGCAGATCTTCACGCGACACCCTGACGCGCTTTTCCTTCGCGAAGAAAATCACAAGCAGAGCCGCCGTGGCGACCGCCGAGCGCAGACAGGTGAGCACGACCCCGTCGATGTCGTGCGAGACGGCTTTGGCGACAAGATGCGTGCCGCTGGAAATGAGGACCTGAAAAATAAGAACGATGTAGATATTCATGCTGTGTGTAATGAAAGGCTCGAAAGAGTCCGGGCAAATACAATAGTAACCCTGTAATATACGCGAAAGCCCTTCTTTTGCAAGTCGGCTTGAGAGTGGGTATATTTACACAGAGGCAGTTCACAATCATTCATCACAAAGGCGATCGATCATGGCAGCTTCAGGAAGGGAACGCTTATTTCTGCTCGACGGCATGGGACTTGTCTACAGGGCATTCTACAGCTTCGCGGGAAATCCGCTCATCAACTCGCGCGGCGAAAATACGAGCGCCATCTTCGGCTTCGTCAACTACCTGAATAAAGTGCTCGATGTGCATATGCCCGACTACATCGCCGTCGTCTTCGATACCGCCAAGCCGACATTCCGGCACGAAGCGTACGCGGAATACAAGGCGACGCGCAACAAGATGCCCGAGGATCTGGCCGCATCCATTCCCGTCCTGAAGGACGTGGTGAAGGCCTACAACATCCCCTGCATCGAGATGGACGGCTTCGAAGCCGACGACATCATCGGCACGCTTGCCAGAAGGGCCGAGAAGGAAAACGTCGAATCCTATCTTGTCACATCGGACAAGGACTTCATGCAGCTCGTTTCGCCGATCGTGAAAATCTACCGCCCCGGACGCGGCGGCTCGGACGACGAATTTCTGGACGACGCCTCGGTGATCGAGAAATTCGGCGTGCCGCCCTCCCAGGTCGTCGACCTTCTGGGACTCATCGGCGATACGTCGGACAATGTGCCCGGCGTCCCGGGCGTGGGGCCCAAGACCGCCACGCCGCTCATACAGAAATACGGAACGATCGAAAATATCTACGAGCACATCGACGAGATCCCGCAGAAAGGCGTGCGCGAAAAGCTGCTCAAAAACAAGGAGCTGGCCGCGCTCTCGAAACATCTGGTGACGATCCATACCGAAGTGCCCGTGTCGGTCGATTTCCACACGCTGCGCGCCAAGGCGCGGGACATCCCTTCGCTCATCGCGCTCTTTTCGCGCCTTGAATTCAGTTCGCATGTGCGGAAGCTCAAGGACCAGTTCAAGCCGTCGGCACCGCTCATGCCCGATGCCGCGCCCATCCCGAGCGGATTGGCGGATATCGCGCCTTCTTCGCTTTCGATGCCCGAACAGGACCTGCCTCCCGTTGAACTCTCGGGACCGAAGGACCTGAAAGGCACACCGCGTCCCAACGACGAACCTTCCTCGGGCGCGGAAGCGCCTGTTGATGAAGCCGAAGCAATCGCCGCCATCGGGGCGACACTCGGCGAAACCGTGCCGGGAAGTCCCGAGCCCTCGGCCGGCGCCGTCGGCACGGCCGCTCCGTCGGTCTTCGAACCCGAAACCCCGCTCACGGATATTTCCTCTTCCGAACATCAGTATGCGCTTATCGACTCGGATGCGGCGTATCTGCGCTTTCTTTCCGAATTGAAGAAGGCGAAGGCGTTCGTCTTCGATACCGAAACGACATCGACCAATTCGCTGCGCGCCGATCTGGTCGGCATCTCCTTCAGCTTCCAGCCGCACATCGCCTATTATCTTCCCGTGCGCTTCACGCCGCCCGGCGACGGCGCGTCGCTGTTCGATGCGCCCGAATCGCCGGAGCCGAAGCACTGGATGCTCGAACCGGAAAAGCTTGCGCGCGATATGGGCGCGGTCTTTTCGAATCCGAAGGTGAAGAAGTACGGCCAGAACCTGAAATACGACATGCTCGTGATGACCCGCTACGGTCTGGATGTGCGCGGAGCGGAGTTCGACACGATGGTGGCCAGCTACATCCTCCGTCCCGACGGCAAGCACAATCTCGATGCGCTGGCCCAGGAGCATCTGGGCTATGCGATGATCTCATTCGGACAATTGACCGACAACGGGAAAAAGGACATCCGCACGGTTCCGCTGCCCGTTGTCTCGGATTACTCGGCCGAAGACGCCGATATCACCTATCAGCTCGTCGATGTGCTGCACACGAAGCTCACGCTGCACGGCATGACGACGCTCTGCACGGAGCTCGAATTCCCGCTCATCGAGGTGCTCACGGAAATGGAAAAGACCGGCATCGCCATCGACATTCCCTTCCTGCGCGAGATGTCCGCTTCGATCGACAAGGATCTGAAAGAGATCGTCGCGCAGATCTACAAGGATGCGGGCGAAGAGTTCAACATCAATTCGACGCAGCAGTTGGCGCAGATCCTCTTCACAAAGCTGAACCTGAAGCCCGTGCGCAAGACGAAGACCGGATACTCGACCGATGTGGGCGTATTGGAGACGCTGAAGAACGAACACCCCATCGTGGCGCGCATGCTGGACTACCGGCAATTGCAGAAGATCAAGTCGACGTACGTCGACGCGCTGCCGAAGCTCGTGCATCCCGACACACAGCGCGTGCACACGTCCTTCAATCAGACGGTCGCATCCACAGGCAGGCTTTCAAGCAGCGAACCCAATCTGCAGAACATTCCGATCCGCAGCGAGATGGGCCGCGAGATCCGCCGCGCGTTCATTCCGGGAGAAAAAGGCATGACGATGCTCTCGGCCGATTATTCGCAGATCGAGCTCAGGATCATGGCGCACATTTCGGGCGATCCGGCGCTCGTCTCGGCGTTCCATGCGGGAGAGGATATCCATTCGACGACGGCAGCCAAAATCTTCAACGTGCCGATTGCCGAGGTGACGAAGGACCAGCGCCGCAAGGCGAAGGAAGTGAATTTCGGGATCATGTACGGGCTCGGGGCGTTCGGACTGGCGGCGCGGCTGGAGATCCCGCAGGCCGAGGCGCGCGAGATCATCGCGAAGTATTTCGAGCGCTTCCCCAATGTGAAGACGTACATTGCGGAGACGATCGCTTCGGCGCGCGCCAAAGGCTACGTCGAAACCTTGAGCGGAAGACGGCGCTACCTGCCCGACATCAACAGCCGCAACAATCCGATCCGCGCCAACGCCGAGCGCCAGGCGATCAATATGCCGATACAGGGTACGGCGGCCGACATGATCAAGCGCGCGATGATCGACATCCATCGCGCGTTCGAAACGAAGAAGGTCAGAAGCAGGATGCTCCTGCAGGTGCACGACGAGCTCGTCTTCGAAGTCTATGAAAACGAGCTCGAGCTGGTGCGCGCGCTTGTCGCGGATAAGATGAAGAATGCCATGAAGATGTCCGTGCCGATCGAAGTCGAAATCGGCGCCGGTTCAAACTGGCTCGAGGCGCACTGATCCGCCGTCAGACGGAACGCTTCGCATCGATGAGCGTCTGCGCGCGGGCCAGCGCTTCGTCAAGATCGCCGCAGAGGTTGTCTTCCCCGATCTTCGCAAGGAAGCCCGAACGCTCCATGGCAAAGAGCGGCTGTTTGTGCACGCCGGAAATGATGATTGTCATATGCTCGCGCACGGACTGCGCCGTGATATCTTCGAGCGCACGCAGACCGGTGGCGTCGATGGCCAGCAGCGTCTTCATGTCGATGATGAGCACCTTCGTCTTCTTCTCCATCTGCCGGAGCGCGTCCTTGAACTGATCGACCGCTCCGAAGAACAGCGATCCGTAGACTTCGAAGACTTCCACGCCGGGCGGAATGACGGCGGCGGTATCGGCCGACGCGGTTTCATCCTCCTCTTTCTCCTTCTGAATTTCGCGCGTGATGATCTGCGCCTGGCTCACATCGGCCATGCGCTGCAGGAAGAAGAGCGCCGAAAGCAGAATGCCCACTTCGATGGCCACGGTAAGATCGATGAGCACTGTCAGCAGGAACGTGATGACCATGATGAGCACATCGGAGCGCGGCGTGCTGAAGATGCGCACGAATGAATGCCATTCGCTCATATTGTAGGCAACGACGATCAGGATCGCCGCGAGCGCCGGCATGGGAATGAGCGCCGCCCAGCGGCCGAAGAGCAGCATGATCAGCAGCAGCACGACCGAATGGACGATGCCCGAAATGGGGGTGCGGCCGCCGTTCTTGATGTTCGTTGCCGTGCGCGCGATGGCGCCCGTGGCCGGAATGCCGCCGAAAAACGGCGTGAAGAAGTTCGCCGTGCCGAGAGCGATGAGTTCCATGTTCGAGCGGTGGCGAGAACCGATCATGCCGTCGGCCACGACGGCCGAGAGCAGCGATTCAATCGCCGCCAGCAGCGCAATGGTGACCGCCGGCGAGAACATCTGGCTCACCAGGCTCCAGGAGATCTTCGGCATCGACGGCAAAGGCAGCGTGTTGGGAACGGATCCGAAACGGCTGCCGATGGTCTCCACCGGCAGCTGGAAATACTGCACCAGCATGGTGGCCACGATGATGGCCGCCAGCGAACCCGGCACTTTCGCCGAAAAGCGCGGCGTGAACATCACAATGAGCAGCGAGAGCACCCCGATGCCCAGGGCCCAGTAATTCAGGGTCGAAAAGGAATGAAAATAGACATACCACTTCTCCATGAAATCGGCCGGGACATTGGCAATCTGCAGACCGAGAAAATCCTTGACCTGTCCCGAAAAGATGATGAGGGCGATGCCGCTCGTGAAGCCGACAGTGAGCGGATAGGGTATGAATTTCAGAAGATTGCCCAGGCGCGCCAATCCCATGATCACCAGCAGCACGCCGGCAATGAGCGTGGCGGTGGCAAGGCCGTCGAAGCCGTACCGCTGGACGATGCCATAGATGATGACGATGAAGGCGCCGGTGGGACCCGAGATCTGCACGCGTGTGCCGCCCATGACGGCAACAATGAAGCCTGCGATGATGGCGGTATACAGTCCCTGTTCGGGCTTGACGCCGGAAGCGATCGCGAACGCGATCGCAAGAGGCAGCGCCACGATGCCGACGATGAGGCCGGCGCTGAGATCGGCGAAAAACAATTTGCGGGTATACCCGCTCCGGAGAACCGTGAACAGTTTCGGCTCCAGGCGTTTATGAGCTGATGCGTCCATATGATATGTATCTGAAAGGTAATAGTCTGAGTGGATAACAAACACGGACATCCGGGATGATGCATGCGGAATGCGTGAAACGAGAAACGCAGGCGGTTTCTCGGCCTGCGTCGATACTCCATATATACAAAATTTCCTGTTTCTTTTCAAGAAGACCGGCAGGGTTGATTTTTGTTGCAAATCATCGTTTCACTGGCTACATTAGTGGTTACAAAATTTTTCCGCACACACACTGACAGGGATTTTTTATGGATCTCTCCCGCGAGATACTTCAGGCAATGCCCAAAGTGCTGCTGCACGACCACCTGGACGGCGGCGTCCGTCCCCAGACCGTGATCGACCTTGCACGCGAGCAGAACTACACGAACCTTCCCACGACCGATGCTGCCGAGTTGAGCGCCTGGTTCCAGCGCGGCGCACAGCGCGGAAGCCTTCCCCTGTTTCTCGAGGGCTTCGAGCATACCTGCGCCGTGATGCAGACGGAAGACGCATTGGAACGCGTGGCCTATGAAATGATGGAGGACATGAAAAAGGACGGCGTCGTGTATGTCGAGACGCGCTTCGCGCCGGTCTTCCACACGCTGAAGGGCCTTCCCCAGCACAAGGTCGTGCGCGCGGTGCTGCGCGGACTCGAGCGCGGCAAGAAGGAGTTCGGCATTCATTACGGCATCATCCTCTGCGCGATGCGGCACATGGAGCCCTCGGTGTCGCAGGAAGTGGCGGAACTGGCCGTCGAATTTAGGAACTTCGGCGTGGTGGCCTTCGATCTTGCGGGCGAAGAAGGCGGATATCCCCCGAAGAAGCACGTCGACGCATTCCATTACATACAGCGCGAAAATTTCAACATTACGATTCATGCCGGCGAAGCCTTCGGCAAGGAATCGATCTGGCAGGCCATTCAATGGTGCGGCGCGCACCGCATCGGCCACGGCACGCGTCTGATCGAAGACATGCGCATCAAGGACGGCGAAGTGCTCAGCATGGGCACGCTGGCGCAGTATGTGCTCGACAAGCGCATCCCGCTTGAAATCTGTCTCACCAGCAACGTCCATACGGGCGCGGTGCGCACGGTGGAGGAACATCCGTTCGGGATTCTCTATAAGTATAAGTTCCGCGTGACGCTCAACACCGATGACCGGCTGATGAGCGGCATCACGCTCACCGATGAGTATGAAGTCGCCAATCAGAAATTCGGCCTGCGCTTCGACGATCTCGAAAAATTGTCCATCAACGCGATGAAAAGCGCATTCATTCCCTATCGCGACCGCATCCGGCTCATTTATGACGTGATCAAGCCTGGATTCGCGGCGATCAGGCCGTAAAGGATACCATGGTCCTCTATTTTATCCGACACGGCGAAGCCGGCACGGTCGCGCCAAGCGATTTCGAACGCACGCTCACCATGCACGGCAAAGCGGAAGCCGACGGCGTAGGGCGCGCGCTGAAACTGCTCGTCGGGCGCGCGCATTCGATTTTTGCCAGCCCCATCATCCGCGCGCAGCAGACGGCATCGATCATCCGAAGTCATCTCGGCACGGCGCCCATCGAGCCGTGCGAGCATCTGACGCCGGGCGCCGATCCGCGCAATCTCTTTGCCGAGCTGAAGCACTGCACAAACGACAGCAATGTGCTGCTCGTCGGACATGAGCCGTTTCTGAGCACCTGCGTCTCGACGCTTGTCAGCGGCCAATCCGATGCCCGCATCCTCTTTCGTCCCGCCACGGTTGCCTGCGTCTCGGTCGGCCCTGTGATCGAGCGCGGCGCCGGCCGGCTCGACTGGCTCATGAACGCCGAGCAGATGGCCCGTCTCGCGCCGGGAACCTGAAAACCCCCTTTTTTTTAGTTCCCGCTTCACCAGTCGACGGCGTGGAACCCCTTCCATTTTTTGCTGGAATTTTTTCGTTTTTTTTCCGTTCTTAATGCTATCTGTTTTTCGATCACTACCGAACTCTTCACAATTGGGAAATGTATGCCTACTAAAAAACAAACCGTCGACGCGCACGATCTCCTCACGGGCCTGCGCCGTGTCTCGCGCAATTTGTGGTGGAGCTGGAATTTTGAAGCACAGCAGGTCTTTCAGGAACTCGCCCCCCGGTTGTGGGAAACCTCGCACCATAATCCGTCCGCGCTCCTGGCCGAGATCTCCGAACAGGAAATCCTCGCCCGGTTGGCCAACAAGGATTATTGCATGCGCGTTCAAAAAGTGATCAAGGCGTTCAACGCATACATGAAGCAGACCAAGACCTGGACGGCCGCGCATGCGAAGAAGCTGAAAAATCCCGTGGCGTATTTCAGCGCCGAATTCGGATTCCATGAAAGCCTCCGCACGTATTCGGGCGGCCTCGGCATCCTCGCCGGAGACCATACGAAGTCCGCCTCGGACCTCGGCGTGCCCTTCATCGGCATCACGCTCTTCTACCGCCAGGGATATTTCGAGCAGCGCATCGGCGTCGAGGGCTGGCAGCAGGAGCAGTACATCGCGGCCGATACGCACAAGCTGCCCATCGAGCAGGTCTGCGACGAACACGGCGTTCCGGTCATGATCAGCGTGCAGATCGGCTTCAGCATCGTGAAGGTCGCGGCCTGGAAGCTCATGGTCGGACGCTCGACGCTCTATATGCTCGATACGAATCTCCCCCAGAACGAAGAGCGCTTCCGCGACATCACCGCGCACGTCTACGGCGGCGACTCGACCACGCGCATCTCACAGGAGATCGTGCTCGGCATCGGCGGCGTGCGCATGCTGCGCGCCTTGGGCATCACGCCCTCGCTCTTCCACATGAATGAAGGACATTCGGCCTTCCTCACCATCGAGCTTCTGCGCGAGCAGATCGCCGAGGGCCATACGGCGGATGAAGGCGTCGTCTCCGTCACGAAGCGCTGCGCCTTTACGACGCATACGCCCGTGCCCGCCGGTCATGACCGATTCAACCGCGACCTGATCGAGTACGCATTCGGTCAGAAGGTGAGCGAGCTCAAAATGTCCATCGATCAGCTCATGGCATTCGGACGCATCAATCCCGGCGACGCGCACGAGTCGTTCTGCATGACGGTGCTCGCGCTCAAGATGTCGCGCTCGGCCAACGGCGTGAGCGAGCTGCACGGGCATGTGAGCCGGGAAATGTGGAAGACGCTCTATCCGCATACGGCCGTGGAAAAAGTGCCAATCGGCGCGATCACCAACGGCGTGCATATCAAAGGATGGGCGAATCCCGTCACAGACAGGTTCTGGAGCGAGAAGCTCGGAGCGGACTGGGACGAGAAGTTCCTTTCCCCCGCCGTGTGGAAGAATGTGGTGAGCGGCCGCACGATCACGGACGAGGAGTTCTGGGCACTGCGCTACCAGTTGCGCCGGCAATTGATCGAATTCGCGCGCTTCACGATGAAGCAGCAGCACATGCGCTACGGCAACGGACTCGCCGCCTTCGAGACGATCCTCAATCCCGATGTGCTCACGATCGGCTTCGCCCGGCGCTTCGCCACGTACAAGCGCGCTCCGCTGCTGTTCACGCATTTCGAGCGGACGCTCGAGCTCTTCAACGATGCGAAACATCCGATACAGCTCATCTTCGCCGGCAAGGCGCATCCGCGCGACGACGAGGGAAAGAAGTACATCCAGCGCATCGTCGATCTGACGAAGCATCCGCAGCTCTTCGGCAAGGTGATCTTCCTCGAGAACTACGACATCAACGTGGCGCGCCACCTGATCTCGGGCGCCGATGTGTGGCTCAATAATCCGCGCCGCCCGCTTGAAGCCAGCGGCACCAGCGGCCAGAAAGTGTCGATCCACGGCGGACTCAACTGCAGCATCATGGACGGATGGTGGCGCGAAGCCTACGACGGCACGAACGGATGGTCGATCGGCGGCGACGAGCAGCCGGCGTCGGAACAGGTGCAGGACGAACAGGATTCGCAGTTCCTCTACGACGTGATCAAAAACAAGATCATCCCCGAATTCTACACGCGCAACTCGAAGAACATCCCCATGCAGTGGATCAAGCGCATGCGCCGCGCGATTGCAACGCTCGTGCCGCAGTACAACACGCACCGCATGGTCTCGGATTACGTGAAGAAATATTATCTCTGATATACACACACAGGGCGACTCCGCTTTTTCTGCGCGCCCCGGAAACGACGAAAGCCCTTCGGCAAAAATTTTCTCTGCCGAAGGGCTTTTTTTATTGACAGTGCGGGGGAAATAATTGTATCTTTGTCGCAACAAAAATTGACACCCCGTTCCCCATTTTCACCTCTCCACCCATGAAAGCAATGCTCAACATCGTCAAATGGTCTGCGATCATCGCAGGCGTCATCTCCATTCCCTGTCTGCTGAAGAAGCGCGCCGCCCATCTTGAACGCCGGGCCTACGACGTGCGCTACGATACGTGCGATTACATCTCCGATACATCGCTCTGACACGCCGCCTCGCTACTGCAGCTTTTCCACCTTGATCATGTTCGTCGAGCCGCGGGCCAAGAGCGGAATGCCGGCGGTCATCACGACATAGTCGCCGCGCTGAACGGCACCGGAATTGAGCAGCTCTTCGCGGATGCGCGCCAGCGTCGCATCCGTGTCGCCGATGCCGTTGATGAGAATGGACTGCACGCCCCAGACGAGCTTCAGCCGCCGCTGCACGCGCTCGAGATCGGTCACGGCAATGAGCCGCGCCGAAGGCCGGTAGCGCGAAATGATCTTCACCATGTCGCCCGAATGCGTCAGACAGACGATCGCGGCCGCATTGATATGCTTTGCCAGCATCGCCGCCGAGCGCCCGAGCGCGCGGAACATCCCCGCTTCGGCCACATTCACATCGACCGCCTCATCCAGATACAGCTTGTCCTCGAGCTCCGATTCGGCCTGCTTGATAATCCGGCTCATCGTCTCCACCACTTCCACTGCATGCTTGCCGACAGACGTCTCACCGGAGAGCATGACCGCATCGGCGCCGTCGAGCACCGCATTGGCCACATCGTTGGCCTCGGCGCGCGTGGGCCGGGGATTTTCGATCATCGACTCGAGCATCTGCGTCGCGATCACGACGGGCTTGCCGGCCGCATTGGCCTTGCGGCAGATCATCTTCTGCGACATCGGCACGGTCTCTGCCGGGCATTCCACTCCGAGATCGCCTCGTGCCACCATCAGGGCGTCGGTTTCCGCGATGATCGCATCGATGTCGGCGAGTGCCTCGGCTTTTTCGATCTTGGCCACAATCGGCAGGCGCTTCGAGCCGATCTGCGAGCGGATGAACGTGCGCAGATAGCGGATATCATCGGCCGTGCGCACGAACGACAGGGCGACGTAATCGATCTCGTTGGCAATGCCGAAGAGCAGATCGTTCGCATCCTTCTCCGTGAGCGAGGGCGAGCTCACGGCAACGCCCGGAAGATTGATGCCCTTGTTGCTCTTGAGGATGCCGCCGTTGACGACTTCGGTGATCACATCGGTGTCGGTGACTTCGAGCGCCTTCAGCTGGAGCAGTCCGTCGTCCATCAGGATCGTGTCGCCCGGCTTCACATCGAGCGGCAGATGTTTGTATGTGGTCGAGACGTGTTCGGCCGTGCCGACCACATCATTGATCGTGATCGTGAAGCGCGCGCCTTCCTTGAGTACGACGGGGGAAGAAAGCACCCCCGTCCTGATTTTCGGCCCCTGAAGATCCTGGAGGATGCCCACCGGCTCGCCGAGATTGGCGGAGGCTTCGCGCACGCGCTGCATCATCGCCAGATGCTCTTCGTGCGTGCCGTGCGAGAAATTCAGCCGGGCGACATTCATGCCGGCGCGTATCATCTTCTCGATCGTTTCGACGGACGCCGTGGCGGGTCCCATCGTGCAGACAATTTTCGTTTTCGTATTTTGACGGCTCATGCATTCCTTTCAATTCATATGTGGGGCGAAGCCGGAAATGATCCACGCGCCAGCGTGGATGTGGGTTGCTTCGCCCGTGCTTCATCTTATTTTGTTATGGCAGATACGGCAGCCCCCACGGTTTCGTATACGTGCCGAGTTCGCTCAGCGGCAGCTGCACCAGCAGCGGCTTCTTGGCCGGATCGAGCCATCGCAGCAGCGTGAGCATGTTCGCCTCGTCCATCGCCGTGCATCCGGCCGTCGGCGTGCGCTGCGGACTGTTCAAGTGCAGGAAGATCGCGCTTCCCTTTCCCGGGATGCGGTCGGGATTGTGCTTCACGAAAATGACGTACTTGTAATCGATGCCGTCGAACTTCATCCGCTCGGCCGAACGCCACTGCACCTTGCCTTTGAGCTTCTTCGGCACTTTCTTCTCGTCGATCATCGTGTTATAGTACGGCGACTGCGGATCGTCGACCCAGCGCGTCGTCTTCACGCTCTGGACGTACGGATAGCGAACGCCCGCGGGCGCCGCTGAATCGTATCCGCAGAACGTGCCGAGTTCGAAGATGCCTGCCGGAGACCGGCGGTCTCCTTCATGCTTGAAGAGCGTATCGGATTTCGGGGCCGGATGCAGACCGAGTCCCCAGGCCATGCCCGAATCGCCGTAGACCACGCGCCAGGAGGGCGCGGCAAGCTCCCAATGCCCGGGCTCCACTTCCTCCATGAGCATCATGGTGCCCTGCTTCGAATTCCATTCGGGACCGATCGAGAAGATGAGCTGGCGGCTGTCGCCCAATTGCGCCCATGCGGTTGCGGCGCAGAAGAAAAGAGAAAGAAGAAGTGTTTTCATGCGTGTGCCCTGTTTCCGACAATAAGAAGATTCCGACTTGATACACAATGTACCAAAGGAATGCCAAAAATAAAAGGCTGCGGAAGGATTATGGCGCAGGAATTTGTTATTTTACAGCGGAACCGACCGCACAGCCATGACAGACACAGGAAATCGGAAGAACTTCTCCGCCGCGGGCGCCATCATCCTCGCCTACATCGCCTTCATTTCGCTCGGACTGCCCGACGGGTTGCTCGGCGTCGCATGGCCGAATATGCGCCATGACTTTGCGCGCGCGCTCGACTCGCTCGGCATGCTGCTCGTGGCGGGAACGACCGGATATCTTCTTTCCAGCTTCTTCAGCGGACACATCCTCGTGCGGTTCGGAGTGGGAAGCCTTCTTGCAGCAAGCTGCGCCCTTACCGGCATGGGACTCATCGGGTATTCCCTGTCGCACTCCTGGTGGCTCATGGTTCCGCTTGCAGCAGCCGGAGGCCTCGGCGCCGGAGCGATCGATGCGGGAATCAATGTCTATGTGGCAGCCAACTACGGCGAGCGCACGATGCAGTGGCTGCATGCCAGTTACGGCATCGGCATCACGCTCGGCCCGATGATCATGACAGCAGGACTCGCGCTCTCCGCCACATGGAGGACGGGCTATGCGCTTGTGGGCGCGGCGCAACTGATCCTGGCCTTCTGCTTCATGCTCACGCATACTGTGTGGAAAGCAGGAAGAAGCGACGACCGCTCAAAGCACCATGACGAGCGCGGCGGACATCCCGCCTCCATCATGGAAACCCTCGGAGAGGTTCGCGTCTGGGTGAGCATGCTGCTTTTTTTCGTCTATTGCGGCATCGAAGCGTCGGTGGGAATGTGGTCGTACAGTCTGCTCACTGAATCGCGCGGCATCCCTCCCTCTCTTGCCGGCATCTGGGTCGGCGGCTACTGGGCGACATTCACTATCGGCAGGATCGCGGCAGGCATCTTCACGAAGCGCATGCCGATCGGCCGGCTCATCGCTTTCTGCATTGCCGTCGCGGGCATCGGCGCGCTTGTGCTCATCTGGAATCCGTTTTTCTTCAGCAGTCTTCTTGCCGTTGCAGTCATCGGCTTTGCGATTGCGCCGATCTATCCCGGACTCGTCTTCCTTACGAGCCGCCGTGTGGGCGCACGCTTCACTCCGCAGACCATCGGCATGCAGACCAGCGCCGCCGGACTGGGACTCGCGATCATCCCGGCTCTCACCGGCATCGCCGCGCGCCACACGTCGCTCGAAACCGTCCCGTTGCTGATTCTGATCTGGACAGTGCTGCTCTTTATCGTCTACATATTCGCCATGCAGCGATAACAATCCCCGGCCACTGATACGTCCACTCAAGTTCCGACTACGCAGGAATGAGGAAGAAATAACCATTGTTCATTGCATCAGTGATGCAAGTTGCTTATATTTCGTCAAGCAACGAAATGTTCCCATGAAAGCATCGACCGCAATATTTAAGGCGCTCTCTGATGAGAGCAGGCTCCGCATCCTGAAGATGCTTCAGGTGCGGCCGCTGTGCGTCTGTGAAATCACCAATGTGCTTGAACTTGCCGCTTCCACCGTTTCCCAGCATTTGAGCATCCTCAAAAAAGAAGGATTCATACTGGAAGAGCGCGACGGAAAATGGATCAATTATTACATCAATCTCCGCCCTGCGGACCAGCGCATCTCGGCCGTTCTGGCTTCACTCGATTTCTGGATCGGCGACAATGAGACAGTTGAAGCCGATAAGACGAAGGTGAAAACGGTCGATCGCGTGCAACTTTGCGGTCTCTGATTTTTTTGTCCTGAACATTTCGGTATTTTACGAATTATTCGTGCATACACATCGTTCTTCCAACAATAACTTTCGGAGTACTCATGCTCGCCATCAAAGTGCTTGGATCAGGCTGCACAAACTGCAAAAATCTCGAAGCCATGTGCAACGAAGTCGTTGCTGAAAACAATCTTGAAGCGACCGTCGAAAAGGTCACGGAGTTGAAAGACATCATGAGCTACGGAATTTTAAGTACTCCGGGACTCGTCGTCAATGAAAAGGTGATCCATAACGGCAAGTTGCCGACGAAATCCACGCTCACGCACTGGCTCGTCGATGCAGCGGCATCCGTCTGAGCACAATCCGGAGAATCGAGACGACAATGACTTCAATTTCGAAAAAACTTTCATTCATCGACCGGTATCTGACACTCTGGATCTTCCTGACGATGTTTGCCGGAGTGATGTCGGGTTGGCTCCTGCCGGGGATCGACAAATTCTGGAGCTCGTTCCAATCAGGCACAACGAACATTCCGATCGCCATCGGTCTGATCCTGATGATGTATCCGCCTTTGGCGAAGGTCAAATATGAAGAACTCCCGATTGTTTTCAGCAATCTCAGGCTGCTGGGGCTTTCTCTTGTGCAGAACTGGATCGTCGGTCCGCTCGTCATGTTCATTCTGGCCGTCACATTGCTGCCCGACAAGCCGGATATGATGATCGGCGTCATCCTTGTCGGTCTTGCGCGGTGCATCGCGATGGTGCTCGTATGGAACGATCTTGCGAAGGGTGACACCGAACTTGCCGCGGGCCTGGTCGCCTTTAATGCGATCTTTCAGGTGCTTTTCTACTCCGTGTACGCGTATGTCTTTATCACATTTCTTCCGCCCCTGTTTGGAATGACCGGCGCTCTGGTAGACATCTCGATCTCCGAGATTGCCCTGACCGTGCTGATCTTCCTCGGGGTTCCATTCGCCGCCGGCATTCTTACGCGTGCAGTTCTTGTGAACGCCAAATCAAAAAATTGGTACCACACGCGCTTCATTCCAAGGCTTTCGATCGTGACTCCCATCGCCCTTTTGTTTACGATCTTCGTCATGTTTTCGCTCAAAGGCGGAAGAATCATTGAACTTCCGATGGATGTCGTCCGCGTGGCCATCCCCTATACTATTTACTTTGCGGTCATGTTTTTTGCGACATTCTACATGGCCAGACGCATGGGGCAATCGTATGAAAAAACGACCACCATCGCCTTCACCGCCGGGAGCAACGATTTCGAACTGGCGATCGCCGTGGCCGTTGCAGTGTTCGGAATCAATTCGCAGGCCGCCTTTGCCACCGTCATCGGTCCTCTTGTTGAAGTGCCGGTGCTGATCGGACTGGTCAATGTGGCGCTTTATTTTCAGAAGAAATATTTTAGTGAACAGACGGCTCGACAACTATCCTGACGTCGGTCTCTCAAGGATGGAACCATGAATGAAACCGCGGCATCTCTCAATAAGGAACGATCGATCTATTTCTTCCCTGCCCTTCTGCTGCCCCTGTGGTTTATTCTCTATATAAACCTCGAGTCGATCGCGGATTATCTGGTGTATGATCTGTCGGGATTCATGAAGGGAGAGCATCTCGCGGATGCACTGTGGTTTTTCGTGTTCGAAGTTCCGAAGGTGCTCTTGCTTCTCACGCTGATCGTCTTTGGAGTGGGTATCGTGAGAAGCTGCTTCTCCCCTGAGCGCACACGGCAGCTCTTGGGAGGAAAGAAGCACGTCTCCGGCAATATACTGGCAAGCGTGCTTGGCATTGTGACGCCCTTCTGTTCATGTTCGGCGATTCCGCTTTTTCTCGGATTTGTCGAATCGGGCATCCCGCTCGGAGTGACATTTTCCTTCCTCATCGCTGCGCCGATGATCAACGAAGTGGCGCTTGTACTGCTGTTCGGACTCTTCGGATGGCAGACGGCTCTGCTGTATGTTTCGACGGGATTGGTGATCGCGATCGTGTCCGGATACGTGATCGGACGCATGAAGCTCGAGCGCTTCGTCGAACCGTGGGTCTATGAAGTGAAGGCGGGTCACAGAGAGTACCATGAGGAAACGATCCCGTTTCAGGAGCGCGTCCGTGCCGGCATCGATGCCGTCAGAGAGATTGTCTCAAAAGTCTGGCTCTATATCGTGCTGGGCATCGCCGTCGGCGCGGGCATACACGGCTATGTGCCCGAGAATTTCATGGCAAGCCTCATGGGAAAAAGCGCCTGGTGGTCCGTGCCCCTCTCGGTCCTGATCGGCATCCCGATGTATTCCAACGCGGCCGGCATCATCCCAGTGGTTCAGGCGCTCTTGGAAAAAGGCGCCTCGCTCGGCACCGTGCTTGCCTTCATGATGAGCGTGATCGGGCTCTCGCTTCCCGAAACCATCATCTTAAAGAAAGTCCTGAAACTGCCGCTCATCATCATCTTTGTCGGCATCGTCGGGACGGGCATCATCATCGTGGGATATCTCTTCAATATGGTCTACTGATTAATGAATACTCAATGAGGAATATTCGTCATGAACAGGATCATCCTTGCATCGGTCGCACTCTTCTTGCTGCTCTCGCCATTGGCCGTCGCTCAAAAAAGCGCGGTCACCAGAGGCAACCCCAAAGTCACATTCATCGAACTGGGGTCGGTCAATTGCATCCCCTGCAGGAAAATGCAGCCCGTCATGAAAGCGATCGAGGAGAAATATTCTCCGCTGGTGAATGTCGTCTTCTATGATGTGTGGACAAAAGAGCAGAAGCCGTTCGCGCAGAAATACGGCATCCGGCTCATCCCGACACAGGTGTTTTTGGATGAAAGCGGCAAAGAGTTCTTCAGGCATGAAGGATTTTTCCCCGAAGAAGAAATCCGGAGGATCCTGAAAGAACGGGGCATAGCGCCCTTGAAAAAGGAAGGTTGATCTTCCCATGTCCGATCAGATCTTCATGAGCCTCTATGATGCGATGTCAGGTCCGGCATGGCTCGTCATGCTGGCGTCATTCGGATGGGGACTGCTTTCGGTCCTTCTTTCCCCCTGCCATCTCTCCTCCATCCCGCTTGTCGTGGGCTTTATCAGCATGCAGGGAAAGCTCTCGTCATCACGCACACTCGGGATCTCATTTGCATTCGCTTCAGGCATCCTGGTCACGATCGCGCTGATCGGTGCGGTCACGGCATCGATGGGACGGCTGATGGGGGATATTGGAACGGTCGGGAATTATTTGGTTGCGGGAATCTTCTTTCTCGTGGGGTTGTATCTGCTGGATATCATCAAGCTCGACTGGAATCTCTCGGGGATCAAAAAAACAAGCAGGCAGGGGATCCCTGCCGCCTTCATACTGGGACTGCTCTTCGGCCTCGCCCTCGGCCCCTGCACGTTTGCGTACATGGCGCCGGTGTTAGGAATTGTATTTGATACCGCACAATCGGACTTGCTTTATGCCCTCATGCTTCTTCTGGCCTTCGGTCTCGGGCACTGCGCGGTCATCGTCACAGCAGGCACAATGACCGCGACAGTGCAGCGATACCTTGATTGGAGCGAGTCCTCCCCTGCCCTTTCCCGCCTGAAAAAAGTGTGCGGCATCCTTGTGATCCTGGGCGGCTTCTATCTCCTTTACGGCTTCTCGGCATAGACCGTCACAGAAAAGATGCCGACAGCCTTCTTGTTGAACTCTTCAAGCGCTTCATCGCTCACATGAGCCTTGTAGATCTCTTCAGGCACATCGATCTTCCGTTCCTTCTGGATCTGGATATTAACGAATCCTGCCTCACGGATCACCGCAAGATATTCTTCCTTCTGCATCGCGCCGGAGATGCAGCCGGCATAGAGCGCGGCATCCTTCTGGAATCCGTCAGGCAGCGCGCCCTGAAGCACGATATCCGAGATGCTGAAGTGTCCGCCCGATTTCATGATGCGGAAGGTTTCCGCGAACGCCTTCTTCTTATCGGGCACGAGGTTCATTACGCAGTTGGAGACGACGACATCGGCCGTATGATCCTCGAGCGGAATGGCTTCGATGTCTCCCAGGCGGAATTCGACATTCGTATAGCCGAGTTTCTCGGCGTTGGCGCGTGCCTTGGCAATCATCGCGTCCGTCATATCGATGCCGATCACGCGGCCCGTTTCGCCGGATTCCCTGCGGGCGATGAAGCAGTCGTTCCCGGCGCCGGATCCGAGATCGACGACCGTGTCCCCTTTTTTGATCTGTGCGAACTTTGTGGGAAGGCCGCAGCCGAGCGAGAGATCGGCATCGGGAGCGTAGCCCTCGAGCTTCGAATAGTCTTCTGCCATGATGGTGAATTCCACCGTATCGGAAGAACAGCCGCAGGTGCTTCCGCAGCAGGACGACTGGTTTTCTTCCTTTGATTGCCGGGCGATCGCCCCGTATTTTTCCTTTACCATCTCCTTGATATCCTGAT
The DNA here is from genome assembly GCA_050258555.1 of Acidobacteriota bacterium. Lineage (GTDB taxonomy): Bacteria > Bacteroidota > Ignavibacteria > UBA10030 > UBA8401 > CAISDA01. Next base: position 7,185 of record JBLMZA010000031.1, on the reverse strand, counting down.
TCGAATCCATCGGCTTCTCCTTCATGTCTATTGATCGTAATATTGCGATTATTGTGGTAAAAAAAATATCAACAGCATTGCTTAATGGTCACAAGGAACTGCGACAGAAGTTCTTTCGCTTCGTTCCATGCCTTGGCGTTGATGCAATACGAGATGCTGGCGCCTTCGATATTCCCGCGAATGAGTCCCGCCTGTTTGAGCGCGGCCAGGTGCTGTGAAACGGTCGCCTGGGATAAGGGAAGCTGATCCACGATATCTCCGCAGATACAGGTCTGCTGCTTCGAGAGATATTCCAGTATCGCAATCCGTGCCGGGTGCGCAAGCGCCCGGGCCAAGTCGGCCAGATGATTTTGTCTGGCGCTGAATGATTCTTTTTTTGAAAGTCCCATAGCAATTATATCGTAATATTACGATATTTGTTTCAGCATGTCAAGCTTTTTTTTCACTCTTCCTTCAGCGCTGCGGAAGAATGGGGCCCTCCTTCTTACCGGCTTTTGGCCGCCTGAAAATACACCCTGTATTCTCCGTCCGGTCTGCTTTCGAGCCAATGCCGATATCCGAGGCTCAACGATTTATCGAGCAGGGGCGCGGGAATGAACGGAGCGATGATCTCAAGAATTTCATCCCCTTTTAATTGCTTCACAGAGGACAGCGCTTCGTGCACCGGCTGCTCATTCCTGTTCAGCATCTCGCGTATATCGATCGTTTTGACGATGCGCTCCTGAACAAACCAGTCGGGGCGGGAGGTCGTGTATTTCATTCCGGCGCCCTCGATCTGTTCGATGTTATCCTGTCCGACTGCGGCCCGCAATTTATTGACGAGGTCTTCCACATTCAACCCGCCGATCGCGGCGGCCTGGCTGATGCTGGCCACCTTGGCGACGGTGTTGCGAAGAACAGGATTCCTCAGCTTTGAAAAATCGGGAGCGAGGCCGATGAGCACTTCCTCGAGTTGAGGGTACGCTTCCAGCAGATCGTAAATCTTCGTTTTCGGAGTGATGATGAGTTGTTCCATGCCTCAGTCTTTCTTTTCCGTGTATGAGAGAATGCGCTGTTCGCCCTCAAGCTTTCGCAGTTCCGTCAGATCCTGCGAAAATTCCAGCGTGCCGAGATACTCGCCCTTATCGTCACGCAGGGCGAAATACTCGATGTGAACGAATTTCCCGCGCAGCTGGATCCAGAACGGAGCATGGGACGCGCGGCCCGATTTGAAATCGTCCAGAATCTTTTCGATGATATGCACGCTGCCGGGAGGATGGCACAGCCGGACGTCACGGTTGAGGATGGAACGGCTGCGGGAAAAAATCCGCTCGCGCCCTTGTGTGAAATATTTGACCTTGTCGTCCTTATCAACGAATGTCATATCGACCGGAATGGTATTCAGGATCGCCATGATCTCCTTCGACGTGAAGCTTCCCGATGGCAGCTGAATGGCGCCGTTCTCACCCGATGCGCCCGTTGTCTTTGAGGCATCGACTGACAAGCCTTCCGGTTTCCAGTCGACCTTCGGATCGTAGAGTGTAAACCCGAATTCAAGCGTCTGTTTGTGAATCTGCCACCAGTCTTCGGTCGTCAGCAGATCCATGCTCATCGGAAACAGGATCTCCTCTTCCTTCTTCGTCATCTCAATGAGCGCCCGGAGTGCCGGCATGAACAGAAGTTTGCGCGCGTCTTTCAGGTCCGATTTCTTCAGACCGTCGGTACGCAGGATGTCGATGCAGGCTTTCAACTGTTCGCGGATCTCATCGTGCTTGCCCCACATCACGGCGGGAGGACCGGTGATTTCATTTTTTTCGAGGTATGGGAAGAGCAGATATTCTTTGCGTTTGTAATGCTTGTCGACATCCATCAGTTCGTTGATGCAGGCGAGCACCTGAAACGAATAGTCTTTGAAATCATCTTCAGGCACCGTATCGAGCCTCTCCAGCAGGTCGAGCGTTTTATCAGCCGCTTTCAGCAGCTCCTTATTCTCCTGTATGAACACGTCGACGGGATGCCCTTCGGGAACCGACTTTGATCCGGTCTGATCGATATGGCCCTGGAGGACTTCTCCGTGCACATCGCACAGGCGCAGCACTTCGCCGACAGGCAGTCCGTCCTGGATCAGATCCTGCTCCACTTCCACGACCTCGCCGTATGGGATATTGGCAAGCGCGCCTTTAAGTTCAGCGCGGATCTGCTCCGGGTTCCCGCCTTCATGCAGTTTGAGGATCAGCTCTTTCAGCCTGTCTTTACGGAATTTCGAATTATTGATGAGTTCGCTCATGGGAGTGGTTCAGGTTTTGGACGTTGTTATAAAAAATTGGGGAATAGAAGTATTTATAACTAACGGTTGAACCATTTAGTTCCGTAATAGAGTGCGCAAGCGCCCGGACCAAGTCGGCCAGGTGATTCTGTCTGGCGCCCCGCGCAAAGATCTGTCACTTCACCTTTTTTTTCAACGACTCGATCTTCTCTTTGAATAATTTCTCCCCGTATTTACCGAGCGACTGCATGATTCTGGTGTAGGCCTGAATCGCCGACTTTGCATCGTTCATCTCTTCATACAGGCCGGCGATCCGAAACTCGACGTCAACATTTTGTGAATCAAATTCGAGGACGCGCTGATACATGGCGATTGCCTCGGGGCGCATATTGTTTGAATGATAATACGTGGCAAGCTGCATGCAGGCGTCGGCGATATTCTTCTTATACATGCCGATGGCGCCCTGCGTTCGTTTGGCGGAGGTATAGACTGCGGCCAAGCTTGAATGCGCATACATCAGGTTTTCGGGATGGAGTGCGGCAATTCCCTTTTTTCTCATGTGTATGGCGGCGTCGACGGAATCCATTTTCTGATAGGCAAGCGCAATGTTCGTATAATACGCGACATTGTCCGGCTCCATCGCGATCGCCGTCTTATATTCCTGAACGGACGAATCGAATCTGCCGAGTGAAAAATAGGCGTAGCCCAGTTGTGCATGAACCGCATCATTTACTGAATCGGCCTCAATCGCGCTCTTAAAACAAGCGACCGCTTCATGCAGCGCATCCGACTTGCGCAGGCATTCCGCGGTCTGGAACAGCAGGTCCTTGTCATGCGGCCGGATCTCGAGCGCCTTCCTGTAGAATTCCAGCGCGGAGGCATACTGCTTCTTTGCATCATGATAATGCGCCATGGCCATCAGGCTCGGATAATACCGCGGATTCACCGCAATGGAACGCATCATGAACACGGTGCCGGAATCCGCGCGATCGGTTTTCATGATCGCATTCCCGAGATAATACAGGCTCAGAAAATCCTCGGGATTCTGCCGGATGAGGAATGAAAATATTTCGCATTCCTTATCGATATCCCTCCCCTGCATGTTGTAGAGCAGGCCGAGCTGATACCAGGCGGGAAGATACGTGCTGTCCAGTTTCGTGCAGATGGTAAGTTCCCTCGTCGCCCGCTCCAGAAATCCGGAGAAAATCAGGAGACGTCCGTATTGAAACCGGCAGGGCACATTTGCAGAATCGACCTTGATGGCGTTTTCAAAACATTCGATCGCCCGAGGATATTCATAGAGCGCGGAATAACTCATTCCCCGGTAATACAAAAGCCTCGATGAAGCGCCGAGCGTATCGGCCGCATCTTTCATGGCGATCGCGCGCTTGTACTCTCCGTCATTATAAAACCGGCTTGCCAGTTGAACAAGGCTGTCCTGTGCCGAAGACTGTTGAGATGCGCTCGTGATGCCGGGAGCGAGGCACGATATCAGACAATACAGCGCAAGCGTAAGAGCGGCATGTGTTCTCGTCATGGTCATTTTCTTCCGATGGATGATTGGTTCAACACTCAATTGTTCTCAGAAGGAGCGGACGTATATTCAAGCAGGTCGCCGGGCTGGCACTGAAGTTCCCGGCAGAGCGCTTCAAGCGTCGAAAACCGGATCGCCCGCGCCTTCCCTGTCTTGAGAATCGAGAGATTCGTCATCGTGATATTCATCCGCTCCGAAAGCTCGGTAAGGCTCATTTTGCGCTTCACGAGCATCATGTCCAGATTGACATTGATCGCCATACCAAATTCTCCTTAGACCGTCAGCGACTGTTCGTGTTTGAGGTCCAGCCCTTTTTGAAATGCGATCGCCAGGGCGAACATGACGAGCCCGAAGAACAATGTAAATGGCGCAATGTCGACCACCGGTTCAATGAATGGCGTGACAGGCCTTCCGACGGGATCCGGTATCACAGCCCTTGCGGCTTCCGGTATATTGTTCACGAGTGAAGATGCATAGAGACCATAGCAATACGTCACAAGCGATCGTGCGAGTGATGTCACAATGATCACCCAGCCAAGCATGCGCAGACGTGCAGGAGTCTTCTGATCGAAAAATTCATTGGAGTCCATGGGAATGAAAATTTTTCGAAGCAGATATACGATGAAGAAAAACGTCCCGACCGTAAGAATGAGCCAGGCAAGTTCAAACCCCAATAGGATGCCATTCTTGCGTTCGCGGACGACGGAAAGATAAACACTCGATGGCTGAGCTTCGATGTACATCTGACTTCCGGCCGGTTGATGAATATCAACCTGTGTGAGAGGGATATGTGAAAATCCCTTGAACATCAGTTTCACGGGCCAATGGGTATCAGGAAACCGTTCACTGTATCCTGCGGAATGCGACGCAATAAATATGAGCGTGAGCAGCATAAACGCCGCCCCGCCGAACAATGCGGCATCGAGCATTTGTCGGACTTTCCGCACCGGCCTCTTTTTCAATAGTGTAAACATGAGAACCTCATTTGAATACAATGCGAATATAAAAAGATCTCAGGTTATCAATGTACGACGGCACTCATCGGCCTTTCTATACTGTCAGTGCCTGTTCCTGCTTGAGATCGAGTCCTTTCTGGAATGCGATCGCGAGTGCGAGAATTGCGATGCCGATAAAGAGTTTTTCATTCGGAATATCGATGAAAGGCAGCGTCGATAACGGCAGAGGTTTCCCATGGGAGTATAGGCCTGTAGTTTCCTGAAGCGCCGCACTCGAGTTGATAAGTGACGCAGTATATCGCCCATAGACATATGTGCCCACGGATTTCAGGATAGAGGACAAGATTATCGTCCAGCCGATGATCCTCAGACGCGCCGGAGTGTGCTGGTCGAAGAAGTCGTTCGCCTGCATCGCCATAAATATTTTCCGCATGAAATAGGCGACAATAAAGAGCGATCCATCGACGAGCAGCACCCAGAGAAGGTCAAAGCCCAGCAGCGCATAATTTCGGCCAGGAGTCATCATCAAGTGACTTTGGTCAGGCCTCACGCGCGCGATAAACTGATCACCCAGCGGCTTCCCTGCTTCAATTTCCGTCAGCGCCAGAGAGGAGCCGTTTCCGACGCTCATTCTTACGGGCCACGTGGCCACGGAACTATAGATGGTGCCAACGAAAAAATTAAAGATCACCGCCGCGATCATCAAGACAGTCATGGTTCCGCCGGTAAAGACGATAAAATCCAGAATCGCGCGAACGATCTCAATCGCATTTATTTTGGGCAGTCTGATCATAACCTTCTCCTGAATAGAGGAATGTGAAAGCTTGTTCAGAATCGAGGAATTGATTGAATATCGACTATAAATATATGATTGTCAATATTTATTTATCGTTTATCGATATTTTTTCGCTATTCTCTGGAAGGATTGAAAAAGAGGATTTTCTCTCAGCGAAAAGAAAAATGTGATGGTATGCAATTGTAAAAGTACGTTGAAAAAATATTCTTCAGTTTTGTGTCGCCTTGATCGACTGGCCGGCCGCTTTTAATGCTGAGATCGTATATTCGTGCTCACAGGACTTCCAAATCTCGTTCCCGACCCAGAAGAATACCATGAGCAACGGGATGATTGCACAAATGATGATCCGTGATATAGGACCTGCATGGCGAAGATAACACTAATCAAGAAAGGATGCAATTAACGCGTAGGATATTTTCCTTCAGCTTTACTATTATTGCTTAAATGCGAGGAACACCCTTTCAGTCGCGGTTCACAACCGGCAGGGATGCACCAAAGGATTAACTACATTTTCAATCCTTTGGAGTATTGGTTTGCTGGCGGGCATCGGCTATTTTTGAGAAGAAAAATATCGGGGCGATCTCGTCAGCCGTTTCACCACATAATTCATGAGGAGGTGCGGATGAATCGATTCCTGCAGAACCGTAATCGATTCATTGCACGGAACCAATCATCACATCATTTTAGAGGAGACGAATCATGGAAGCTCCCAACACGAAAGTCACAGATATACTGAACGATCTCATTGTGATCAACAATGATCGCATTGAAGGATACACACGCGCCATAAAAGAAGCGGAAGACAACGATCTGAAAAATCTCTTCACGGACATGGCGTCGCACAGCCGCAAATTCAAGAGCGAGCTGACAAGCGAGTTGCAAAAGATGGGCGGCAAGTCGGAAGAAGGAACGAAGGCCTCCGGAAAAATTTTCCGCGCGTGGATGGATGTGAAAGCGGCCATTACGGGAAGCAGCCGTGAGGCAATCCTCGGCTCATGCGAACGGGGTGAAGATGCCGCGCTCGAAGCATACAACGATGCGCTGGAGGATGAAGGCGTTCTCCCGGTGCCGCTGCGAGAGATGATCGAACTCCAGAAGCGCCAGGTGCAGCAAGATCATGATACAATCAAGACCTTGCACGATTCGGTTCATGCATAAGTCGTCCGGATCCTGATTCCCCAAATGGCGCAGGCGATTTCCGTCTGCGCCATTTTTTTCCTGCCCCGCGAATCGATGAGCGTGCACCTCGTTTCCGGAAAATTAAATTTCATATTTTAATCCCGCCCGACATCCCGTATATACGCCATTCGGCGCATCAGTTCGAAAGAGAAGCCCCAGTGAAATACCGAGGGGACCGGCAATATGGATGGTCCCTCCCACACCGAAGTGAAAATACACATCAAATTTTTTCACGGCAGGATCGATAGTCGTTTTTTGAGGAGGATTCGTCGCATCTGGAAAACCAACTCGATGGAAGACCTCGTCTTGAGTAGTGTAGACACATCCAAGCGCGATTTCCGCACACTTGAATAACACGATCGCCGGATACAATGCGATATCCCGTCGTTTGCCTCGCGAATAATCATACGTCGACCAAGCGTCGGAATTATCAAAATCGAACCAGGAATAATCGGCATTTATCCGAATCTCGACC
>JBLMZA010000030.1:0-6836 GCA_050258555.1 Acidobacteriota bacterium | reverse complement strand
CTTTCCACGCAGCAGGGACTGTTCGAATGGTCGCACGATGCCGATGACGTGCTCATGCTGCAGGATTACGATTTTGTGGCCCGGCACAACGTCCGTTCCATCCTCGCCGTGCCGCTCGTCGAGGACAGCAAACTGCACGGCGTGTTTGCGCTCATCAATTTTTCGAAGGGTTCGCAGTTCGACGATGCAAGCCTGACGATTCTGAAAAACTTTTCGGACCAGATCCGTCTCATCCTGAAAAATTCGCATGTGTTCGAAGAGTTCACCGAACGATATCTCGGCACGCTCCGCGCGCTCAGCGAATCGTACGACGTCCGTTCGCCCTATGGAGCCGGTCATTCGCGCCGGGTGGCCGACCATGCGCTCGCACTGGGAAAGGAACTCCGTCTGGATGAAGAAGAGCTGAAGCGCCTCGAAACCGCCGCGCTCGTGCACGATGTGGGCATGTGCGGCGTGGTCGAAGCGGGATCCGGATTCAGGGCCGATTATCATCACCCGACGATCGGATCGAGCCTGATCGAGGTGCTGCCGATCGATCCGCTCATCACGCAGGCGGTGGCGACGCATCATGAATGGTTCGACGGCTGGGGATATCCGAACGGACTCTCAGGCGATTCGATCCCCCTGCTCGGCCGCATTCTCGCGCTTGCCGAACACATCGAGGAATCGCAGTCGGGTCGTCTGCAAAAGCACCTTCATGAGCCGGCGGTCTTTCTTGAAGACCTGAAGACTCGGCGCGGGCTGCAGTTCGATCCCGCCATCGTCGATGCATACGTCCGCCTGACCGAGCGCACCACAACACAGTAACACGGGTGTCGATGCCCCGCTTCGACACCGATCAATACGAATATCTCAGAGAAGGAATATTCATGGATTGTCCCGTTACAAATATTGAAGATGTGCACGTTGCCGCCCCCATGGGCGATCTTGATGTCGCTGTCGCTCCCCACTTGCGGGAGCTGTTCAAAGGCATGCTCGAAGGCGGCGTGAAGAAAATCGTCGTCGACATGCGCGGAGTCACTTTCATCGACAGCTCGTGCCTCGGCGTGCTCGTCAATGCCCATAAGCTCGCCACGGCAAACGGCGCACGCATCGGCTTTGCCGCTCCTTCCACGCACGTCAAAAAGATCTTCGAACTCACGCGCGTTGACCGTCATCTGTCGTTCTTCGCATCGATGGACGAAGCCGTCCTCAGCGTCTCCGGGAAGCAATGATCCGACGCCTCATCAGCCTTTTCGTCCTCTGTTCGGCCATCGCGCTTGGCGAGCCGGGCCGCACATCCGTGCTTGTGCTCTACGATTCGGGAGACGCCTATGCGCTTCCGTGCTTCGAACAGACGATCGTCACGCTCGAATACAACCGCGTGCCGTACACGACGTATGATCTCGGCGCATCGCCGGCGCTTCCCGATCCTGCTCGGTTCAGCGCCGTTCTGACGACGACGGAAATGCTCTGGAAGATCGATGCGCCCTCGTGCGCCGCGCTGCGCCGGTATGTGGAAGAAGGCGGAGGCATGGCGGTGCTCTACCGGGGCTGGCATCCGCAGTTGAGCGACCTCTTCGGCATCGATGCCGCTGCGCCTCCGCCTGTGTCCGATGGAAAAAGCAAGGGCCTGAAATTTACCCGCGAACTCATGCCGGGCATCAGCGGCACGGTCATTTCGCCTTCGATTCTCGGCGATGTGTCGGCGTACGACGTCCGGCTCCTTCCCGGCGCGTCCGTCTTCGCCGTGACCGACGCCGGACTTCCCGCCGGATGGTTGAGGACATTCGGCAAGGGACGTATGATGTTTTGGAATGCCGTCCTCCTTTCCGAAAAAATTTATCGCGGCTTCATCATCCCCACGCTCGGCGCGGTGCAGCCAGTCACGGCGTCTCCGATCTTGAATGTCGGCATCATCTGTCTCGATGACTTTCCGAACGCTTCGCCCAATGTGAAGATCGAGCCCGTCAAAAGCGAGTTCGATATGACCGTGTCCGAATTTTACGCTTTCCGGTGGTTTCCCGACATGCTGAAGCTTGCCAAGCAGTACGGAGTGAAGCTGACGGCGGGACTTATTTTCAGTTACGGCGAAGTCACGACTCCCCCATATAAAACGTCGGAATGGGTCAACAGTACGATCGAGCGCGGAGGCAGGACCATCAATTCTTCGGTGTGGATCACGCGCGAAGCGCAGAAGGATATCGAGATCGGATTCCACGGACACAACCATCAGCCGCTCACACTGAAGAACTGGCATACGCCCGGGAACATGAAGCTCGCGCTTTCGGCGGCGCGCAAACGCTGGCTCTATGACAATCTCGCCCCGGCGCCGGTCAGCTATATTCCTCCGATGAACATCATCGACTCGACCGGCATGAGCGCATTGACCGAGATCTTCCCCACCATACGCACCGTGGGCGGCCAGTACATGGGACGGTTCGCCATGGGACAGAACCGCGAGTTCGGCACCGACCCGTGGAATCCGCAGATCAAATCGATTCCCCGCATCACGAGCGGTTTCATCTACGACGACTTCAACAGGCTCCTCACGATTTCACTTCTGAACACCGTGGGGGCATGGACGCATTTCGTGCATCCCGATGATATTCTGGCCACGGCAGGCCGTTATGCCGAAAATACGCGCGAAGACATTTCGGCCGAGAATCTTCTCTGGAGGGGCGATCCGCAGAAGACCGGCATCTATTACTCCTTCGAACGCTGGATTGCGTTCGTGAAGAAGCATTATCCGTGGCTCCGCTACACCGATTACCGTCATGCCCACGCGGACATCTCGCGGTATGAGGCGAGCTCCGTCATTGTCCGCACGTCGGACCGGCAGCTGACCATCCGCATCAACATCGTTCCGAATTATATCACCGTCCATGTCAATGCCGGCAATACGATCGTTTCCTGTTCGGGAGGCGACGTCGTTTCTTCATCGCCTCTCGCCTATTCGACAATGTATGTGATTCGCGCGACGAAGAACGATCTGTCGATTGCGCTGCGCGAGCCCGTCTCTCCCATGCTCTATCGCGCCGGTACGCCGCAGCATCTCTATCTTGCGGGCGATTCGCGCTATGCTGTCTCGTCAGCCGGGCAGACACAGTATCCGCGCATGCTCTCATCGATTGCGCCTGTGCGTCCGGCGCGCGTCCGGCGAAGTGCGCCGATGGCCGTCAAGGCACGAACGAAATTCATTCCCGAAACATCAGCGTCCGCTGAACCGGCCTCTGCCGAGCCGGCGGCGTCAGAGCCTGTCGCAGAGGAAATCCCAGTTCCGCCAATCGATACCGTTGCGCGCATGGCGTCCGATACGGCATTTGCCCATGCCGTTGCACGGAATTTTGTGGCGATGGATCAGAAGGAAAAGGCAATCCCGGTGTACGAGATGCTGCTGAAGCGGTATCCCGATCGTGCGGAATGGTGGCAGGAACTCTATCAGCTCTTCATCTGGTCCGATCGCGGAAACGATGCCTCGCGCGCGCTTGCGCAGTACGTCCGGTGCATGCCGTCCGATCGTGCAGCGCTGAGAACCCTTGCCGAGCTGTATGTGGCGCAGGAACGGCAGACCGAGGCCATTCCTCTCTACGAGCGGCTTGTCGCGATTCAGCCGGATTCTGTTTCCACGCGGCTCATGCTGGCGCGTCTGTATCTGTGGAACAAGCGCCCGCAGGATGCGGTCCGTGAAGGAAGGCGCATTCTGCGGCGCGACGCATCGAACATCGAGGCGTTGAAGATGGCCGCCGAAGGCCACCGCGCCAATGACAACTGGTTCGATGCCCGCGCATGGTATGCGGCCGTCATCGAGCGGAATCCGCACGATAACGATGCGCGCGGATTTCTCGATGCGGCCAGACGCGATCACGGACTTCTTTTCACATCATCGTACGAGAGAGTCGAAGACTCGAACAATCTGCTGCGCGAGGAATTGCCGGTCGCCGTCGAGCTTTATCAATCGCATACCGCCGATTATTATTTGCGCATGCAGGCGCGCCGCGTGCGCGATGATCACCCGCATGCCGTTGCCTCCGCCCGCAACGCCGCCGAAGGGTACGGCGCCGGATTCGGAGCGAAGTTCGCGCTTGGGAACATGACTTCGCTCACGCTTGAAGCGCTGGCCGCGCAGTATACAGCGGATTGGACGCCCGTCACCGTTTCAGGCCGGTTCGAACACGCATTCCGGGAAGGCGTCTCGATCGCGATCAGCGCCGAGCGGTCCGAAACGATCGAAGGAATCCAGGCGATGGCACGAAGACTCTACACAACGGACATTCGGGGCGAATTGTTTCTGCAGGCGACGGAGCGATGGAGTATCGGCGGGCTTGCGCAGTTCGAAGCCTATTCGGACGATAATCTTCGCAGCACCGGCGCGCTTGTGTCGTCATACCGCATCGTGCTGCGCCAGCCGGAAATCAGGCTGCAGGCAAGCACGATCTATCAGGATACGAAGCGCATCTACCGCACATCGGAGCCGTATTGGACGCCGAGTGAACTGTTCACCTCATCGCTGGGACTCTCGGCGGCATACACGCTCTTCGGAATTTTTACGCCCGAAATCACCGAAACCGGAACGATGCAGGGCGGCGTGTTTTCGAACAACCTCGGCGCGAAAGCCACGCTGCAGTTCTCCCCGTTCCTGCAGCTCACGGCGGAATATGGAAAGAGCGGCTCCTCCGTTTATCGGCAGACCGTTGCCCGCGCTTCGCTCAGCTACCGCTACTGATTTTGCGGGGCGCAGCATCATGTGGGGCGAAGCGCTGCTTCGCCCATTGCTTCATCTTTCTTTCCTTGTGGGGCGAAGCGCTGCTTCGCCCTTTATTTTCCAATGCTTCGCCCATTTTTTTTCTTCCTTTTTCAATATTCTGTTTGGATTTTTTCCGAAGACTTCGTATATTAGTGCACTGTAACAACGCACCTGTAGCTCAACTGGATAGAGCACCAGCCTACGAAGCTGGGGGTTGTGGGTTCGACTCCCGCCGGGTGCACCATAAAAGGCCGATTCTGAAAAAGAACCGGCCTTTTTTATTACCGCCACAGCCACATCGCCGTCATCATTGCTCCCATCATCGCAATACCAAGCACCATCGCAGCGGTGGTCATCCCCATTCCCATCATGCTGCCGCCACCTGTCGAATGCGACTTGCCGACGGTCCTTGAAGCCTCGATCTTGAGTTCCTCTTCATGCCCTTGTGAATCGACTGCCTTCAGGCGGAAGCCCGTTATGCAATTGCCGCCTTTTCCGGGTGTAATGAAAAACGAATATTTTCCCTTCCCCTCCTCAGTAACGACAAGTGGATTAAGCAATTCAAACGGTTCGTTCGTCATGTGATCATGGGTCGTATGATGCGCACCGTTATCGGAATACTCAAAGCGGCCGGCCACATGTATAATACCTGAGGCAGGCATGCCAGTCGATGCATCGAAGACGAAAACCTCGATTTTCGTCTTTTCGCCCGCATTCAATGGCGGGAAGATTCCTCTAAGCAGGAAGCCTGCCTTGGTCACTTCCTTTTCCAGCGGTGCTTGCGTCGGGCTTTCGTCCCCGGGATGTCCTGCCATACCCATATGCATGCACGATGTGAATGTTATACCGATAATAGCGCAGAGTGCAATCGTCAATGTGCGATGAATATTCGTGTTCATGATTTTTCTTTCCCTAACGGTGTCATTGCGGCATGATGCCGTGCCGATGAAAGATCATTTTCATTTCATTGCACACGTCAACAAGCGGCGCATATATGGCAGGCGTCTGAATGCGTTTCAATCAATTGCTGGTAAAATATATCTTCGCCAATCCGACAATCCTCACACTTTTAAGAGCCGTGCGTTGATTGCGACGACGATAGTACTTATTGACATAAGTACGGCGCCCATCGCCGGGCTGAGTACGATGCCCATACTGAACAACACGCCCGCTGCCAGCGGCATCGCGATCGCATTATAGCCGGTTGCCCACGCCAGATTCTGAACCATCTTCCGATAGGTCGCCTTCGCAAGAACGATCAATTGTCACAACATCCTGAGGATCACTCTTCACGAGGATGACATCCGCCGCTTCGACAGCCACATCCGTCCCTGCACCGATTGCGATACCGACATCAGCCTGCGCCAAAGCGGGCGCATCATTGATACCATCACCGGTCATGGCAACAACGATACCGCGTGACTGGATTTCCTTGATCTTTGCCGCCTTTTCCTGAGGCAGCACTTCTGCGAAATATTCATCCAATCCGAGTTCGTCCGAAATCCACTTCGCCACCTTCCGATTGTCGCCCGTCACCATCATCGACCGGATACCCATCCCTTTGAGCCGAGCGATCGCGTTCTTCGATTCGGGGCGGATCATGTCGGCAAGTGCGATCGCGCCGGAAACTTTTCCGTCGATAAGAACGAAGACAACGGTCTTTCCCTGCGCACTGAGTATTTCGATTCCTTCGGCATTATAGGAAATCTTATTCTCACGCAAAAAGCCCGGAGAGACGACTTTCACCGCTGTTCCATTCACGTTGCCCTCGGCGCCTTTGCCGGGTATTGCCTTGAAGCCCTCAACCTTCATCAGCTCATTCGCAGAGCGCACGATGCCCTGGGCTATCGGATGCTCGGAATGCGCCTCGACAGAGGCGGCATACCTGACGAGATCCGTCTCATCCAGGTCCGTCTCGAATTTCAATGTATCCGTCACACCGAACTTGCCCTCGGTCAGTGTGCCCGTTTTGTCGAAAACAACGGCTTGTGGTCATTGGGGTGTGAACCATATTGTATAGACTTCTCGTCAGCATCCATGCTGCTCACAGAGTCTTTCTTCATGGATATCGCTCCTTTTATGCTGAAGCCGCGTGACAAATTAACAATAC
>JBLMZA010000029.1:0-43355 GCA_050258555.1 Acidobacteriota bacterium | reverse complement strand
GTGAATTCCGCTTCGAGCTCCTTCGTGACGACCGTGCGGGGCGCGTCGGGGATCTGTTCGTAGCCGCGCAGTTCAAGATCGAGGCCCGTCGTATCTTCCGCGGCCAGGGGGGAGCCGGAGGGAAGCGAACGCTGCAGCGACTGGATCTCGTCGATCAGCTGATAGGCATGCTCGATGCGTTCGCGGTACGTTTTATTCTGCAGCGAAAGATAGTCGAGCGCGTACGAGCCCGTGACCGCTTCGATGCGGCGCACGCCGCTGGCGCTGCTCGACTCGGAGCGCACCTTGAAGAACTGGATGTCGCCGGTATTCGACACGTGCGTGCCGCCGCAGAATTCTTTCGTCAGATCGCCGAACTGCACCACGTTCACGCGCTCGCCGTACTTGTCGCCGAAGAACATGAGCGCGCCCATCTTCTGCGCCTCGGTAAACGGTATGCCTCGGTGATGATGCAGGGGCGCATGCTGCGCGATCATGTCGTTCACCATCGCTTCGATTTCGCGCATCTCTTCGTCTGTGACCTTCGCAAAATGCGCGAAGTCGAACCGCAGGTGCGTCGGCGCGACGAGCGAACCGGACTGATGCACATGCGTGCCGAGCACTTTGCGCAGGGCGGCGTGGAGCAGATGCGTCGCCGAATGGTTGCGCATGATGCTCATCCGGCGCTCCCGGTCGACCTTCGCCGTCACTTCCGTGCCGATCAGGTCAGCAATGTCGCCTTCGGAAAGATGCCCGAACACATTATGGTCCTTCACCGTGTCGCGCACCGGCAGCACGCCGGCAGGCGTGACGATTTCGCCCGTATCGCCGACCTGTCCGCCCGACTCCGCATAAAAAGGCGTGCGGTCGAGAATGACGTAGTCGCCTGCAACGCCGATCACCGTGGACTTCGATTCGAGGTCCGTATATCCGATGAATTCCGATTCGCCCGAGACCGTCGAAGGAATCGCAAACTTGCCGGCGCCGGGATATTCCGAGATCTTGCCCGACTCGCGCGAGCGTTCCTTCTGCGCCGCCATCTTCCCGTCGAACACCACGGTATCGACCGTGAGTCCGCGCTCCGTACAGAGCAGCTGCGTCAGATCGAGCGGGAAGCCGAACGTGTCGTAGAGCTTGAAGGCCGTTTCGCCCGGGAACACGTTCGAATCCTTCATTTCGGCCACCGCCTGTTCGAAGAGTTCGAGGCCGCGGTCGAGCGTCTGATTGAAGCCTTCCTCTTCACCGCGGATGACGCGCTCGATGTGCGCCTGATGCTCGCGGATTTCGGGGAAGACGTGCGACATGGTGGCCACGAGCGTCTCGACCAGCTTGTAGATGAACGGCTCGCGCAGATCGAGTGTGCGGCCGAAGCGCGCGGCTCGGCGCAGAATGCGGCGCAGCACGTAGCCGCGGCCCTCGTTCGAGGGAATGGCGCCGTCGGCGATGGCGAATGTCAGCGCGCGCACATGGTCCGCGATCACGCGCATGGCGACATCCGAATCGGAATTGCCGGCCGTATACTTCTTCTGCGCGATCACCGCGATCTTCGAGATGAGCGGAAGGAACACGTCCGTGTCGTAGTTGGAAGGGGGGCGCGTAAAGCCGTTCCTCATGGCCTCCATCACCGCGCAGGCGCGCTCGAAGCCCATGCCCGTATCGACATGCTTCGACGGCAGCATCTCGAGGCTTCCGTCGGGCTGGCGGTTGTTCTGTATGAACACCAGGTTCCAGATCTCGATCAGCTCGGGCGATCCGGCGTTCACCAGCGACGCCGGCGCGTTGCCGTCCTTTGTGAGATCGACGTGAATCTCGGAGCAGGGGCCGCAGGGACCGGTTTCTCCCATCTCCCAGAAATTATCCTTCTCCGCAAACTTGAGGATGTGCGAGTGGTCGATGTCCGTCACTGTTTTCCACAATTCCATCGCTTCATCGTCGGTCTTGTAGACGGTCACCCAGAGGCGGTCCTTCGGCATCTTCCAGACTTCCGTCAGCAGTTCCCATGCCCACTGAATCGCTTCCTTCTTGTAATAGTCGCCGAACGACCAGTTGCCGAGCATTTCAAAGAACGTGTGGTGGTATGTATCGCGGCCCACTTCCTCGAGGTCATTGTGCTTGCCGCTCACGCGGATGCACTTCTGCGTGTCGGCCGCGCGCTTGTATTCGCGCGTGCCGGTGCCGAGGAAGACTTCCTTGAACTGATTCATGCCGGCATTGGTGAACAGCAGCGTCGGATCTCCGTGGGGAATCACCGGCGCGCTCGGGACAATGCGGTGCTGTTTCGAAGCGAAGAAATCTAAGAATGACTGGCGGAGTTCTTGTGATGTCATGAATGATGAAAATTGTGATGAGTGAATGCGTGTTTACATTTCGATGTGCGTCATCAGCTGTATCTCTTCGAGCACGGCGGAGACTTCGAGGCACTTCGGCAGATCTCCGCCGAAGACGCAGGCGCGGCCTTTCGTATGCACTTCGACCGTCAGCGCCTCGGCGTGTTCCTGCCGGCACTTGATTGCCTTGATAATCTGCGTGATCACTTCATCGAACGTATGGATCTCGTCATTGAACAAGATGACCTTCGCAGGCTCCTGAGTGCGGACCTCGTCAAGAACTTCCTCTTCGGCCTGAGGTGATGCGGTATTCATAGTCGATCGTAAAAAAATAAAATGTTGGAATGCTCTGCGGGCGATTTCTGTTTACAATAAAAACAAGCCGCCGTATGAAAGCGTTTCAACAAGACGGAAAAAAGAATGCCGGCATTCATCGTGACCGGCAAGACAGCCCTAAAATAAGAAAATTTCCAGAGGGTTGCAAGAATTGAACCCTCTCCGCCCCCGTCCGCATCTTATGACAGAATATCTTGCAGTCCAGATGAACTCTTTCTATATTCTCCTTATCGGCTGTTTTCATCGTTCCACACATGATAAAAGGAAGGTGCACTATGGTGTTCGATCTCGATATGATTAAGCGGGTGTATGCCGGATTTCCGGAAAAGATCGCGAAGGCTCGCACGCTCTTCGGCCGTCCCCTGACGCTGACCGAGAAGATTCTCTCGGCGCATTTCGCGGGGACGCTGAGTTCGGTGCCCGACCGCGGAAAAAGCTATGTCGACTTCAATCCAGACCGTGTCGCGATGCAGGATGCAACGGCACAGATGGCCCTCCTGCAGTTCATGTCGGCAGGCAGGCCGAAGGTGGCCGCACCGACGACCGTGCACTGCGATCACCTGATTCAGGCCGAGGTCGGATCGGTGAGCGACCTGCTGCGCGCGACGGCGGACAACCGCGAGGTGTACGACTTCCTTGCCAGCGTTTCAAACAAGTACGGCATCGGCTTCTGGAAGCCGGGCGCGGGCATCATCCATCAGGTCGTGCTCGAGAATTACGCGTTCCCCGGCGGCATGATGATCGGCACCGATTCGCATACGCCGAACGCCGGCGGACTCGGCATGATCGCCATCGGCGTGGGCGGCGCCGACGCGGTGGATGTGATGGCAGGCATGCCATGGGAGCTGAAATTTCCGAAAGTCATCGGCGTGCATCTCACCGGCTCTCTCGGCGGATGGGCCTCGGCCAAGGATGTCATCCTGAAAGTGGCCGGCATGCTCACGGTGAAGGGCGGCACGGGAGCGATCGTCGAATACTTCGGCGAGGGGACGAGTTCCATTTCCTGCACGGGCAAAGGCACGATCTGCAATATGGGCGCCGAAATCGGCGCGACGACATCGGTCTTTCCGTTCGACAGCCGCATGGCCGATTATCTGCGCGCCACCGGCCGCGAGGACGTGGCGGCAATGGCCGAAGCCATTGCGGACGATCTTGCCGCCGACGGCGACGTGCTGTTGAATCCCGCCGCCTATTACGACAGGATCATCGAAATCAATTTGAGCGAACTCGAGCCGCACATCAACGGACCGTTCACGCCCGATCTGGCCTGGCCGCTGTCGAAGTTCGCCGAAGCGGTGAAACAGAACGCCTACCCCGAGGAACTGAAAGTCGGCCTCATCGGCAGCTGCACGAACTCTTCGTATGAGGACATCGAGCGCGCCGCGTCGGTGGCGAAGCAGGCGCTCGGGAAGGGATTGAAGGCGAAGGCCGAGTTCGTCATCACGCCGGGAAGCGAACAGATCCGCGCGACAATCGAGCGCGACGGACAGCTGCAGACGCTCACTGAGGTGGGCGGGCTTGTGCTCGCCAACGCGTGCGGTCCGTGCATCGGACAGTGGAAGCGTCACGGCATCGAGCCGGGCGAAAAGAATTCCATTCTCACGTCGTACAACAGAAATTTCACGGGACGCAACGACGGCAATCCCGCGACGTACGCCTTCGTGGCGAGTCCCGAGATCGTCACGGCGATGACGATCGCCGGATCGCTGACGTTCAATCCCGTTACAGACACGCTGACGAACGAGAAAGGGGAAGCGGTGAAGATCGATCCGCCTTCGGGCGATGAGCTTCCGCGCTTCGGCTACGAACAGGGCGAAAACGGCTACAAGGCGCCTGTGGAGGACGGCCGATCGATCAAGGTGGTCGTCGATCCGAAATCGGACCGGCTGCAGGAACTGGCGGCGTTTGCTCCATGGGAGGGAACGGACATCGAACATCTTCGCATCCTCATGAAGGTGAAGGGCAAGTGTACGACGGATCATATTTCTCCGGCAGGGAAATGGCTCCGCTTCCGCGGGCACCTGGACAACATTTCGGATAATATGTTCATCGGCGCGGTCAACGCATTTTCCGGCGAAGCGGGTAAGGGAAAGAATACGATCAGCGGAGAAGTGAAATCGTATTCGGAGGTGGCGCGCGAATATAAAAAGCTGGGCATCGGCTGGATCGCCGTCGGCGATGAAAATTACGGCGAAGGATCATCGAGGGAACACGCCGCAATGGAGCCGCGTTATATGGGAGGACGGGCGATCATCGTCAAGAGCTTCGCGCGCATACACGAGACGAACCTGAAGAAGCAGGGCATGCTTGCACTGACGTTCAAGGATCCCTCCGACTACGACAAAGTGCGCGAGGACGATATCGCCGCCATCCGCGGACTCACGACCTTCACGCCCGGTAAGCCGCTCATCCTTGAGCTGACGCATGCCGACGGGGCGCGTGAGTTTATCGAAGTCAATCACACGTTCAACGAAAGCCAGATCGCCTGGTTCAAGGCGGGAAGCGCGCTCAATGCGCTTCGGTGAGAAAGGAAGATCCGCATGCCGTACGATCCGATCATGATTCAGCCGTTTCGCGATGAACTGACCGAAATCGGAGTGAAGGAATTGCGCACGTCGCACGAGGTGGAAGAGGAGCTGCGCAGCAACAAGGGGACGCTGCTTGTCGTCATCAATTCCGTCTGCGGATGCGCCGCCGGAAAGGCCCGTCCCGGCATACGCATGGCGCTCGAGCAGGAGGTGAGGCCCGACCGCGTCGTGAGCGTCTTTGCGGGACAGGACAGGGAGGCGACAGAATACCTGAGACAGAATTTCCTGAACGGCCTTCCGCCGTCGTCACCGTCGATTGCGCTGTTCAGGGACCGGGAACTCGTGCATTTCATGCCGCGGCATCGGATCGAAAGCCGATATCCGAACGAGATCGCGGCGGATCTCTCCGCCGCGTTCAAGGAATATTGCGGTCCCGGATCGGCCGCGTAACAGACACCCGGGTTCTATTGTGGGGCGAAGCCGGAAATGATCCACGCGCCAGCGTGGATGTGGGTTGCTTCGCCCCATTTAATTTATACCAGTCCGTTCAAGCGAGTTTCTTCGTTTTGCTCCCGGCTCCTCCGTTGCCGCTGTCCACCAGGCTCAGGAACGGCTTGAGCAGTTCGATCGGCAGCGGGAAGATCGTCGTCGAATTGTTCTCCGATGCGATTTCCGTGAGCGTCTGCAGATACCGCAGCTGCAGCGCGATCGGATTGCGGTTGATGATCTCGGCCGCCTCGCCCAACTTCACGCTTGCCTGCAATTCTCCCTCGGCGTGCACGATCTTCGCGCGGCGCTCGCGCTCGGCTTCCGCCTGACGCGCCATTGCCCGCTGCATCTCGACCGGCAGGTCGATCTGCTTCACCTCCACATTCGTCACCTTGATGCCCCACGGCTCGGTATGCTGGTCGATGATCACCTGCAGCTCATGGTTGATCTTGTCGCGCTGCGCCAGCAGATCGTCGAGCTCCGACTGTCCGAGTATCGAACGGAGCGTCGTCTGCGACAGCTGTGACGTGGCGTAGAGATAGTTCTCGACGTTGACGATCGCCTTCTCCGGCAGCACGACCCGGAAGTAGATGACCGCGTTCACCTTGATCGACACGTTGTCCTTCGTGATCACATCCTGCGGCGGCACATCGAGCACGACGGTCCGGAGGCTGACCTTCACCATGCGGTCCACGATGGGAATGAGCAAAATGAGGCCGGGACCCTTGGTGTTGATGAGGCGGCCGAGGCGGAAGATGACGCCGCGCTCGTATTCGGACAATATCCGAATCGCGTTCATGAGGATGAACGCCGCGATGAAGACAATGATGATGAATCCCAATAGCGTTGATTCCATATGCGTGTGCTCCTGTGTGTGGATGGTGGATGAAGATGCTATTTCTGACGTACCGTGAATTTCAATCCCTTCACCCCGGTGACGACAATTTCCGAATTCTTCGTGATCGGGCCGCTTTCCGACGCCGCATTCCAGATTTCCCCCTGCACCTTCACGGCGCCGGCGGGATCTATATCCGTTATTGCAATGCCCGTTTCGCCGACCATCGCCTCGGCGCCGGTCGAGACGTGCCTTCGCTGGGCGCGGATGCCGGCGCCGATGGCGAAGATGAAGAACGCCGCGGTGGTCAGCACGGCGGGAATGATGACTTCCATTGACACGCGGACGACTTCGAAGTCCGGATCGGTCTTGAAGAGCATGATGGATCCCAGGAAAAGGGCGGCGATGCCGCCGATGGTCAGCATGCCGTAGCTGGTGATCTTGATCTCGAGGATGAAGAGCACAATGCCGACGATGATCAGCGCGAGTCCGGCGTAGTTGACGGGCATGGTATTGAATGAATAGAGTGCAAGGATGATGGCGATGGCGCCGGCGACGCCGGGGAAGATCGCGCCGGGACTGTAGAGTTCGAAGAACAGCCCGTAGAGGCCGATCATGAACAGGATATAGGACACATTCGGATCGCTGAGCAGATTGAGCAGGCGGTGCTGCCAGCCCATCGGCTGCTCGACGATCGCCGCGCCCTGCGTCTCGAGCCGTTCCTTCCGGCCGTCGATGTCGACCGTGCGCCCGTCGAGCGAATCGAGCAGCGCGCGGCGGTCACGCGCCACAAAGTCGATGATATGGTTCGCGACGGCTTCGGTTTCGGTGATCGAGACGCTTTTGCGCACGGCATCTTCGGCCCATTGCACGTTTCTCCGGCGCTTCTCGGAGATCGTCCGGATGAAGGCGGCCGCGTCGTTTGTCACCTTGCCCGACATGACGGAGTCCATCTGCCCCTGTGAACTCACCGGATGCGCGGCGCCGATGTTCGTTCCGGGCGCCATGACCGCGATATGCGCCGCAAGCGTGATGAAGACGCCGGCAGAGGCAGCCTGTCCTCCCTGAGGCGAAACGTAGGCGATGATCGGAATGTCGGATGTTAAAAAGTCGCTGACGATCGAGCGCGTCGATGCCAGGAGTCCGCCGGGTGTGTTGATCTCGACGATGACGCATCGGGCATTTTTCTCTAACGCCCGGGCCAGACCGTCGTGCAGATAGTCCTGCATGGCCGGCGTGATGGAGCCGTCGATTCGGAGGATGTGTATGGGCCGGCCTTCGGAGAAGGAAAGTGTCGCCGCGGCAAGGATCAGTGCGAGTATGCGAATGAGTGGTTTCATATGGTTGTGCCGGGACGGGATGAACCGCACGAAAGCGCGTTTCTACAGCAGAAAGTACGAAGAAGCAGTGTGGAATGCAACCCGATATACACACAGGGGATGCAAAAAAGTGTTTCTTTATTTCGAAATTTCTTCTTATCGTTAGGATATGAAAAACATCCTCCAACGGCCGTCGATACTGCTCGACCTGGATAATACAGCGCTGATCTATAACAAGGACGGCACCTTCACAGAGCATCCGAAACTTCGGCTTCTGCTCAGACATTACAGGGTCATCATCTACTCCGCCCGCGACGACATACAGGACTTCGCGAAGCGCTGGGGCGTTCCCTATATCTGGAAGGGATACGACGACCTTTTCCCTCAAGCCGACTTTCTGATCGACGATCAGATCGAGGAATACGAACACCTCGTCGAAGTGAAGAAGACGTACACATCGATCAACCGGTTCGTTGCTGCGCAGCTCAAGCCGCAGCGCAAGCGCACTCCTGCCAGGAAGCGATAACAGAGAATTCAACGACACTGATCATCATGAACATACTGAAAGCCATTCTGCGGGCGTTCCTGCTCTTCTTGGCATTCGGAGCGCCAACGGCGGCGATGGCCGCCTCCGGCATCGCGCCGATGAACGCGGCCGACTTCCGCATCGCCCTTCAGAAACTCCGTGTGACCGGCACGGTGATGTATGTGGCGGCGCATCCCGACGACGAAAATACGGCGCTCCTGGCATACTTCGCCAAGGGAAAGAAATACCGGACCGTGTACCTCTCGCTCACGCGCGGCGAAGGGGGACAGAACATCCTCGGTCCGGAAAAAGATGCCGATCTCGGCATCATCCGCACACAGGAACTCCTCGATGCCCGCCGCGTGGATGGCGCCGAACAGCTCTTCTCGCGTGCCGTGGATTTCGGCTTCTCGAAATCTCCGGTCGAAACCATCGCCCTCTGGGGCCGCGATGCCGTGGTGAGCGATATCGTCTGGGCGATCAGGTCGCTAAGGCCGGACGTCATCATCACACGCTTTTCACCGACCGAAGGAGGACATGGCAATCATACGGCATCGGCCATTCTTGCGGCCGAAGCCTTTGCGAAGTCGGGCGACACGTCCTGGTACCGCGAACAGCTGCGGTTTGTCAGACCGTGGAAGGCAAAGCGCCTGTTTTTCAACCGCCTCAGTTTCGGTCCCGTTCAAACGGCGAAAGATCCTGGTGATCAGGAAATCGATGTCGGCGCCTTCAATCCGCTCCTGGGCCTTTCCTATACCGAACTGGCGGGGATCAGCCGAAGCCTTCACAAGACACAGGCCATGGGATCGGAGCAGCGGAGAGGGAAGAGTCCCGCATTGTTCCGGCTGACGGCTGTCGATAGTGCGGACGCGACGGCGATGATGCCGGTTGCGACGCATTCCTCCGGAAGGGACCGGGGTGATGACGATCTGCTGGCCGGCATCGAAACGTCCTGGAAACGCTTCGGAGCAACGGAGATTGACAGGCTGCTGTCACAGGCGGAACGGAATTTCGATCCGGAGCATGCGGAACGAATTCTTCCTTCGCTGCTGCGCGCCTCGAAACTCATGGCGTCTCTGGCATCGATGCCCGCATATGCATCGGATCCGCTCCTGGCCCGGAAGCGGCGGGAAATTGTCGACGTGATCACATCCTGCATCGGACTCAACGCCACAGCCGTTGCGGCTCGACAGCAGGCGGTGCCGGGCGAACCGCTCACGGTGACCGTTGAAATGATCGCACGGGCCGGCGTACCCATGCTGATCAGGTCGCTGTCGTCGCCAATGATGCGCATCGATACCGTCTTAAATGTCCGCATGCAGGCTGATGAAAAACAACAAGTTAGACTGACGACTTCAATCCCCGCCGCTATGTCTCCTTCGCAGCCCTACTGGCTCGATACGCTTCCTTCGGCGCTGGCCATGCGGGCCAACGGGAAGCCAGGGATCGGAACGGATGCTCTCGGCGCCGGCGGGTACCACTATCTTATACCGGCTCAGACGCTGGTCGGCCTGCCGGAAAACCCGGACTCTCTTCTCATCTTCTGCGACCTCATGATCTCCGGCGAGCCAATCCGACTGATGGTGCCGGTGCGCTCGCTGACCATCGATCCTGTGGCCGGCGAGATCCGCCGTCCGGTGTCCATATTGCCGGCACTCGATGTATCGTGCACGGAAAAGATGAATGTGTGGACGTCGCCCGGCGTGAAGCCGGTGACCGTACGCCTGACGTCGAATGACGGTCCATTGACCGGATCCGTGCGCCTTGTGCTGCCCTCAGGCTATCATGCCGAGCCCGCCATGCGGCCGTTCGCATCGCTGGCAAAAGATGAGACGCGCGCATTTGCGTTCATGGTCCGCGCCGATTCGGCGGCTTCATCGGGCATCATCCGCGTCGAAGCGTCCACTCAATCGGGCGCTCTCTATGCGTCGCATGGAATCGATGTTGCCTATCCGCATATCATTCCGCAGCACGTGATGCATCCGGCGCAACTCAAGGCTGTGCGCGCAGATATGAATGTTGTCAAAAGAAGAATCGGATATATCGCCGGCTCCGGAGACGAAGTCCCCGAGGGCCTGCATCAGTGCGGATATGAAGTCGTGACGATCGATGACGACACACTCCTGTCGGGGTCGCTCGCATCGTTTGAATCCATCGTGGTCGGTGTGCGCGCATATAATGTGCGGCCGCAGGTCCGGCGCTCGAACGAGCGGCTCATGGAATACACACGCAACGGCGGCACGCTCGTCGTACAGTATCAGACGCCGGGGAGGGAAGTCGAGGGAATCGGACCGTATCCGTTCCGGATCTCGCGCAACAGAGTGACCGATGAAACGGCAGTGATGACAGAGGCTCCTTCCGATACTTCCGCCCGCGCCGACAGTTCCTTCCTCCGGCTTCGCGGGCGACTGATGAATGTTCCGAACCGGATCACGGAAGAGGATTTCGCGGGATGGGTGCAGGAACGCGGCTTGTCGTTTGCCGATGTCTGGGATGCGCAGTATGATGCGCCCTTCCTCTGCAACGACCCCGATGAGCCTTCCCAGCGGGGCAGTCTGCTTGTTGCGCCGTACGGGCACGGGGTGTACTGCTACACCGGACTCTCGTTCTTCCGCCAGTTTCCGGCCGGCGTCTCCGGTGCGTTCAGGCTCTTCGGAAATCTGATCGAGCTCGAGCAGTGAAGAGCGTCTGTGTGCAGACATCATTCATTTTGTGACGGCGGCGGCATGCCTTCATCATGAAATGTTTTGCGTACACATGGTTGTGATGTTATATTGACACATCAACAGACCGGCACTCACAACTTCGCCGCCACGTGATCCGGGCGGCGGCAGCAGGCTCTTACGGCAGGCGGATATGAAACTTCTTCATACATCAGACTGGCACATCGGAAAGCTTCTTCACAAGAAAAAGCGCTACGAGGAGTTCGAACAGTTCTTTGCGTGGCTCGAAACCGTGCTCAGAACTGAGCAGATCGACGCCCTGTTGGTCGCCGGCGATATCTTCGATACCACCACACCCAGCAACCGCTCGCAGGAACTCTATTATAGTTTCCTCAGCCGCATCGCCGGCACATCATGCCGCCATGTCGTCATCACCGCCGGCAATCACGATTCTCCTACGCTCCTGAATGCTCCGCGCGATGTGCTCCGCCATCTCAATATTCATGTCGTGGGATGCGTCTCGGAGACGATCGATGATGAAGTCCTCGTGCTTCGCGACCGTCGCGGTGATCCGGAGCTGATCGTGTGTGCCGTTCCGTATCTTCGCGACGCCGACGTGCGCACCGCCGATGACGGGGAAACGCCGGATGACAAGACGAACAAGACGCTCGACGGCATCCGTCGTCATTACGGTCAAGTGGTTGAAAAGGCGGAAGATATACGCCGAGAGCTGAAGGGGAATATTCCTGTTGTGGCGATGGGGCATCTCTTCGCCGCCGGCGGCGAGACGACCGAAGGCGACGGCGTGCGCGATTTGTATATCGGCAATCTCGCCTCGGTCACGGCCGATGTCTTTCCGCCGACGCTCGGATATGTCGCGCTCGGCCATCTGCACAAGCCGCAGAAGATGAACCACAGCGAGACGCGCCGCTATTGCGGATCGCCGCTGCCGATGGGATTCGGGGAGGCGCAGCAGCAGAAGTATGTGGTGATCATCGATACGGACACCGACCCCTGGAGCGTGCGTCCGGTCGGCATTCCATGTTTTCAGAAACTCATGCAGCTGAGAGGAACCTGGAGTTCGATCACGGCGCAGTTGAAGGAGCTCAACCGCACCGGCGTGCCTCATTGGCTCGAGATCGTGTACGACGGTGCGGACATCGCAGGCAGCCTGCAGGAGCACATCGATGCGGCAGTCATGAACACAAACCATACCGTGCTGGCGGCAATCGACATGCGCCGCACGCAGGCGATGACCGCAGGGCTCGATGCGGCGCTCTCGCTCGATGAAATGACGGAAGAGGATCTGTTCATGCGCTGCCTCGAGTCGAAAGAGATTGCCGACGAGCACCGGCCGGCGCTCATGGAAACATTCCGCGAGGCGCTCATGGATCTGAAAAATGGCGACCACAATGCCGGGTGAATAATCGAATGCGCATACTGAAATTACAGTTTACGAACATCAATTCGCTTGCCGGCACATGGCACATCGATTTCACGCATCCGGCGTATGTGCACGGAGGAATCTTTGCGATCACCGGTCCGACGGGCGCAGGCAAGTCGACGATTCTCGACGCGATCTGTCTTGCGCTCTACGGATGCACGCCGAGACTGAAGTCCATCAGCATGAGCGAGAACGAGGCCATGACGCGCCTGACTTCGATGTGCTCATCGGAGGTGCTGTTTCAGACGCAAGCCGGGCTCTTCCGCTGCACATGGTCTCAGCGACGGGCACATGGAAAATCGGACGGCAATCTGCAGCAGCCGAAACACGAGTTGAGCGACGGCGTCACCGGGAAACTCATCGAGTCGCAGATCAGGAAGGTCGCCGGCAGGATCATCGAAGTGACCGGCATGGATCTCGATCAATTCACGCGCTCGATGCTGCTGGCGCAGGGACGGTTTGCGACGTTTCTGCAGGCCGATGCGGGCGAGCGCGCGCCGGTGCTCGAGCAGATCACCGGCACAGAAATTTATTCGAAGATCTCGGTTTACGTCTACGAGCGCTGTGCGAAGGAAAAGAAAGCCCTCGAGGAAATCGATGCGGAGCTGAACGGACTTACGGTGTTGAGCGAGGACGAGCGTGCGTTCAGACTGCAGGAGCTCGGGGCGATGAAACAACAGTCCGGAGAACTGACGGCCAAAGCCGGTGTGATGCGGACGGCGCTCGCCTGGCATGAACGGATCGGCCTGCTCGAGAAGGCGCTCTGCGAAGCGGAAGAGCATCTGCGCGACTATGCCGGACGGAGCGCTCAGGCGGACCCTCTGCGCGAACGCCTCAGGGGCGCCGAAGAGGCCGCAGCGCTCGAACGCTCATATCTTCCCGTCGCCGCCGCGCGCAGCGAGATGGCCAGGCTGCGCGAGGAGCTCGACGCATCGGAAGCCAGGAGACCCGGACTGCTGCGCCTGCGCGATGAAGCACAACTGTGTCTGGATGAGAGCCGGATAGCGCGCGACACATGCAGAGCGAAAATCGTCGGCGAATCGGAAAAGTGGAAGGCGGTGCGCGCGCTTGATGTCAGCATCGGCGAAAAAAGAAAACGGCTGAACGGTCTCATCGGTGCGGAAGAGGATCTGCGCCGCGAAAAGGATGCGCTCGACAGGAACCTCGAGGAATGCTCCGTCTCGCTCGGGCGTCTCCGTTCCGAAGAAGCGTCGCTGCGGCGTTACTGCGAAGAGTACGCCAGGGACGCTTCGCTGCCGGGAGCGCTTGGCGCGATCAGTCTCATGATCGGAGATGTGCGCACGCGCCGGAGAGCGTTCGAAGAGAAGCGCTCTGCGATGGCGGCTGCATCGGGAGAAAAAGAACACGCCGCAGCCGAACAGCAGACGGCGCTCACGGCATGCGAAGAGAGTGCGCGAACGGCGCAGGCTGCCGCCCTCGACGCGAAAGAGGCCGACGAGCGGATCGAATCAATCCTCGGCGGCGGAACGATCGGAACATTGCGCGAACAGCTCTCATCGCTTCTTAAACGCGAGAAGCTTGCCGAAGAAATGCTCAGGCTTTGCAGCGAATGGGAATCGGCGTGCACCGCACTTGCTGCGCATGCGGCTGAGAAGGAGGAAAAGCTTCAGCGCCTGGAAAAAGGCCGCGCGCATGTCGCGCAGGCCGAGGCCGATGAGCGGGAAAAGAAAACGGCCGTGGCGCATTGCGAAGAAGTGGTGATGCTCCTTTCGGCGATCGATTCGCTGACTGAACAGCGCACGCACCTGCAGGACGGACAGCCTTGTCCGCTGTGCGGTTCTCCAGATCATCCCTATGTTCACGGGCAGCTGCCGAAAAGCGATGAAAAGCGCGACGCCC
Organism: Acidobacteriota bacterium; assembly: GCA_050258555.1. GTDB lineage: Bacteria > Bacteroidota > Ignavibacteria > UBA10030 > UBA8401 > CAISDA01. Next base: position 29,049 of record JBLMZA010000029.1, on the reverse strand, counting down.
TGAAGCAGGCGAAGACGGAGCTCGATGCGGCATCGGCGATGGTGCTGAAGTACAGAAACGCCGTCACGCGCATCGAAACCGAAGCGGAGAAACTTCAGGAGCGCATCGCCGAAGTATCGGCGAAGGCATCGGAACTCGAAACACGGTGCGCCGATGGATGCGCATCGCTCGGCGTGCGTACAGACAGCGCCTCCGTTCAGAGCACGCTCGCCGAGATCCGGGCGCAGAGAGCGGAAGCCGAACAGTGCGTCGCCAATGCCGATGCTGCGCTCGATCGGCAGCGACGCAAGCACGATGCCATGGAAGCGGCGCAGAAGACGGAGCATGAAGCACGGCTTCACCATGAACGGTCGGCGGCTCGTCTGCAGCAGGCCGAACAGTCGCTGAAGCAGCTCGTGGCGGATGCCGAAACCATATCGGCGGACATCGCACGGCTTCTTGCCGATCTCGCGGCGATGTGCCGTCCCTACGGCATCGGAGACGTGACGGAAGCGGCGGTCGATGCTGTGGAAGTCCGCCTTCGCACGCGGAAGGAAGCATGGGAAGAGCAGACGGCGAAACGGGATGCGGCCGAGAAGCGGGTGCAGGAATTGCTGGCCGATCAGCGTTCGGCCGAAGCGGTCGTGGAGTCTGTGATCCGGCAGATCGGCAAAGCGGCCGAAGATGCGGCGCAGTGCAGAACGGAATGTGAACATGCCGAGGCCGAGCGCGCCGACGCCTTCGGCACGCGGAATCCCGATGAAGAAGAACGGCGGATGAACGAGGATCTGGCCGCTCTTGACCGGATGATTGCATCGGAAAGTGCGAAGGCCGAGGAAGCCGCGACGGCGCACGCTGCGCTTGAAAAAGAACTCAGCATGCTCTCTGCGCGCATGGCCGACGGCCGCGCCGCGCTCGCGCAGCATGAACAGCAATTCTGCATCCGGATGACGGAGACAGGGTTTACCGGAGAAGAGCAATTTCTGTCCGCGCGCATGGCCGACGATGAGCGGAGCCGTCTCAGAAGCGCCATCGATGCTTTGCGCGATGAAGGAACACGGCTTGAATCACTCTGCGTGCAGAAACGTTCCGAACTGGAGACCGAGCGCGCCAAAGATCTCTCCGCCGTGCCGGCCGAAGAGGCGGCGTCGGCATTGCAGGAAGCCGAGCGGCAGTGCGCGGAACTCCATCGGAGAATCGGCGCGTCAGAGGACCAGCTGCGCAGGGATGAAGAGCAGAAGGCCGCACGGGCGGGGATCGTGAAGAAACGGGAACGCCAATATCGCGAGTATCTGCGCTGGGACGCGCTCAACGAGCTCATCGGTTCCGCATCGGGAAAAAAATTCCAGAAAATTGCGCAGTCGATTACATTCGAAATGATGGTGGGGCAGGCGAACCGCGTGCTGAAGAAAATGTCGCCGCGCTATTTCCTGATCTGCGATCCCGAGACCGACCTCGAGATGAAGATCGTCGACACCTATCAGGCGGGAGAAGTGCGTACGACGAAGAACCTCTCCGGCGGCGAAAGTTTCATCGTGAGCCTCTCGCTGGCGCTCGGTCTTTCGCACATGGCCAGCAGGAACGTCCGCGTCGATTCGCTGTTCCTTGATGAAGGATTCGGCACGCTCGACGAAGAAGCGCTCGACACCGCGCTCACGACGCTTGCAGAACTGCAGCAGGAGGGAAAGACGATCGGCGTGATCTCGCATGTGAGCGCGCTCAAGGAGCGGATCGCCACGCAGATCACCGTCTCGCCCGAGAGCGGGGGACGGAGCGTGCTGAGCGGTCCCGGCTGCCGCCGCATCGCATAAGAAATGATGACACTGACTTTTTTCGCACAGACTATCTGGAGACGATGATCATGGCGATGAAGATTTATACGAAGACGGGCGACCGGGGAGAGACCGGACTCTTCGGCGGGAAGCGCGTGCGCAAGGATGCGGTCCGCATCGAGGCCTACGGAAGCGTCGATGAGACGAATTCGGTAATCGGCACCGTGCTCTCTCTTGATGTGCCGGCAAGGCTCCGTCCGATGCTGGCACAGGTGCAGAACGATCTCTTCGTGGTGGGCGCCGATCTTGCGACGCCGGAAGACAGGCCGAACATGTTCATTGCCCGCACCGATCCGGCGCTGAGCGCCAAGCTTGAACGGTGGATCGACGAGCTTGAAGAGGAACTGCCGGCGCTCACCTCATTCATTCTTCCCGGCGGAACGCCCGCCGCGGCGCAGCTGCATTTCGCGCGCACGGTCTGCCGCCGCGCAGAGCGCCACGCGGTCACGCTCTCGCGCGAGGAAACGGTCGGAGATCCGGTGATCGTCTACCTGAACCGGCTTTCCGATTTCCTGTTCGTCGCGGCGCGCTACGCCAACCATTCGGCGGGTGAGCCGGAAACGCCGTGGGTGAGCGGACGGACGTGACGCCCGGAAGAACAATTTGTTTTCGCGAAGAAAAATCCCTTTTCTATTGGGGATTTTTTTTTGTATTATTGCGCTGTATGCAAACGGCCTCTTTCCATACGCTCCAATGTGCTCGCATGGCCAGTCATTACTCTTCATAATCACTGATCCACAATACAGTACCATTTATTGAAACAACCCGAGGAGGTTTTTGAAATATGCGTATCGGTATTTTGACAGGCGGCGGTGATGTTCCCGGACTTAATCCCTGCATTAAGGCGGTCGTATATCGCGCGATCGACCAGGGCGCAGAAGTGATCGGCATCCGCCGCGGCTGGGGCGGACTGCTCAACTATGATTTTAATGCGAATGACAACAGCAATTTCCTCATTCATCTGAATAAGGGAAATACACGCACCGTCGACCGTACCGGAGGAACATTCCTTCATACATCGCGCACAAATCCTTCGAAGGTGAAGAAAGCCGACATCCCCGTGCATCTGTGGCAGCCGGAGCACGACAAACTCACCGAGGAGGACAAGGTCGACTTTACGCCGCACGTGCTGAAGGTGATCCAGCACAACAAGATCGATGTCATCATCGCCATCGGCGGCGACGATACGCAAAGCTATGCGCTGCGCCTCCACAAGGAAGGCGTGCCGGTGGTCTCGATTCCGAAGACGATGGACAACGATGTGTTCGGCACCGACTACTGCATCGGCTTCTCGACCGCGGTGACGCGCTCGGTCGATTTCATCACGAACCTGCGCACCGTTGCCGGATCGCACGAACGCGTGGCCGTGGTCGAACTCTTCGGACGCAATTCCGGCGAGACGTCGCTGATCTCCGCCTACCTTGCCGGCGTCGACCGCGCATTGATTTCGGAAGTGCCGTTCGATCTCGACCGGCTCGCGAAATACATCGTCGACGACAAGAAGAGAAATCCCAGCAACTATGCGATCCTGACGATCTCTGAAGGCGCGCATCCGATCGGCGGCACGCCCGTTGAAACGGGACCGGAAGACGCATACGGCCACCGCAAGCTCGGCGGCATCGGCGAATACCTCGAAGAGGCGATCAAGGAAAAGACCGGTCTTCACACAGTATATCAGAAGGTCGCATACCTGATGCGTTCGGGCGAACCCGACGCGCTCGATCGCATGGTCGCGATCAGCTACGCCAACCTGGCGACCGATCTGGTGCTGCGCAAGGAGTACGGAAAGCTCGTGGCGCTGAAGGGCGGAAAATACACGACAGTGCCGATCGAGACATTGACGCAGGGATTGAAGCGCGTTGATGTGGAGGAGCTGTACGACGCGGAGCACTATCGTCCGAAAGTGTCGCACGTCTTCGGCAAGCCGATGTTCCTGTATTGATCGGCGGAGCGGGAGTCGAGCGGAGAGCAGTCGTCACACATCACAGCAGCCCGGAAACGCATCACGCGGTTCCGGGCTGTCGTCATTTGATCGTGTCGGTGGCGCCTTCCATGATCCACTGCTTCAGTCCCCGCCGCTGATTGAGCGTGAGCGGCCGGCCGGGAGGCATGGGCGGCAATGCGCCTCTGCTCTCGATCGATCGGATGAGCAGGCTGGAGACGGTATCCCGGACGATCACGACGTCATAGAAGCGCTGGCGGATTCCCGAGTAGCTCGAGAGATCGAGATTGCCCGCGAACGATTTCGTGTCGTGGCACGAGCTCGTCGCGCACGCGATGTTGAACAGCGGCTGGATGGTCCGGTCATAGCTGATGTTCTTGTCGGGGAAGACGATGTCGTCGATGCTGTTCACCGTGTTGTCGCTCTTGCATCCGCTGAGCAGCAGAACGCACGCGATCGCAAGGAGCCGTATGGAGTCTGTTCTGAACATTGCATAATATAATGAATCTCAACGAAAAAAGTCGTACACTGGTCTATTGAAAGAAAGGACCGGGCACCGGGAACAAGCATGGGATTGACTCGCCTATGAGACCGATATCAGCTGCACTGATCATTCTTCTGGCGCTCTGCGGAACAGCCGCAGCGCAGGAATTCGAGACGACATTCCACGACTACGACCTGGTGGGCTACCGTTCGCTCGGCGCCGCCGGAGCTCTGCAGACATTCGAGCCCCGGTCGGATAACTCTCTGCCCGATTCGCTGGCCATCCGGTTCGACTCTCCGATGTTCTTCCTCGAATTCCGTCAGATGGATCTTCGCATCGCCGCGAGCTACAGCCATTATACGCTCCATGGCGAAGGCAAATCCTCCTATTCGATTTACGCCGACGGATCGACCGATCTTCCCGTTTCGGCCAGGCGCTCAGGCGGATTGTACATTCCCATCATCGTCGCGACGAACTACGTGCGCGCCGAGGGACTCGGCACCTCGTCGGGCATTTTCGACGTCGGCAGCATCGGCATCGGCACGGGACTGAAATACCGGTATCTTTCGGAAGCATTCGGTCTTCAGCTTTCGGGCGGCGCGGTGATCCATTATTCCACCGTCGGCTTCAGCATCGAAAACGGATCGTCCGTTGCGGCGCGCGGCGAATTTCAGCTTCTGCTTCCCGAACTGCTCTGGAGCGGCATGACGATCGGCTACCGCTTCGAAACGCAGCAGTGGAGGATGAGCGAGGCGAAGTTCAACTACATGCGCCGATACCATGCGGCATTTCTGGGAATCTTCTTCTGACGCCGGCAGCGCCCTCTGACCGCGGCGGGCAAACGAACAGCGGATGAAACGATTTTTCTACATAGCCCTCGCCGCCGCGGTCTTCGTTGTGGTCCAGGCGCAGGAACGCACACACCCCGGCATTCCTGCGGTCGAACACATCACGCTGCGCCGCGCGCCGTCGGACACGGTCGTCGCTCTCTCTCACATGATTCTCTACTGGCGCTCGCTCCGGCTCGCACCGGACACGGGCTTTGCCGGCGCGCTTCCCTCGGGATCATATCGCATCGACACGACCGGCGCCCGCCTCATTTTTTCTCCCGGCGTTGTCATTCCCGATTCGCTCGATTCACTCGAGGTGTACATCGCCTACCGCTATGTGCCGCTCCTGTTCCGACCGTCGTACAGCCAGCGGACGATCGTCGTGAAAAACGATTCGGCAGCTCGCACGGCCGAACGCATCATGACGCAGCGCTCGACGAACCTCTTCGGCGATTTTTTCGGACCGGAGCTGCAGAAAAGCGGATCGATCGTGCGCGGCTTCACCGTGGGAACGAACCGCGACCTGACGCTCAACTCCGGACTCCGGCTGCAGTTTTCCGGAAAGCTCTCGAGCGATATCGACATTGTTGCGGCGCTCACCGACGAGAACACGCCCATACAGCCGCAGGGAAACACGCAGACGCTGCAGGAGTTCGACAACATCTTCGTCGAAATCAGAAGCCGGCAATACGGGGCAACGCTCGGCGACTTTTATTTCAACGGGGGTAAGAGCGAGTTCGGCATGATCTCGCGCAAGCTCCAGGGAGCCAAGGGAAGCGCCGCGGTGACCACGGGGCCCGTGCGCGCCGAAGCGACCGTGGTCGGCGCATCGACCAAAGGAAAGTATCACACGAACCAGTTCCTTGGCATTGAAGGCGTGCAGGGGCCGTACCGGCTCGTCGGCAGGAACAATGAGCGCAACATCATCGTCATCGCCGGCACGGAAAAAGTCTACATCAACGGCGATCTGATGACGCGCGGAGAAGCGAACGACTACTCGATCGAGTACGGAAGCGGCGAGATCGTCTTTTCGGCTCGTCGGCTCATCACGTCGGCGACGCGCATCACGGTCGACTTCGAATATACGGACCGCCAGTACACGAGGAATTTTTTCGGCGTCACCTCGCTCGTTTCTTATTCCGACAAGGCGTCGATACAGACGAGCTATTATCGGGAAGGCGACGATCCGGATGCGCCGATCGATCTGGCGCTGACCGACGCCGACAAGCGTCTGCTCCAGCAGAGCGGACGGGCGATGGCGGCCAAGCCCGGCGTCGTCTTCGTCGGTGCGGACTCGGTCACGGGCATCGGCCGGGGACAGTATGCCGCCGCCGACACGACCATCGACAGCGTGAGGCAGGTGATCTATCTTTTCCAGCCCGCCACGCCGCAGGCGCTGTATAATGTCGCCTTCTCGTTTGTCGGCGGGGGGACGGGAAGCTACATACGCGCCCGCTTCGGCGAATATCAATATGTCGGCAGGGGGCGCGGCTCGTACGATCCGGTCGTCATCCTTCCGCCCGCGCAGCTTCATCAGCTTGTCGATGTCTCGGGAACGCTCAACGTGATCAAGGAGCTTGAATTGACGGGCGAGGTGGCGCATTCCCATCTCGACGTGAACCGATTCTCCACGCTCGACGACGCGCAGAACGGAGGCAATGCGTTCAAGGCGGCGCTGCGCTACGCGCCGCGCGACATCACGCTTGCCGGGCACAATCTGGGATCGATGACCATGTCTCTCGAGGAGCGCTTCATCGACCGGTTCTTCGCATCGATCGACCGCATCAACGAAATCGAATATGCGCGCAAGTGGAACATCGACAGCACGGCCATCCGAAGCGGCCAGGCCGAGGAGACGCGCCAGGGGGCATTGACATTCGAGCCGTCGAAAACGATTTCCTTCGGGGGAACGTACGGCACGTATTCGAGAGGCTCCATTTTTTCATCGACGCGCTCTTCGGCGTTCGCCCGTGCGGTGGAAGGCAAGCGCACGCTCTTCGATTATCTGGCCGAATACATCTCGAGCGACGACCGGTTGACGGCCGTCAGGAGCACGTGGTTCCGGCAGAGGGGAGGCGCCGAATACACCGTCGGAAAATTCATCCCGAGCATCTGGTTTGAGAATGAGGAAAAACGGGACCGCATCGCTTCCGCCGATTCGATCACGGCGTCGAGCTTTTCATTCCTCGAATACGCCCCGAAGCTGACGATGCCCGAATGGAACGGAACCGCCGCGTCCGTCGAAGTCGCATGGCGCACCGAACATGCGCCGGTGGGCGGTCACCTTGTCCGGCAGTCGAACGCGTTCACGCAGACATACGATGTGTCCTATCGCAGCACAACATCGCTGAAGGCGGGAGCCAGCGTGATCGTCCGCACGAAGACGTTCGAGCAGGCATTCCGGGATCTGTATCCGGATCAGAAGTCGGTGCTCGTTCGATTGCAGTCGCGCTATCTTCCGTTCAACGGCGCCGTCGATGCCGATGTGTTCTATGAAGCGCAGACCGAGCGCACGGCGCGCCTTGAAAGAATTTTCTACCAGGTGCGCAAAGGCGAGGGCCAGTATGTGTGGACGGACGGCAACAAGAACGGCGTCGTCGATATTTATGACGAGCGCGACTTCGCGCTCAACCGCTATGACGGAGATTACATCGTGCTGACGCTTTCGGGCGACTCCTTCTATCCGGTCATCAATCTGAAGACATCGGCACGCCTGCGCCTCACGCCCTCGAAGTTCTTCACCGATCCGGGGCAGGCGCAGCAGAGCATGCTCTCGGCGCTTTCATCCGAAACATATTTCCGCATCGAGGAGAAAAGTTCGGAACCGAAGATCGGGAAGATTTATTTTCTCTCGCCGCATGCGCTGTTGAATCCGGCCACGACGCTCTTCGGATCGCAGCAGCTCCAGCAGGATCTCTTCGTCTTTGAAAACGATCCTGGCCTGAACTTCCGCGTGCGCTTTGCCGAGCGGCGTTCGCTCGGCCAGTACAGCACGGGCACGGAAAAGACGTACAGCCGCGAACGATCGCTGCGCGTGCGCTTCATGCTGCTGGAACAGCTTTCCGGACAGGCCGATCTCTACAACAGGGAGGACAACGCCGTTTCGCCGATCGTGAACAACCGCTCGAGAACCATCGGCACATACGGCGGCGCCGTCGACTGGTCCTACAGGCCGGAACAGAACATCGAACTCGGATTGAAGATCGAGACGTCGGCATCGGAAGACATCATGCCGGCGCAGCCGGTCGATGCGGCATTCAACGCGCAGACGGTGCGGACGGTGATCTCGTTTCAGGGACAGGGGCAGGCGCGGTTCGAGATGGCGCGCGAAGAGATTCTGCTGCAGAACGCCGCTGCCGATTATGCCATGCCCTACGAGCTCACGAGCGGACGCGATCCGGGAAAGACGTATCTGTGGTTTGTCTCGCTCGAATACAAGCTCGGCAGAAACATACAGCTGTCGGGACAGTACAACGGCCGCACGCTCGAAGGCCGGCCTCCCATTCATGCGGGAAGGATGGAGGTCCGCGCTTACTTTTAAAAATTGTTGACAAAGGCCGGAAGAATCCGTATCTTAATGCACTGTGTTGTATCATCACTGCCATCATGGCGGAATTGGTAGACGCGCTGGACTCAAAATCCAGTTCCCCTTAAAGGAGTGTCGGTTCGAGTCCGACTGATGGTACACACACTACGGCGCCGTACCCAAGTGGTAAGGGAGAGGTCTGCAAAACCTTTATGCATCAGTTCGAATCTGATCGGCGCCTCCACTTCACGCAGCCCTTTATTCTTCGCGGAATAAAGGGCTGTTTTTTTGCCGCCGGTGCCGCCATCGGCGAGATTATTGTCTTGCAAAATCGCGCGGAAATGCGTATCATTCAGCGCTGCCGGGGTGGCGAAATGGTAGACGCAAGAGACTTAAAATCTCTCGTTCCGTGAGGGACGTGCCGGTTCAAGTCCGGCCCTCGGTACACTTCAGAAGGCGCAAGACCGCGTGTATTGCGCCTTCGTTATTTTTATGCGGTTAAAGTTCCCTCCAATCCCGCCGATAATTTCTCCATTGCTGTTTCCTTACCTCATCATTTTTTGCACAGAACAGGATACACATGGAACACATGACATGGGATCCCGCTTTCAGCGTCGCGGATCCCCTGATTGACGAGCAGCATCAGGCACTCTTCCGATTGATCAACCGCATGATCGATCATCCCCAGGCGGAATATACATCGGAAGTGATCAGCGAACTGCTGACCGAAGCGACAAAGTACGCCGTAGAGCATTTCAGGACGGAAGAAGAGTACATGGAACGGCTGAAATATCCGAGCCTTGCCGTGCACAAGCTGGAGCATAAAAAGTTTCTCATCAAGATCACCAATGCCACGATGCTCGTCATGGAGAAAAAGCAGGGGCCGACGGACCTGCTCGCATTCCTGAAAGCATGGTTCAAGCATCACATTCTGTTCTCCGACATGAATTACCGGCGATGGAACGAGAGCCGCTTCGAGAAGCCTCAGAAAACGCAGGATGCGTCCTGCTGCACGCCGAGTCCGGAGGAGGCCGCATGAAATACCATGTTGCTCCGACGAACCAGTTCCGTGAAATGCGCGAAGAGGATTTCATCGTCTCGAAGACCGACCTGAAGGGAAGGATCACCTACTGCAACAAGATCTTCATCGAATTTTCCAAGTACAGCGCCGACGAACTGATCGGAGTGCAGCATAACATCGTCAGGCATCCGTTCATGCCCCGGTCCGTCTTCAAGATGCTCTGGGACACGATTCAGAACCGGGGCGAGATCTTCGCCTACATTCTGAACATGGCGAAGGACGGCAGCGGATACTGGGTGTTTGCCAATGTCGCCGAATCGACCGATGAGACCGGAAGGCCGATCGCCTACTATTCGGTGCGCCGCAAGCCGAAAGCCGCCGGCGTGAAGGCCGTGACAGAGATCTACCGCGAAATGACGGAGATTGAGCGGCGCGTCGGAACGAAGGACGGCATGGCCGCCTCGGCCGAATTTTTCAAGAGCATCTACGGGAAAGGAGGGATGACGTATGAAGAATTTGTTCATACGCTTTAAACACCTGCCCGTCAGGAACAAGCTGATGATCGGCTCGATCGTCACGGCCGTTCTGCTGTGCCTGTTTGCAGGTACGGTGGTGATGAAGCTGAGCGGCCTCAACCGCGACATGAAAATGCTCGCCGGGTACGGGAAGCGCGTCGATGCGGCAAGAGATCTGCAGCTGCGCATCGCCAATGTGTGGCAATTCTGTACCGACGCATCGCTCACGCAGGATCGATCGACACTTTCGAAGGAGGCCGTGGCAAATCATGAGGCCGCGGTCCGGGATATCGAGACGCTGCAGCATTTTTATGCGGACCGTCCGCCGGTACTTCGCGACCTTGCCGATCTCCGAACGCTGATCGATGAGCAGATGGCGATCGGCCGCGAAATGGTCGATGCCTATGGCAGAGGAAAGCCTGAAGGCGACGCCGTCATGAAGCGGTTCGATGCGCACGGAGACAAGCTGCTGCTTCGGTCCGATTCACTCATGGAGATGAACCGGCGCGACTCCGAGGCGTTCACTGAAGCGCTGGAGCACGAGTCGGCCATGAACATCGCGGCCATCATTCTCTTCAGCATCATCATGACTGTGGGCGTCATGGCCTACATCCTCGCCATCGGGCGGCACATCGGCACATTCACTTCACGGATGGTGACGGTCATCCGGCAGATCGAGCAGGGCGTCTTCGCGCATCGCATCACCGATATCCGATACGAGGATGATCTCGGCGAGATGGCATGGGCGCTGAACAACATGCTCGACCAGTTCGAAGCCTTCATCCGGGAGATGGTGACGTCGGTCCGCTATGCGTCGGAGAAGAAATATTTCCGCAAGCCGCTGTCGACGGGACTTCACGGAGCATTTGTCGAAGCGATGGACGGAGTGCGTGCGTCGCTTGAATGGCAGGAAAAGACGACGAAGGAGATCGATGAACGGCAGGCCTATCTTTCACGAAGCGTGAAGGCGCTGCTCGACGAGATGGACAAATTCGCCGAGGGCGACCTGACCGTGCACCTGACACCGGAGCACCAGGACGAGATCGGTCACCTTTTCAACGGGTTCAACCGGTCCGTGGAAAAATTCCGCGAGATGATCGGGCATGTTACGGAAGCAATCGGAGCCACGGCCAGCGCGAGCGCGCAGATCTCCGCATCGACCGAAGAAATGGCCGCAGGCGCGCGCGAGCAGATCCGCCAGACAGGCGAGGTCACCGAGGCGGTCGAAGTGATGGCAAAGTCCATCGGCGAAACGACGTCGAATGCGGCGCGCGCCGCGGCAATGTCGAAGCGCTCGGGCGAGAGCGCCAAGGAAGGCGGCAGGGTGGTGGAAGAAGCCGTGGCCGGCATGAACCGCATTGCCGATGCGGTCCGGCAGTCGGCCGCGACCGTTCAGACGCTCGGAGCATCGTCCGATCAGATCGGCGAGATTGCGGAGGTCATCGGTGATATCGCAGACCAGACGAATCTGCTTGCGTTGAATGCGGCCATCGAGGCGGCGCGCGCCGGAGAAGAGGGCAGAGGATTTGCCGTTGTGGCCGATGAAGTGCGGAAACTTGCCGAGCGTACGATGAAGGCAACGAAAGAGATCTCGGCCATGATCGAGACCATACAGACCGACACTGCGCTTGCCGTTGAATCGATGAACCGCGGAAACGAAGAAGCGGAACACGGCAAGACGCTCTCGAAGAAAGCCGGCGAATCGCTTCACGAGATCATCATCAGCACGAACGAGGTGATCAGTGTGATCGGCGGCATCGCCGACGCAAGCGCGCAGGAAGAGAGCCAGTCGCGCTCGATCAGCTCCAGCATCGAATCGATCAACAACGTCACGCGCGAGACGGCTGCAGGCACGCATGAGATCGCCCGGGCGGCCGAAGATCTGAACCGGCTCACCACATCGCTGCACGAGATGATCGCGCAGTTCCGCATCCGCGCCGACGTGAAAGAGAAAGCGCGCCTGGCCTGACGCGTCCCGCCAGGACACGGCAAACGAAAAAAAAACCTGCATCGAACACCGATGCAGGTTTTTTTTTATCTTCCGTCAAATCGTTGTCATTTAGCGCGAAGATTTCGTATTTTAGTAAGTATGGAGATAAAAACTGACTTTCTGGTGCTGGGCAGCGGTATCGCCGGATTATTCTTCGCCATCAAAGCTGCAGAAACAGGTACGGTGGCCATCGTCACAAAGAAAGAAAAAGCCGAGTCGAATACCAACTATGCCCAAGGCGGGATCGCCTCGGTGATCGCGCAGGACGATACATTCGAATCCCATATCGAAGATACGATGAAGGCCGGAGCCTGGCTCTGCCACCGCGATGCGGTGGAGGCGCTCGTGAAGGAGGGGCCGGGGCACATCAGGGAACTGATCGATATCGGCGTGGCGTTCACAAGAAAGGGTACGCAGCTCGATCTGGGAAAGGAAGGAGGACACTCCGCACACCGCATCGTCCATGCAGCCGATCTGACAGGCAAAGAAGTGGAACGCGCCCTGCTGGCCACTGCAGCAACCCATCCCAATATCACCATCTACGAAAACCACGCTGCGATCGATCTCATCACGGAGCATCATCTCTTCGGCACCGAAAAGAAGCATTACAACACGATCCATTGCTGGGGTGCTTACGTGCTCGACGCAGAAGCGAACATCGTCAAGACGTTTCTCGCGTCGACGACAATGCTGGCGACGGGAGGAGCGGGCCAGGTCTATCTGCACACGACCAATCCCACGATCGCCACGGCTGACGGCGTGGCAATGGCGTACCGGGCGGGAGCGAAAATCGCGAATATGGAATTCATTCAGTTCCATCCGACGACGCTCTACAATTCCGGATCGCCCTCGTTCCTGATCTCGGAGGCGGTGCGCGGCTTCGGGGCCATTCTCCGCAACGGGGCCGGAGAAGACTTCATGAAGCGCTATCATCCCATGGCTTCGCTGGCGCCGCGCGATGTGGTGGCGCGCGCCATCGACGCGGAACTGAAGCGCAGCGGCGCCGATTACGTGACGCTCGATCTGAGCCACCTCGATCCCGACGGCGCGCGCGAGCATTTCCCGAATATTTACGAACGCTGCCTGCGCGAAAATATCGACATCACGAAGGATCCGATTCCCGTCGTGCCGGCGGCGCATTACTCCTGCGGCGGCGTGGTGACGGATCTGAACGGGCAGACGACAATCAGCGGCCTCTATGCCTGCGGCGAAGTAAGCATGACGGGCGTCCACGGCGCGAACCGGCTTGCCAGCAATTCGCTGCTCGAGGCGCTCGTCTGGGCGTCGCGCGCGGCCAGGCACGTGAAAGAAAATGGAAACACCCGTGTGCCGATCCCTGCCATCGGTCCCTGGGACGACAGCGGAACGATCAACAGCGACGAGTGGGTGCTGGTGTCGCACGACAGGAAGGAAATCCAGCAGATCATGTGGGATTATGTGGGCATCGTCCGTTCCAACCATCGTCTCGAGCGCGCGCAGCGGCGCGTTCAGCTCATCGAGAAGGAGGTCCGCGACTTTTACATCCGCACGAAAGTCACGGAAGGCCTCATTGAACTGCGGAATATTTCGTGCGTCGCCGACCTGATCATCCGTTCCGGACTGATGCGCAAGGAGAGCCGCGGACTCCACTACAACACCGACTATCCCTTTACAGACGATCAGAACTGGCTCAAGGATACGGTTATCGAATAACGACAGATCATAATCAACTCAATGAAAAAAGTAACACTCGCGAACGACAAACCACGCTGTGCATGCGGTATCTTCGGAATCTTCGACCATCCTCAGGCGTCGCTGCTGACGTATTACGGACTGCACGCGCTGCAGCACCGGGGACAGGAAGCAAGCGGAATTGTGGCAAGTGAAGAGGATGAACAGCGGACAAAAAAACATTTTCACCTGCTCAAGGGACTTGGACTCGTCACCGATGTGTTCAAGGACTATTCGACGCTTCAGGACACGCTGAAAGGCAATTCGGCGATCGGGCACAACCGCTATTCGACCGCCGGGTCGGCGAACAACAAATTCAACATACAGCCGTTTGTCGTCAATTACCGCGACGGCAATCTGGCGCTGGCGCATAACGGCAATCTCACCAACTTCCGTTCGCTCCGTACCGAACTGCAGAACGAAGGAACGATCTTCCAGACGACATCGGACAGCGAGATCATTCTTCACCTGATCGCGCGCAGCCGGCAGACGGAGCAGATCGATCAGATCAAGGAAGCGCTCAACCGGATCGAAGGAGCGTTCTCGCTCGTCATCCTTTCGGATACGATGCTCATTGCCGCGCGAGATGTGCACGGATTCCGCCCGCTGGCGCTCGGGAAGAAGGACGGATGCTACATCGTCGCATCGGAGACGTGCGCGTTCGACATCATCGACGCCGAATACATCCGCGACATCGAACCCGGCGAGATCCTCGTGATCGACCGCAAGGCGGATGAGGACGGGGCGCTCACATCCTTCCGGATCGAGAAGGAGACGCCGACGTCGCATCATTGCATCTTCGAGTTCATTTATTTCTCCAGGCCCGACAGCATGATTTTCGGCGACAGCGTCGACCGCGTGCGCCGCAAGCTCGGCAAGGCCCTTGCGCAGGAAGCGCCGGTCATTCCCGATCCAGGCGAGAAGACGATCGTGATCAGCGTGCCCGATTCGAGCAACACGGCCACGCTCGGCTATGTGTCGGAATGCAACAAGATGGGCATCCCCGCGAAAATGGAGATCGGCCTCATCCGAAACCACTATGTCGGCCGCACGTTCATCCAGCCGGAACAGAAGCAGCGCGAGATGAAGGTGAAGACGAAATACTCGATCGTCAAGGGAGTGCTCAAGGGGCGAAAGGTCGTGGTGGTCGACGATTCGATCGTCCGCGGCACGACGTCGAAGCAGCTGGTGAAGCTGCTGAAGCAGGCCGAACCCAAGGAAATTCATTTCCGCATCACGAGTCCGCCGATCATGAAGCCGTGCCATTACGGCATGGATTTCCCGAGCCGGAAGGAGCTCATCGCGGTGCAGTGCGAAGGGGATATCGAGAAGATCCGGGAAGAACTCGGCGTGGACAGCATTCATTATCTGTCGATGGAGAAGATGATCGGCTCGGTTCCGAACGGCGGCAGAAAACATTACTGCACGGCATGTTTCGGCGGTCCCTATCCCACGCCGGTAGAAAAAACCGGAGATAAAAACGACCTCGAAGTATAATGACACACGAACGACGGCTCCTGATTCTCGTTCTGCTGCTGGAGTTGTGCATGCATGCTTCGGCGGCGGAACGCTCGACACCGGGCACGCTCATCGTGAAGCTGGCGCCGTCGTCTTCCGTCGCGCGCCTTGCCGATGAGCTCCGGCAGGCGCTGCCGTCCATCAATAAATCGCTCGCCGCACCGTTTACGTCTCATCCGCTCTTTGCATCCCGGCCTTCGCTGCAGGGCGCACCGCCGCAGGCGGCGGACCGGTTTGCTTCGGAGCGCTATCTGGTGCTTCAGTACGCCAGGCCAGGGGACGCCGATGCGGCATACGCCTATCTCCAGTCGTCCTCTTCCGTCGAATTCGTCCAGCGCAATTACATCTACACGATCGATGCGATGCCGAACGATTCCGCGGCCGCTTCGCAGACAAACCTCCGGCGCATCGGCGTGATGCGGCTGTGGGACGAGGGATTCTTCGCCGCATCGCATCCGGCGGTGAAAGTAGGCGTGATCGACACGGGCATCGATACGGAGCATCCCGATCTTTCGGGGGCGATCGCCGTCAACGCCGGCGAGACGGGCACCGACGCGTTGGGAAGAGACAAACACTCGAACGGCGTCGATGACGACGGCAACGGTTTTGTGGACGACTGGCGCGGATACAATTTCGTTGAAAACGGCGGACGGGGAAACAATCCGGCCGACAATAACGGACATGGAACGGGCGTGGCGGGCATCATCGGAGCCACGGCAAACAACCGGATCGGCATCGCCGGCATTGCGCCGTGCATGCTCGTGCCGCTCCGCGCGTTCGATGCAGGCGGCAACGGGACGGATGAGGACATCGCCGCCGCGCTGGTCTACGCCGTTGACAACGGCTGCAGCGTGGTGAACATGAGTTTCGGTGTGACCGTCAAGACGCCGGTGCTGCGCGATGCGGTCCGCTATGCCGAAGCGAAGCATGTCATTCTCGTCGCCTCGAGCGGCAACGACGGCAATGAAAAGCCGCATTATCCATCGGATCTGGACGGAGTCATCTCCGTCGGTTCCGTCTCGCAGTACGACAGCCGGTCGTATTTTTCCTCATACGGTCCGCCGCTCGCGCTTCTTGCTCCCGGGGAAAATATCGTGACGACCGCGCCGGGCGGACTCTATACCGCGTCGTTCTCGGGCACATCCGCCGCGGCGCCCCATGTATCGGGCACAGCGGCGCTGGTGAAAAGCGTGATCGCTTCCGATGCTCAGCGCGCTTCCGTGCCGTTTACGAACAATGAATTCCGCGCACTGCTTGCCAATACGGCCGAGGATATCGGCAAGCCCGGATGGGAAACCGAATCCGGCGCCGGCGTCGTGAATGCGTACAACGCGGTCCGCATGCTCACGCATAATACCGTCGAGATCACCTCGCCTCAGACCGACGCAGTGCTGACCGGAGGCGCCGTGGCGGTGAGAGGTACGGCGGTGTTTTCCGGCATGAGCACGCTGACGGTCTCCGTCGGCGCGGGAGAGAAGCCCGATGCATGGACGCAGCTTGCGTCGTACGAAAACCGGTATTTCTTCGGAGACACGCTCGCGCTCTGGAATCCCGCCGGTGTGCAGGACGGCATCTACATCATCCGCCTTGCGGCAAAGAGCATTGCCGGATCGGATATCGAATCGCGCATCCGCGTGCTCCTGAAACGCAGCGCGATGAGCGTCACATCATTTACGGTCGATGACTCCGTGCTGATCGCCGACGAGATCGGAACGATGGTGCGCATCGATACGGACCGTCCCACATCGGCGTCGCTGTTTTTCAGGCCGAAGGGAAGCGCTGCGCCGTTCATTGAAAAGCGCTCGCAGGGCATACAGATGCATCATTATTTTCTGCTGACATCGGCCGATGCGGAGCCGGGCGTCGCTTATGAACTCTACTGCAGCACCGCCGACAATACCGGCGCGCAACTCCCGACCAATGCGCCGGCTCAGACTCCGACATTCACGATCGGCCGCGAAAGAATTTCCACGACGGGATTCGATGAACTTCCCTATGCGCTTCCTGCCGGATATCTGCTCGATGCCGTCGGCACATTCAAAGCGAAGCCGACGATCATCATGAACCAGTATGATGAAAACGGGGACTTCTCGCGGCTCAAGGCATTCTCATTTGCCGGCGCCGCTTTTACCCAGACCGATTCGGCCTTGCGGGCCTGGGTGCCGCGCGGATTGGCCGATGTCAACGGCGACGGCGTGCTCATGTCGCTTGTACAGGATCGGGGCATCTCGCGCGTGATCGGAAGCGACGCCGCCGCCGCGAAAATGTTCGCGCGCGATGTCTTCGGCGATTCGACCGATGTGTGGGGAAGCCAGTTCTACGACGTTGACCGAGACGGGAAACAGGACATCATCGCACGCAGCTCGAACGAGTATCTCGTGTATAAAAATCTCGGCGGCGGAAAATTCTCCCTTGCATCGCATCTGCCCGATCCCACGCCGCCGCTTCCGGGAGAAGCCAAGAACCAATTCGGTCCCCCGAAATCGCTTGCGGGCGACTTTTCCGGATCGGGAAAAACGGAGATCGTTTTTGCAGACTACGACGGCGATGTGCTCATGTACCGGCAGAGCGCGGCGGATCCGTTTGCATTCTCGCTTGTCTGGAGCGATACGAGCAGTTTGTATGAAACAAGCGAGTTTCTTGCATCGGGTGATTTCGACGGGGACGGCATCGCCGACATCGCTTCGGCCGGACATGCCAATCTCGACCTCAATGAGGACCGCGAGTACGATGCGCCTTTCTGGACCGTGAGGATCTTTTCGCATGCAGGCACACCGGCCGTCATGAAGAAGGCATGGGAACGGAAGGTCGCAGGCGTCCGCTCGGGTTTTGAAAACGACAACGGCCTTTCATCCGGCGCAGTGATGCCGGGCGGAGAACAGCTCCTGATGTCGCTCAATCCGTATTTCTACATTGTGCGCTACGATGCCGCATCGAAGACGTACAATCCCGCCTGGATCGCAAACGGTGAGACCAACGCCGCGCTGGTCTATGATTTCAACCGCAACGGAACGAAGGAGTTCGGCATCCATGCAGGATCAGTCGTCCGGTTCTTCGAGCATCAATCGGCGCCGGCATCACAGCAGGCTCCGTGGGGTGTGACGGCGCGGCAGCGTTCTGAGCATGTGATCGACGTGCGCTGGAGTTCGATGACTCCGGGCAGCGAGCACGCCGTTTATCGGGATACGGTGCCGGACAGATTTTCCTTCCGCACGATCGTCCGCGGAACGCAGTTTATAGACAGCTCCGTCGTATCCGGCACAACCTATTATTACGCCGTGGCCGCCGTCAATGCGGCAGAAGGCGCGCGTTCAGAAGCCGCGGCGGTGAAGGCGGTGGAGAGGCCGCGCGCGGTCTCGGTCGAATTCATTTCGCCGCTGCAGCTGAAGATCGTCGCCAGCGCAGAACTCGATCGTTCCCTGTTTCCGCTGGCCTTCATCTCGGCCGATGATTCGATCACGGCCGCATCCGTCGTATCGGCCTCGCCCTTCGGCGTGATCGCGACGTTCAGCCGCCCGCTTGCTTCCGGAACGCATTCCATCCGCATGAAGCGGCTGTATGCCTTTTCGGGCATTGAAAACGATACGCTGCAGCGCATGCAGACGGAACTCACGACGGTTGCGGCGGAGAAGTTCGGCATCGTGGAGGCGAAACTCGTGAGTGAAAAAATGATACGCCTTCGCTTCAGCGCGCCCGTTGCCGCCGGATCGCTGAAGCGGTCGAACTTCACGGTGCGGACGAGCGCCGCCGCGTTCGAGATCGGGGAGCCGTCGCTCGACCCGTCGGATTCGAGCGTGGTCGTGCTTGGCATTCCTGGACCCGCATCGCTCACCTCGCTCGGGCTGCGCGTGGAAGTGAGCGCATCCTCTGATGTCATCAGTAAAGCCGGAATTCCCCTGAATGAAGGGAAGGGGCAGATCATTTCTTTCGGAATAAATGCATTATCGCTTGCTCACCCTGTTGTTTTTCCCAATCCACTCCGTTATCTTACAGGATTGCAGGAGAAGATCACGTTCGTCAACATTCCGGTGCGGTGCAAAGTCTCGATCTATACGGCGGCGGGGCATAAAGTGCGCGAGCAGGAGACGCTCAGCACGCCCGACGGCCTGACATGGGACCTCCGGTCGGACAAGGGGGACGTGGTGCCGTCGGGCATCTACATCTACCGACTTGTGCACGTGGACGACAATGGAGCGGTGCTCGAATCAACCATGGGAAAATTTGCCATTATCCGGTAGTGCATGACGAAAAAAATTTTCACTCTCTCGAATCTCTTGAGCCTCAGCCGCATCGCACTGCTCATTCCGGTGCTCGGCGTTTTGCTGCTGACAACGTGGCCGCACAAGCGGCTGTATGCGATCCTGATCATCATGCTGGGCATGGTGACCGACGCACTGGACGGGTATTTTGCGCGGAAGTTCAACGAGGTCTCGGAGCTCGGCAAGATCATCGATCCGCTTGCCGACAAAATCTGCGTGGCGGCGATTATCGTGATGCTGGCTGCCATGGGAGATATTCCGCTGTGGTATATGATCGTCGTGATCGCCCGCGATATCGTGATCTTTCTCGGCGGGGTGTATGTGAAGCAGAAAAAGGGGATCGTGCTCGCATCGACGATGCCGGGCAAAGTGGCGGTGGTGTTCATCGCGCTGACGCTGGTCTTCGCGCTCATGGGCAACCCGGCATTCGCCGTCATTGTGCAGCTATGCCTGTGGCTCAGCATTATCGCAATGGCCGTGTCCATGGCCGTATACGGCAAGCGCTTCTACGACGTTCTGAAACAGTGACCCGCTCCTGTGTGTATGCTGTTCGGCCGGAGTGCGCCGAATTCCTGAATCATCATTCATCATAAAAGAATCCTATGGGCTTTTTCGATAAATTCAAACTGACTCGGCTGAAAGAGGGCCTCACCAAGACGCGCGATGCCATCGTCACGAAGGTGACGAAGCTCGTGTTTGCGAAGGGAACGATCGACGACGATTTCCTCGAGCAGCTCGAAGAGATTCTGATCGGCGGCGATGTGGGAGTCGACGCCTCTCACCGCATCATCGAATCGATCAAGGAACGCGTGAAGCAGGATCGCTACGAGACTCCGGAGGAGCTCGACGCGCTTGTGCGCGGCGAAATCGCATCGGGCCTGGCCGGATCGCTCCTTGTCAACGGCGGGGATCCCTTCGACATTCCCCCGGACAAGAAACCGTATGTCATCATGGTGGTCGGCGTCAACGGCGTGGGCAAGACGACGACGATCGGGAAGCTGGCGCATAACTACAAGAATGCGGGCAAGAACGTGCTGATCGGCGCAGCCGACACGTTTCGCGCCGCAGCCAACGAGCAGCTCGAGATCTGGGCGAAGCGGGCCGGGGTGCCGATCATTCAGCAGCTGCAGGGATCGGATCCCGCGGCAGTCGCGTTCGATACGGTGAAGTCGGCGCAGTCGCGCGGCGCCGATGTCGTCATCATCGATACGGCGGGCCGTCTTCACACGAAGACCAACCTGATGGAGGAGCTGAAGAAGATCAAGCGCGTGATGCAGAAATGCATGCCCGATGCGCCGCATGAAGCGCTGCTCGTGCTCGATGCGACCACCGGACAGAACGGCATTCAGCAGGCCAGGCAGTTCCATCAGGCCGTGGGGCTGACCGGACTCGTCATTACGAAACTCGACGGCACGGCCAAGGGCGGCATTGTGCTGTCGATCAGCCAGTCGATGAAGCTGCCCGTACGGTTCATCGGGGTCGGCGAGCAGATCGACGACCTGCAGCCGTTCGATGCGCAGAAATTCATCGAGGCGTTGTTCGAAAAATAATCCGCCCCGCTCCCTACACCCGGCACATATCACAACGACGGATATCCCATGAAACTGGACTGGTACCGATACGATCTCGAATTAAAGCACGTTTTCAGAATCTCGCGCAGCGCCCGCACCAAGACGCCGACCGTCCTGCTCGAACTCGAGCACGACGGCATTGTCGGCTACGGCGAAGCATCTCCGAACGCCCGCTACGGAGAGACACAGGACTCCGTCGAGTCGTTCTTCAAAGGACTGGAGCTCACGAAATTTGAAAGTCCGTTTCTCATCGATGAGATCATGCGCTATGTGGACAGCGCCGCCGAGCACAATACGGCGGCAAAATGCGCCATCGACATCGCGCTGCACGACTGGGTGGGAAAGAAGCTCGGCGTGCCGCTCTACAGGCTCTGGGGATTGAATCCCGCGCGGACGCCGCTGTGCTCCTTCACGATCGGCATCGATACGCCGGAAGTCGTGCGGCAGAAGGTGATCGAAGCCGCGGAATATCCAATCCTCAAGGTGAAGGTCGGACTCGACAACGACGAGGAGATGATCCGCACGATCCGTTCGGTCACAGACAAGGTGATCCGAGTCGATGCCAACGAAGGGTGGAAGGACAGGCGGATCGCCTTCGAGCGCATATCGTTCCTTCAGGACAACAATGTGGAATTCATCGAACAGCCCATGCCGGCGTCGCAGATCGACGACATCAAGTGGCTGCGCGACAAGATCTCGATGCCCATCATTGCCGACGAATCGGTGATCCGCCTGACCGACCTGCCCGTGCTGGCGCAGGCGTACGACGGCATCAACATCAAACTCACGAAATGCACGGGCGTGCGCGAAGCGATGCGCATGATCAACACGGCGCGCGCGCTGAACATGAAGGTGATGGTCGGATGCATGATCGAATCGTCCGTCGGCATCGCCGCTGCGGCGCATCTCTCGCCGCTCATCGATTATGCCGATTTGGACGGGAACGTCCTGATCTCCAACGATCCGTTCGACGGCGTCCGAAACGTCCAGGGAGTGCTCTCGCTTTCCGACAAACCCGGATTGGGAGTCGAGAAAAGGATCTGATGCCCGCGACCATCAACATACTGCCGGCCTCGCTGGCGAACAAGATTGCGGCGGGCGAAGTGGTGCAGCGCCCCGAATCCGTCGTGAAGGAACTGCTCGAGAATGCGATCGATGCGCACGCCGCATCGGTCGCCGTCACCATCCGCGACGGGGGAAAGACGCTCATACAGATCGCCGACAACGGCGATGGAATGAGTGAAGAGGATGCCTCGCTGGCATTCCTGCGCCATGCCACGAGCAAGATCAGCACATACGATGACCTCGAGCATATCCATACGCTCGGCTTCCGCGGGGAAGCGCTGGCGAGCATTGCCGCCGTGGCGCAGGTCGAACTCAAGACGCGCCGCCGCACCGACGATGCCGGCACGCTCGTGCGCATTGCCGACGGCGTGATACAGGATCAGGAAAAGACCGGCATGACCGGCGGCACGACCATCGCCGTGAAGAACCTGTTTTACAACACCCCGGCGCGCCGTCATTTCCTGAAATCGAACAGCACGGAATTCAAGCACATCTATGAGGTGATCCAGCGCATCGCGCTTTCCTATCCGCAGATCGCCTTCTCGTTCGTGAGTGACGGCGACTCGATTCTGGATCTGCCTCCCGGCACGCTCGACGACCGGCTGAAGAATCTCTTCGGGGAACGGCATTTTTCCACGCTCATCCCTGTGCAGGAGCAGACGGAGCTCATCAGCATTTCCGGATACATCGGCAAGCCGAACTTCGCTCGCAAGTCGAAAGCCGAACAGTTTCTGTTCATGAACGGGCGGTTCATCGTCAGCCGTGCGCTTGCCCACGCGATCTATTCGGGATACGAGCATCTGGTGGAGAAGGGGAACTTCCCGTTCTATCTGCTCTCGCTCACGCTCGATCCGTACAAAGTGGATGTGAATGTGCATCCGTCGAAGATGGAGGTGAAGTTCTCCGACGAGCAGAGCATCTATCGCATCGTGATGGCCGTTGTGCGCCGCGCGCTCGGCGAGCAGGAGATGATTCCGACCGTCGAGTTTCGTGATGCGGAATCGGACGCCGCCCGACAGATTCCGGGAACGGGATCGTCGCTTCAGCATGCGGCATTCCCGCGCTTTCCGAATTTTCCGCCCATCATGCCGGGAGCCTTCGCTCCGCAGGCCGGGTCCGATACCGCCGCGCCGGCCGATGCCGATGCGGCTCATCTGTTTTCGGCAGCCGCAGCGCCGGCGCCCGCCTCATCCGATATCCGCCATTTGTCGGCCGACCGCAAGGATGCCGCGCAAAGCGACAGCGTTGCCATCTGGCAGCTTCACAACAAGTATATTCTCACGCAGATCCGTTCGGGATTGATGATCGTCGATCAGCATGTGGCGCATGAGCGCATCCTGTATGAGCGCGCAACGCAGAGATTCCAGAATGCCGTTCCGTCTTCCCAGCAGCTGCTCTTTCCGCATACGATGTCGTTCACGCCCGGCGACTTCACGCTCGCCAAGGAACTGATTCCCGACCTCGAGCTGCTGGGATTCCAGCTGAAGGTGTTCGGGAAAACGACCATCGTGCTGGAAGGCGTGCCGCCCGACGTGAAGCCGGGAAGCGAATCGACGATTCTGCAGGACATCGTCGACGAATTCAAGAACAATCAGCACCGCGTGGTGCTCGATGCGCGCGACAATCTTGCGAAGTCGTTTGCCTGCCGGGCATCCATCAAAGCCGGCGACAAGCTGAGCGAGGCGGAGATGCGCTCGCTCATCGATCAGCTTTTCGCCACATCGATGCCGTATGTCTGTCCGCATGGCCGGCCCGTGATCGTCAAGCTGTCGCTGCCGGAACTCGACCGGCGGTTCATGAGAACATGAATGCTGTTTTCCACAATCAATACAGGCGGCGTGCTCCGGGGCCGCTTCTGTGCTGCTGCAAAACTGTACACTTATCGTAAAGGATCCACATGAAACGTCTGTTTGCTTTCATTCTCGTCGTGTGTGCCGGACTCTCGTTCGCGCAACAGGCTGCGAAGAAGCCGATCACGCACGATGTCTATGACTCATGGAAAAGAATCAGCGGTGAAACGATCTCCCAGAATGGAACATGGATCGCCTACACGCTCGAACCGCAGGAAGGCGACGCTCAGCTCATTCTCCTGAATCGCACGGCATCGCGCTGCGACACGATTGCCCGCGGCACGGGAGCGAAGTTCTCGGCGAATTCCGATTTCGCAGCATTTTCAATCAAGCCGTTTTACAAGGATATCCGCCAGGCCCGCATCGACAAGAAGAAGGCCGACGATCAGCCGAAGGATTCTCTCGGCATCGTTGCGCTCAGCAGCGGGACGGTCGTAAAATTCCCCCGCGTGAAATCATTCAAGCTCCCCGAAGAGGGATCGGGATGGATCGCCTACCAGCTCGAAAAAGAGCTGCCCGCGCCCGATTCTCTGAAGAAGAAGAAGGAGTCGCTTGCGGCCGATTCGCTCCGAAAGAAAGCCGAAGCGAGAACCGACGCGCCGATGGATGCGCCGGCCGATGACAAGGACAAGAAGGAGGAGAAGGGAACGACGCTCGTGATCCGCGAGCTCGCCACCGGGAAGGACACCACGTTCAAATACGTTTCCGACTATCTCTTTTCGAAGGACGGAGCACGCGTGCTCTTTGCATCGACCGGCAGCGATTCGACCGTGAAAGCAGGCGTCTTCATCTTCAACACGAAGACACTCGTGCTCGATACGCTCGCTTCAGGCAAGGGAACATACAAACAGCTGGCGTTCGACGAAGAGGGCGCACAGGCGGCCTTCGTCGCCGATAAGGACACATCGAAGGCGAAGCAGCGCTACTTCGCGCTCTACTACTGGAATCCCAAACAGAAGCAGGCCGCGGTCGTTGCCGATACGGCAACCGAAGGCATGCGCGCCGGCTGGCTCGTCAGCGAGAACGGCCGCGTGTACTTCTCGAAGAACGGCGAACGACTCTTCTTCGGCACGGCCCCGGTGCCGATGCCGGACGATACGACGCTCTACGAATCGGAAACGGCGAAGCTCGATGTGTGGAGCTGGACCGATCCGCTTCTGCAGCCGCAGCAGCTCAAGCAGCTCGACCAGGAAAAGAAGCGCTCCTATCTGGCCATGATTCAGCTGAAAAAGAAAACGTTCGTCCAGCTTGCCGACGAGGATGTTCCCTCTGTCGCACCCGGTAGAGAAGGCGATGCCGACGTCGCGCTCGGCACATCGGGCATGCCCTACCGACAGTTGCTGTCGTGGGAAGGCGAAGGCATCAACGACGTCTATCTGATCGACATGAAGAACGGGGCAAGGAAGAAGCTCTTCGAGAAGCTCAAGGCGGGTCCGTCGCTTTCGCCCGATGTGAAGTACATCGTCTGGTTCGATGAGAAGCAGTCGCAGTGGTTCACATACAGTCTGAAGAGCGAGGAAACAACCAACATCACAAAGAAGATCACCGTGCCGCTCTACAACGAGCTGAACGATGTGCCGGATGATCCGAACGCGTATGGCAGTGCGGGATGGACCGAAGGCGACAAGGCGTTTCTGGTCTACGACCGCTACGACATCTGGAGCGTCGATCCGTCGGGCAAGAACGCGCCGGTGAATCTGACTGCCGGTGCGGGACGCCGCGCCAACACGATGTACCGCTATCTGCGTCTCGACAGCGAAGAACGCTTCGTGAAGCCGGGACAGTCGATGATCCTGCGCACGTTCGATTATACGACGAAGGCGGCCGGATTCAGCTCGATCGCCCTTGGCGGCGCGCAGGAACCGAAGAAGCTGTACATGGCCGACGCCGACATCTCGGGACTCATGAAGGCGAAGAAGACGGATGACGTGTGCTTCCAGAAGAGCACGTTCATCGACGCTCCCGATCTCTATACGACGACGTTGTCGTTCGGCGACATCCGCCGCATCAGCGAATCGAATCCTCAGCAGAAGAATTATCTCTGGGGCACGGTCGAGCTCATCAACTGGGTGGCCGGCGACGGAAAGCCGCTCGACGGCCTTCTCTACAAGCCCGAGAACTTCGATCCGAAAAAGAAGTATCCGATGATCATTTATTTTTACGAGCGCAACTCTGATCTGCTGCACCGCTACTGGACGCCGGCTCCGAGCGCATCGACGATCAATGCGTCGGTCTATACAAGCAACGGATACATCGTCTTCATTCCGGACATCCGGTATGAAGTGGGTTATCCCGGCAAGAGCGCCATGGATGCGATCGTGCCCGGCGCGCTGAAGCTGATCTCGATGGGGTTTGTGGACAGCTCACGCATCGGCATACAGGGGCAGAGCTGGGGCGGATATCAGGTCGCCTATCTGATCACGCACACGCACATGTTTGCGGCCGCCGGCGCCGGCGCAGCCGTGACGAACATGACGAGCGCCTACGGCGGCATCCGCTGGGAGTCGGGCATGAGCCGCATGTTCCAGTATGAGCACACGCAGAGCCGCATCGGCGGCACACTCTGGGAAAAGCCGATGCTGTACATCGACAACTCGCCGCTGTTCGCCGCGCCGTATTGCACCACGCCCGTGCTGATGATGAACAACGACGCCGACGGCGCCGTGCCGTGGTACCAGGGCATCGAGTTCTTCTCGGCGCTGCGCCGTTTGGGCAAACCCTCGTGGATGCTCGTCTACAACAACGAGGCGCACAATCTGATGGAGCGCAGGAACCGCAAGGACCTCTCCGTCCGCATGATGCAGTTCTTCGACCACTACCTGAAGGATGCGCCCATGCCGGTGTGGATGAAATCCGGTGTTCCGGCGCTGGTGAAGGGAAAGACGCTCGGTCTTGATCTGGTGAAGTAAGCATGTCCAATGAAGGGGAGTGGAACACATGGAATTTCAACAAGGCGGCATGGAATCGTCCATGCCGCCGGATTCGGAAGATTCGTACAGAAATATCTTTAACTCGGTTGCAAATGCCGTCTACATCCAGGATCTGACAGGGATATTTCTTGAAGTGAACGACAGCGCGCTGCGCATGGCCGGTTATGCGCGCGAAGATTTTCTCGGCCGGACGTCGGAGTTCATTTCAGCGCCGGGAATGAACGAGGGAGTGGATCTCGACTCGGTCTATGAAAAGGTTGCCTCCGGGATTCCGCAGCAGTTTGAATGGTGGGGGCGGAGGAAGAACGGGAGCGTGTTTCCGCAGGAGATGATGATGACACGCGGGCGGTTCAAAGGCCGCACGGTCATCATCTCGGCGGCGCGCGACATCAGCGAGACAAAAATGCTGCAGGCGCAGTTCCTCCGCGCACAGCGTCTTGAAAGTCTCGGCACGCTTGCCGGGGGCATCGCCCACGATCTGAACAACGTGCTGGCGCCGATCATTCTGTCGGTGCAGATTCTCCGCACCAAGCTCGAGAGCGAACGGCGCGAGCGCGCACTTACGGCGATCGAAGTATCCGCCACGCGCGGCAAGGAGATTCTGCAGCAGGTGCTGACGTTCGCAAAGGGTGTGGACGGCGACACGACCGTCTTTCATCCGAAGCTGCTTTTGCGCGAGCTCGAGCACCTGATACGCGAAACGTTTCCGCGCTCCATTCAGATCCGGACACAGGTGCCGAATGATCTGTGGATGCTCTGCGCCAGCGTGACGCGCGTGCATCAGGTGCTCATGAACCTGTGCGTCAACGCGCGCGATGCGATGCCGGACGGCGGCACGCTCGGCATTGCGATCGAGAACATCTGCATCGATGAGAACTTCGCGCGACTGAATGTTGAAGCCAAGACCGGCTCGTACATCGTCTTCACCGTCACCGACACCGGATCCGGAATTCCGCCCGAGATCATCGACAGGATCTTCGATCCGTTTTTCACCACAAAAGAGCAGGGGCGCGGCACGGGGCTCGGACTCTCGACCGTACATTCGATCGTGAAAGGGTACGGCGGATTCGTCACGGTGGCGAGCGAGCTCTCGGTGGGCACGACGATCAAGGTATTCCTTCCCGCCGTCTTCGGCGGCGAAGAGGCGAAGACGCCCGGTCCCATTCCTTCGATGCAGGGAGGAAACGGAGAGTGCATACTGCTTGTTGATGATGAGCAGTCCATCCTCAACGTGACGACGGAGATCCTTGAAATGAACGGATACCGCGTGCTTGCGGCGATGAACGGAAAGGAAGCGCTCGCGGCGTACGAAGCCAACCGGGAGTCGATCGTGCTGGTGCTCACGGACATCATGATGCCGCTCATGGACGGATACACCATGATCCGGACGCTGCGCACGGTGAAGCCGGAATTGAAGATCATCGCCTCGAGCGGCCTGCCCGTCACGTCGGAGCTTGTTGAGCCGGCGGCCACGGCGGCCGATGCATTTATCAGCAAACCGTATTCCGTTGACGCGCTGCTCACGATGATCGGGAATGTGATGCGACGCAGCGCGAAGAACTGACATTCAGCAGGAAAGGAGTCGAAATGGTATCAGCGATTGTGTTATTGACCGTTGCGCGCGACCGGATCACGCCGGTGGCCGAACAGCTTGCCGATCTGCAGGGCATCTCCGAAGTGCATTCAGTGGCTGGAACATACGATCTTGTCGCCATCATCCGCGTCGCGGACAACGAGCAGCTGGCGAAGCTCGTCACCGAGAAGATCCGCGCGATCGACGGCATCGAGAAATCCGAGACGCTCATCGCGTTCAGGGTCTACTCGAAGCACGATCTTGAAAACATCTTTTCGCTTGGGATGGAACAGTAGGCCCGAACTTTCGCGTCTCTGCCGCGAGAATGCTCTTGCATCGATTGCAGAAAATCGTTATATTTGAAGACAGTTTTGGCGAGCGCGTAGCTCAGCGGTAGAGCATCTGCCTTTTAAGCAGAGGGTCGATGGTTCGAGACCATCCGCGCTCACAACAT